>CAKTGQ010000009.1 GCA_934561555.1 uncultured Faecalibacterium sp. | reverse complement strand
CGTGATGGTGTAGCACTTGTACCAGCCGTCCTTGATCTCGCAGACCTTGGTGGGGGCGCTGAGGGAGATCTCGTCCAATTTATCCTTGCCGTAGACCACCATGCCGCGCCGGACCCCCAGACTGACAAGCACCTGCGCCAGCGGCTCGACCAGATATTCATCGTAGACGCCCAGCAGCTGCATTTTGGGGGAGCCGGGGTTGGTAAGCGGGCCAAGAATATTGAACACGGTGCGGAAGCCCAGTTCCCTGCGGATGGGTCCCACATATTTCATGGAGGTGTGGTACTTCTGCGCAAAGAAGAAGCAGATGCCCACTTCCTGCAGCAGTTCCACGCAGCGGGCGGGGCTTTGCTGGATGTTCACGCCCAGCGCCTCCAGACAGTCGGCGGTGCCGCACTGGGAGGATGCCGCCCGGTTGCCGTGCTTGGCTACCTTCATGCCGCCTGCCGCCGCCACCAGAGCCGAGGTGGTGGAAATGTTAAAGCTGTGGGCGTTGTCGCCGCCGGTGCCCACGATCTCAAAGAGGTCCATGCCGGTCTCCACCTTGGTGGCGTGGTCGCGCATGGCGGCGGCGCAGCCTGCAATCTCATCGGTAGTCTCCGCCTTGGTGCTCTTGGTGGAAAGCGCCGCAAGGAAGGCGGCGTTCTGGGTGGGGGAGGTCTCGCCGCTCATGATCTCGTTCATGACAGCGTAGGCTTCGTCATAGGTCAGATCCTGCTTATTGACGATCTTTGCAATGGCTTCCCTGATCATTTTTTAACCCTCCATAAAATTCTTCAAGATCAGCCGACCCTGCGGGGTCAGGATGGATTCCGGGTGGAACTGCACCCCGTAAATGGGGTATTTTGTGTGCTGCACCGCCATCACCTCGCCGTCGGCGGTGCGGGCGGTGATTTTAAGCTCCGGCGGCAGGGTGGCGGGGTCTGCCGCCAGCGAATGATACCGCGCCACCAGCAGCGGGGCTTTGCAGCTGCGGAACAGCGGGCACGCGGGGTCAAATTCTACTTCGGACTGTTTGCCGTGCATGAGCTGCGTTGCGTAGGTGACCGTAGCACCAAAGGCCGCGCAGATGGCCTGATGTCCAAGGCAGACGCCCAGCGTGGGAATCTCTTTGCCCAATGTGCGGGCAGCTTCCAGCGTGATGCCTGCATCCTCCGGTCTGCCGGGCCCCGGCGAAAGGATGATGCGTGCCGGGTGCAAAGCGCGGATCTCGTCCAAGGTCAGCTCATCGTTGCGGATGACCCGGATGCCGGGGTCCAGCTCGCCTACCAGCTGGTAGAGGTTATAGGAAAAGCTGTCGTAGTTGTCGATCAGCAGCGTCATAATCCTTCCTCCTGTGCCTGACGGAGTGCGCTGACCACGGCCTGCGCCTTGTTGATGCACTCCTGATATTCCTTTTCGGGCACCGAGTCTGCCACGATGCCTGCACCGCTGCGGACGAACACCTGTCCGTTTTTCTTGTAGGCGATGCGGATGGCGATGCAGGTGTCCATGTTGCCGGTAAAATCAATGTAGCCGATGGCACCGCCGTAGATGCCGCGCTTGTTGTTTTCCAACTCCTCGATCAGCTGGCAGGCGCGTATCTTGGGTGCGCCGGAGAGGGTGCCTGCCGGAAGCACCGCCTCGATGGCGTCCAGTGCATCGCATTCCGGCCGCAGCTGGCCGCGCACGGTGGAGCCGATGTGCATCACATGGGAATACCGCTCGATGGAGTGCAGCTTTTCCACCTCCACGCTGCCGAAGCGGCTCACCTTACCCAGATCGTTGCGGCCAAGGTCTACCAGCATATTGTGCTCGGCCAGCTCCTTTTCGTCCGCCAGCAGTTCTGCTTCCAGCGCCTTGTCCTCGGCATCGGTCTTTCCGCGCGGGCGGGTGCCGGCCAGCGGAAAGGTGTGCAGCACGCCGTCCTCCAGCTTGACCAGCGTTTCCGGCGAGGCACCGGCCACCTCTACGTCTGTACCGGAAAAATAGAACATATACGGCGAGGGGTTGATGGTGCGCAGCATCCGGTAAGCGCCCAGCAGACTACCCTCAAAGGACGCTGCCAGCCGGTTGGAAAGCACGATCTGGAAAATCTCTCCCTCATGGATGGCGTGCTTTGCCTTTTCCACCATTGCGCAGTAGGCAGCTTTGTCAAAAAGCGGGGTCACATCGCCCAGCAGCCTGCCTGCGGCTTCCTGCTTTTGGGTGCCCGTCTGCAGCAGCTGTGCCAGCTGCTGCAACCGAAGAACGGCTTTGTTATAGTTCGTTTCCAGCGCGTCCGGCTGCAGCGGCATATTTACGATGAGCACGATCTTCTGCCGCAGAGTGTCAAAGGCGATGACCTGATCGAAAAGCATCAGATCCACATCCTTGAAGTTTTCGGTATCCTGCGCTCCGGCGCGGGCTTTCGGCTCGCTGTAACCAAGGTAGTCGTAGGCAAAGTAGCCCACAAGACCGCCGGTGAAGGTGGGCAGCTCTGCAAAGCGCGGGCTTTTGTATTGTGCAAGGATTTCCCGCAGCGTCTGCGAGGGATTTTGCGTTTCAAAGGTAAGCTCCCCAGCCTTCATTACGCCGTTGCGGCAGGTGATCTCCATTTTGGGGTCAAGCCCCAGAAAGGTGTAGCGTCCCCACTTTTCGCTGGGCTGGGCACTTTCCAGCAGGTAGCAGTGGGTGGAAACGTTTTTCAAAATCTTCAGCGCCTCAATGGGCGTGCAGATGTCGGATAAGATCTCGCCGCTGACCGGCAGCACCTTGTAACCGCCCGCCGCCGCAATGGTTTTTACTTCGTCCAGTGCAGGCCGTATCTTCATAGCTGCTACCCCTTTCTACGTCAAACAAAAAACTCCCCCGGCCCTTCTGCCGGAGGAGTGTAAAAGAAAAACGCCCCGGACAGAAGAAACCTTCTTCTGTCAAGGACGAATAAAGCTAGGCCTTTGATCCGCGGTGCCACCCTGACTTCATGGGAACGACCCCATGCACTTGGCGGGATGCCAACACATCCCCGGCAACTGACGTATGCCCTACGTTGCAGAATACTGTGCGGCAAAAGCACCGCAGTTCCCTGCACCCTCAGCGGTCCATTTCAGGAGAAAGCGACGCAACGCCGCCTTTTCCTTGACGAACTGTTTCCGGTCTGCTTCTCAGCTGCGCAGGCTCTCTGTACAGGCATGGTTCGCCGTTATCTCCGCTTCAACGGTTTAGTGTATTGAATTTGCCTATATTAAAGCACGGATTTAGGATTTGTCAATACCAAATTTTGCTTTTGAGAAAATTTTACCTACATTTGCAGTTGGTTTTGGCTTTACAGGGGCTGAATCGTAATCATGGACACATGCTTTTTGAAGGCTGGAGAAGCAGAAAAGAGGCTGCTGTTGCCATCGTAAACCCGGCTGACCGGAACCTTTTGCAGGGCAGCGGCAGCAGCCATGTTGGGCGCAATTTTGGGAGATAGCGTAGGCAGCCCGTTTGAGTCTGGGTGCAGATAGTTGCCGGAGAAGAACAGCTCAAAATGATTCCGCTTGGGAATCCGCAGCCGTTCCTTAACGGACAAAAGCGTTTCGCAAAAAATAAGCGGTCTTTACAAGTAAAAAGCCTTGAAACGCCTCTGTTATAATGTTACAATTATGCTATATAATGGCATAGATATTCAAAAAACTGCTGACAGCAGAACGAGAATGATTTTGCAAGCACCTTTCCTGAAATCGGTGGAATGAAAATGAAACCGGAATGAGACCGTCTGGGGCGGAGAAAGATTGGAATAAATGAAAAACTCTGGAACAAGCGAAACCATGCGCACCCTGATACAGAAAAGCATCTGTGCGATGCTGAGCCTGCTGCTGTTGCTGTCAGTCGTGCTCCCTGTAAAAGCTGCCGCAGAAACCGCCCCTGCAAAGGTCGTCCGTGTCGGCTCGTTTGAGGACACTTTCAACTATGTCAACGAGAAGGGCGCAAGAAAAGGCTACGGCTACGAACTGCTGGAAACCTTATCCGGCTACACAGGCTGGCAGTTCGAGTATGTGACCTGCGACTGGTCAGACTGCTTCGAGAAGCTCAAAAACGGCGAGATCGATATTATGGGCGATATTTCCTATACAGAGGACCGCGCCGAGGAGATGCTGTTTTCGGACGAGCCGATGGGGGTGGAAAAATATTACCTCTACGCCGATCTCTCGCGCGCAGACATCTCCGCCTCCAACTTCAAAACGCTGAACGGCAAAAAGATCGGTGTTCTGATGGGAACGGAGCCGGAAGTGATGCTGACCGAATGGGAAGAAAAATACGGCCTGAAAACGGAACACGTCAACGTCTCCAACAACGAGGATGTGAAGCAAAAGCTGGCAAACCACGAGATCGACTGTTTTGTCTCGCTGGAAGAATCCTTCTGGGCAGAGTGTGGTATCTCGACCATAACTCGTGTGGGAGAATCCGGCATCTACTATGCGATCAACAAGGACCGGCCGGATATCAAGGAAGAATTGGACGATGCAATGCGCACATTGGACGAAGCTGCGCCTTTTTATACGGCAGATCTGTATAAACGGTATTTCTCGCTGGATTATATGCCCCTCCTTACGAGAGAGGAAAAGACGTGGCTCAGAAATCACGGCGCGATCCGAATGGGCTTTCTGACGAGCGACAGCGGCGTCAGCACCTACGACCCTGCCACCGGGGAGCTTACCGGGGCGATCACGGACTATATTCAGTTTGCAAAAGGCTGTCTGGGAAATCAGGAGCTGGAATTCCAGATGGTCGGCTATGACAGCAAGGAAGCGGAACTTGATGCGCTGAAATCGGGCGAGATCGACATGATCTTCCATTTCGACCAAAACCCCAATCTGGCGGAAGAGTATCGCGTTGCCTGCACCAACACAACGTGGATCACCAACCTGATGGCGGTCACGAACAAACAGCATTTTAACGAGAACAAGACAAACCGCATTGCCGTTCCCCAAAACAGGCTCTCTCTGAAAAAGTACCTTGCGTTTTATTATCCGCAGTGGGAGATCGTGGATTGCGATACACAGGAGGATGCGGCAAGGCTGGTCAAAGACGGACAGGCAGATTGCTTTATCACAGGGATCAGTAGCGAGGAGAATTACAGCAAGAAATACGGCTTTTACAGTGTTCCGCTATTGAACTCTGTCAAAGCCTGCTTTGCGGTCAATAGTGGAGACAGCAGCCTGCTGTCCATCCTGAACAAAACGCTCAAGGCAATGCCGGTCAATATGCTTGCCGGCTCTATTGCGATGTATAAGAGCTCCGCGCGGAAAGTTACCCTGAGCGAGTTTATAAAGGATAACTTCTTCATGGTTCTGCTGATCAGCAGCATTGCTGTTGCAGTTGTTCTGCTCACGATTTTAAAGCTGCTCCGCAAGGCGCGTAAAGCCGAAGCTGCTGCAAGGAAGGCCGCAAACGATACGCAGGAACTAAATGCAAAATTGCAGGTCGCCGTGGAAAAGGCAGAGAGTGCGAACCGCGCCAAATCCACATTCCTGTTCAATATGTCGCATGACATCCGCACCCCCATGAACGCCATTATCGGTTATGCAGACCTTGCCTCCAGGCACCCGGACGACCCGGCAAAGCTGGAAAAATACATGGAGAATATTCAGGTGTGCGGACAGAACCTGCTGATGCTGCTGAACAATGTTCTGGATCTCGCCCGGATCGAGAATGATAAAACAGAGATCGAATATTCGGTTTCGGACATCGAAAAGGATTTCCGTAATTGCATTGCAATGTTCCAGAATCAGGCAGACGGCAAGGGGCAGACGCTTATGGTGACAACACATCTGCTGTATCCGCATGTCTATGTGGATATTCCGCACCTGACCGAGATCTGTACAAACCTCGTCAGCAATGCGGTCAAATACACAGGTGCCTGCGGCACGATTCACTGCGATGCCACGCAGAAGCCCGGCGAAAAAGAGGGCTGGTGCAATACGGTGATCACGGTTGCCGATAACGGCATCGGAATGTCGCAGGAGTTCCAGAAGCACATCTTTGAACCCTTTGAACGGGAGCGCACCTCCACCGTCAGCAAGGTGGAAGGCAGCGGCATCGGAATGGGCATCGTGAAAAAGCTGGTCGGGCTGATGGGCGGCACCGTGGAAGTGGAGAGCAAGATCGGTGTGGGCTCCACGTTTACCGTGACCATTCCCTGCCGCATTGCATCGCAGGAGAAAACACAGGCGGCGAAACGAGAGACTGCCCCCTCGGACGAAAAGAGCCTGCGCGGTGTAAAAATCCTGCTGACCGAGGACAACGACCTCAATGCAGAGATCGCCACTGAACTGCTGCAGGAAGAAGGCTGCACGGTAGACCGCGCCAAAGACGGCGTGGAATGTGTGGATATGCTGGAAAAGGCTGCGAACGGAACGTACCGGCTGATCCTTATGGACATCCAGATGCCTGTGATGAACGGCTACGATGCGGCAACAAAGATTCGGCGGATGGATGACCCTCAAAAAGCGGGTATCCCCATCGTTGCTATGACGGCAAATGCCTTTTCTGAAGATAAACAGGCAGCACTGGATGCCGGGATGAACGACCATATCGCAAAGCCGATCAATATGAATGTCCTTGTACCGACTATACGGAAATACCTTTGATACGGGCAGAGGGTTGTCGTACATAAGAACGCTTTCAGACCGCAATACAACCCTATAAACGCATACCGCCGGGGGGCTTTTGAACTGCATCTCGTTAAGAGGATTACGTCCAAAGCGTAGCGGCGGTCATTCTGAATCATATTTATACAGGGGAATTTCCTCACATGCAAAGCAGCCGCTGCACCTTGTCGTGCAGCGGCTGCTTTGCATATTGTGTATAGGAAGGAAAGTTGAAAAATGCTGTCGGAATAAAGAGGGGAGCTTATGCCATATCGCGGCAGGTCACGATGTCTGCGCCGGTGCCGCAGACATCGGTCAGCACCACATCACCCACATGGATGGGCGCGTGCAGTACCACATTGTCCAGCGCGGCGACAACCTCAGCCATCTGTCCCTTGGGCACGGGCTTGGAGGTCTTGACCGGGCAGCGGGAGTGCAGGCAGCCCTCGGCGCGCACGGTGCTGGTGATGATGCGGGTGGGGTGGGTCAGCTCTTCCTTGCCGTAGGCAATGCCGTTGGGGCAGCCGTTGCCGGTCACCTTGTAGTCGTTGGCTTCATCCACCTGCAGATGGCAGCCCTGAGGGCAGCAGGTGCAAATTACTTCTTTCATATCGCTCATGCCTCCTCGATCTCAATGGTCACTTCATCCACGGGGGCTCTGTCCAGCAGCACTCTGGGCAGGGTGATGTGCTCCATCTCGCCGGGGGCAAGGCGGTCGCGCTTGAAGCGTGCGATCACCGTGTCACCGCTCTTGACAAGGATGGTGCTCTTGCCGCAGATGCGGCGGACGCGGAAGGAAACGTTGGTGCTCTTTTCCACGCCTTCCAGACGGATGCGCTGCGGCAGGGTGTAGCCAAGGTCTGCACCGGGCTTCACAGTCAGCACACGTCCCTCGGCCACGGGGCCGTTCTGGACGTAGTTGGCAGCAGCCACGCCGGCCAGCTCGCTCTCGCCGGAAACAAAGTCCACCAGATCATGCACCTGCACCACATTGCCGCAGGCAAACACGCCGGGAATGCTGGTCTCCATGTTCTCGTACACGATGGCACCCTTGGTGCGGGGATCCATCTCGATACCGGCCTGCTTGGTCAGCTCGTTTTCGGGGATCAGGCCCACGCTCAGCAGAATGGTGTCCACATCGAACTCCATCTCGGTACCGGGAATGGGTTTGCGGTCGGGGCCGATCTCGGCCACGATGGCCTTTTCTACGCGCTCCTTGCCCTGAATATCCACGATGGTGTGGGAGAGGTACAGGGGGATGTCAAAGTCGTTCAGGCACTGCACGATGTTGCGGGTCAGGCCGCCGGAGTAGGGCATCACCTCTACGCAGGCCAGCACCTTTGCGCCCTCAAGGGTCATGCGGCGCGCCATGATGAGGCCGATGTCGCCGCTGCCGAGGATCAGCACCCGCTTGCCCACCAGATAGCCTTCCATGTTCACATAGCGCTGTGCTGCACCGGCGGTGTACACACCGGCAGGGCGGGTGCCCGGGGTACCAATGGCACCGCGGGTGCGCTCGCGGCAGCCCATGCCCAGTACGATGCTCTTGGCCTCGATGATCTGGTAGCCGTACTCCTTGGAGACGCAGTGCACCTTTTTGTCCGGGGTCACTTCCAGCACCATGGTGTCCAGCTGCACCTTTACGCCGGTGTCCTTGAGCATCTCAATAAAGCGTCCGGCGTACTCCGGGCCGGTCAGCTGCTCGCCAAAGCGGTGCAGACCAAAGCCGTTGTGGATGCACTGGTTCAGAATGCCGCCCAGCTCCTTGTCACGCTCCAGAATGAGGATATCGCGCAGACCGCTTTCCCATGCCTTGCAGGCAGCAGCAAGGCCCGCAGGGCCGCCGCCGATAATGACCAGATCAACCATTGCTCTTTCCTCCTACCTTCGTTTCGCTGACCAGAACGTTCGAGCCGTTCTTGTCCTGCAGGATGTCCAAGGGGTCTATGCCCAGCTCACGGCTGATAAGCTCCAGCACGCGGGGGCCGCAGAAGCCGCCCTGACAACGGCCCATGCCTGCACCGGCGCGGCGCTTGACGCCGTCGATGGTGTTGGCGGGCACCTCGCTGTGAAGGGCCGCTAAGATCTCGCCCTCGGTGATGGTCTCGCAGCGACAGATGACCCGGCCGTAGGCGGGCTGCTCCTTGACCAGCGCTGCCTTTTCCTCTGCGGAAAGCTCCTTGAAGCGGATGTGGCGGCGGCCGTCCTTGTAATCAGCCTTTTCCGCGCCCAGAACACCGCGCTGCTGTAGGATGGCAACAGCTTCCTCAGCCACTGCCGGGGCAGCGGACAGGCCGGGGCTCTTCATACCGGCCAAGTCGATCCAGCCGGGTGCCTCCGGCTCTTCGCCAATGATAAAGTCGTCCACGTCCAGATTGGCGCGCACACCCGCAAAGCTGCGGATGGACTCGCCGAAGTTGATGCTGGGTACGCTGCGCTGGGCAGTGGTCTTGACAAATTCCAGACCGCTGCTGGTGCAGGAAACATCGTTGCCCTCCACCGGCTCCGCGTTGGGGCCGACGAGCAGGTTGCCGTGGACGGTGGGGGCTACCAGCACGCCCTTGCCCAGCTCATTGGGGCACTGAAAGATGACGTGGCTCACGCGGGTGCCCTCGCTCTTGTCCAGCAGGTAGTACTCGCCCCGGGTGGGGATGATGCGGAAGTTGGCGGGCTCCACCATGGAGTGCACCTTGTTTGCCCAGATACCGGCAGCGTTGATGACGCAGCGGGTCTCTACCGTGCCGCCGGGCACGGTCAGACGGTAGCCGCCCTCGATGGCTTCGGCATCGGTCACCTTGCAGTTGCGGCGCAGCTCTACGCCGTTGCGTACCGCCACCTCGGTCATGGCCAGTGCGTACTCCCACGGGTTTACGATGGCGGCGCTGGGTGCCCACAGTGCGCCGCAGACCTTTTCAGAAAGGTTGGGCTCCATGGCAAGGGTCTCTTCCTTGGAAAGGATCTTCATGTCGGGCACGCCGTTGGCGGTGCCGTTCTCAAACAGATGCTGCAGGTGGGGCAGTTCCTTTTCGTCCAGTGCCAGCACCAGAGAGCCGCACTGCTTATAGGAGACATCCAGCTTTGCGCAGATCTCCTTTGCCAGTGCCACGCCGCGCACGTTCAGCCGTGCCATGCGGGTGCCGGGGGCGGGGTCGTAGCCTGCGTGGAGAATGGCGCTGTTGGCCTTGGTGGTGCAGTCGGCCACATCATTCTCGGCCTCAAGGATGACCACCTTGTTGTCGTAGCGCGACAGTGCGTAGGCTGCGGCGGCACCGATGACACCACAGCCGATGATTGCTACATCATACATTGTTCTTTTCCTCCTGTCCGTTCTGCCTTGGCCCGTCGGGAGCCGGGCAGCTGTTGATGGTACAAAAAAGAGCGAAACAAACAAAGGCAACTGCCCTTGTCCGTTTCGCTCATATCTCTTGAAACAAACAGCACTTATTAAGCTTATGATACCCTCTCTCTGCACAAAAAGCAAGGTGTTTTGCACTTTTTGTGAAACCCTTACAAAAAACACCTGCCGCTTTTGCGCAGAATGCGGGTCACATATCCCACACGGCCTGATTGGTGGTGGAAATAGCGGTGGCCCCGGCTTCCAGCGCAGCCAGCACGTCCTCCTTGTCCGCGATCAGCCCGCCGGTCAGCACCGGCACCTTGGCTTTGGCGCAGACGCGGCGCAGGATCTTGGGCATAGCACCGGGCAGAAGATCCAGACAGTCCGGCAGGTTTGCGGGGATCTTGTCCAGACTTTCCAGTGCGATGGAATCCAGCAGGAACACCCGAAGGATGGCGGCAAGCCCCAGCTCCTTGGCGCGGCGGATGAAGGACTGCCGGGTGGAGATGATGCCGTCCGCTTCGGTGGTATTGCGGATGAAGTCCACCGCTACCTCCTTGCCCGCCAGCCCGGCAATAAGGTCCACATGGACTACGGCAAAGCGCTCCGCCTCGTGGATGCGGCGCACAATGGAGGCAATATTGCAGATATCTCCGTATAATACGAATACCACCCGGATGTTCTCGTTGGTCAGCGCATTGCAAAGCCCGGTTTCGTCCTTGACTGCTGCAATGACCGGCGTTTCCTGAATGGCATCCATCAGCTCCTGTTTCATAGCTTTCCTCCTGCCCGGCGTTCTGCGGGGCGATTTTACTGGTGCTCTGCCAGCCAGCGCAGCGCCATATAGGTGTAGGCTGCCGTGCCGCAGTACAGGACACTGTCGTCAAAGCGCACCTTGGGGTGGTGCTGGCCGTAGGTGTAGCCCTCCTTGGCGTTGCCTGCGGCCAAGAACATGCTCACAGTGGGCACTTCATGGCTGACGAAAGCGAAGTCCTCGCTGCCGCCGCCGGGCTTGCCGCCGGTGAGCGGGGTCATATCCATCGCTTCCTTGCCCAGCAGCTCGGTCATATAGGTCAGGGCGTTGCCCGCCAGCGGGGTATCTACCACCATGCAGGGGCAGTAGTCGCTGAACTCCACCTCGGCGGTGCAGCGGTAGGCGGCGGCTACACCCTGCGCAATTTCGGTCATGCGCTGATGGATAAGGGCACTGACCTTCTGCTCCGGGTCCACAGTGCGGATGGTGCCCCACATATCGGCAGAATCCGGGATGACGTTGGAGGCCTTGCCTGCCTCGAACCGGCCGGTGGTGAACACGCCAAAGCCTGCGGGGTCCAGCTCACGGCTGTTGATCTCCTGCAGGGCAATGTGGATGTGTGCCGCTGCGGTGATGGGGTCGATGCAGGCGTTGGGCATGGAGCCGTGGCCGCCCTTGCCGTGCACAACGATGTGGTACTGCTCGCAGCTGGCCATGGTGATGCCGCCGCCCGGCACCAGCACCATCCCGGCGGGCAGGGGCATTCCGGCCAGTACATGGAACATGACCGCTGCGTCCACCTTGGGATTCTCCAGCAGGCCGCTGTTTATCATATCCAGAGAGCCCTGAAAGATCTCTTCTGCGGGCTGGAATTCCAGCTTTACCGTGCCTTCGATCTCGTCCTCGTGCTCCTTGAGCAGCTTGGCTGCGCCCAGCACCATGGCGGTGTGCATATCGTGGCCGCAGCCGTGCATCTTGCCGGGCAGCTCAGAGGAAAACTCCTCGCCGGATTCCTCCTGCAGGGGCAGCGCGTCCATATCGCCGCGCAGCAGGATCACCTTGCCGGGACGCTTGCCCCCGGCAAGCGCCACCACGCCGCACTTGCCGCAGTCCTGCGGGGTGTAGCCCATCTCGGTCAGTGCCTTTTTGACCAGTGCCTTGGTCTGGGGCAGGTCAAAGCCCACCTCCGGGTGACGGTGCAGTGTGCGTCGCCACTCCTGCAGCTGCGGTTCCAGCGCCTTGGCGGCTTCCAACAGTTTTTCCGGTGCGATCATTATAAAATCAACTCCCTCTGAATTTATGCGGAAAGCCCTCTCAGCCATGGCGGGGAGGGCTTGTCCTTACGGTTATTCTTCCCCGCCGTTATTACCATTGGGATGGTACTGGGCGCAGGTGCACTTTTTGAACTTCAGACCGCTGCCGCAGGGGCAGGGATCGTTGCGGCCGATTTTGACCACACGCACCGGCTGACCCTTGGGGCTGCCCTTGACGCCGGGTGCACCGTTGCCGGGCACAAAGCCCTCGCCGGTGGGCTTTGCCACCTGCTCCCGCTTGGGGGCGGCACCGGCGGCGCGCAGCTCGATGGTCAGCAGCATCTTGACGCTGGACTCCCGGATGGAATCCACCATCTGGTCGAACATATCAAAGCCCTCGATGCGGTATTCCACCACCGGGTCTTTCTGGCCGTAGCCACGCAGCGCGATGCCCTGCCGCAGCTGGTCCATGTTGTCGATGTGGTCCATCCACTGGCGGTCTACGCACTTGAGCAGACAGATGCGTTCCAGCTCGCGCATGACGGGGGCACCGTAGCGCACCTCCTTGGCCTGCAGGATCTGCATGCCGCGGTCGTACAGCATATCTGCAATGCCCTGCTGGGAGAGGCTGTCAAAGTCTGCCACGGTATAGTGGAAGTCGGCATCGGTGGTCAGCCAGCCCTGATAGTGGCGGCGCAGGGCACCAAAATCCCACTCGTCCTTCACATCGCCGGAAAGGAACTGGGCGCAGCTGGAATCGATGTTCTCCCGCAGCATCTTGTGCATCTCGGTGCTGATGTCCTCGCCATCCAGCACCTTGCGGCGCTGCCCGTAGATGATCTCGCGCTGCTGGTTCATCACGTCGTCGTACTTCAGCACGTTCTTACGGATCTCGAAGTTGCGGCCCTCCAGCTTCTTCTGGGCGCTTTCCAGCGTGTTGGTAATCATGCGGTTCTCGATGGGGGTATCCTCGTCGATCTTCAGGGTGTTCATCAGGCCGGACACCCGGTCGCCGCCGAACAGGCGCATCAGGTCGTCCTCAAGGCTCAGGTAGAAGCGGGAAGCGCCCGGGTCGCCCTGACGGCCGGCACGGCCGCGCAGCTGGTTGTCGATACGGCGGCTCTCGTGGCGCTCGGTACCGATGATGAACAGGCCGCCTGCGGCGCGCACTTCGTCGGCCTCGGCGTCGATGGCGGGCTTGTACTGGGCGTACAGCTGGTCAAAGCGCTGACGTGCCGCCAGAATGTTGGCATCGGTGGTCTCGCCGTGGCCGTTGGCTTCGGTCAGCAGCAGTTCCACGGCTGCCGGGTCGGCGTCCTGCGGGGTCTCGGGGTTGAGCAGGTTCTCGCAGAAGTGCTCCTTGCGCATCTGGGCCTTTGCCATGAACTCGGCGTTGCCGCCCAGCATGATATCGGTACCACGGCCTGCCATGTTGGTGGCGATGGTGATGGCACCCTTTTTACCGGCCTGCGCCACGATCTCGGCTTCGCGCTCGTGGTTTTTGGCGTTCAGCACGTTGAAATCCCGGGTGTGGCGCTGTAACATTTTAGCAAGGGTTTCGCTCTTTTCCACGCTGACAGTACCCACCAGCACGGGCTGGCCGTTTTTGTGGCACTCCATTACCTGCTCGATGACGGCGCGGTACTTGCCCTCCACGGTCTTATAGATGGCGTCCGGGTAGTCCTTGCGCTGCACCGGGCGGTTGGTGGGCACGCTGACGATGTTCAGGCCGTAGATCTCGGTGAATTCGGTGGCTTCGGTGCGGGCAGTACCGGTCATACCGGACAGCTTTTTGTACATACGGAAGTAGTTCTGGAAGGTGATGGTGGCCAGCGTCTTGCTCTCGGCGGCGATCTTCACGCCCTCCTTGGCTTCGATGGCCTGATGCAGACCCTCGTTGTACCGGCGGCCGATCATCAGACGTCCGGTGAACTCGTCCACGATGATGACCTGGCCATCCTTGACCACATAATCGATGTCCCGCTGCATCACGCCGTAGGCCTTGATGGCCTGATCGATGTGGTGGGCAAGGGTCATGTTCTCGGCGGCGGCAAGGTTCTCTACCTTAAAATAGGCCTCGGCCTTTTTGATGCCGGCAGCGGTCAGGGTACAGGTCTTGTGCTTTTCGTCCACAACGTAATCGCCATCGGCCTGTTCGTCGGTGGAGACCTTATCTTCCAGCTCCACCACCACGCTCTTGTGCAGGGTGCGCACAAAGCGGTCTACCTGTGTGTACAGGCTGGAAGAGTCCTCGCCGCGGCCGGAGATGATCAAAGGCGTGCGGGCTTCATCGATCAGGATGGAGTCCACCTCGTCCACGATGGCGTAGGCATGACCGCGCTGCACCATATTGGCTTTGTAGGTCACCATGTTGTCACGCAGGTAGTCAAAGCCGAACTCGTTGTTGGTGCCGTAGGTGATATCGGCATTGTAGGCGTCCCGGCGGGCGTCGCCGTCCATGCCCTGCACGATCAAACCAACGGTCAGCCCCAGCCAGCGGTAAAGCTTGCCCATCCACTCGCTGTCGCGCTTGGCCAGATAGTCGTTGACGGTAACGATGTGCACCCCCTCGCCGGTCAGGGCGTTCAGGTAGGCGGGCAGGGTAGCCACAAGGGTCTTGCCCTCACCGGTCTGCATCTCGGCAATATCGCCGCGGTGCAGGGCAATGCCGCCGGTCACCTGCACCGGGAAGTGCTTCATGCCCAGCACGCGCCATGCGGCCTCGCGGCAAACGGCAAAGGCATCCGGCAGGATATCGTCCAGCGTTTTGCCCTCGGACAGCTGCTGCTTGAAAGCGGCAGTCTGCGCCTGTAAGTCGGCATCGGACATGGCCTGATACTTGGGCTCCAGCGCCAGCACCTGTTTGGTGATGGGGTTCACCTTTTTCAGCTCCCGGTCAGAGAAGCTGCCAAAAAGTTTTTCAACAAGGGACATAGGTCACACCTCATAAATCTTAAAAATCGGGCTGTGATGCGCCCGGAATCGCGCATAACAATACAAGTATATGATACACCAAAGCAGCAGACACGTCAAATCTGCAAGGCTATTTTAGCCCGTTTTTACATGAACTTTCTGTAAAAAGATGCTGTAAGTCGTTCACAGACCCCCGATCTTCCGGCGGTACACTTTATTTTCGGCCTATCGCTTTTGGGGGAATCGTGGTAGAATAGGCTTATCATTGATAGGGAGGGCTATACTTATGCTCAAACGGCTGCGCACCGCGCACCCCATTCTTTATTGTATCCTGTCCGAGGTGCTGTTCCTTGGCAGCATGGTCGTGTTCAGCCTGCTGGCAACCATCGGGCTGGCAGCGGCAGGCGCGGACTTTGACACCATGGACGGCTATCTGTTTGGCTCTGTGCAGGAGGCTGTCGGGCTGGCGGTGGCGCTTTTGCTGCTGGCCCGCACCGGCAGACTGGATCTGCTGCGGCGGCGGGGCTGCGGCTTTCTGAACGGGCTGCTGGTGGGCATGTACCCGCTGTTCTTCATCGGGTACACGGCCTTTGGGACGCTGGCCTTTGGCCGCCCGGACACGCCGCTGCTGCCGCTGCCCCGCATCCTGACCTTTATGCTGAACATGATCCTTGTGGGCGTGGCGGAGGAGCTGGTGTTCCGGGGCATCATTGCCCAGACCCTGCTGGAGCGTTACGGCACCGCCCGCGCCGGGGTGTGGAAAGCCTGTCTTTTGTCCGGTGTGCTGTTCGGCGCAGCGCACCTGAGCAACCTGCTCGGTTCGGAACCCTTTGGCGTGCTGATGCAGTGCGTGTTTGCGGCTTCGCTGGGCGTGATGCTGGCCGCCATCTACTTCCGCACCGGCAATGTATGGGTGACGGTGTTCCTGCACAGCGCCATGGACATTGCCGCCATGCTCATCGGCGGGCTGTACGGCACCACCAGCGTGGCCGAGAGCGTGAGCGGCTACGATGCCTCGCGGCTGCTGTCGGTGGCGGTGTACCTGATCCCCACCGTGTTTCTGCTGCGCAAAAAGAAGCTGCCGGAGGTGCAGCTGTACTGGGGCGGCATTGTAAAAAATTAAGGCTTGCGGACAAAAATCTTCTTGCAATCTGCTATGCAATCTGGTATACTGTATCTGTTACCGTGGCACGGGGCTGGGAGTATGCCCGCTTTTGGGAGAACCGTTTCCCGCCGCTGTGTCATAGGCAGATAAATTACTTGAAAGAGGTACTGTATTATGAATAAGCAGGAAGTTATGGCCAAAGTCGCTCTGACCGAGAAGGACACTGGCTCCCCCGAGGTTCAGGTCGCTCTGCTGACCGCTCACATCAACGAGCTGAACGAGCACCTGAAGAAGAACCCGAACGATCACCACAGCCGCCGCGGCCTGATGAAGATGGTTGGCCGTCGCCGCAATCTGCTGGCTTATCTCCAGAAGAAGGACATCGAGCGTTACCGTGCTCTGATCGCAACTCTGGGTCTGCGTAAGTAATTTTAACGGAGGGCAGGTACCGCAATGGTACCTGCCCTTTGCTTTATGTATAGCTCCATGTATCCCATGTGCACAAAATAGCGGTGGCAGCGTATTGCAGCAGTAAATCGAACGCCTGTGCCTGCGGGCAGGGGCGCTGGATTTATTGCTATAATGCGCACGCCACGGCTTTTTGGATAGAACGATCCGAAAAACAAGGAGGCAGAAACAATGGCAATCGAATTTGGTTCCCGCAAAGAGACCTTTGACAACTTCAAGGTCTACGAAACCATGTTGGCTGGCCGCCCGTTCAAGGTTGAAATGGGCAAGATGTGCGGCCTGTCCAATGCCAGCGCACTGATCCGCTACGGCGAGACCTGCGTGATGTGCAACGTGGTCATGAGCCCCAAGCCCCGCGAGGGCGTGGATTTCTTCCCGCTGAACGTGGAGTACGAGGAAAAGCTCTACGCCGCAGGCCGCATTCCCGGCAGCTTTATGCGCCGTGAGGGCCGCCCCGGCGAGCGCGCCATCCTGACCAGCCGCGTGGTGGACCGCCCCATGCGCCCGCTGTTCCCCAAGGAAATGCGCAACGACGTGTGCATCACCATGACCGTCATGAGCCTTGACCCGGATTGCAGCCCCGAGATCGCCGGTATGATCGGCGCTTCTCTGGTGACCGCCGTGTCCGATATCCCGTGGAACGGCCCCATCGGCGGCGTGCAGGTGGGCTTGGTTGACGGCGAGATCGTGCTGAACCCCACCCAGGAGCAGCGCAAGGTGAGCGACCTTGCCCTGACCGTTGCCGCCACCATGGACAAGATCGTGATGATCGAGGCCGGCGCCAACGAGGTGGACGAGGACACCATGCTGACCGCCATCAAGACCGCACACACCGAGATCAGGAAGATCATCGAGTTCATCAACAAGATCGTGGCCGAGCGCGGCAAGCCGAAGATCGATTTTCAGGTTGTGGGTCTGGACATGGACGTGTTCCACGCCATCCAGAACAAGTATCTGGACGACTTCAAGGCCGCTATGGACACCGACGATAAGAACGTGCGTGACGCAGCCCTGCTGCCCATCATGGACAAGATCGCCGAGGAATACCCCGACCTGTCCGCCGCCGATCTGGATCTGGTAAGCTACAAGATGCAGAAGTTCGTGGTGCGCCGCTGGCTGCTGGACGACGGCAAGCGCGTGGACGGCCGCGGCATCAACGAGATCCGCCCGCTGGCCGCAGAGGTTGGCATCCTGCCCCGCGTGCACGGCTCCGGTATGTTCACCCGTGGCCAGACGCAGGTGCTTACCACCTGCACGCTGGGCGGCACCAAGGACAACCAGCTGATGGACGACCTGACCGACGAGCAGACCAAGCGCTATATCCACCACTATAACTTCCCGCCGTACTCTGTGGGCGAGGCCCGCGCACCGCGCAGCCCCGGCCGCCGCGAGATCGGCCACGGCGCACTGGCCGAGCGTGCTCTGGTGCCGGTGCTGCCCTCTCTGGAGGAGTTCCCCTACACCATCCGCTGCGTGTCCGAGGTGCTCAGCTCTAACGGCTCCACCTCTCAGGCTTCCATCTGCGGCTCTACGCTGGCACTGATGGACGCAGGTGTGCCCATCAAGGCTCCGGTTGCCGGTATCTCCTGCGGCCTGATCACCGAGGGCGAGCGCTGGATGACCATGCTGGACATTCAGGGCGTGGAGGACTTCCACGGCGATATGGACTTTAAGGTCGGCGGCACCCGCAAGGGCATTACCGCCATTCAGATGGACATCAAGATCGACGGCCTGACCTATGACATCATTGCCGAGGCATTCGAGAAGTGCCGCAAGGGCCGCCTGTATATTCTGGACGAGATCATCAAGCCGGTGATCGCCGAGCCGCGTCAGGAACTGAGCCGCTGGGCACCCAAGATGTTCAGCATGATGATCCCCACCGACAAGATCAAGGACGTCATTGGTAAGGGCGGCAAGGTCATTCAGGACATCTGCGCCACCTGCAACTGCAAGATCGACGTGCAGGAGGACGGCCATGTGTTCGTCTCCGCCGTGGATCAGGAGGACGCAAAGCGCGCCATCTTTACCATCAAGACCATTGTGGAGGACCCCGAGATCGGTGCCATCTACAAGGGCAAGGTGACCCGCCTGATGAACTTTGGTGCCTTTGTGGAGATCGCTCCGGGCAAGGAAGGCCTTGTGCACATCTCCAAGCTGGACACCAAGCGCGTGGAGCGGGTAGAGGACGTGGTTGCCGTGGGTGATGCCATCGTGGTCAAGGTGACCGACATCGACCAGCAGGGACGCATCAACCTGAGCCGCCGCGACGCTATTCTGGCTCTGGAAGCCAAAAAGGCCGCCCAGCAGCAGTAAAACATAATACGGACTGCATAAAACAAGAACCGCTGTACATTTTGTACGGCGGTTCTTTTGCGTGGAGAACTCCCCCAGTCAAAGCCCCGCCATCTGCTAACGCAGGCCGCTCTGCCGCTTACCCCCTGAGGCTTTCATTGTTGTGCATACGAAAAACGGGAACCGCACTTTTTCAATAAAAGTACGGCTCCCGTATCCAAACTTTGGGATATCCTTTTACTTACCGAAGCTGCTCAACAGACTGTTCAGCGATACAAAGGACTGATAGATGACGTTGACGTTGTTGATGATGGAGCTTGCACCGGAGAAGATGCGGGCGATGTAGTTGAACACCTTGCCAACGTCCAGAAAGGCCTGATAAGCGTTGCTGGCACCGCCGTCCAGATAGGTCATCTCCTCGACTTCGATGGCGGAATAGCTGGCGGGCATTTTCATGGTAGAAGTAGTCATGGTGAGATCCCTTTCTTCAATGGTATCATTGCGTTTACAGCAGTGTTCAGAACATAGAGGCGACCAGCAGGGTGGTAAGCAGGGCACCGGCCACAAGTGCAGGCCCTGCATACTTCTGCCACTGAACGACGGTGGGCTGGGTGGTAGGCTGCGGCATGGTAGAAGTGCCGGTCTTGGCAGTCCAGTGGGCGTAGATGGTAGCGTCGGAGGTGAACACGGTGGAGGTGGTCACCTTGCTGCCGCCCACCGGCTCGGTGTACCAGCCGTCAAAGGTGTAGCCCGTCATGGTAGGCTGCTCGGGCGTGCTCTCCAGTTTGCCGGACATGTTCGTGTAGGTGACCACGGTAGAGCAGATGCCACCTTGGGCATCCATACCAATGACGTACACGTTCTCTTCCTTTTTGCTCCCTGAAGTTTTGTCGGCAGCAAATGCAGCCGGTAGTGCGCAGCACAGCAGCGTGAACAGGCAAAGCCCGACCACCAGCGTTTTCAGAAATTTTTTCATGAGATCCCTCGCTTTCCTTCACAAAGATGGAGACACTGCCCCACCCAGACGCAGCCCGGACGTAGGAGAAGTTTCTTCAACCTGTTTTTATCACATCCAGTGTACCAGAACCGCAACAAAAAATACAGTCTTTTGAGAAAACAAAATACAGTCTTTTGAGAAAACAAAATACAGTCTTTTGAGAAAACAATAAGAAAAGCAAGAAAAAATAAATTTCACCTTTGCAAGATGAATCTTGTCCCCCTACGGACTGTGTTTTTTGAAAAACGCATCCCGCAAAACTTACCGTTTGTAAAAACATGGCAGGATATGGAAAATGCAAAGCCTAAAAACAGACCCGAACCGCCCCCAATGCAGCGGGCGGCGCGCAGAAAAAGCTGCAAAAACGCGGCGTACCTCTTGTGGAACGGCGGAAAATATGTTATACTATCTTGCATGATGCGCCATCGCCAAGCGGTAAGGCAGGGGACTTTGACTCCCCCATCGTAGGTTCGACTCCTGCTGGCGCAACCAGAAAAAGGCCGCTGTACAAGAGACTGTGCAGCGGCCTTTTAATTATTTGCCCTCCGGCAGCTTGAAGTAGATGCGGTATTCGTCCGAGTAGATCTTGCTGCCCATGCGGCTCACGCCGCCGTACAGGTGGGTGCGCATCAGTGGCTCGATGGCGTCCAGATCTTTCTCCCGCAGAATGCGCAGCATCTCGGCGTGTTCGCTGACAACGTTGGGCACGTTGCGCGCGCCTACGATGTCCAGACGGATAAAGCGGGAATAGTCTGCCTGCGGGCGGGTCATCTGCTCCCAAAGGTACTCCTTGCTGGTTTTGCGGAACCAGTACTCGTGCATGGCAAGGTCGCAGCTGAGGAAGTGGTTGAAATCAAAGTTTTCCGGTTCGCTGCGCCCCGCAGCGGCTTCCAGCAGCATATTATAAAGGTGTTCCACCGCAAGGATCTCCATGGGCGAGCAGCTCTGCACAAAATCCCGGAACACCATGCCCTCCACCGCAACACGCTGGAAGATGAGCTGATCCACCACGCCGATGTCGATGGCGGTGACGATGGTGCCCTTGCAGGGGATGATCTGCACAAAGCGGTTCTGCTCCAGCCGCTGCAAAACGCTGCGGATGGGGGTGCGGGAAACGCCGAACCGCTTGCACAGCTGGTTTTCGCTCAGCGCTTCTCCGGGCAAAATCTTCAATGCGCAGATCTCATCCTCAAGAATATGATAGAGCTCATCCGTGTGCTGTAATGTAGCCATAGTCGTTCTCCATTTATCCGGTAAATTAAGCTTAATATCATTGTACCGTTCCGGCAGCGGAATGTCAATGCTGAAACGGAACTTTATTTAGATACTTGTATACAAGATTTTTGTGCTTGCGCACGGAGCTGCTCAGGAAACGGAAAAATTGATATGCCACTTCATGGTGCGGGAAAAGTGCTGATGAAATGCCAAGATAAAACGGCTGCTGTACTAAATATACAAAGAAAACTAAAAATAACTGTTAAATGCTATAATTGCAAGGTGCTGCGCTTGTTTCGTGACAGCACGGCAAGGTGATGCGCTGTATACAGGATTTTGCTAAAAAAGCTACAAGAGTGCATATCCGGCAGACACCGAATCGTCTCCAGTAAATGCGGCAGGAAATATGCTTTTTTGTGCATTACGAGGGTACGGTACCGCTGCGGGCTTGCTTTGCCGCGCAAAAGGCGGTAAACTGGATACAGAAAAATGCCCGAAAAGGAGAAATGACATGGCATATACAAAGGCTGAGCTCAAGCGCGACCTTGCCGCGATGGGGCTGACAGGGAACGAGACCATCCTGATCCATTCCTCCATGAAGTCCATCGGCCCGGTGGAGGGCGGTGCAGACACGGTTCTGGACGCATTGATGGAGTTTTTTGCAGAGGGCTTGCTGCTGCTGCCCACCCACACATGGCGGTTCATCAGCGAGGAGAACCGGGTGTTCGATGTGCGCCGCAGCCCGTGCTGTGTGGGCATTCTGCCAGAGCTGTTCTGGCAGCGCCCCGGCGTGGTGCGCTCGCTGCACCCCACCCACAGCATGGCGGCTTACGGCAAGGGCGCGGCTGCTTACATAGAAGGGGAGCTGAACGCCAACACCCCCTGCACCCCCGGTGGCTGCTATGACCGCCTGCGGGCAGCTCACGGCAAGGTGCTGCTGCTGGGGGTCACCCACGCCCGCAACACCTTTATCCACAGTGTGGAGGAGGTGCTGAACGTGCCGAACCGCCTGACCGACAAGCCCCTGCAGCTTACCGTGGTGGACGAAGCCGGGGCGCAGCACAACGTCTATATGCGCCGTCACTACAACGCGCAGCAGCCGCATATCTCGGAGGATTTCGTCAAGCTGGAACAGGCGTATCTGGACTGCGGCGCAGCCCGGAACACGAAATTCGGCGATGCAAAGTGCATCCTGTGTGACGCCGAGGAGGTTTTCCGGGTCACGCGACACGTCCTTGCCCCGAACCCCGAAGCCTTTGTCACCGAGCCGGTCATCCCGCCGGAGCGCTGGCAGGGAAAATTTTTATAATACAATGCCGGGCAGCTTGGAGCTGCCCGGCATTGTATTTTTATCTTTTATTCAGCAGAAGCGGATGCGGTACTCCCGGGGGGTGCAGTGCTTGATCTCCCGGAAGGTCTTGATAAAGTAGCTGGCATCGGAAAAACCGCATTCCAGCCCTACCTCGCCGGTCTTGAGCCGGGTGGAGCGCAGCAGCTCGGCGGCTTTTTCCACCCGGAACTGCTTGACGTACTGGATGGGCGTGATGCCTAGAAACTGCCGGAAACTGCGCAGACAGGCGCTTTCGCTCAGGGCTACGCACCCGGCCAGCTTTTCCACGGTCAGCTCCTCGGCGTAGTGCTCCTCTACATAGCGGAGCATCTGCTTCATCCGCTCCGAGGCAATCTGCTCCTGCTCCGATACCTTCACCTTGCCGCTGACGCATTGGGTAATGAGCAGCCGCAGGGCGGCGGTAAGGTGGTAGCGCACCCGGTTCTCGTAGTCAAAGGGCTCGTCCGCCACGCCCTTCCACGCCTCCCGCAGGCAGAGCAGTACCTGCCGCTGCCATGGCACGGCTTCGTCCAGCAAAAAGAAGGGTGGCGTGCCAGGTTGCAGCAGCGGTCGGATGAGCTTTTGCCAGAACACGGTGTCCATGCCGCCGACAAGCCTGGGCTGGAATACGCCGGAGTGCAGCAGCGCCCTGCCCTCGGCAGGCTCCACCGCGTGCAGTGCCCCGGAGTTGATGAACACCCCCTGCCCGGTCTGCAAGGTCAGGCGGGTCTTGTTCACATCCACATGGATGGGTCCCAGCGCCGCCAGAATAAACTCGAACTCCTCGTGCCAGTGCCACGCCACCGAGTAGCTGGAAAGATCCTCGGCATAGCAGGCGATAGGAAACAGTGGGCTGCCGTGCTGGGTCTGCTCCCGCCCGGCGGCATCGGCCACCACGGCAGTAGCGCTGGTCAGCCCTACCCGGCCGCTTGTATAAGAGGCACAGCTTGTCTGATATGCCATATTCACCAAATCCTTTCCGCAATACTTTGAATGTTTTTTGTCAATGCCGGTTTTGTTGCATATACTATGCGGTTCTGTTCTATAATTTGCGATCGTTTTGTGGTATTATCCTATCAGAGCTTCCAAGCTCAGTATAGCACCAAGGCAGCCGGGACGCAAGCTGTGCAAGCGTTTCTACTGCCGGGTAAAACCGCTATTCTCCCGCCGCCTGTCCAAAGAGGACCGGACGGCAAGTGTAACATAAACCATTTCGTCAAGGAGGTATTCCTATGCTTCGTATCGAGTATTTTGATAAGGAACGTTTCATGCGCCAGCTTTCTGCCAGCCACGGCAGCGTGCTGCTGCATCTGGACAACGGCAAGACCTGCGACCTGAAAAAGGACGCTACCGCACGCTCCATGCTGCAGATGATGGACACGGCCCCCAAGAAGGGCTTTGACCTCACCGTGACCGACCCCACCGACGTGACCGGCTTCCTGCGCTATATGCTGGAGGCAGGCCGCACCGAGCGCGTGGCCGGCTGAGTAATGCCAATCTCTTATCCCAATAAGTGTCACAGCTAATGCAAAGCGCCCGCTCCGGTCAAAGCCGGGGCGGGCGCTTTGCTTATTTTACCGGAAAGCTTGCGCAGGCGGGCAGTCTGTGGTAAGCTGGAGACAGAAAAAGCCAAACGGAGGAATGCGCTATGAAAAAATGCAATCTGTTTTATCTCAGCGGGCTGCTGTTTTTTCTTGCCGCAGCGCTGAACTTTTTTGCCGGCGAGAGCCACTCCACGGCGGTGGTATGGCTCTGCCTTGGCTCCAGCTTTTTGTGTCTGGGGTATTCGCAGCAGAAAAAATAAAGCAGCAGGCCAGCCTCGGCGGGGAAAGAACTGCCGGGGCTGCAATTCTTTGCGGGGCTCGTTCGTATTCCAGATAAAGGAACTGAATTTCGACAAAAGACGAGGTATGCGTATGTCAACCAAACCAATCCATTCCACTGCTGCGACCCGCTTTGACCTGAGCGCAGCAGCCCTTCATATCCTTGCCATGGCGCTGATGTTGATGGACCACCTGTGGGCTACTTTGCTGCCCGCGCAGGAATGGCTGACCTGTGCCGGGCGGGTGGCGTTTCCCATCTTTGCCTTTATGGCGGTGGAGGGCTATTTCCACACCCATGACCTGAAAAAATACACCCTGCGCCTGCTGCTGTTTGCCCTGCTTTCGGAAGTGCCCTTCGATTTGATGTACGGCGGCACATGGTTCTACCCGGTGCACCAGAATGTCATCTGGACGCTGCTGCTGGGCATTCTGGGCATCCATCTAATGGAAACGGTGCGCAAAAAGCAGAAAACATGGTTGTACCTGCTGGTATCCGTCCTTGTGGTGGCGGCGGGCGCGGTGCTGGGCACGCTGGGCATGGTGGACTACTACGGTGCCGGTGTGATGACCGTGTTCATCTTCTACTTTTTTCACGGGCACGGGCGCAAGTGGTGGTGTCTGCTGGGGCAGCTGGCGGCGCTGTACTGGGTCAATGTGGAGCTGCTGGGCGGGCTGATGTACCCCATTCAGCTCTTCGGCATGGACTTTGAGCTTTGCCAGCAGGGTCTGGCGCTGCTGGCACTGGTGCCCATCTGGCTGTACCGCGGGCGACAGGGCTACCACAGCAAGCCTTTCCAGTATGCCTGCTACGCCTTTTATCCCGTGCACATGCTGCTGCTGGTTCTGGCGCTGAATTTCGTGAACCGGTAAGGAAAACGGAGTGCTCCAAAGGCATTTTTACGCGTGGGGTCGTAGAGAGGGTTCCCGCTCGGAATAGCCAAAGCACGCGCAGAAACCATGCAAAACGTCCCGCCGGTACGAGGCCGCTGCACAAACTCTGTGCGGCGGCTTTTTTGCAGGGAAAAAAGACACTTGTTCACAAAAAGTTCAGCCTTTTGAGCAAAAAATACTATTTTTTTCGTGTAAAATAGACAACATGGATTGAATGCCGCCCGCGATTGGATTATAATAATAGTGTATGCAAAAACGCATTTGCTGCATTTTTTATTGCGAATGCTGCTTGAAAACAGCGTAGCTGCGCGATGCGGGCTGCTGAAAAGAGAGAGCTGCCGTTGCGGGTCTTTGCCGTACAACGGCTGTTTGCCATGGCAGCCGGGGCGTTATGCTCCGGTTATTTGTCCTTAGGAGGGAAAACAAGGTGAGAGTAGGTCTTGACATCGGCAGTACCACCATCAAGTGTGTGGTGCTGGGCGATCATGATGAACTGCTGTATTCTACATACGAACGACATTATAGTCATATTCTGGAAAAGGCGCAGGAGCTGCTGCGGCGCATTGATGCCGAGCAGCTACATGGCAGCAAGGCGCTGCTCAGCATCTCCGGCTCTGCCGGTATGGGCTTAGCGGATAGCTGCGGTGTGCCCTTTGTGCAGGAGGTGTTCTCCACCCGCGTGGCGGTCAAGCGCTTTATGCCAAAGACGGACTGCGTCATTGAGCTGGGCGGTGAGGACGCCAAGATCCTGTTTCTGACCAACGGCACCGAGGTGCGCATGAACGGCAGCTGTGCCGGCGGCACCGGTGCCTTCATCGACCAGATGGCTACCCTGCTGAAGATGAGCGCTGAGGAGATGAACAAGGCCGCCGAGCAGGCGCAGCGTACCTATACCATCGCCTCCCGCTGCGGCGTGTTTGCTAAAAGTGACGTGCAGCCCCTGATCAATCAGGGTGCCCGCACCGAGGATATCGCCGCCAGTATCTATAAGGCAGTGGTCAACCAGACCATCGCCGGTCTGGCACAGGGACGCCCCATCAAGGGCAATATCCTTTATCTGGGCGGCCCGCTCACCTTCAGCACCGTGCTGCGCAAGAGTTTTGACGAAGCGCTGAATGTGACCGGCACCTGCCCGGAAAACAGCCTGCTGTATGTGGCGCTGGGCGCTGCGTTGTACGCCGACAAGGAATTTGTGCTCACCGAGGTAGCCGCTGCGCTGGATAAATACGCCGCAACCGCTACCTATGCCAGCGAACCGCCGCTGTTTGCCAGCAAGGAGGAGTACGAGGCTTTCCATGCACGGCACATGTCCCACAGCGTGCCCCGCGTGGCCTTCAGCGCCCACTGCGGGCCGGTGCATATCGGCATCGACTCCGGTTCTACCACGGTCAAGCTGGTGGTGGTGGACGAAAAGAGCCAGATCCTGTACACCAACTATCAGCCCAACCTTGGCAATCCACTGCCCCTCATCCGGGAGCAGCTGCTCAAGATCTATAAGGAGCACCCGGGACTGCAGGTGGCCAGCGTTACCACCACCGGCTACGGCGAGGAACTGGTGAAGAACGCTTTCCGCTGTGATTACGGTCTGGTGGAAACGGTGGCGCACTTTACCGCTGCCAAATACTTTATGCCGGACGTGGATTTCATCATTGATATCGGCGGACAGGACATGAAGTGCTTCAAGATCGAGGATGGCGCCATCAGCAACATCTTCCTGAATGAGGCCTGTTCCTCCGGCTGCGGCAGCTTTTTGCAGACCTTCGCACAGGCACTGGGCTACGATGTCAAGGAGTTCGCCGCGCTGGGTCTGTTCGCAGACCGCCCGGTGGACTTGGGCAGCCGCTGCACCGTGTTCATGAACAGCTCGGTCAAGCAGGCGCAGAAGGATGGTGCCAGCATCGAGAATATCTCCGCAGGTCTGTCCATCAGCGTGGTCAAGAATGCGCTGTATAAGGTGATCCGCGCTTCCAGCCCGGAAGAGCTGGGCCGCAAGATCGTGGTGCAGGGCGGTACCTTCTATAACGAAGCCGTGCTCCGTGCCTTTGAAAAAGAAATGGGCGTGGAGGTCATCCGGCCGGATATTGCCGGCTTGATGGGCGCTTACGGCGCTGCTTTGTACGGCCTGCGCCAGAGCCATAAAAACAACCAGACCACCTCTGCCATGATGGACGAGCAGGAGTTGGAAAAGTTTGCACAGCAGGTGGTCAGCGTCAAGTGCGGCGGCTGCGGCAACCATTGCCAGCTGACCGTCAACACCTTTGCCGATGGCCGCAAGTTCATCTCCGGCAACCGCTGCGACAAGCCTGTTACCGGCAAAAGCGAGGACAACAGCCTGAATCTGTACGCCTACAAGCAGCAGCTGCTGGCCAGCTACAAGCCTGTGCCCGGTAAGCGCGGTTCCATCGGCATCCCGCTGTGTCTGGGCTTCTACGAGCTGCTGCCCTTCTGGTACGCCTTCTGGACGAGCCTTGGCTTTGCGGTGCACACCAGCCCGGTGTCCACCCGCGGGCTGTATCTGGCCGGACAGGCTACCATCCCCAGCGATACCGCCTGTTTCCCGGCAAAGCTGAGCCATGGCCACATCAAGGCGCTGAGCCAGATGCAGCTGGACGCCATCTTCTACCCCTGCCTGACCTACAATGTGGACGAGGGCTTGGGCGACAACCACTATAACTGCCCGGTGGTGGCCTACTACCCGGAGGTTCTGGCAGGCAACTGCCCGGAGCTGGAGGGCAAAAAGTTCATCTACGATTATGTGGGCATCCACCGCCCCAAGGATTTTGTGCACAAGATGGCAAAGGAGGTGCTGCCCAAGTACTTTGGCGGCATCTCCGAGCGGGAGGTGCAGGCCGCAGCCGATGCTGCTTACGCGGAATACGAGGCGCACATGGCGAAGATCCGGGTAAAGGGCAGCGAGATCATCGACGAGGCGCGCCGTCAGGGCAAGCGCATCATCGTGCTGGCAGGCCGCCCCTACCATGTGGACCCGGAGGTCAACCACGGCATCGACCACCTGATCACCCGCCACGGGGCTGCGGTGGTCACCGAGGACAGCATCTCCAACCGGGTGCAGAAGTTCCCCACCAGCGTGCTGAACCAGTGGACCTACCACAGCCGCCTGTATGCCGCCGCCAAGTACTGCACCACCCAGAAGGATATGGATCTGGTGCAGCTGGTGTCCTTCGGCTGCGGCGTGGATGCCATTACCACCGATGAGACCCGCGAGATCCTGCAGCGGGGCAACAAGCTGTATACCCAGCTGAAGATCGACGAGATCACAAACCTCGGTGCCGTGAACATCCGTCTGCGCAGCCTGTTTGCCGCATTGGACGAGCGGGACGAAGCCGCCGCAGAAAAGGCAGAATAAAAGAAACCTTGAGATAGGCTGAAAGACTTCCCCCGGCGGGGGAAGTCTTTGCGGGGACTATCTTGTTTAGAGCAACATAGGAGGAACCTATGGAATATAATTATCCCAAATTTACCCCGGAGATGAAAAAGACCCACACCATCCTGATCCCCAACATGGCCGTTACCCAGTTCCGGCTTATGGAGTACGCACTGCGCTGCGAGGGCTATAAGTGTGAGCTTCTGGGCAACTGCGGCAGTGCCGTGGCACAGCTGGGGCTGAAGTATGTCCATAACGATACCTGCTACCCGGCGCTGCTGGTCATTGGCCAGTTTCTGGATGCGCTGAACAGCGGCAAGTACGATCTGGAGCACACCGCCCTGCTGATCACCCAGACCGGCGGCGGCTGCCGCGCCTCCAACTATATCCATCTGCTGCGCAAGGCGCTGGTCAAGGCCGGTTACCCGCAGATCCCGGTGGCAAGCCTGAACTTTTCCGGTCTGGAAAAGGACAGCGGCTTCCAGATGACCCTCCCGCTGGCACGCAAGTGCATCGCCTGCATCTTCTACGGCGATATGCTGTGTGCGCTGCGCAATCAGGTGGCTCCCTACGAGAACGAAAAGGGTGCCGCCGACCGCATGGTGGATCGCTGGATCGCCCGTCTGGGCCGTGCCTTGCTGGCCGGGAAAGGCTTTACTTCCCGGGAAATGAAGCACACCTTCCCGCTCATCGCAAAGGAATTTGCCACCATCCCGGTCACCCGGGTGCCCAAGGTCAAGGTGGGCGTTGTGGGCGAGATTTACGTCAAATACAGTCCGCTGGGCAATAATGATCTGCAGAAGTTCTTGGAAAGTCAGGACTGCGAGGTGAACTTCCCCGGTCTGATGGGCTTTGTGCAGTACTGCGCCTTCAACATGGGCGAGGATCATGTACTCTACGGCGGCAATCTGGCTGTAAAGCTGGGCACCGACCAGCTGCTCAACTGGCTGGACAGCGTGGAGCGCGCCATGCTCAAGGCCGAGATGGACGCCGGGTTCTATGCACCGGGCCCCTTCAAGGAGCTGGTGGAAAAGCCCAAGGGGGTCATCTCGCTGGGTGCAAAAATGGGCGAGGGCTGGCTGCTGACCGCCGAGATGATCGAGCTGGTGCAGGGCGGCTACGGTAACATCGTGTGTGCGCAGCCCTTTGGCTGCCTGCCCAACCATATCGTGGGCAAGGGCATGGTGAACAAGATCCGTGCGCTGTACCCCAGCGCCAACATCACCCCCATCGACTACGACCCCAGCGCCACCCGGGTCAATCAGGAAAACCGCATCAAGCTGATGCTGGCTGTGGCCAAGGAGCGGCTGAACGCCCCCACGGAAGCCCAGCCGCTTACGGCAGAGCAGCTCGCCGGCGGCGCCCCTCAGGTCGGAGCCACCGTGTAACAAAAGCGAATACGATAAAAACAGGGGAGCCGCTGCACGGCATTTTTACGCAGCAGCTCCCTTTTTGCAGGAAAGGAACCACTATGGAAAAGCCCGCAGCTGCCTATTATCATCTGCCCGGCCTGTTCGAGTTTTACGAGCTGTACCGCCGGTTTTTGCCGCTGTACCGGGAGCACCGGGAATATTTTTACGACTGGTGCGCCATCGGCTCTATCTACGGTGCCCCGGCGGGCTGCATCTGGGGTGGGGGACGCATTTCCAGCGGCGGGGCAGCTGCGCGCGAGGTGCTGGCGCTATTGCGGGAATACGGCATCTCCGGGCGGCTGACCTTCAGTAACTCCCTGCTGCGGGCTGAGCACCTTGCCGACCCGCAGTGCAACGCCCTGTGTGAGCAGTTTGCCAAAGGCGGCAGTGTGCCAAACGGCGTCATCGTCCATTCTGATTTGCTGGCGGACTATCTGCAACAGCGCTGGCCGGAGCTGTATCTGGTGTCCTCCACCACCAAGGTGCTCACGGAGTTTGCGCAGTTGCGGCAGGAATTGGCAAAGCCGCAGTTCCGGTATGTGGTGCCGGATTTCCGGCTGAACCCGGCACTGGAGCAGCTGCGCACCCTGCCGTCGGAGCAAAAGGCGAAGGTGGAGTTTTTATGCAATGAGTGCTGCTGGTTCGGCTGCACCGAGCGCAAGCGCTGCTACGAGACGGTCAGCCGTCAGAATCTGGGCGAGGACTGCCCGGACCACTGCTGCGCCGCCCCGGACGCCGCCGGGGGCTACCGCTTTTCCAAGGCGATGCGCAGCCCCGGGTTCATTGGGGTAGAGGATATCCGGCAGCGGTACCTGCCCGCAGGCTTTTCCCAGTTCAAGATAGAGGGCAGGGGACTTGGCAGCGCACTGGTGCTGGAATTTCTGCTTTACTACATGACAAAGCCGGAATACCAATTGCAAGTGCGGGAGGCAATCTATCTGGACAATATGCTGGACCTTTTTTAAGAAAAATGTGCACCGGGCAGACCGCGTTCTGTCCGGTGCTGCTTTTTACCGGCGGGATTTATACCGGAAAACTTTCTTTTCCCGGCAAAGCGTGCTACAATAAACAGGAAATAATAGTTATAGGAGCAGTGCATGGAAACAACGCAAAAACAGATCGTACTGGGCATTCTGGCCCATGTGGACTCCGGCAAGACCACCCTCTCCGAGGCCATGCTCTACCGCGCTGGTGCTATCCGCAAGCTGGGGCGAGTAGACCACGGGGACGCCTTTCTGGATACCGACAGCTTGGAAAAAGCGCGCGGCATCACCATCTTTTCCAAGCAGGCGCTGCTTACGGCGGGCAATACCGCCATCACCCTGCTGGATACCCCCGGCCATGTGGATTTTTCCACCGAGACCGAGCGCACCTTGCAGGTGCTGGACTACGCGGTGCTGGTGGTCAGCGGAACGGACGGTGTGCAAAGCCATACCGAAACGCTGTGGCGGCTGCTGCGGCGCTACCATGTGCCCACCTTTGTGTTCGCAAATAAGATGGACCTGCCCGGTATGACCCGGGAGCAACTGCTCACCCAGCTGAACCATCGCCTTGGCGAGGGCTTTGTGGATTTTGGCGCAGAGCCTGCCGCCCGCAACGAGGCACTGGCGCTGTGCGATGAGCAGCTGATGGAGAAAATGCTGGACGCAGGCACCCTGACCGATGCAGACATCATCCCGGCAGTTGCCCGGCGGCACGTTTTTCCGTGCTGGTTCGGGGCGGCGCTGCGGCTGGACGGAGTGGATGCACTTCTGGAGGGGCTGGACCGCTACACCCGACCCGCCCCGGCGCTGCACGCCTTTGGCGCAAGGGTGTTCAAGGTATCGCAGGACGAGCAGGGCACCCGCCTGACATGGCTGCGGGTCACCGGCGGGGAACTGAAGGTAAAGGCTTTGCTCACCGGCGAAGCGGACGGTGAGCCGTGGGCAGAAAAGGCAAACCAGCTGCGGCTGTATTCCGGCGCAAAGTATACTCTGACTGAGGTCCTCGGCCCGGGACAGGTATGTGCCGTGACCGGGCTGACCCATGCAAAGCCCGGCACCGGGCTTGGGGCAGAGAGGGACAGCGATGTGCCGGTGTTGGAACCGGTGCTCAGCTATCAGGTGCTGCTGCCGGAGGGCGCGGACGTGCACGCCGCGCTGGGCAAGCTGCACCGGCTGGAGGAGGAAGAGCCTCAGCTCCATGTGGTGTGGAACGAAAGCTTGGGCGAAATTCATGTGCAGCTGATGGGCGAGGTGCAGCTGGAAGTGCTGCGCAGCCTGCTGGCCGAGCGGTTCGGGCTGGAGGTATCCTTTGGCCCGGGCGGCATTTTGTATAAGGAGACCATCACCGAGCCCATGGAGGGCGTAGGGCATTACGAGCCGCTGCGCCACTATGCCGAGGTGCATCTGCTGCTGGAGCCGCTGCCCCGGGGCAGCGGGATGCAGTTTGCCGCCGACTGCCGGGAAGAGGTTCTGGACAAAAACTGGCAGCGGCTGGTGCTGACCCATCTGGAAGAAAAGCAGCACCTTGGCGTTTTGACCGGCGCACCGCTGACCGATGTGAAAATCACCCTGCTCACCGGCAGAGCACACCTCAAGCACACCGAGGGCGGCGATTTCCGGCAGGCTACCTACCGCGCCGTGCGGCAGGGGCTGATGCTGGCAAAAAGCCAGCTGTTAGAGCCGTGGTATGCCTTCCGGCTGGAAGTGCCGGTGGAGAACATCGGCCGCGCCATGAGCGATATCCAGCGCATGGAGGGCAGCTTCGACCCGCCGGAAAGCGGCGCGGAAACCGCCACCCTGACCGGCTTTGCGCCGGTATCCACCATGCGCAGCTACCCCATGGAGGTGGTCAGCTACACCCGCGGCAGGGGACATCTGAGCCTGACGCTGGACGGCTACCGCTCCTGCCATAACGCACAGCAGGTCATTGCAGAAATCGGCTACCAGCCGGAGCATGATTTGGACAACCCCGCAGATTCCGTGTTCTGTGCCCATGGTGCTGGCTTTGTGGTGCCGTGGAGCGAGGTGCGCAGCCACATGCACGTTGAAAGCGGCTGGGGCAAGGCAAAGCCTGCCCGCCAGGAGGTACAGGCTGCGCCCCAGCGCCGCGCCATGGCCTACCGCGCCACGCTGGAGGAAGATGCCGAGCTGCTCAAAATCTTTGAGCGCACCTACGGCCCCATCAAGCGGGACCCGCTGGCGGCGTTCCGTCCGGTGCAAAAGACCGAACGCCCGGACTTTGCCGCCGAGCAATGGGAAATTGCCCCGGAGTATCTGCTGGTGGACGGCTACAACATTATCTTTGCGTGGGACGAGCTGAACGCCCTGTCAAAGGAAAGCTTGGATGCCGCCCGCCGCAAGCTGATGGACATCCTGTGCAACTATCAGGGCTACCAGAAATGTGTGCTCATTCTGGTGTTCGATGCCTACCGCGTGCCCGGCAGCCCCGGCGCTATTGAGCAGTACCACAACATCCATGTGGTCTACACCAAGGAGGCGGAGACTGCCGATATGTTCATCGAGCGGGTCACCCACGAAATCGGCAAGAGCCGCCGTGTCCGCGTGGCGACCTCGGACGGCATGGAGCAGGTCATCATCCTTGGTCACGGCGCACTGCGTGTGTCTGCCCGGATGTTCCACGAGGAAGTGCAGAACGTGGAAAAACAGATCCGCGCCCTTGTGCAGGGACAGGCGTAATGCTGACCCTGATTTTGAGAGAATGCATTTGCAGCGGCCTATTGGCCGCTGCAAATGCTAAATCTAAAACAATTATTCCGCTAGAAATGCCCAGAGGGAAACGGAGGGCATTCAAAATCGTTCTCTGGAGGTGCACCCATGGCTGTGGAAATTACCGAGGAATTTGTCTGGCAGAGCATCCCGCGCCGTGCCCGGGACAGCCATAAGGGCACCTTTGGTAGCGTACTGGCGGTGGCGGGCAGTGCCTTTTACCGGGGCGCTGCCCTGCTGGCAGCCGAGGGCGCACTGCGTACCGGGGCGGGCATCGTTACCCTTGCCAGTGTGGAGCTGGTGGTCAGTGCTGCCGTCACCCGCCTGCCGGAGTGCTGCCTGTGTCCCTGTAAGGAGGGCGCACAGGGCGGCATTGCGCCGGAAAATGTGCCGTTGCTCCGGCGGCAGAAGGCTACCGTGCTGCTGCTGGGCCCCGGTCTTGGCGGCACGGCGCAAAGCGCCGCCCGGGCCACCGAGACCCGTACACTGGTGCAGCAGCTTCTGCCCGGCTTTGCCGGGGCTGCGGTGCTGGACGCAGATGGTCTGAACGCCGCCGCACAGCTGCTGGCAGAGGGCGAGCCCTTCCCGCACCCGGCGGGGGAGCTGGTAGTCACCCCGCACCCCGGCGAGATGGCACGCCTGACTGGGCTTTCGGCGGCAGCGATTGCCGCTGACCGGGAGAGCATCGCCCTGCGCTATGCCAAGGCGTGGAACGCCGTGGTGGTGCTGAAGGGCGCACGCACTGTGGTGGCAAGCCCGGATGGGCGGGTGTGCGTGAACCCCACCGGCAACCCGGGGCTTGCCCGGGGTGGAAGCGGGGATGTGCTGGCTGGTATGCTTGCGGCGCTGCTGGCCTGCGGTCTGCCCGCCTACGAAGCCGCTGCCTGTGCGGTATACCTGCACGGTGCCGCCGCCGACCGCGCCGCCGCAAAGCGCGGCGAGTACGGAATGCTGCCCCACGATATCCTGCCGGAGCTGGGCGCACTATTTGCGGAAAACCAAAGATAAACGAGAAAAGCGGCAGCTGCACAAAACGCCGTGCAGCTGCCGCTTTTTATTGCTGTAATTTGTGGTTCAGAAACGTTTTAGATCACCGGAACTGGCCGAGGTATTCCTCCACGGAGCGGGTCATCTCTTTGGAAAAATCGGAGTTATACTTGCGGTTGCAAAAGGCGGTGCACCACTGGTCAAAGGGCGCGTTACCGGCCTTGTAGCCAAAGGTATCCCGCAGTTCTGCACCGTCCATGGTGCGGTAGCCGTTTTCGTGCACGATATGCTCCATGGCGCAGCGCTGGGGCTTTGTCCGCTCTTTCTGCTGCTGGGTGGGCCAGCCGAACACCAGCATTACCGCCGGGAACACATAGTCCGGCAGATGCAGCAGGCTGCGCTGGGTGTCGCAGTTTTCCATGATATCCCCGATGTAGCACGAGCCGATGCCAAAGCTCTCGGCGGCGACAACGGCGTTCTGGGCGGCAATGGCGGCATCCGTGACTGCCAGCATCAAATCGCCCACGCCCGGGGTGCGGGGCGTGCAGCCGACTTCCAGATATGCGTCGTACCACTTTTTGCAGTCGGCACAGAACACCAGCACCAGCGGTGCTTTGGCAATAAAGGGCTGGTGGTCGCAGCTTTCAGCCAGTGCTTCCTTCAGCGCCGGGTCGGTAATGTCTAAAATGGTGTACAGCTGCTGACAGCCCGCAGAGGGTGCCTGTGCGGCAGCTTCCAAAATGGCCTGCTTCATCTCGGCAGGAATGGGCTTTTCTTCATACACCCGCACCGACTTGCGGTCGAACAGGCTTTGCAGGATAGGATTGCGCTCGGTCATGGGAACACCTCCGGTGTTGTTTTTATTCATAGTCGATGGGCAGGGTGGGCAGGCCGTTCAGTTCCAGCCCTGCGGTGTGCCCGGCAATGTACTGGTAGTAGCCCTGTGCGGCAATCATCGCACCGTTGTCGCCGCAGAACTTCAGCTCCGGCAGGTAGACTTTTGCGCCCAGCTTCTGGGCACCGTCATTCACCAGCTGGCGCAGACGGCCGTTGGCGGCGACACCGCCGGCAAGACATACCTGCTTTGCCCCGGTATCGGCAGCGGCCAGCAGTAGCTTTTCGGCCAGAATGCCCGCAATGCGCTCCTGAAAGCTGGCGGCAAGGTCGGGCACATTCACTTCCTCGCCTTTCATCTGCGCCTTGTTCACCTCGTTGAGCACAGCGGTCTTTAAGCCGGAAAAGCTCACGTTGTATTTGCCCTCCACATGGGGCACCGGCAGACGATAGGCTTTGGGGTCGCCAGTCTTGGCGGCAGCGGCTACGCTGGGGCCGCCGGGGTAGGGCAGACCCAGCGTGCGGGCCACCTTGTCAAAGGCTTCGCCCGCAGCATCGTCCACGGTGTGACCTAAAATGTGGTAGTGGGTGTAGTCCTGCACTTCTACGATGTGGCTGTGCCCGCCGGAGGCCACCAGACACAAAAAGGGCGGCTTGAGTTCCGGGTGGGTCAGATAGAGCGCGGCGATGTGTCCCCGCAGATGGTGCACCGGCACCAGCGGCTTACCTGCTGAGTAGGCCAGACCTTTGGCAAAGTTTACGCCCACCAGCACCGCACCGATGAGCCCCGGCGCAAAGGTGACGGCCACAGCGTCCACGTCGTCTATGGTCTTACCGGCGTCCAGCAGAGCTTTTTTGACCGTGGCGCTGATAAATTCGCAGTGGCGGCGGCTGGCGATCTCCGGCACAACGCCGCCGTACAGCGCCTGCTCCTTGACGCTGGTGGAGATGACGTTGCTCAGCAGGTGCCGCCCGTCCTCCACCAGTGCAGCGGCAGTTTCATCACAGGTAGACTCGATTCCGAGAATGATCATTTCAGTGTGCCTCCAGCCAGTTTTTGCCTGCGTGCACATCGGTGCTCAGGGGCACCGCGTACTGCACGCAGCCTTCCATTTCCTCCCGCAGGATGCGGGCAGCCTGCTCGGCCTCCGCCTCCGGGGCCTCTACGATCAGTTCATCGTGGACGGTCAGGATCAGGCGGCTTGCCATTTTTTCGTCCCGCAGGCGCTTCCACACCCGCACCATGGCCAGTTTGATGACGTCCGCAGCGGTGCCCTGAATGGGGGTGTTGCGTGCCATGCGCTCGCCGCTGGCGCGCACATTGAAGTTGGTACTGGCCAGCTCCGGCAGGGTGCGGCGGCGTCCGAACAGGGTGGATACATAGCCGTTTGCCTTTGCATCCGCGATGGTCTTGTCCATATAGCCGCTCACGCTGGGGAAAGCCGCCAGATAGTTCTTGAGGAAGGCGTCTGCTTCCTTCACAGTCACGCCGATATCCTTGGAAAGACTGTACGCGCCCTTGCCGTACATGATGCCGAAGTTGATGGCCTTAGCAGAGGAGCGCAGCCGGGGCGTCACCTCGCTCTGCGGGATGCCGTAGATCTTGGCGGCGGTGCTGCGGTGGATGTCCTCACCGTTCAAAAAGGCCTGCTGCATGTGTTCGTCCCCGGTGATGTGCGCCAGAATGCGCAGCTCGATCTGGCTGTAATCCGCGTCCACCAGCACACAGCCCGGCTTTGCAACAAAGTAGGCGCGCAGCTGGCTGCCCAGCTCGGTGCGGATGGGGATGTTCTGCAGGTTGGGATTATCGGAGGAGAGCCGTCCGGTGCGGGCTTCGGTCTGGTTGAAGGTGGAGTGGATGCGCCCGTCCTCACCAATGACTTTGAGCAGACCCTCCACATAGGTGGAGTTCAGCTTCTGGTAGGCGCGGTACTGCAAAACGTCCTCCACCAGCGGGTACTCGCGCAGACTTTCCAGCGTTTCGGCGTCGGTGGACCAGCCGCGCTGGGTCTTTTTGCCGTGGGGCAGACCCATGGTGTCGAACAGCATCTCGCCCAGCTGCTTGGGGCTGTTGGGGTTGAAGGTGGCGCTGCCGGTTTCCATGTGGATGCGGGTCAGCACCTGCTCCAGTTCCTCCCGCAGCTTTACGCCGAACTGCTCGATACCGTCCCTGTCCACCAGCACGCCGGTGCGGGTCATATCGGCCAGCACCTGTGCCAGCGGGAACTCGATCTCGTTGTACAGCGCATCCTCGCCGCAGGCGGTGATCTCGGCCTTCATCCGGGCAAACAGGTCGGCCAGCCGCCCGGCGTCCGGGTAATCGGTGCAGGTAAAGGCGGCAGCGGCCTTGTAGGCGGGGATCAGTTCGCTGATCTGGTACTTGGAGGCAGAAGCATCCAGCAGATAGGCGGCCAGCTTGCCGTCCCAGATGATGCTGCTGCCCCAGCCGCCGGCAGCCATGGCCTTGGCGTAAAGGGGTGCAGAGTTGAACACATCCAGCGTTACATCGGCATTGTCCAGCAGCCGCAGCAGGTCGGCGTCCTCCAGCGGATAGACGGTGGTGTCCTGTACGGCATACCAGCTTTCCGGCTGCAATACCACGTTGCGGGAACCCTGCTTGCCGGTAACGGCGGGGCGGGCGGCCACCAGATAGTGCCCGGCGGGGGTCAGGGGCAGGGGAGCAAGTTCGGCCTCCGGCAGCTCCACAACCTGTTCCTCGGCGGCTGCTTCCGGCGCTACGCCATCCAGCCCGAACCGCGGAATCAGGGAATGAATCTCCAGCTCCTGCAAAAGCCGCACGGCAGCGGGCTTGTTGCCCTCGCCCACGGTGTAGGACCCCTCTGCGGTGTCGATGGGGGCATCGGTGCGGATGGTGCCCAACGTGTGGCTCAACTCGGCCATGGGCTTATCTTCCAGCAAGTGCTCCCGCTGCTTGGGTTTGATGCGCTTGTCATCAATGTTCTGGTACACCCCCTCCAGCGAGCCGAAGGCCTGCACCAGCGAGAGGGCGGTCTTTTCGCCGATGCCCTTTACGCCGGGGATGTTATCCGAGGTGTCGCCCATCAGGCTCTTTACCTCGATAAGCTGTTTGGGCGCAAGGCCGTATTTTTCCTGAATGGCGTCCTCGTCCATCACCACAGTTTTGCTGCGTCCCATCACGGTGGCAGCCAGCAGCACGGTGGTGGTCTCGCTTACCAGCTGCAGGCTGTCGCGGTCTCCGGTGGCAAGGAAGCAGTCGTCCTTGCGGGCGGCGCAGGCAGCGGCCAGTGTGCCCAGAATATCGTCCGCTTCCCAGCCTTCAGCGGTAACGGTACGGTAGCCAAGGTCTGCCAGCAGCTGCTTGAGCACCGGCATCTGCTGCGCCAGTTCCTCGGGCATGGCGTGGCGGGTGGCCTTGTAGCCATCGTACATTTTATGCCGGAAGGTGGGAGCTTTCAGGTCAAAAGCCACGGCCACCTCGTCCGGTTGGCACTCCTTGAGCAGGGAGAGCAGAATGTTCAAAAAGCCATAGATGGCGTTGGTGTAACGTCCGTCCTTGGTGGTCAGCAGCTTGATGCCGTAAAAAGCACGGTTGGCAATGCTGTTGCCGTCAATGACCAGTAAACGCATAATGCAGTTCCTCCGTTGCGTAATTTCACATCTTATAGTATAGCACAAAACCGCACCGCGCGGGAGCTTTTTGTGTGAAAAAGAGGGTGTCTCTGCATTTTATTATGTATTCACGCGTGAAAATGGTCTGGTGGAACGCCGACAGGCGTTCCACCAGACCGAAATCACAAATAATATTTCCGCTGTTTATGCCCAGAGCAGCGCGGAGGGCATTTTAAATCGTCCCGCCGCAAAAAAGCTGCCGCACAAGCTGTGCAGCAGCCTTACCGATGCCCGGCTTATTCCTCGATGCGGATGGCGCTTACCGGGCAGCTCTGGGCTGCGGTGACGGCCTGCGGCACCTCCTCCGGCGGGATAGGGCCGGGCTCTGCCACAGCCAGAACCCCCTCCATGCGGAACACGGCGGGGCACAGTCCGGCGCACTGGGTACAGCCGATGCACAGCTCAGGGTCTACGAATGCGTTCATGCAAACACCTCCTTTGCGGAAAGCATTGCCCGTTTTGCCGCAAATTATGCCTATGCAAGCGGTTTGCGGTGTGGTACAATAAGACCGCCGGGAACCGGCAGGAGGAGATAAGATGAATATCCAGATTTTTGGCACAAGCAAGTGCTTTGATACCAAAAAGGCGCAGCGCTATTTCAAGGAGCGCGGCATTAAGTTCCAGATGATCGATCTGAAGGAAAAGGGTATGAGCCGGGGCGAGTTTGATAACGTAGCGCGCGCCTTGGGCGGCTGGGAAAAACTGGTTGACCCGGCGGCAAAGGACAAGCAGACCCTTGCGCTGCTGGACGCGCTGGTGGACTGGCAGAAGGAGGACAAGCTGTTTGAAAACCAGCAGCTGTTCAAGACCCCCATCGTGCGCAACGGACGCAAGGCCACTGTGGGCTACCAGCCCGAGATATGGAAAGACTGGGAATAAAAAGCCTGCTTTCACAAAAAAACCACCGGTACAGGTTTTGCACTCTGCGGCCGGATGTGGTATACTGTTGGGTAGACTAAAAACTTTGGGAGACTCAGACCAATGAAAAATACGATCACCCCGGAAGAACACGCCCGGATCAAGCGCCGCCGTTGGCGGCAGACCTTGGGTCTGCTGATCACGGTGCTGGTGCTCATCGGGTTTATCACGGTGCTGCGGGCCGGTGTGGGCCTTGTGGCAAATCTGTTTGACGATACCGCACAAAAGCAGGAATACGAGGACAAGCTGGAGGGTCTGGTATTGTTCGACCCCATGCCCTTTGACGGCATTGAGAATATCGACGACCTGACCCTGCGGGAGGCAGCCGTGTGGGGCTGCGTGTACAGCATACAGGAGACGCAGGGCGGCTTTGAGAACTACAACACCGACCCCGAGACCGAGCAGCTGCTGCTGCCCTCGGTGGAGGTGGACGCCTATCTGGCAAAGCTGCTGGGCCCTGGCTTCAAGCTGACCCACCGCAGCTTTGATATGGAGGATATGACCGTCGAGTTTGACGAGACCACCCAGTGCTACAAGATCCCCATCACCGGCACGGTGGGCTATTACCGCGCCACCGTGGTCAAGCTGTTCAAGCGCAGCGGTAAGCTGCACGTCACTGTGGGCTACATCCCCACCGCCAGCGCGGACGACAGCATCATCAACCCCTCCTCGGACACCCCCACCAAGTATATGGACTACCTGTTCGAGCGCCAGAGCGGCAGCTGGTATCTGACCGGCCTGACCGAGAGCGAAACCAAGCCCGAAAGCGCCGCAAGCTCTGCGGCCGCGCAGCCGGAGCCTATGGCGGAAAGCGATGTGCAGGACGCCATTCTGGCCACTGCCGGAGACTCCGCTGCGGCAGATTCGGCTGCGGCCTCGGCTGTGCAGCCGGAGGCGCAGGCAGAAGCGGGCGCGGACAGCGCCGTGGCAGAAGCCCCCGCCGCTGAGGATGCCGCCAGCACCGCAGCGTAAAATGCAAATACAAAAGGGACTGTTGCACAGCCTTGTGCAGCGGTCCCTTTTCTTTTATTGTGGGACGACCTCAGCCCGCATCGACCCGGTGCTCCGCGTCTTGCAGGTGGGAGGCACCGTGGTGGTTATGCCGATGCTCCTCGCCATGGACAGCTGATGCCAGCCTCATAGCACAAGGCGGCTCCCTTTTTGCCTGCCTTTTGCAAAAAGGCACATCCGCTGCCGCAAAGAAACCGGACATGCGTGATTTTTGCGTATAAATATGTGAAATTTGATTGAAAATCCTTCATGGCGGTGGTAAAATATATTTATGTCTCTTTTGTGCTGCGCCCTTTTCGCGGTATCGGGGACGCACGCAAAAATTGCGGCATCATTTCCGTGGGCGGGTTCTGCAACGCACACTCTTGCGGGCGGTGATGTACGGATAAGTGAGCCACAGCAGCCTTGCCGCAAAGCGGCAGCTGCCCAAGAGTTGTGAGGAGAATTATTTGATGAACAAAAGAACACGGTACCGCCTTATTTCCGCGCTTTTGGCGCTGGTGGTAGGGCTGTCCCTGCTGACCGGCTGCGGCACAAAAAGCCCGGAAGAGGTAGAAAAGCAGGAGGACGCCCAAACCATTCAGGTGTATCTGTGGACCAATAGCCTGTACGAGACCTATGCGCCTTATGTCCAGTCCCAGCTGCCGGATGTGAATATCGAGTTCATCGTAGGCAACAATGATCTGGATTTTTACAAGTTTTTGCAGCAGAACGGCGGTCTGCCGGATATCATCACCTGCTGCCGGTTCTCGCTGCACGATGCTGCCCCGCTGAAGGACAGCCTGATGAACCTTGCCCTGACCAACGAGGCGGGCGCTGTGTACAACACCTACCTCAACAGCTTTAAAAACGAGGACGGCAGCGTGAACTGGCTGCCGGTGTGTGCGGATGCCCACGGCTTTGTGGTCAACCGCAGCCTTTTTGAGCAGTACGATATCCCGCTGCCCACCGATTACGCAAGCTTTGTGGCAGCCTGTCAGGCGTTTGAAGCGCTGGGCATCCGCGGCTTTACCGCCGACTATACCTACGATTACACCTGCATGGAAACATTGCAGGGGCTTTCCGCTGCCGAGCTTACTACCACGGAAGGGCGCAAGTGGCGCACCGCTTACAGCGACCCTGCCAGCACCGTGCGGGTGGGTCTGGACGATGCCGTGTGGCCGGGAGCCTTTGAGCGGATGGAGCAGTTCATCCAGGATACCCACCTTACGGCAGACGACCTTGCGCATACCTACGATGACGTGATGAACCTGTTCCGAAACGGGGAAGTTGCCATGTACTTTGGCAGCTCTGCCGGCGTGAAAATGTTTCAGGATGAGGGCATCGACACGACCTTTTTGCCCTTCTTCAGCCAGAACGGTGAAAAGTGGATCATGACCACCCCTTATTTCCAGATCGCCCTGAACCGCGACTTGGAGCAGGACACTGCGCGCCGCGAAAAAGCTATGAAAGTGCTGAACGTCATGCTCTCTGAGGATGCGCAGAACCGCATCGTTGCCGACGGACAGGACGTGCTGAGCTACAGCCAGAACGTTAGCCTGCGCCTGACTGAGTACATGAAGGACGTGCGCGATGTGGTGGAAGAAAACCACATGTATATCCGCATTGCCTCCAACGATTTCTTTGCCATCTCTAAGGATGTTGTCTCCAAAATGATCGCGGGCAAGCTTACCGCAAAGCAGGCGTATCAGGCGTTCAATGCCCAGCTTCTCGCTGAGGAAGCACCCGCTGCGGACGAGAATGTGCTGACCTCCGGGCAGGGCTATTCCAACGTGTTCCACGCAGACGGCGGCAACGCTGCCTTCTCCGTTATGGCAAACACGCTGCGCGGCGTGTATGGCACGGATGTGCTGCTTGCCACCGCAAACAGCTTTACCGGCGGTGTGTTGAAGGCGGACTATACCAAAAAGATGGCGGCTTCCATGATCATGCCCAATGGCCTGATGTCCCGCCAGCGCACCATGACCGGCGCCCAGCTGAAAGAAGTTGTCCGCGCTTATGTGGAAGGCTGCGAGGGCGGTTTTGTGCCCTTCAACCGCGGCTCTCTGCCGGTAGTCAGCGGCATTGCCGTGGAGGTAAAGGAGAGTAATGGCAGCTATACCCTGACCGGCATCACCCGGAACGGGCAGCCGCTGGGGGATGACGACACCGTTACCGTTACCTGTTTTGCACCGGAAAAGCAGATGGACGCTCTGCTTGCCAGCGAATGCGGCACGTCTGCGGGCGAAGATACATGGGTGAAAAACACATGGCGTGATTATGTTTCCGGCGGCGGTGCAGCGCTTGCAGAGCCTGAAAACTACATGACATTGAGGTGAGCGGAATGGCAGACGAAAAGCACGAATCCAAACGAAACGGTCATTCCGGGCAAAAGTGGCTGCCTGCCGCTGCCGCCATTCTACTGCTGGTCTTGCTGGCAGTCGGGCTCAGTGTGCAGTACATCTCGTTTGTGTCGCAGACCATCTATCAGGAAAGCACCACGCATCTGGAAGAGGTGCTGCATAAATCCAACAATATGCTCAGCGAGATGGTGCGTAAAAACGTGACCTATCTGCATCTGTACAACGGCTTTCTGGAAAATACCTCGGATGAAGCAGAGATTCAGGCATATATCGAGGACGCACAGCAGGCGACCGGATTTGCCGGTTTCTACTTTCTTTCCTATGATGGCAACTACATGACCGTGACCGGGGAAACCGGCTACCTTGGCTTGCAGACGAATCTGGACGAAAAGCTCTCCGAGGGCGAGGATATCGTCATGAACGCGGCACTGCCCGGCAAATCCCAGATGCTTGTGTTCATCTGCCCGAAAACGCAGGGCAGCTACCGGGGCTTTGCCTACGATGCTATTGCCATCGCCTATTATAACGATGCAGTGCTGAAATTGCTGGACAATTCTGCCTTTCAGGGCAATGCCAGCAACTATGTGGTCTACCCGGACGGGCGGGTGGTCATCGACAACTCCGTAAACCGCACAGAGACTATTTACAACTTCATTGCGATGCTGCGCGACCATTCCGATCTTTCCGAGGAGCAGATTCTTGCCCTTTCGGATGCCTTTGCGCATGGCAGCAGCGGAAACCTGAGGGTAAAGCTGGGCGACACCAGCTATTATCTGGTCTACGAGGGCACGGCGGTCCAGAGTTGGACGATGCTAGGGCTTGTGCCGGTCCGCATCGTCAATGCCAGTCTGGATAAGCTGTGGCTCCATACGGTGCAGATCGTGGTGGGCATCGTTGCAGGTCTTGCACTGCTGGTCATTCTGCTCATCCTGCGCAGAAGCCATGTCACCCTGCGCCAGAAGAATACCGAGATCTCGTACCGGGACGAGCTGTTCCAGAAGCTCTCGCTGAACGTGGACGACGTTTTCCTGATGGTGGACGTAAAGACCACCAAGGCGGATTATGTCAGTCCGAACATCGAGCGTCTGCTGGGTGTGCCGGAGGATGAAGCTCGGCAGAATATCCATATTCTGGATAGGCTGCACCCGAAAGACGCTCGGGGACATGGCAAAAACCTTCTGGAAGGGCTTCTCAGCGGGGAACAGCGCGAATGGGATCATGAGTATGAGCATCTGGAAACCAAGGAACGCCGCTGGTTCCACATCATCGCCATAGGCAGCGAGGTAGAGGGCAGAACCAAGTATATCCTTGTCTTGTCCGACCGCACCGCCGACAGGCAGGTGAATCAGGCGCTTTCCGACGCCGTTGCTGCCGCCGAGACCGCCAACCGCGCCAAGAGCACCTTCCTTTCCAATATGTCCCACGATATCCGCACCCCCATGAACGCCATTATCGGCTTTACCACGCTGGCGCTCAGCAATATCGACGATACAGAGCGGGTGAAGGATTATCTTGCCAAGACCCTTGCGTCCAGCAACCATCTGCTCTCCCTGATCAACGATGTGCTGGATATGAGCCGCATTGAAAGCGGAAAGATTCATCTGGAAGAGGTGGAGGTCAACCTTTCGGATGTGCTGCACGATTTGAAAACCATCGTCAGCGGGCAAATTTACGCAAAGCAGCTGGAACTTTACATGGACTCCATGGACGTGACCGATGAGGACGTCTACTGCGACAAGACCCGGCTGAACCAGATCTTGCTGAACCTGCTGTCCAACGCCATCAAGTTCACCCCGGCGGGCGGCACGGTCTCGGTGCGGGTGCGGCAGCTTGCCGGTAAGGTGCGCGGCTGCGGACAGTACGAGTTCCGCATCAAGGACAACGGCATCGGCATGAGCCCGGAGTTTGCCCAAAGGATCTTTGAGCCCTTCGAGCGGGAGCGCACCTCCACGGTCAGTAAAATTCAGGGCACCGGCCTTGGCATGGCCATCACCAAAAACATCGTAGATATGATGGGCGGCACCATCGAGGTGCAGACAGCGCAGGGCAAGGGCAGCGAGTTTATCGTTTGTGTGCCCATGCGCGCACAGACCGAGCAGCGCCCGGTGGAAAAGATCACCGAGCTGGAAGGCCTGAAGGCACTGGTGGTGGACGACGACTTCAACACCTGCGACAGCGTGACAAAGATGCTGGTCAAGGTGGGTATGCGCGCCGAGTGGACCCTTTCCGGCAAGGAAGCGGTGCTGCGTGCGCGGCAGTCCATCGAGATGAGCGACGCCTATCACGCCTATATCATCGACTGGCGCCTGCCGGATATGAACGGCATCGAGGTCACCCGCCGCATCCGCAGCCTGAACGACGATACGCCTATTATCATCCTGACCGCCTACGACTGGTCTGATATTGAGGTGGAAGCAAAAGCAGCCGGTGTGACTGCCTTCTGCTCCAAGCCCATGTTCATGTCCGACCTGCGCGAGACCCTGATGAGCGCCCTCGGGCAGAAGCAGACGGATGCGGCGCAGGGGCTTTTGCCGGATAAGAATGCCGACTTCAAGGGCAAGCAGATCCTGCTGGTGGAGGATAACGAGCTGAACCGCGAGATCGCACAGGAAATTCTGCGGGAGTACGGCTTCCGGGTCGATACGGCCGAAAACGGCGCCGTTGCGGTGGAAAAGGTGAGCATCGCCGCGCCGGGCAGCTATGATCTGGTGCTGATGGATGTGCAGATGCCGATCATGGATGGCTATACCGCCACCCGGAAAATTCGCGCACTGGACGACCCCGCCCGGGCAAAGATCCCGATCCTTGCCATGACCGCCAACGCCTTTGACGAGGACCGCCGCAATGCCTTGGAAAGCGGCATGAACGGCTTTTTGTCCAAACCCATCGTGATCGGTGACCTTGTGCAGGAGCTGCACAAAATTTTGTGAACCAACCGCCGGTCAGACGTAAAAAAATAAAGCCCCCGCGTTCATCCAGAAACACGAGGTCATTTGTCTTGACTCTACACCTTTTTTCAAGTCACTGCACTATTTTTCTGGATTGCTATAATTATAAAGAAGAAACACAGACCGTGACTTTTGGAGAAGCGACGGAAGCGGCATCCGAGGGAAATGGTTCGGATCTTTTGTATTCTTCGGAAAAACAGTGTGGTCTTGCGCTGGCAAAAAACAGAGCGTTCCCCCGGCGGGAACGCTCTGTTTTTCGTTGTGAGAGATCTTATTCGTTCAGCGCTTTCCACAAACCGTCTGCGGCATCAAATACCGCAATGCTGTACCCGGCAAAGTGGCTCTGGATATCCACGGTCTGGCTGCCATCGGCAGCGGTGTTGTAGCTGCCCAGTTCCAAGCCGGAAAGGGTGGGCTGGCTGCTCCACGGGATGAGCTTTGCCTGCCAGTCCGCGCCCAGCTTTTCGCTCAGTGCCCCATAGGCCTGTTCGAAGCCCTCCGGGTCGTCCAAGATCCAAATTTTGCTCTCACCGTTAGAAAGGTCGGTGTTCATCTGGGTTGCACCGGCCATCTGGCTGTTCATGTCGGTCAGGGCGGCATCGGCGCTCCATGTGTAGTTGTTCACCTGCACGATGACCGCCCCGTCCCCGTTGGCATCCTCCGCATAGCCTGCCAGCGCAGTCTGCAAGCGCTGCACAGCCTCGTCCGGCAGGGCTTCTGCCGTGACCACCGCCACGGTGTAGTCCGGGTCTACGGTGGTCAGCAGGCCGTGTGCCACATACGCCACGCCCACAACGACCATTGCCGCCACTGCCACAATGCCCCAGTTGTAATACCACCAGTTGGCGCGGGAGCGCTTTTTCTGCTCCTGTGCGGTCAGGGGCTTTTCCGGCGCTGCCGGGCGCGGGATGCTGCGCACCTCTACGCCGTACACCTGCCGCAGTACCGGGAACAGGGTCTGCATGGCTGCCAGCCCCGGCAGCCAGAAGCCGAACAGCACCGCCCAGAACACGCTGACCGGGAACAGCAGAATCATGCCGCCGATGCCTGCCAGCATGAGAACGCCTGCCAAGACGCAGCGTGCCGGGGCGGCAGCCAGCAGCCTGCCCGTCCGGCGCAGCAGGCCGTCCGGGGCGGGCACTTGCAGCGGCAGCACGGCGGCGCACAGGGTACCCAGAACCGCCAGCACCAGAAAGTCCAGCGCCAGAAAAACGAGAATGGCAAGCCCGGGGTAATACCCCTGCTGCGCGGCGGCTTCAAACACAAAGGCCGACACAAAGCACAGCAGCCCAAGCACCAGCGTGCCAATGCAGCCAAAGCCGCAGGCGGCCTTCCAATGGGCGGCAAGGGTCTGCTTTGCCCGGGGCAGCCACTGGGAGGGGTCGTTCTGCAAGCTGCGCAGGGCGCAGTCTGCCAGCAGCACCATGGCAGGGCCGACCAGCAGACCGGTCGCTGCGCTGCACACCACCGTGAGCGGCAGGGAGAGCAGGGTCACCCCCAGAGAGACGCCCAGCGCGGCGGGCAGGCAGAGCACACAGACCATCAGGTTCGTGCCCAGCAGCTGGCCGAGGTCGCGGCCGACCATCTGGCAAAAGCGTGCAAAGCCTTTTTTCTCCGGCGCACCCGGGTCTACCCCGTGGCCGTCCCGCCCATAAAGGGCATTGTAGATGCTCATTTTACTTCACCTCGGTGCCAAAGGCTTCGATTTGGGTCAGCGCCGGGAAGGGGGAAGTCCCCTCGGCCTGAATGAGGTCCTTCAGCACAAGGCTGCGCACCCGCTTGGGCTCAAAGGTCACGCTCTGGGGCTTGGCACTTTTCACCAGCGGGATTTCCAGCTGGCTGCCGTCCGAAAATTCCACCGTGGCCTTGACCCAGTAGTTGTCGTGGGGGAAATCTGCCCGCTCGGTGAGGCGCAGCTCGTCCAGCAGCACCTCCCGGCCAAAATCCAGCGTCAGGGCAGCGTTCGGGTCGCGGTTGATGCCCCAGCTCTGGTAGGGGTACTCGCCGTGGGCGCTGTTTTCAAAAATGCCGTCGATGGCGTTGCGGGCGGCAAACACCGCCTCGCCGCGCGTTTCTACGTTGGCGCTGGCGTGGGGGTAAAAACCGGTGTCGCCGTGTTCATCGTAGCAGTTGAAGGCCAAGTTCCGCCGGGTGGCGATCTCCTCCGGCAGTGCCAGCCGTGCCCGGATGACGTGACGGCTGCCCACAAAGCTCTTGGGCGAGTAGGTGATGGCCTGCTCCCCGAAGGGGATGTGGAAATTGATCTCCCGCTTGACCACATACACAAGGGCTTCGGGCATGGTGTCCTCGAACTGGATGACGCAGTACTGCCCGGGGTGGTCGATTTCCAGCGCCACTCGGTCGCCGGGCTTATAGCAGTTGGTGTAAACAAGGGATACAGCGGTGTCGGCGTCACAGGTCATCAGGGTGTGGCCGGCTTCGTCCAGAATTTTCAGCTTGATGGTCTCCATGGCAGTTCTCCTTAATACAGTTCGAGGCTCAGCATTTTTTGGAAATGCAGGGTGATCTTATAAAGTGTTTCCGGCCATGCGGTGCGCAGGCGCGGGTCGGTGATGGATACCGGCACAACAGCAGCCGTTGCGGCAGCCGGGTCGAATCGGATGCCGCCCAGTGTGCCCACCGCAAAGCCGTCCGCTGCGGGTACGGGCTTCTGCTCGGTGAGCAGAGTCAGCTCCACCGTGCCGGGATAGTCCGTTTCATCCCGCAGGGTGATGCCCTCCTCTGTCACCTGCAGGGTGCGGCGGTAGGCGGTAAGCCCCGGGATGGGCGGGTACGCGCCCGCCAGTTCGCCGGTGATGCTGTTTTCCGTGGTGCGCACCTCCCGGGCGGCGTATTCCGTGCCGGGCAGCTGCTGCACGCCGTCAAAAGTGGGCAGATTGTGCCATGCGCTCTGCATGGTCCAGATCTCGTACCGCTGGGGGCTGAAGGTCTTTTGGGTGTAGCTCTCCACCCCGATATCGATGAGAAACGGTCTGCCGTCCTTGTACACGGTGATGCTGCCGGTATCGTTGTGGTTGTGGCTGTCGCCGTTAGAGCCGAACTTTGCGCCCAGCACCCAGCTGCCCTGCCGCGCGGCATAAACGCCCACACTGGGGTACCATACCGTTAAATGGTGCCGGGGCGCTGCGGTGCATTCCATCAGTTCCTGCTCCGCAAAGGCGGTGGTCAGCCGGTACCACAGGTTGATGTGGGTGCTGCCGTCCGGGTTCTGCAAATGGTCGGGGTCGGCATCGGCGCGGAAATCTGCCGCCGCAAGGGCTTGCAGAGCATCGCTGCCCACAGCCTGCCCAAAGCGGTATTCCCGCGCACCGCACCGTCCGGCAAGGGGGCTGCAATCGCCGAAGTTCAGGTAGTAAGGCCCTTCCACATGGACATTGCAGATGTATTCCGCGATATTTTTGATCTTAGACTCATGGAACAGGGGAGAAAAAGCCTCCGGCGCAATGCTGGATAGGATTTCAAGGCAGCCCCACAGGGTCAGCCCGGCGTGGCGGTAATACTGTGCACCCTCGTTGCAGCAGCCGTCCGCGCCGTAGTCCTTCAAAAAGCAGTCGAGACTGTATGCTGCCTGTTTGACGGCAGCCTGCCGCTGCTGCTGGGTGGTGGGCAGCAGAAAGACCGTAAGCAGCACATTCTGGGTGCACCAGCTCGTCCAGTTGCACATAGGCTCTGCGCCGTTGCCCATCCACCAGAAGTGGCTTGTAAAATAAGGCGTCAGGATGCGGGTGTCCAACTCCTGTGCCATCCGCGCCGTGATGCCCGGCACGGCGGCGTCCAGCTCATCGGGCAGTAAGTACCGGGTCAGCGCCAGCAGCGCGCCGGTCTCTGCGGCAAACAAATCTACGATGGGGCGGGTGGTGTCCGGCAGGGGCAGCTGCGGGGTGTCCCGCACATAGCTGTTGTGGGCGGGCAGCTGCCATGCGCTTTCCTCGCAGAGTGCCCATACGGTATCGGCAATTTCATCCAGAAAGTGCCCGGCGTGCTCCACGCACTCGGCGCACACCAGTGCGCACAGCCGCGCCCGGCGGGAGAAGTAAGCCGCTTCCCATGCGGCACGCCGCCCGGTGCGGGTGAAATCCAGCCAGAGCGAGAGCGGCAGGGGCGCAATGGGCGTTTGCAGCGCGGCTTCCCCCGCCTGCAAGAAGCGCTGCTTTACCCGCAGGGGCAGCCCCAGCCATGGGGTGCGCTCTTTGGCAGGGGAAAAGGGCCGGTAGTCGGGAAGAAATTCCGGCAGATGAGCAAGCTGTTCCTGTATCATAAAAAGCCTCCGATTTTAAATACTTTGCTGATATTCCCGCGGGCTGAGCCCCGTGACCTTTTTGAATACCTTGGAAAAATAAAAGGCGCTTTCGTAGCCCAGCTTTTCCGCAATTTCGTAGACCTTCAAATCGCCCTGTTCCAGCATCTCTTTTGCCGCGGCGATGCGGGTCTCGGTGATGTACTCCACAAAGCCGCTGTCGCCGTATTTGCCAAACAGCTGGCTGAGGTAGTTGGGCGAAAAATTGAACACCGCCGCCACATCCGCCAGTGTCAGCTTTTCCGAAAGGTGATTCTTGATGTACTCCTGCACCTGTGCCACCACCTGCATCTTCCCGGCGGTGGCATCGCCCTCGTTGACCTCCACGAACTGGATGGGCTGCTCCACCGTGAGCAGGGGCTGCAAATGGGCGTTTTCCCGGCAGCAGCGTGCCAGCCCCAGCAGCGAGCCGGTGGGGCGACCTACTGCCCAGAGCAGCCGTACCGTGAAATAGTTGTATAAGATCTGGCTGGCGCGTTCCAGCAGCGGGCGCAGCACCGCCCGGTAGTTCTGGCACTGGGTATTGTTCAGGCAGAACAGCACATTGCAGCGCATGGCATCCGCTCCGGTCACATAGCAGGGCAGGTAGTTCTGCAGGGTGGTTTCCAGCATCCGCCCGCAGGAAAAACTCAGCTTCAGCTGCTGGGCGGGGGCCAGGGCGGTGTTGGCAATGATCTCGCAGCTGGCTACAAGGTAGTCGTCGCTTGCAAGATTCAGCTCCATGTGCTGCAACGGCTGCTCCAATGCGGCTTCGTCCGGGAAAAGCCCGGCGTACAGCCGCACAAAGAAACGCTCCTGATAGCTTCGCACGCTCTCGGCAAGGTTTTCCTGTGCCGGTAATTCGCCCAGCAGGACATGTTCCTTTTTTACCTTTTCGGCGGCCTTGGCAAGGGCGGTTTGCAGGTTCTCGGGGGTCAGGTCCAGCTTGACCAGATAATCCACCACCCCGGCCCCCATGGCCTGCTTGATGTAATCAAATTCTTCAAAGCTGGTCAGCATGATAAAGGCGGGCAGGGCGCTGCGCTCCCGGCAGGTACGGGCAAGGGTAAGGCCGTCCATCACCGGCATTTTTACGTCCGCAATGACGATATCCGGCTTTTCCCGCTCAATGAGTTCCAGCGCCAGCTTGCCGTTGCGGGCGGTGCCGCAGACGGTATAGCCCAGCTTTTCCCATTCCAGCATCCCTTGCAGGCCGATGAGCACCAGCGGCTCATCATCTACCAGTAATATCCGCAGCATGGCTGTCTCCTTTCTGTTGATAGGGCAGCCGGATGGTGACCTCGGTGCCCACGTCCTCTTCGCTTTCAATGGTCAGGCCGTAGCTCTCGCCAAAGGAATACCGGATGCGGCGGTTCACGTTCCACAGGCCGACATGACGGAACTTTTCAGCCTTTTCGGCACCCTCGGCGGGCTCGTCCAGAAGATGCGCCACCTGCTCCGGCGGCATCCCCACGCCGTCGTCGGTAATGCGCAGCAATACGTCCCCGGTATCCGGGTCGGTGGAGATATCCAGCAGCACGCTGCCGTGGCCGCCCTTGGGCTCCAGCCCGTGGAAGATGGCGTTTTCCACCAGCGGCTGCAAGGTGAACCGGGGGATCATGCAGTCCCGGCAAAGGGTCTCGCTTTCAATGCGGGAGACCTCAATTTCCAAATCGCCGCCGTAGCGGTACTGCTGGATGGTAAAGTAATCGTTGAGCAGCGCCAGTTCCTCCTGCAAAGGCACCAGCTTCTGGGTGCCCTTGGAGATGCTCTTGGTCAGCCGCGCAAAGGCGGTGACCATCTCGGCAATACCGGGTGCGTGCTGGATGGTAGCCATCCAGCGGATACTGTTAAGAGTGTTGTAGATAAAGTGCGGGTTCACCTCGTTTTGCAGCATCCGGTATTCCAGCTCCTGCTTGCGGCGCTCGTCCTCCACCCGGCGGGTCATCAGGCTGTCCACATTCTCGGCCAGCTGGTTGATGCCCCGGCCGATGTCGCCCAGCTCGTTGTTCCACTCCACCGTGCGGTCGGGGGCAAAGCTGCCGCTGCCCACGGTCTCGATGCGCTTTTGCAGCGCCTCCACCGGGCGGGTGATGACCCACTCCAGCCAGTGCTGCATCAAAAAGCTCAGTCCCCAGATGATGGCGATGCCAAGGGCGATGAGCCACAGGTACACGCCGTAGTGCTGCAAAAAGGTGCTTGCGGGCAAAAGCTGCACCAGTGCCGCACTGCGGCCGTTCAGCGTTACCTTGACCACATAGTAGTTTTTGCCGTCCAGCTGCACCTTGCCCTGCCATGCGGTCTGCTCGGCGATGCCGTTGTTGCTGCCGGTGCGCAGGGTATAGTCTACCTCCCGCAGCGGGTTTTCGATCTCGGTCAGGCTGCCGTTTTCGATCTGCCACAGGCGGCTGCCCATCTCCCAGTACAGGGCGCTGCCGTCGGTCAGGCTATAACCTGCTGCCGGGTCGGTAATGATGGCAGTATCCAGCGCAAGGTAGGTGCTGCCCCGGTGCAAGGTGCCCTTGCCGCAGCGGACAGGCTGGCTGAGGGCGATGCAGTCCGGGCTGCCGGGCAGCAGCGGGTCGGTGGCAAACTGCATCCCGTACCCCTTGGTGAGGAACTGCTTTATGCTGGTGCGGTTGAGCGCCGCCGAGGAGTTCAGCGTGCCGAACTGCAAATGCCGGTCGTTCTCATTGGTAATAAAGAAGCGGAGGATATGGCTGTACAGGGTGCTGGAATAGTATTTTTCCTGCACGGCTTCGTAGGCGGCAATGGTCTGGGTGCCATTGATATTTTCCTGCGAGATGTACCGCCGCACGGTGCTGTCGATGGAAGCCCAGTTCAAAAGAGCATCGGCGCTGTCTAGACTGGTCTCGATGGAGGTAGCCACCAGCCGCAGGTTGAACTCTGCCGCCTGCAGGGAGTTGGCGCGCACATACTGGTTGGAGAGGATGAACAGTGCCGTACCCACAGCCAGCGAGGTAAGGATGGTAAAAAAGCGCATGCTCCACACGATCTGCCGCCGCAGCGGGAAACGATGGCTGCTCTTCATAACGGTGCCTCCTTTCCGGTAAGATTTTGCATTCTTTCCTTTATACAGTACTGATTCCGGCGCGGTTTGTCAACGACTTTTTTCATGAAAGTTGTGTACTTTATACGCTTTTTTCTCGTGTCACGAATGCAAACTGTGCAAGAGAGCGAGAAAGTGCAGACTCCAGTGTAAGAAAGTACATCTTTTTTAAAAAGACGCAGAAAAACTGCAACTCTTCCCGGAATATTTCCATTCCGGTTTTTGCATTTGTGCGGTATCCTAGTGTCAACAAAAGCGAGCGGCTCCCCGGCACGGGGAATACCGCTGCACAGAATACACACACTGCCCTGAAGGAGGACACACTTATGAAAAAGATCTCTCGTCGTTCGTTCCTTACCGCTGCCGCTGCCTGCGGCGCTGCTGCTGCCCTGAGCGCCTGCGGCGGCTCTTCCGCAAGCTCTACCGCTGCTTCCTCCACTGCCGGTTCCACCGCTGCATCCGCAGCTGCAGGCCCTGTTACCCTGCAGTGGTCGGTGTGGGATAAGGAGTCCACCCCCTACTGGCAGGCCATGGCCGACGGCTACATGGCAAGCCACAAGGACGTGACCATCGAGATGGTGGATCTGGGCTCCAGCGATTACATGACCGTTCTGGCTACCCAGCTGGCCGGCAGCGCCGATCTGGATATCGTGACCATCAAAGATATCCCCGGCTACGCAAACCTCATCAATCTGGACTACCTCAAGCCCCTGAACGAGGTGCTGACCCGCGACACCGGCGATTTCAACGGCACCATCGAGCAGCTGACCACCGACGACGGCAACTTTTACGCCGTGCCCTTCCGCAGCGACTTCTGGGTGGTGTACTACAATAAAGACCTGTTCGATAAGGCCGGTGTGGAGTATCCCTCCAACGACATGACGCTGGAAGATTACGACGCTCTGGCCCGCAAGATGACCAGCGGCTCCGGCGACACCAAGGTCTATGGCTGCCACTACCACACCTGGCGCTCCGCCGCTTCTCTGTTCTCCATTCTGGACGGCAAGAACACCATCATCGACGGCACCTACGACTTCATGAAGCCCACCTACGATATGGTCATTGCCCAGCAGAAGGACGGCATCTGCATGGACTACGGCTACCTCAAGACCTCTTCTCTGCACTACTCCGCAGCCTTTGAGAACCAGCAGTGCGCCATGGTCAACATGGGCAGCTGGTTCATCTCCACGCTGGAAAGCTACATGAAGGATGCCGAGACCAAGTTCAACTGGGGCATCGTCAAGTACCCGCATCCCGCCGGTGCAGAGGCTGGTTCTACGCTGGGCACTGTGACCAGCCTGGCCATCAACGCTGATTCTCCCAAGGCTGAGACCGCTGCCGACTTTATCAACTGGTGTGTCTCCGAGGAAGGCGCACAGGCCATTGCCAAGACCGGTACCTTCCCGGCTTGCGGCTCCGATGCTACCGCCGAGATCATCAAGTCCACCGAGGGCTTCCCTGAGGATAGCAATTCTGTGGATGCACTGACCACCTCCAATGTCTATCTGGAAATGCCCTACACCCAGTACGCCTCTGATATCGAGACCATCCTGAACGCCGAGCACGATGCCATTATGACCATGAGCGAGACCGTGGACGAGGGCATCCAGAACATGAACGATCAGGTTCCCGCAGTTCTCGGCTGATAAAGCGTTTCACGCATTGTTTTGCGTTTCTCCTTCTTCATCATTTTTGATCCCCATTTATTTTCCGGTGAACGAGCATCGGAAAAAAGCCCTGTCCGAGCGGGGCGGGTATGCACAGCGCCCGCCCCGCTCATTTTTTGGAAAAGTTGTTATACTTCCGGGAAAGGAGGCTCTTTTATGGCGAGTGCTGCTGTTCAGAATAAAACTCCCCGTAAAGTGCTTAAAAAATCGACCCGCGATTCCCTCATCGCGTATTCCTTCATTGCGCCAAACTTCATCGGCTTCTGCGTGTTTACGCTGGTGCCCATGGTGTTTGCCATTGCGCTGGCCTTCTGCGCATGGGACGGCCGCCACGCCATTGAATTTGTCGGCCTGAAAAACTTTGTAAAGCTCTTCACCACCGATAAGATCTTTCAGGCGGCTTTGAAAAACACCATTGTCTATGTCATCGGCACCGTGCCGCTGACGCTGGCCTGCTCGCTGGCCATGGCCGTGCTGCTGAACCAGAACGTGAAGCTGCGCAACTTCTTCCGTACCGTGGCGTTCTTCCCCTACGTTGCCTCGCTGGTGGCGGTGGCAGCGGTGTGGAACATGATCTTCAACCCCTCCATGGGCCCCATCAACATGCTCCTGAACCAGTTCTTCGGCGTGGCGGTGGAAAACCTGCCCCGCTGGGCTGCCGGTAAGGACACCGCTATGATCACGGTCATCCTGTTCAGCGTGTGGAAGAACATGGGCTACTACATGGTCATCTATCTGGCAGGCTTGCAGGGCTGCAACCCGGACCTGAACGAAGCCGCCGAGCTGGACGGTGCAAACCGCTGGCAGCAGTTCTGGCACATCACCCTGCCGCAGCTGCGCCCCACCACCTTCTTTGTGGTCATCATGCTTACCATCTCCGGCTTTAAGGTCTACGACCAGATGTACATGATCACCCAGGGCGGCCCCGGTACTGCTACCATGACGCTGGTGTATTACATCTATAATGTGGCCTTCGTCAATACCCCGAAATACGGCTACGCAAGTGCCATTGCCATGGTGCTGTTCGTACTGGTGCTGATCGTTACCATCATCCAGTTCCGCGGCTCCAAGGGCGATAACTAAGGAAGGAGGAAGAAGCTATGGCAACCGCTGTTATTAAAGACCACGCTTCCCAGAAGCGCCGCAATTTCATCTCCAAGTTCCTGATCTATTTCTTCCTCATCGTCATCACAGCCTGTATGCTGCTGCCCTTTTTGTGGATGCTGTCCTCCTCCTTTAAACTGAATAAGGATGTGTTCGGCTTCCCCATCCAGTGGATCCCCAAAAATCCCCGCTGGCAGAACTATGTGGACATCTGGACCCAGATCCCGCTGCTCACCTTCGTGAAGAACACGGTCAAGATCACCGTGGTGGTCACCCTTTTGCAGCTGTTCACCTCCTCCTTTGCGGCCTACGCCTTTGCAAAGATGCAGTTCAAGGGCAAGAATGTGCTCTTCCTGGGCTACATTGCCACCATCGCAGTGCCCTGGCAGGCCTACATGGTGCCCCAGTTCATGATGATGAGCTCCTGGCACCTGAACAACACCCATCTGGCTATTATGTGCTTACAGGCCTTCAGCGCATTCGGCGTGTTCCTGATGAAGCAGTTCTACGAGGGCGTGCCCACCGAACTGTGCGAGGCTGCCCGCATTGACGGCCTGAGCGAGTACGGCATCTGGTGGCACATCATGCTGCCCCTCAGCCTGCCCGCCCTGTCCACTCTGACCATCTTCACCTTTGTGAACACCTGGAACGACTTCCTTGGCCCCCTGATCTACCTGACCAAGACCGAGCTCAAGACCATCCAGATCGGTCTGCGTATGTTCATCACCCAGTATTCTGCAGAGTACGGCCTGATCATGGCGGCCTCTGTGGTGGCACTGATCCCGGTGCTGATCGTGTTCCTCTCCCTGCAAAAGTACTTTGTGCAGGGCGTGGCATCCACCGGCATCAAGGGTTAAACAAATCACCCGTAAGCGGGGCGTGGGCAGTACCCGCGCCCCGCATTTTTTGCGAATAGAGGGAAAGTGCTATGTTATATCCTGAACAGAATGAAGCACGTCTGAAGCTGAGCCTTGACGGCACATGGGCGTTTGCGCTGGGCAGCTGCGCAGAAAACCAGTTCGACCCTGCAAAGCCCCTGCCGGACGCTCAGCCCATCGCCGTGCCCGCCAGCTACAACGACCAGAACGACCAGACCACCGCCCTGCGCCGCCACTACGGCTGGGCATGGTATCAGCGCAAGGTCACGCTGCCCGCCTTCTGCGCCGGGCAGCGGGTGGTGCTGCGGTTCGGCTCGGTGACCCACACCGCAAAGGTCTGGCTGAACGGCCAGCTCATTGCACAGCACAAGGGCGGCTTTACCCCCTTTGAAGCAGATGTCACCGCCCTGCTGCATCCCGGCGAGACCGCGCTGCTGACCGTAGCCTGTGACAACCGGGTGAACCACAGCACCCTGCCTGTGGGCAACGAGGATGGACAGCTGGCTTTCTTTGGCTCGGACAACGCGGGCATCCCTAGTGTGGAAGCCGCCAAACGCGCTGCCGCACCCCAGAACCGACCGAACTTTGACTTCTTCAACTATGCAGGCATCCACCGCCCGGTGGTGCTCTACACTACCCCCAAAGAGTACATCGAGGATGTGACCGTAGTGCCCGCCGTGGACGGCACGGTGCAGTACGCGGTAAAAACCACCGGCGGCGCACCTGTCCATGTCACGGTACTGGACGCGGACGGCAACGCCGTTGCAAGCGCCGAGGGCGCAGAAGGCACGATCACCATCCCGGAGGTGCATCTCTGGGAGCCGAAGCCCGGCACGCCCTACCTGTACACCCTGCACATCACCTGCGGGGCAGATGTCTACGACCAGACCTTCGGTGTGCGCAGTATTGAAGTAAAGGGCACGCAGGTGCTTTTGAACGGCAAGCCGCTCTACTTCAAAGGTTTCTGCAAGCACGAGGACTTTACCGCCCATGGCCGCGGCTTTGACCCGGTGCTGAACGTGAAGGACGTGAACCTGATCCACTGGGCAAACGCCAATGCCGTGCGCACCAGCCACTACCCCTATGCTGAGGAGTTTTACGACCTGTGCGACCGGGAGGGCATTCTGGTCATGGACGAGACCCCGGCGGTGGGCATCGGCGGCGGGGCTGCGCTGAACCCCTATAAGGAATACCCCCTCGCGGAGCATCACCGGCAGGTGCTTGCCGAGATGATCCACCGGGACAAAAACCACCCCTGCGTGGTACTGTGGAGCCTTGGCAACGAGCCGGATCTGGAGCACTTCCCGCAGGATGCCTACGATTACTGGCATCCGCTCTATGAGCTGGCGCATCAGCTGGACCCGCAGAACCGCCCGGTCACCCTCGTCTGCTGCCAGAACGACTATACCAAGGATATCACCACCCGCACCATGGATATCGTCTGCATCAACCGCTATTATGGCTGGTACAACCTTTCCGGCGACATGGACGCCGCCTGCTACGGTTTGAATCAGGAGCTGGATTTCTGGGCAGAGCAGCACAAGCCCGTGATGATGAGCGAGTACGGCGCGGACACCGTGGCCGGGCTGCACACCGCCGGAGCCGAGATGTTCAGCGAGGAGTTTCAGGTGGAGTTCTACCGCCGTCTGGATGCAGAGTTTGACAAGCGCCCATGGTTTGTGGGAGAATTTGTCTGGAACTTTGCAGACTACGACACCGTGCAGGGCCCCATGCGGGTGGACGGCAACAAAAAGGGCTTGTTCACCCGGGACCGCCGTCCCAAGCTGGGTATGCACTTTCTGCGCCAGCGCTGGCACGATATCCCGACCTTTGGATTTAAGGAGTAATCACGATGAAAACTTACCAAAACCACGCCATGACCGATGCCGAGGCACGGCAGGCACTGGCCGATGCCTGCAGGCAGGTGGAGACCAATCTGCCCCTGTACACCTACCAGTGCCAGAACCATTCCAGCGTCAACAATATCTACCCCGGCTGCGCCAATAACCAGTGGACCTGCGGCTTCTGGCCGGGGGAGATCTGGCTGGCCTACGAAGCCACCGGAGAGGAGAAATTCAAGACCGCCGCCCTGATTCAGGTGGACAGCTTTGCGGACCGCATTGCCCGCAAGGTGGAGGTGGACCACCACGATATGGGCTTTCTGTACAGCCCCACCTGCGTGGCAGCGTGGAAGTTAGTGGGCAGCGAAAAAGGCAAAAAAGCCGCCATTGCCGCCGCCGACCAGCTGCTGACCCGCTACCAGCCCAGCGGAAAATTTTTGCAGGCATGGGGCACCATGGATGACCCCGACAACTACCGCTATATCATCGACTGTATGCTCAACGTGCCGCTGCTGTACTGGGCGGCGCAGGTGACCGGCAGTGACCACTACCGCGAAATTGCCGCCGCCCACACCGCCACCACGCTGGCAAACTCCTTCCGGCCGGACGGCAGCACCTACCATACTTTCTTTATGAACCCGGACGGCACCCCCAAGGGCGGCCGCACCTGTCAGGGCTACAAGGACGACAGCTTCTGGGCGCGGGGACAGGCATGGGGCGTGTACGGCAGCGCCATCGGCTACACCTACACCCACGATGAAAAGTTTTTGGATGTGTTCCGCAAAGCGCTGGCGTTCTACCTCTCCCGCCTGCCGGAGGATATGATCCCCTGCTGGGATATGCTCTTTGCCCCGGAAAGCGGCGAGCCGCGGGATTCCTCCTCCGCGGCCATCGTGGCCTGCGGCCTGCTGGAAGCAGCAAAGTATGTGGACGAGACAGAAGCTGCCCAGTGGCGCACGCTGGCACGGCAGATGCTGGCCAGCCTTGCCGCAAACTACGCGGTAAAGCCCGGCACGCTGGGTTCCGGCCAGCTGCTGCATGGCACTTACAGCAAAAAGAGCCCCTACAACACCTGCACCCCGGAGGGCGTGGATGAATGTACCAGTTGGGGCGATTATTTCTACATGGAGGCGCTGACCCGCCTGACCAAAGACTGGGAGATGTACTGGTGATGAACTTGCAGACCAAAGCGGATTTTACCGCACTGATGCACAAATTTCTCGACCCCCTCAAGCCTTATTATTCCGCAGGCTGCGCCCGGCTGCATCTGGGCGAAACGGGCGTGACCTACAACCAAAATGCCATTGAGCTGGAAGCCTTCAGCCGCCCGCTGTGGGCGCTGGTGCCCTTCTGGGTGGGCGGCGGCTCCGACCCGGAGTTTGAAACCATCTACCGCAAGGGTCTTGCCGCCGGTGCCGACCCGGAAAACCCCGAATACTGGGGCACCACCGGGGAGTACGACCAGTGTTATGTGGAGATGGCGGCCATTGCCTGCGGCATTCTTACCGCACCGGAAAAGCTGTGGATGTCGCTTTCTGATGCCGAAAAACAGAACCTTGCCGCATGGCTGGGGCAGATCAACGCCCACACCATCCCGGACTGTAATTGGCAGTTTTTCCGCATCCTTGTAAACCTTGCCCTGAAAAGCGTGGGCATGCCTTACAGCCCGGAGCTGCTGGAGGACGGCCTTTGCAAGATCGACAGCTATTACAGCGGCGATGGCTGGTCCACCGATGGCGCCTCCGTGCAGAAGGATTACTACATCCCGTGGGCCATCCAGTATTACGGGCTGCTGTACTCCAAGTTTGCCGCCGACACCGACCCCCGGCGCGCCGCCCTTTACCGCCAGCGTGCCCAGTTGTTCGCCCAGCAGTTCGTCTACTGGTTCGACGCCAACGGCGCAGCGCTGCCCTTTGGCCGCAGCCTGACCTACCGCTTTGCCCAGAACAGCTTCTGGGCAGCCTGCATCTGGGCAGGGCTGGAGCCGCTGCCCCTGCCGGTGATGAAAGGGCTCATCGTCCGCAACTTCAATTGGTGGCTGGGGCAGAAAATGTTCGACCGGGACGGCATCCTGACCATCGGCTACTGCTATCCGCAGATGTACATGGCCGAGCGGTACAACGCCCCCGGCAGTCCCTACTGGGGTATGAAGAGCTTTTTGCTGCTGGCTCTGCCGGACGACCACCCCTTCTGGACTGCCGAGGCCGCGCCCATGCCCGCATTGGAGCGGCTCAAGCCCATGCCCTACGCCAATATGCTGGTGCAGCGCCGGGCGGGCCGGGTAACGGCCTACGCCGCCGGTGTCAACGAGGGCCACGGCCACGGACAGTTCCCGGAAAAGTACGCAAAATTTGCCTACGACACCCGCTTTGGTTTCTGCGCTTCCCGCAGCCGGGAGGTGCTCAATCAGGCCGCGCCGGACAGTATGCTGGCCTTTGTCATCGACGACAATGTATTTGTCCGCAAGGTGAGCAAAACGTGGGAAATTGAAGCCGGGACTGTGACCGCGCAGTGGTCGCCTTTCCCCGGCATTGAGGTCACTACCACCATCACCCCCACGGCCACCGGTCACCGCCGCCATCACGAAATTGACAGCAGTTTCGACTGCGAAGCCTACGACTGCGGTTTTGCCGTGCCTAATTTTGCACCGGGCTACGCCGAAAGCGTGAAAAACGATACCGCCGAAGCCCATTGCGACACCCTGCGCTGCACTGTGCGCGGCAGGGGAGAGGCAGTGGTCATCGGCTGCGACCCCAACACCAGCCTGTATTTTACCAATGTCCATCTGCCCGCCGTGAAGTACCACATCCCCAAGGGGCACACAGAACTGGACACCGAGATCTTTGACGAAGCGGACTGATGCCGTTTCTCTCCAGAAAAACAGTCGTTTTTGTGCGGCTGTTTTTCTTATATTCTGTGCTATAATGAAAGCAGAAAATGCTGCGAGGTGACACCTATGCCTTTGAACAACCCCATTACCCCGGCGCTGCTGGCCGACCCGGAAATTTTCCAGCAGAACCGCCTGCCCTTCCATGCCCATTTTGCGGACCAGACCAGCCCGGAAATGCCCCTGACCGTCAGCTTAGACGGCGAGTGGAACTTCCGCTACGCGGAAAACCTGACCGCGCCTTTTACGGACTGGGATACTCTGACTGTGCCCGGCTTTATCCAGATGCAGAGCCTGCAAAAGCCCGGCCGGCCCTACGGCACGCCTCATTACGTCAACACTCAGTACCCGTGGGACGGCCACGAAAAGCTGCACCCCGGCGAAATTCCGCAGGACTATAACCCCATCGGGGAGTACCAGCGCAGTTTCACCCTGCCGGAAGATTGGGCAAGCTGCTATCTGCGGCTGAACGGTGCCGACAGCGCTGCCGCCGTCTGGTGCAACGGCGTTTACATCGGCTACACCGAGGACACCTTCACCCCTGCTGAATTTGATATGACCGCCGCCGTCCACCCCGGTGAAAATACCCTGACGGTGCAGGTGTACCGTTTCTCCTCCGGCAGCTGGTTGGAGGATCAGGATTTCTGGCGCATGAGCGGCCTGTTCCGCTCCGTGGAACTGTTCACAAAACCGGAGATTCACCTCGAGGACGTCTTTGTGAAACAGAGCTTTGCAGAGGATTTTTCCAGTGCCACTGTCACCTTTGACTGCAAGGTCAGCGGTGCGGGAACGGTGTCGGTGGTGTTTAACGGCGAGGCGCAGTCAGCCGAGGTGGGCGAGCCTGCCGAATACGACAGCGGCGTGGTGTTCGGCAAAGGCGAAGCCGACCCGGACGTGGAAGAGGACGTGCAGGACGTTTCCTTCACCTTTGCGGTGGAGCACCCCGCCCTGTGGAGCGCCGAGCAGCCGAACCTGTACGAGGCAGAAATTGCCCTGCTGTGCGAGGGCAGTCTGGTGGAGCGCACCGGGCTGAAAGTCGGTCTGCGCAAATTTGAGCTGAAAGACCGCCAGATGCTTTTGAACGGCAAGCGCATTGTGTTCAAAGGCGTCAACCGCCACGAGTGGAGCTGCAAAACAGGCCGCACGGTCAGCCGGGAAGAGATGCTGTGGGATGTGCAGAACCTCAAAGCCCACAATGTGAACGCCGTGCGCACCAGCCACTACCCGGACGACCCCTATTTCTTGCAGCTCTGCGATGAATACGGCCTGTATGTCATCGGGGAGACGAATCTGGAAAGCCATGGCACATGGCAGAAGCTGGGTGCGGACGGCTCGGACGAATGGACGCTGCCCGGTACCCGCCCGGAGTGGCGGGAAAATGTGCTTGCCCGCGCCGAGGCGATGCTGGAGCGGGACAAAAACCACCCTGCCATCCTCATCTGGTCTTGCGGCAACGAGAGCCACGGAGGCAAGACCCTGTGGGAGATGAGCGAGTATTTCCGCCGCACCGACCCCAGCCGCCTTGTACACTACGAGGGCATTTTCTGGAACCGGGAATACCCCGCCACCTCCGATATGGAAAGCCAGATGTACACCCCCGTGGCAGACATCCAAAAGTTTCTGGCAGAGCACCCGGAAAAGCCCTTTATCATGTGCGAGTACAGCCACGCCATGGGCAACAGCTGCGGCGGCATCACCGACTACACCGAGTATGCCTATGAGGAGCCGCTGTATCAGGGCGGGTTCATCTGGGAGTACATGGACCACGGCATTGCAGTGACAAGCCCGGACGGCAAGCCCGGCTTTGCCTACGGCGGCGACTTCGGCGACCGCCCCACTGACCGGGAGTTCTGTGTGGACGGTCTTGTGCTGCCAGACCGCCGCAACACCCCCAAGATGGACGCAGTCAAGGCGGCCTACGCACCGCTGAAGATCACTTTGACGGATACGGAAGCCGTGATAAAAAACCGGAACCTCTTTACCGACCTGAGCGCCTACGACCTTGTGTTTGCATCTTCGGTCAATGGCAAGCCGGAGCGCCGCGCAGTGCTGCGGGCAGACTGTGCACCCGGCAAAACCGTGCACATTGCGTTCCCGTTCGCTCTGCCGGAAGCAGGCCTTGCCTGCATGACCGTTACCGCTATCCAGCGGGACGCAAAGCCAGGCATCCCGGCGGGCTATGAAGCCGCTTTTGGGCAGGTATGGCACGACCACGCTGCCGCCCGGCTGACCCTGCCCGCCCCGCAGCTGGTGGAGATGGACTGCAACATCGGCGTAAAGGGTGAGGGCTTCGAGTATATCTTCGGCCGCGGCAAGGGGCTTGTGTCCATCCGCTATAACGGCGTGCAGCTGCTGGACGATCCCGTGCGCCCCAACTTCTGGCGTGCTCCTACCAACAACGACGAGGGCTGTGCCGAACCCTTCGAGTTTGCCTTCTGGAAAACCGCCGGTCTCTATGCCCGGTGCGATAACCTGACCGCTGAAACCAAGGGTGATTTCGTCACGGTTCACGCAAACTACACCCTGCCGGACGGACAGACGCTGCCCATTGATTTTGCCATCGACGGCGTAGGCCACTGTGACATTACGATGACATGGCAGGGTGAAAGGACTGAACTGCCGGAGTTCGGGCTGCTCTTCCCCCTGCGCCGGGAACTGACCGAGGTATCCTATCTGGGTCTTGGCCCCCGGGAGACCACCGCCGACCGCACCGCAGGCGGCAAAATGGGCGCATGGAACTACAACGTCCGGCAGGATTTTGCCCAGAACACCCCGGTCTATCCGCAGGAGTGCGGCAGCCGTACTGGTGTGTACCGTGCAGCGCTCACCGGCAGCGGATTGAATATAGGCATCTGCTTTGCAGGGGACGGCATGACCTTCTCGGCGCTGCCCTACACGCCCCATGAGCTGGAAAACGCCCGCCACCTCTACGAGCTGCCCCGCGATGACAATAAGACGGTCGTCCGTTGCGCTTTGTTCCAGCGCGGCGTGGGCGGCGATAACAGCTGGGGCGCAAAGCCTCATGCGGACGCCTGCTTTGCGGTGGAGAAGGGAACCTCGTTCCGTTTTATGATCCAAAAATAAAAAATTTACTTAGCTAAAGTGGTGGGAATCATCGTGATACCCACCACTTTGGTCTTATTGCGAAACCATCACAAGATAAAAATTAGCGCAACATACAAATCGTATATTTGTCTTTAAAAACCTCTTGACAATGGGAACATTTTTGATTATAGTAGAGCTAACGAATATTAGTTAGCAAAGGGCGAAGGAAAATGGAAGATACCAAGCAGCGCATTCTGGAAAAATCTCTGGAACTGTTTTCGACCAAAGGATACGATGCTGTCAGTGTTGGCGAAATTGCAAAGGCGGTGGGCATCAAGGCTCCATCGCTTTACAACCATTTCCCCAGCAAGCAAGCCATTTTTGATGCGATTTTGGAGACCACTTCGGCGCACTACCAAAAAGACACCGCGGAGATCTCGGTCCATGTACAGGATTCCCAAAAGGATATCCCGGTTTTCTCCCACATTTCGGAGGAGCTGCTGGTTGAAAAAGTCCGGCAGATTTTCCTCTATTCGCTGCACGATAAAACCATCAGCCAGTTCCGCCGGATGATGACGCTGGAACAGTTCCGTTCCCCCGAATTTGCCGAACTGCTTTCCAAACGCTATGTGGATTGGATGATCTCCTACCATGCGGGCATCTTCCGTGCGCTGGTTGCAAACGGCGAACTGCGGAACGAGGACCCGGATACGCTGGCGTGGATGTATGTTTCACCCATCATCGTCCTGCTCAGCGTCTGCGACCGCCAGCCGGAACGGGAAGCCGAAAGTCTTGAAAAGCTGGATGCCCATGTAAAGCTGTTCTTCCGTACCTTTAACATCGAGGGAGGTGAAAAATAAAGGAATTTTATATTGAAGTTGAAAAAACGCCATAAATGCTAAAATCAAAGGAGAACTTTTTTGAAACATACAACATTTGCACTGGGACTTGTGGGCTGACCGGGAGGTCTGGCAAATACCACAAGCCACTCCTCCCGAAGACGAACAGACACAATTCTTCAGGAGGATATTACCATGAATCGTGAAAACAAACGTAAGACCTTTGAGAAAGGTTACTATAAGACCCACGCCTGCAACGATACCTTTACCTGCAAAGTCTGCGGACGGGTCTGCACCCCGCAAAATGCCGGGAGCGACCACCGCAACCATTGCCCCAACTGCCTGTCCAGCCTTCATGTGGACGAAGAACCCGGCGACCGTGCCTCCGACTGCGGCGGCATCATGGAGCCGGTGGCAGTCTGGGTACGCAAGGGCGGCGAGTGGGCCATCATCCACCGCTGCAAACGCTGCGGAAAACTCAGTTCCAACCGGGTGGCGGCAGACGACAACCCCATGAAGCTGATGAGCATTGCCATGAAGCCACTGTGCTCTCCGCCGTTCCCGCTGGACTATATTGAGGAGATGACCGCCTTGATGGGCGGTGATGGACGGATGCGGTAATAAGAATGTGAAACTGGTTGCAGACATAATAGAATCGTAATCTCACTACGCTGTCGGACTGACATCCGGCAGCGTTTTTACAGCTTACCCCTGATTTTACAGCAAGAAGCACTGCACGGTGCAAAATAGCAAGGAAAGTCGAGAAGAGAATTTTCTGACACGGTATAATGTTCCCTGTAAGGAGCTGAGAAGAATGAAGGAACAGATATTAGCTGTCCAGCGGATCTCCTTCTGTATTTTATCAAAATCAACCTTCTATGTTGTACCATTTGATCTCGTTGGCATCCAGATGCAGAACAAAGCTGCTGCCGTCGCCGGTGTAAACGGTGGTGTCCTGCGGTTCGTAGGTGTTATTCACAACGCAGTATTTGCCGTTTTTGACGTAGGCGTGCACTTCCACGTTGTAATTGGAGCTGAACCAGCGGTGCAGGCTCTCCTCGTCGTGTGCCGCCCAGAGGATGGCACGGTGCAGTACGCGGTTGTTGATAAAGCTGTACGGCAGTCCGCTGAGATAAACGCCGCGTCCCTTTCCGTATTCGTGGACAGCCATCTGCACTTCCTTGTCCTTCTGGAGCAGGATCTCGGTGCCTTCCAGCGCAAAGATGCTCTTTTTGCCTTCGCCAAAGTCCACGGCGTGGTCAGGGCAGTCCGCCAGAATAAAGTGGTCGCGGTGTTCGTCCCAGTTGTATTTATCGTAATTGAGGGTGAAGCCGGTTTCCTTTTCCACGCCTAGCACGCTGGCAAGCTGGAGATAGCGTCCCTGATAGGGGTGGCCGCCCGGCTCACCAACGCCGATGAAGCCGCCGCCGCGCCGCACAAAGCCCCGGATGGCGGAAGAAATTTCTGCATCCTCCCAGACGATGCCGCCGGTATGCGCCGTGTCGCCATCGCCGACATTCAAAAGCACATCTACACCATCCAGTACCTTGGGGTCGGCTTTGATATCGTCAAAGCTGATGAACTTCACATCAAACGGCGCACCGGATAGCGCTTCGATGACGCCCGCATAGCTGTAATTCTGCTTCTGGTACAGGGCATGGTGCACCATGTGGCAGCCCCATGCGCGGGTCTTGCCCCAACAGTTCAGCACGGCAACGGTCTTGCTGCAATAGGGCGTTGTGCCCTTGATGTTCGCATATAGTTCGCGGAATTCATTGCAGACGCTTTCCATATAGGTCAAAAACTCCGGGAACTCGCAGGCCAGCTTGAGGTAGCCGCCGTAGCCGATGCGGTCGATGGGGCTGCGCAGAATGGCGCGGCGGGCGGTCACCCAGTTCTCCTTGGCTTCCCGGATGGGGTCACCGCCCTCGTGGAAGGTATCCGGGAAGAAGTACGGCAGAAAGCGCCCCTCGGTGTACTTCACACCGGGGATATCCGAGATCAGGCGCAGGGTGGAGCCGTTGCCCACACTGCCCACGATGGCATCTACACCGGAAGAAGCAAATTCCGGGCGGAAGGGCTCGGTGCCGATCCAGTGGTCGCCGAGGAACATCATGGCTTCCTTGCCGTATTCGTGAACGATGTCGGTCATTTCACGGATGATGCGGTTGACTTCGCGGCACTGGAAATTCTGGAAGTTCTTGAACTCCTTGCTGGGCACACGGTACTGGTTGTTGTAATAGCCCTGATCGATAATGTATTCCGGGCGGAATTTGTAGCCGACCTCCCGCTCGAACTGCTCCAGAATGTAGGGGCTGACCGAGGCCGAATAGCCGTACCAGTCCACATATTTTTCGCGGCGCAGTTCATCGAACACCAGCGTGAACAGGTGGAAGAAGGTAGTGAACCGCACCACATCCACATACGGGTGGGTGTCGAGGAAGCGGCGCAGACGTTCCAGCGTGTACTTGTGGGTCTTGGGCTGACGGACATCAAAGGGGATCTGATGCTCTACATCCGTCCAGCCGTTGATGACCGAGTTGTACATGTGCACAGGGTCCCAGATGAGATAGGCGAGGAAACTGACCGTATATTCGTGGTAGGCAGCGGGTGCATCCAGAATGACGCTTTCCGAAGCTGCATCGTAGTGCCATGCGGCAGCGGGCAGCGGCTGACCGGTGGTGCGGTCCATGACCTCCCACCAGCGGGTGATATCGTCGTGGTCGTTGACCTTCAGCAGCTCGCGGCTGATTCCCTTCATCAGAGGAATTTGAAGGGCATTTTCCTCCGCAGTATAGAAGGGCGTCATGATGTAGCACTGCTGGATCTCATCGGGGTTTGCCTTGGCCCATGCGTTGTCCTTGCGGGTCGTATAGTAGGTAGCGTAGACCTTGGCACCGGCATCCTTCAATTCCTTAGGGAACTCGGTGCCGTCGCAGTCACGCAGGGCATCCGCACCCCAGCGCTCCATCAGCTGTAACGTTTCGGGAACTGCATCGAGGTCGGTGGGGATCGTCACGCGTCCCATTCTTTTTTCGTTGCTCATAATCATATTCCTTTCGGTAGTCGGGTGAAAATATTCAGCGCAGGCAGAGCCCGTCCGGGCTCTGCGGAGTAAAAACAAGGACGCTGCCGTGCCCCGCACAGCCGTCTGCACAAAGCAGCGCGGCGTCATGGGCACCGGTTTTGTGGCAGAAGATCACGGTAACGTTCTGTCCGTTCCGGGTGATGCGGACAGCCTGCACGGCATCCGATGCAAGCGGACGGCCATTGCCATCGGTGACGGGGAGCAGCTCGACCTTACACGTCCCGCCCAGACAGAGCACAAACGGCAGGCTTGCCGTGCTTTTGGTGTGGCATTTCAGGCCAAGCACCGGCGTTCTGATTTGCAGATTATAGAGCGGTGCGGCGGGAAGTGCGGACCGGGCGGCAAACTGCCCGGCCAGCCAGTGCAGCTGGGCGCAGGTCTGCTTTCCCCGCCAGAGGACCGATGCACCATCCTGTTCCAGTGTTCCGCTTCCGAAGTGAAAAAACTGCTCGACCGTGTGGCGGGTTTCCTCTGGCGCAAAGATCCGGTCAACGCCGATCAGAAGATCCGGCTTTACAAAAACGATCTCCCGCTCTGCCGTGATGCCCTGTGCCGCATAGCCCAGATGTCCGGCACGGAGAAAATCGGCCTGCGGCGTGAAGCGAGTCTCGGCGGGAAGAGGGCGGGCAATTTCTGCCCACTCCCATGTGGCACGATACCGGGTAAAATCGGTTTCGTCCACCCGGAAGGTATTGTGCGCCGCAGGGGACTTGAACCAGGCGCGTTCCGCACTTTCTACATAGGTGTACCGGCCTGCATCCGCAAGCACCGCCTCGCCGTGATGCCATACATCCAGATGCAGCAGATCTGCGTGACCATGACCGCCGCCAAGGCTGCCGCAGTGCAGATGGATATAGGTATCATCTCTGTCCCAGCCGGAACGCAGGATGTAGTTCCCGCTGGTATCCAGTGCCTGCGAAGGCTGTGCCGGGCGGCGTTTGGGCAGTGCATCCAGCTTTGTCCGGGTGTCTGCACCAAAATCCCAGAGCGTTTCTTCACACAGCGCCCCTTCGGCAGCAGCGGCCAGCACTGGGTCTGCAAACAGCAGCGCCCCCTGTGCCAGCAGGTCGCCTGCGTCGATGCAGTCACTGTCGCTCTGCGGCAGAATTTCCCGGCTCGGCGTGACCCAAACGGCCAGTGCACGGAACATCCGGTGAATGGTCTCTTCCAGCGCAGGCGGCACTTGGATGCCGTTGCGGCGGGTCAGCAGCAGGGTGTCCGCTGCCGCGTGCAGCACCTCGCAGTGGTACATGGGGCTTTGCTCCCACTGCACACCGTCCGGGAGGACGGCGTTGCGCAGGTTTTCCGTCAGCCGTTCCAGCGCGAGGGTCTGCCAGTCTTTTCGGCTCAGCCACAGACCGATCAGAAATAGTCCGTGGGATTGGATGGCGCCCCAGTTGCTCAGCCGGTGGAAAGCTTTGTGCTCCCGCACCAGAAAAGCACCGTGTTCGGCAAGGCTTTCGTTCATCCGCTCCAGAAGGGGCGCAGGCAGGGCGTTGCCGAACAATTCCACGGCGCGCAGCCAGTTTTCCGGCCGGAGACCAGCTTCCAGTGCACGCCATGTGGTGCATTCGCTTTTTGGCGTGTGCGGTACATGGTCGAGCCAGTCGGTCAGCAATTCCACAAACGCAGCCCGGAACCGCTCCTCGCCGGTGAAGCACCACGCCTTTGCCAGATTGAGCAGGATGGTGTGGCGGTTCAGCGCATAGGTCCATTCCGGGTCGCCGAAGGGAACAGCATTCCACTGCACCGAACCGGAAAACCGGACAGGCTTGTGGGTCGGCTCCATCTCCCAGTGGTCACGGAACAAAAATTCCCGGCGGCAGATCTCCTCTGCCCGCGCGAGCGCGTTGCGGGCAGAAGCGGGGCATTGCTTTTGAATCTCTGCGGCCACGGCAGCAGCATCCTGTGTCCAAAGAGTTACGCCCATCAGAAAACGCCTCCTTCGCTTGATTTGAGGTATCCAGCCCAGCGCCCGGCCAGCAGTGCACTGACCAGCAAAGCAAGCAGTGCCATAACGAGCCAGAGCAGGAACACGGCGTTCCAGCCGCAGCCTTCGGCAGCGGCGCCGATCCCCCATGTGGCTGCGGCTGCGCCGAGATAGGTGACGGCGTTCAGCGTACCGGACAGCATGGATGCACCGCCGTGCCGCCCCGCCTTGACCGGGATGACGTTGATGAACATGGTATTCACGCCCAGCATGGAGGCGGTCGTGACCGCCAGAAGCAGCACGGCGAGAAGCAGGCTGGTGCGCATGGCTAATGGCAGCGCCAGAAGGCAGACGGACGCCAGTGCAAACAGGGACCCGGCGGTTTTCAGCTCGTTGTGGGTGCAGTGCTCATTCAGCCAGCCGGACAGGTAGGCACCTGACAGGTTGACGAGGGGCAGCGCCATTGCAACCGCTGCGGAAAATGCCGGGCTGATCCCAAAATTGCTCTGGATCATACTGGGCACCCAGTTGGTCACACCGTCTTTTAACCCGCCGTGCAGGAGGACCGGCAGCAGCATTGCGCCCAGCCCTGCTGCCAGCAGGGCAGCGGGGCCGTTCCCGGTTCCTTTTTGCTTCTGGAAATCCGGCTGCGGAGCATAGGCCGTTGCCCGGCGGAGCGGGGCAGTTCCAAGCCAGAATACCGCCGCCATGCTCAGAAGCAGCCCGCCGCAAGAGAAAAACACGTGATGCCAGTCGGCAAATTGCAGCAGCACGGCACTGAGCGCATAGGCTGCCAGCGTTCCGGCAGGGGTGGTGCTGTTGATGGAAACGCAGGCGCGCTTCTGGCACTCCAGCGGCATACTTTCGGCGAACAGACGGACGATGGGCGGCCAGATCATAGCCTGAAACAGACCGTTTGCGCCCCAGAGCAGCCCCATGAAGGAAGTGGAAAACACTCCGGCGCCAAGGTTGCACAGGCCGGAACCGCACAGTCCGAGCAGGATCATGGCATAGGGAGAAACCGACTGGCTCAGCAGGCCGAATAGGATCTGTCCCACGGCGTAGCAGATAAAGTATCCGGTCGAGACCGCACCGGCTGCGCTGAGACTCAGGCTGTTTTCGGCTGTGATCGCACCCATGACGGCCGAGTAATTGTAGCGGCCTATATAGGCAGACGCATAGGCCAGCCAGCTGAGAAGATAGAGGGTCTTTCCCTGTGCATCGGAGCGCAGGCGAGAGCAGACCGTTTGTTTCATGCCCAATACGTCCTCCAGTTCCGGGTGCGGCGGGTCAGGGCTTCCATGTAGAAATAATCGCCCCAGAGGTTTGCTTCGTCCACACCGTAATCGGTAACGGTATTGTAAGGGCTGGCCTTGCAATACACACCGTGCAGCAGTATACCCCCGCCGGGGCGTTTGGGGGCTGCACAATGCTCCACCAGCGCAGTCAGCAGGCGGTCGGCGGCCTGCTGTGCGGCAGCGCGTTCTGCTTCGGGCAGGCAGGGCAGCGCTTCGTACAGGCCGCAGGCTGCAATGGCTGCTGCCGAGGAATCCCGCGGTTCATCGCCTTCGGTGAAAATAAGATCCCAGTAAGGAACGTTGTCTTCCGGCAGACGCTTCAAAAAGAACGCGGCGCAGGCACGGAACTGCTCCAGATAGGCCGGCTCATGGGTAAAGCGGTAAGCCAGCGCCATGCCAAGGATGCCCCATGCCTGCCCGCGTGCCCAAGCGCTGTCGGCACGGTAGCCTTGTGCCGTCATGGCGCGCACCGGTTTGCCGGTCACAGGGTCCATATAGCAGGTGTGGCTGGTGGAACCGTCCGGACGGAAAAGGACGTTTGCGGCGGTTGCTGTGTGCGCCCGTGCGATCTCGGAATAGCGGGCATCGCCGGTCTGCTCTGCTGCCCACCACAGCAGCGGCAGGTTCAGCAGGCAGTCGATGATGAGCCGGTATTCCTTCCGGTCGTTGATCTGTCCCCACGCCTGCAAAAACTGTCCGACGGGCTGATAGCGCTTCGTCAGCCGGGCAGCGGCTTCCAGTGCAGCATTCCGTGCCGCAGTGCTGCCCGTCAGCTGATACCCCGCCACGCAGGATGGCGTGTACAGAAAACCAAGGTCGTGGTGGTCAAGGTTCTCGTTGCAGACCAGACGCTCCGCAAAGCTGTCCACCTGCTGCAACGCGGCAGTGCGGAACACATCCTCGCCGGTGGCTTCGTAGGCAAGCCAGCACATCCCGGTATAAAAGCCGGGCGTCCAGTCTGTGTTGATGTCGGTGGAGTATACGCCGTTCCGGGTGTAGGGCAGCGGAAAGTCCTTCCCGAATACCGGGATATTTTCCCTTACCTGCTCTGCGGCAGCGTCCAGCGCGGCACAAAAATAAGAAGTTTGCGCATCCATAGCGGGTTTCCTTTCTTACAGGAGATAGGCGTTGGAATAAGCGTGATGACCGGAAGCATCCCGGCAGTCCACCCGGATGTAGCCCTCATCGCCGGTCAGCGGGAAAACGGCCTCGGTCAGGCAGTTCTCGCCCGCCGGGGCAAGCGCCATTTTGCAGCCCCGCCCCTGTGTTACCAGATAGATCTTTTCCACGGCACTGCATTGTACATGCAGTGCGCCATCCTTGATATACAGTGCATGGATCTCCGGGCCGGTGGAAGCATAGAAATCGCCGCTCTTCATCGCTGCGATTACGGTGTCGTAGCGCAGCTCCGGCAGCTTGAGCATCGTCCAGCCGCCAAAGGAATCGCAGCGCGGGTCGCCGGGGGCGTAGGCATCGTGGTTGTCATCCGTAGCAACACAGAACAGCGCCTTACCGGAAGCACGAAGCATCTCGTCATAGGACTGGGGCGCGTAGCCATACAGACCATCCAGCTCACAGCCGTGATTGTAGATCTCCATTGCAAAGACGCCTTTCAGGTCTTTGTAGTCGTCATAGCATTGGAGCGACCAGTACGGGTGGTTGTAGCAACAGAGGAAACCGTCTGCATTCTGCCGGGCGATAAAGGCGTTCAGTGCATCCAGATCGCCGTAGACCTGCGGCGGCTGCAGGGCGGCAAAGCCGCTGCGCGCCTGCGGCGCAGTATCGTAAAAATTCAGGTGGTAGGTGCGCACCCGCTCAAAGCTGCCCGATGCCGGGAACGGCTCGTTCAGATCGGCCTCGTAGGCGGCCAGCGGGATAAAATGCGCATCCATCAGCTCCGGGTGCCAGCCGTAATGACGATGATCGGTAAAGGCAACGATGGAATAACCGCGCTTTTGGTATTCTGCCTTGACCTGCTCTTTCGTCCAGTGCCCATCGGAAAGAACGGTGTGGCAATGGAGATTTGCCTTGTAGAACTGCCCGCCCTGCGGCAGAAGCGCTCGATCCTGAACCATCCTGCATCACCCCTTCACGGCACCTGCGGTGATGCCCTCCACAAAGTATTTCTGGCACAGGAAGAACGCAATGATGACGGGCACAAGCACCAGCGTTGCACCGGCCATCTGTGCGCCGTAGTCCTGTGCAAGACCGGATGCAAACAGCTTGATACCAACCGAGATCATCTGCTTGTTGATATCGGAGATGTACAGATACGGGCCCATGTAGTCGTTCCAGCTCCAGACAAAGCTGAACAGCAGCATGGTGGACACCTGCGGCATACACAGGGGCAGGATGATACGGCGGTAGATGGTAAAGTGGCTGCAGCCATCAATGCGAGCAGCTTCGCTCAGGGCGTCGGGGACCGCTACGAAGGCCTGCCGCAGCAGGAACACAAAGTAGACGTCCACGGCAGCGGGCAAGATCAGCGCCCACATGGTGTTCAGGATGTGCAGCTGCTTGAAGATGATGTACCGGGGCATGATCATGATATCGCTGGGGATCATCAGACCAGCCAGCAGCACAAGGAAGATGGCGTCACGGCCGGGGAATTTGATCTTTGCAAAGCCGTAGGCGGTGATGGTGATGATGAAGAACTTGAGGATCAGGGTCAGTCCGGTCATGACCACCGTGTTGCCGAACCACTTGAAGAAATCGTAGAACTCGTTGTGGAACAGGGTTTCGAAGTTGGTAAGGGTAAAGTTTTTGGGGATGATCTGAAGCGGCGTGGAAAGAACATCTCCGCTGGGCTTGAAGGAAGAGGAGATCATAAAAATGAAGGGATAGATGCAGCACAGACCCATAATAAGCGTGATGGCTGTGAGAATGACTTTGACGATGGTTTCGTTTTTCTTGGTTCGCATGGAAGTGCCTCCTTTACTGGTCTGCCCACTTTTTCTGGCCGCGCCACTGGATCAGCGTAATGACCATGACGATGGCAAACATGACCAGTGCCTGTGCGGATGCGTAACTCGTTTCGTACTTGACAAAAGCAGTGTTAACGATGTTGATGCTCATGACGGTGGTCGCCTGACCGGGGCCGCCATCGGTCAGGGACTGGATGACGGTAAAGTTCTGCAGGCTGGTGATGATGGAGCTGATGGTCAGAAAGAAGGTGGTGGGCGCGACTGCCGGAATGACAACGTTCTTGATCTGCTGCCACTTGTTTGCACCGTCGATCTCAGCAGCTTCTACCTGCGATTTATCCACGTTCTGCAATGCGCCCAGATAGGTCAGAAAGTTCAGACCGATGCCCTTCCAGACTGCGATCAGAACGACGGCGGGCAGCGCCCATTTCTGGTTGAGCAGTGGCAGAAGGGGATCCTCCGAGCCGAAAAACTTTTGCAGCAGATAGAACGGGCCGCGGGGGCCAAGCAGCAGCTGGAAAACAACGGAAACAGCAACCATGTTGGAAATGTACGGCAAAAAGAACATGGAGCGGATGCCCTTTGCCCAGAAAACGCCTTTGTTCAGCAGATAGGCCAGCACAAAGCTGAGGATCATAATGACCGGAACGTAGATCAGGGTATAAATGGCAGAACGTCCCAAAGCTGCCATGGCCTCTTTGCTGGAAAAGAAGCGGATGAAGTTTTTCAGGCCAACAAACTTGGCACTGTCGAGCTTCGTGATGAACTTGACGTTCATAAAGGACAGCACAAAGGCAGAAATAAATGGAATGCCGGTGAAGATCGTGAATGCAATCAGATACGGTGTAACGAACAGATAGCCCTGCGCCGCTTCTTTCTTTTCTGCCAGGGAAAGCTTTTTCTTTGCCTTGACCATAAGAAGACCTCCTTTTAGGGTCAAAAAATGCCGCCGCGGTCAGGCGGCGGCATTCGGGATAGGGAATATGAATATGAAAATGAAAGAGGAAAAAACGAATTTAGTACAGCTCGGCTTCCTTGATGGCCTCGTTGGAACGATTGAAGATGTTCTTCATCGTGGTATCCAGATCCTGCTGGCCCATGCCGTACAGCGGAGCTTCCGAGGTCCAGATCTGGCTGATGGTGGTATCTGCCGTGCCAACGACCTTTTCGGACAGGACCTTGCGGTCAGCATCAAACCATGCGGCCTTGAACTGCTCGGCAGGGATATCGTCGGTAGCCTTGTAGGTGGGCACCATGCCGTTCTCGATGTAATCGGTGATATCAGCATCGCTCAGGTCGATACGGGCGGGAACGCGGCCATAGCCCAGCGCGTACTGGTTCTCTGCGATGCAGCGCACAGCCTCGAATGCAGCTTCCGGGTTCTTGGAGGTAACGGGCACTGCGTAGCAGCCGGAAACGGTCAGGGTAGAGGGCTTCTCTCCTTCCGGGTACGGGAAGGGCAGAATGGCGCACTTCCAGTCGCGGGGATACTTCTCGGTGTTGGGGAGCATGGAGGCTGCCCAGCCGCCGCAGACGAACATACCGAACTGTGCCTTATCGTACTTGCCGTTGGCATCCGCCTTGCCGGTGGAGTGGAAAGCGTTCCACGGATAGACACCAGCCTTGTAGGTGGTGATGTCGGGCTGGATCTTCTCCTCGTTGCCCAGACCATAGAAGAACTTGACGCTCTCAGCAAACAGCGGATCATCGTAGTTGGAGGTGCCGTCTGCCTTGTAGTGCTCTGCGCCCTTCTGCAATGCGTACATATAATTGTAGCAGTCGTAGTCCAGCATCAGGGAGCCGTAGATCTCGTTGTTGACATCGGTCAGCTTTTTGGCGGTCTCAACGTACTTTTCCCAGGTCCAGCCCTCTGCGGAGGGAACCTCCACACCGGCATTCTCAAAGACCTTGGTGTTGACGAAGGTGCACCACACATCGTTGAAGGCGGGCAGACCGTACATCCGGCCGTCGTCGTAATACGGGATGCTGCCGCCAAAAACAGCCGGTGCATCGTAGCTGACTGCTGCTGCATATTCGTCCAGCGGAGAGAGGACGCCCGCATCGTAGAACACCTTCAGCTGTGCGGTGGTGCCGTAGATGATATCCAGCTCGTCGCCTGCCTGCAGGCTGACCAGACGCTTGTCCACTTCGCCGACATCGGCCTTGGGGATGATGGTGAACTGGATGTCGATGCCGGTCTTTTCTTTGACCATCTTTACGATATCCTGCATCTCGTTGCCGGTCGCTTCGGTATCGGTGGCGGCATAGTGCAGAACGACACCCTCATAGGGCTTACCGGAGCCGGATGCAGTGATTGCGGCAGCGGAGGAAGTCGGTGCGCTGGCTGCGGTAGAGCTGCTGGAAGAGCCGCCGCAGGCGGCCAGACCCAGCGCAGCAGCACCCACACCGGCGGCTTTCAGGAAGGAACGACGGGAAATGAATCTTGACATGATGATTTCTCCTTCTACAAATTTCGTGTACGGCAGGCGGCTTGTGCAGGCCGCCTTGCCTTTGATGGCTTTAGTATATCAGTATGACTAATTTGTGAAAATAGGCAAAAATTCTCTTTTATCCGCATTTTTTGACATAAAGCAAAAACAGACAATGAATGTCAAAAAAACCTGATATATCAAATTGAGGGATGCCGCAACCGTCAGCGGCACCCCTCAGCTTTTGGGTTCAGATCGTTTTCCACGGCAGCTCGATGCGGACCCGTGTGCCAAGACCGGGACGGCTCTGTACCGTGACATGATCGGATGCGCCTGCATACAGCCGCAGGCGGGCTTCGATGTTGTGCAGACCGATGCCGGTGCTGCGGCGGTTCTTTTCTGCCGAGGGCTTGCGGCCATGTGCGATCTGATGCCGCAGAGCTTCCAGCGTAGCCTCGTCCATGCCGATGCCGTTATCCGTGACCGTCAGCACCAGCTTGTCCCCCCGGTGGTACGCAGCCGCCCGGATGCGCAGAACGCGTTCCAACCCCTCCATACCGTAGAGAATGCTGTTTTCCACCACCGGCTGAAGAATCAGCTTGAGCACCTCCACGCTTGCGGCATCGCAGCCGTGGAGCCGGACTTCATAATCGATTTTGCTTCCGTAGCGGATGCGCTGGATGTTCATGTACATCTGGACATGCTCCAGCTCCTGTCGGAGCGGCACGAACAGCCCGCCCGAAATGCTCAGTCGGTACAATTTGCCCAGACTGGATGCCATTTTGCTGATATCCGGCCGTCCGGCTTCGCTGGCCTTCCAGACGATGGTTTCCAACGTATTGTAAAGAAAATGCGGATTGATCTGGCTCATCAGGACCTGCATTTCCAGCTCCTGCTTCCGGCGTTCCATCTGCACCTGCTGGTCCAGCCCCACCCGGATGCTGTCCAGCATGGAATTGTAGGTGGTCATCATCCGCGAGACCTCCTCCGGCCCCTGCGGCTTTGCGTAGGAGTGCAGATCACCGGCATCCGCATTCCGCATGGCTTCTTCCAGCTGGGTCATCGGGATCATGAACCGCCAGTAGAAGTACAGGATCAGCAGCGCAAACACCCCGCCGCAGACCGCCAGAACGAGGATCGTCTGGAGATACAGCTCCGAGGTTGCGGAGGTCAGGCTTTTGGTCGGAGCCAGAAGCACCGTTGTCCACGGGGTCGAGTCCCCTTTGGCAAATGCTACATCATAAGAGCTTTCACCGATGCGGAGCGTGCCGTTTTCGCCCGGGTGCTCTGCCAGAGCGGCGGCAATGCCTTCCGGTACACAACCGGATGCAACAGCATCTTCGCTTGTAGAGGAGATGAGCTTGCCGTCCTGCGTCAGGATATACACCTCGGCACCAATGCGTTTGGCCTGCAATTCATACAGGTCATACAGTGTCTTTTCCTCAATGGCAAAGACATGGATATAGGGATATCCGCTTTTCAGCGCCGAATACACTCGGCGGCTTCCCAGAACCACCTGATCCCGCCGCACCTCACCGTACTGCTCTGTGCGGAGAAAGTTCTCCTGCAAAGGGTAAAAGTAGAACTTTCCGAATTTCTGTGCATCGTCCATTCCCAGTGCTTCAAAGTTTTTGATGAGCAGTGTTGTGGTCTGGTTCGGGTCCAGAAAATCCAGAACATCGTGGCGATTGACCACATAGATCGCATCGATCTTTTTCTGCTTTACCAGCCGGGAATAGCTCTCGAACAGTGCGCCGTTCGTGTAGGTAATGGCGTACTTTTTGGCATTCGGATTATCGCTGTAACTGCGGTCAAGGATCTCCAGCAGACGCTCATCGGTGGAAAAGGCATCGGAAACACTGTATACGCCCTCGGTAAAACGATCCAGCGTTTTGCTGATGTCCTGTGCCGTATAGCTGATGGCTTGAACGTGCGCCCGGTGCTGCACCCGGATCGAACGGGCAAACAGCAGCGTAATTGCAAGCAGCATCGGTAAAAAAGAAGCCAGTAATGCCAAAAGCATCTTTTTGCGCAGGGTCAGGTGTCCGCTTTTCATTCTGCGCCTCCCTGTGCTGCACGGTATTCCACCGGACTGATGCCGTAATATTTCTTAAAGACCCGGATGAAGTTGGAGGTGTCCGCATAGCCGCACTGCTGGGCAATGAGATACACTTTGCCATCGGGTTCTTTCAGCAGCTCTGCCGCGTGGTGCATTCGTTTTTCGGTCAGATAATCGGAAAAATTGCAGCCAAGTTCGTTCTTGAACACACGGGAAATGTAAGCCGGTGTTTTATGGACGCTTGCCGCCACGCTTTCCAGCGAGATCATGTGGGAAGCGTATTCACTGTCCACGTATTCTCGGACGCGCTGCGCAACGCTGTTGACGGTGCGGCCATGATTGCGGCGGTGGGCAAGTGCCTGCTGGCAGGCAAAGAGACACGCCAGCACGAAATCCCGTTTGCTGGTCAGGGTGCCGCACTGGTGAATGTCGGTGTAGTGCGCACCCAGCGTCCGCAAAACTTCTTCCATCTGTACGCCGTAGCGCAGGCTCCACAGCGAAACATGGAACAGCAGCGACAGGCACAGGCGGTCTACGGTCTGGTAGTCCAGCTGTGCTGTGCCCGGCAGCAAAAGCACCCGGTCGAGCTCGGCGCGCAGCGTATCGTAATCCTGCGCCAACAGGGATTTTTCAATTTTCTCGGTGTCAAAATAGAGGGGGACTTTGGGCTGCGCGTTTTGAATTTGCTGGAAATGAAAGACACTTTCCGTCCCGGAAAAAGCGCTCTGCTTCGCGCAGCAGTTGGCTTGCTCGTATGCCTGCGGCAGCATCTCCAGTTCGGTGCAAAGGCTGCTGATGCCGGCGGACAACGTAGTGCGGAGCTGCGCGCGCACCGCCTCCTGCAGCTGCCGGATCTGCGCCGTCACATCATCCATCTGGATCTCGGATTCGCTGCTGTATAAAATAAGCAGTCGTTCGCCGCCAAACAAAAAAGGCAGTTGACGCAGCTGCCCGGCAGGGAGCTGGCTGCTGAGTTTCCAGATGTTCCGCCACAGTTCCAGCAGATCTGTTTTTTCGTCTCCACCGTGTCCGTCCAGCGTAAAAGCGGCTACGACAAGGTTGTCCGTGTCGATCCCCTGTGCGGTAAGCATCGGAAGAAAGCGTTCGCTTTCTTCCGGAAGTGCGGTGCCTTCCAGCAAAGAGGTCAGCCAAATTTGAAAATGCCGCTGAACGCTCTCGCTGACGCGCGCCGTTTGCAGGCGCTCCTTGTCCAACGTATTTTTCAAACGCAGGAAGGTCTCCTCAAAATCTTCAAAATCCGTCGGCTTCAGCAAATATTCCGCCACATGATTTCTGATGGACATATTCAGATACTCAAAATCGCTGTAACCGCTCAGGATCACGATCTTTACGTCAGGGTAAGCGCTGCTCAGCCGCTGCATAAGCTCTACGCCATCCATTCCGGGCATTCGGATGTCCGAAAGCACAACATCGGGATGAACGAGCTTCAGCTGTTCCAGCACTTCCTGCCCATCGGAACACAGCGCACAGACTTCATAGCCCCATTCCCGCCACGGAAGACTATGTGCAATGCCGTTGCGAATGCTTTCCTCGTCATCCGCAATGATCAGACGATACATAAAAAATCCTCCTCCACCTGCTTTTTTTCAGTATACCACAAACCAAAACGGCGCGACAAGAATGCCGCGCCAGTCTGTTGAAATATTCTTGTTCCTTTATAAGTATAGTGTGCCCCGATTTGCTGTGTCAATCAGCAGGATATGATATTTGTTTGCTTTTTTTGCACAAGGGAACACTTACAAGCCTCTCTCCCGCAGATATTGCATCTGCCCCGGACCTGTGATACCATACAGGTAACCAAAACAACACAGACGGAGGACTTTTCCATGATCTACGATACCCTGAACAACCTGCCCAACTATCTGGGCGTAAGCGACAATCTGGACACCGTGATTGAGTACATCATGGCGCGGGATATCACCACCCTGCCCGCCGGGCGCACCCGCATTGATGGGGACAAAGCGGTGGTCACCGTGAGCACTGTCACGCCTCAGACCTCCGACAAGGCACTGTTCCAGCGTCACGACAACCACATCACGCTGGAGACCGACTTGGACGGCAGCGAGCTGTTTGAGGTGAGCCTTGCGGAGCTGACCCCCACCAAGCCCACCGATGAAGCCGCCGACACCACCGTAGGCACCGCCGGTACCAGTATTGCCGGGATGCTGTGCGAAGGGCGCTTTGCCCTGTATCTGGCCGGGGAGCCGTATAAATCCGGCCTGAGGGCGCAGGGCTGCGGCAAGCTGAAAAAAGCCGTGTTCAGCATCGAACTGGACCCGGACGAGGAAGAAACGGAAGAATAACCGAAAGGAGACTTTCTGTATGGGATTTTTTGCTGTACTGGCTGCAAGCCTGTTTGCCGTATTCATTTTTACTGTATTCGGCGGCTATTCGCTGCTGCTCTGGTGTCAGCAGTCCCTGTGGATGGTCGTTCCTCCCGCGCTGGTGCTGGCCGTTCTGGTCTGGACATTTTTGAAAATGGACGATAAGATCACCGCCCTGCAAAAGCGGGTAGACGAGCTGGAAGCTGCACAAAAAAGCACGGAGAAAACTGGAAAATAATACAGCGCCGCCCTGCGCACCCGCAGCGGGCGACTGCCAAAAAGTTTTAGTTGACAGAAAAGGCGAATCATGTTATCCTTTTATTGATTTTGAGAGACACCGCCTTGCAGAGTCTTTTCAAAGCAATTTACTCGGGACCGCCCAAACGGGGCTAAGGCCATACGGACAGCCGGGTCCACTGCCGACCGGCGGCGCAAGCTGCCATTATTGATTGAGTTTGAAGCTCAAATTTTATAAGTTGGTTCCTTTACAACCATGAAATTGCGCAGCCTATGCGCAGACTTGTGAAACGGTCAATAAGAGTAGTAAAAGTGTAGTTGCTATATAGACTCTCATCACCCCGTCTTTTTGGATCGCAAATAACGCGCAGCACCGGCACTTACGGCTGGGTGCTTTATCAGCGCGGAAAAAGCTTTTCCAAGCGCAGGTCTGCACATTCGTGCAGTGCCTGCGCTTTTTTGTTGTGCAAAAAGAGAACAGGGACGGAGGAAAAGATGAACGAGAACAAAGCGCGTTCCCGGCTGGACCAGCGCCGTGCGCCTATTTACGAGGCGCTGGAGCGGTTCCGGCAGATGCGGGTGGTGCCCTTTGACGTGCCCGGCCACAAGCGGGGCCGCGGCAACCCGGAGCTGACCGCTTTTCTGGGTCAGCAGTGCGTGGGCGTGGACGTGAACAGTATGAAGCCGCTGGATAACCTCTGCCACCCGGTGTCGGTCATCCGGGAAGCTGAGGAGCTTGCAGCCGATGCCTTTGGCGCAGCACACGCTTTTTTAATGGTGGGCGGCACCACCAGCAGCGTGCAGAGCATGGTACTTACCGCCTGCAAGCGGGGCGATGAGATCATTCTGCCCCGCAACGTGCACCGCAGCGTGCTGAACGCGCTGGTGCTGTGCGGTGCGGTGCCGGTGTATGTGAACCCGGAGGTGGATAAGCGCCTGGGCATCTCACTGGGCATGAAGCGGGAGCAGGTGGCCAAGGCCATCAAGGAGCACCCCAACGCTGTGGCCGTGCTGGTGAATAACCCCACCTACTACGGCATCTGCTCCGATCTGCGTGCCATCGTAAAAATGGCGCACGATGCCGGAATGCTCTGCCTTGCGGATGAAGCCCACGGCACCCACTTCTACTTTGGCGGCGGTCTGCCGGTGTCTGCCATGGCGGCAGGCGCCGATATGGCCTCGGTGTCTATGCACAAGAGTGGCGGCAGTTTGACCCAGTCCAGCCTGCTGCTTATCGGCCCTAACGTGCACCCGGGCTATGTGCGCCAGATCATCAACCTGACCCAGACCACCTCCGGCAGCTATCTGCTGATGTCCAGTCTGGACATCTCTCGCCGCAATCTGGCGCTGCGGGGACGGCAGGTGTTCCATCAGGTGGCAGACATTGCCGAGTATGCCCGCGAGGAGATCAACGCCGTGGGCGGTTACTACGCCTTTGGCAAGGAACTGTGCAACGGCGATTCCGTTTTTGATTTCGACACCACCAAGCTCAGCGTCCATACGCTGGATATCGGTCTTGCAGGCATCGAGGTCTACGACATCCTGCGGGACGAGTACGATATTCAGATCGAGTTCGGCGATATCGGCAACATCCTTGCCTACCTGTCCATCGGCGACCGCCCGCAGGAGGTGGAGCGTCTGGTCAGTGCACTGGCTGAAATCAAGCGCCGCTACCGCACCGACGGTTCGGGTCTGCTGAGCCAGGAATACATCGACCCCGTGGTGGCTGCCAGCCCGCAGGAGGCTTTCTACGCCCCCAAAAAGAGCCTGCCCCTGCGGGAGACCGAGGGCATGGTGTGCAGCGAGTTCGTGATGTGCTATCCCCCGGGCATCCCCATTCTCGCACCCGGCGAGCGCATCACCAAGGAAATCTTGAACTACATCGAGTACGCCAAGGCCAAGGGCTGCAGCATGACCGGCCCGGAGGACCCCGAAATTTTGCACCTGAATGTTCTGGCATAAGGAGGGAAAGAGATGGAATTTTGGTTTTCAGAGTTTCACACCCCGGATGTGAAGCACAGCATCCGTGTGAACAAGCAGCTCTACTCCAAGCAGAGCGATTATCAGCGCATTGATATCTTTGAGACCCCGGAGTTTGGCCGGGTGCTCACGCTGGACGGCAACGTGATGCTGACCGAGCGGGACGAATTTATCTACGATGAAATGATCGTCCATGTGCCCATGGCGGTGCACAAGGAAGCCAAGGATATTCTGGTCATCGGTGCCGGAGACGGCGGCGTGGTGCGGGAGCTGACCCGCTACGACCGCGTAGAGCGCATCGACCTTGTGGAGATGGACCCGCAGGTGGTGGAAGCCTGCCGCGCCTACCTGCCCGGCAATGCCTGCCGTATGGATGACCGCCGGGTGCATATCTACTTTGAGAACGCCCTGAAGTATATCCGTCGCTGTGAGGAAGAATACGACCTCATCATTGTGGACTCTTCCGACCCCTTCGGCCCCTCCGAGGGTCTGTTCACCCGCGAGTTCTACGGCAGCTGCTTCAATGCCCTGAAAGAGGATGGCATCATGGTCAACCAGCAGGGCAGCCCCTTCTACGCCGAGGACGCCAGCGCCATGCAGCGCAGCCACAAGCGCATTGCGTCCACCTTCCCCATCAGCCGGGTCTATCAGGCACATATCCCCACCTTTGCGGCGGGCTACTGGCTGTTCGGCTTTGCAAGCAAAAAATATCATCCCATTGATGATCTGGACGCAGAGTCGTGGAAGGCGCTGAATATGCGCACCCGCTACTACACCACCAAACTGCATATCGGAGCATTCTACCTGCCGGCTTTTCTGGAGGAGATGCTGCGGGAAGTGGAGGAACACTGATGCACCCCAACGTTGAGAACTTTATCGGCTGCGACAGCAGCTACCGCGCCGCCAGCATCGTGCTGTACGGTGCGCCTTACGATTCCACCACCAGCTACCGCCCCGGCGCACGGTTCGGCCCGGCGGCTATCCGGCACGAGAGCTACGGTCTGGAGACTTACAGCCCCTACCAGAACGCCGACCTGACCGATTTTGATGTGTTCGACAGCGGCGACTTGGAGCTGTGCTTCGGCTCCAGCGAGCTGGCACTGGCCGATATCGAGGCCCGGGCAGAGGAAATTTTGAAGGACGGCAAGTTCCCGCTGCTGCTGGGCGGCGAGCATCTGGTCACGCTGGGTGCAGTGCGGGCTGCGGTGAAAAAATATCCTGACCTGCACATCGTCCATTTCGACGCCCACGCCGACCTGCGGGACGACTATCTGGGCGCAAAGCTCAGCCACGCTTGTGTGCTGCGCCGCTGCCACGAGCTGGTAGGGGATGGCCGCATCCATCAGTTCTGCATCCGCAGCGGAGACCGGGCAGAGTTCGAGTTTGCTGCTCAGCACACCGAGATGCACAAATTCGATTTTACCGGTCTTGCCGAGCTGACCGCACAGCTGTGCGAGAGCAAGGTGCCGGTGTACCTGACCATCGATCTGGACTGCCTTGACCCCTCCTGCTTCCCGGGTACCGGTACCCCGGAGGCTGGCGGCGTAAGCTTTTTGCAGCTGCTGGAGGCCATCCGCACGGTGACCAAGGCCAACATCATTGGTGCAGACCTGAACGAACTAGCTCCCACGCTGGACACCACCGGCGTTTCCACCGCCACCGCCTGCAAGGTGCTGCGCGAGACCCTGATCGCGCTGGACAAGGGCTGGCCGGGTTTTCAGGTATAAATACGAACCTACCATTTTACAGATAAAGGAGTAACCGACATGAGCAAAGTTCTGATCATTGGCTGCGGCGGCGTGGCCTCCGTTGCCATCCATAAGTGCTGCCAGGTGCCCGAGGTGTTCACCGAGATCTGCATCGCCAGCCGTACCAAGGCAAAGTGCGATAAGCTGGCTGCCGAGCTGGCTCCCACCACCGCCACCAAGATTACCACCGCACAGGTGGACGCAGACAAGGTGGAGGAGGTCATCGCCCTGATCAAGGCCTATCAGCCCGATCTGGTGATGAACATCGCCCTGCCTTATCAGGATCTGACCATCATGGACGCCTGCCTTGCCTGCGGCGTTAACTACATGGACACCGCCAACTACGAGCCCGAGAACACCGACGACCCGGAGTGGCGCGCTATCTACGAGAAGCGCTGCAAGGAGGCCGGCTTCTCTGCCTACTTTGATTACAGCTGGCAGTGGGCTTACGCCAAAAAGTTTGAGGAAGCCGGTCTGACCGCCCTGCTGGGCAGCGGCTTCGACCCGGGTGTGACCCAGGCTTACTGCGCCTACGCCAAGAAGCACGAGTTCGATACCATTGATACCATCGACATTCTGGACTGCAACGGCGGCGACCATGGCTACGCCTTTGCCACCAACTTTAACCCCGAGATCAACCTGCGCGAGGTATCCGCACCCGGCAGCTACTGGGAGAATGGCCACTGGGTAGAGATCCCCGCTATGAGCATCAAGCGGGAGTACAACTTCGATCAGGTGGGCGACAAGGATATGTACCTGCTGCACCACGAGGAGATCGAGTCTCTGGCAAAGAACATCCCGGAGGCAAAGCGCATCCGCTTCTTCATGACCTTTGGCCAGAGCTATCTGGACCATATGCGCTGTCTGGAGGACGTGGGAATGCTGTCCACTACCCCCGTCAACTTCAACGGACAGGAAATCGTGCCCATCCAGTTCCTCAAGGCGCTGCTGCCGGACCCCGCCAGCCTTGGCCCCCGCACCAAGGGCAAGACCAACATCGGCTGCATCTTTACCGGCAAAAAGGACGGCAAGGATAAGACCTACTACATCTACAACGTCTGCGACCATCAGGAGTGCTACAAGGAAGTGGGCTCTCAGGCCATCAGCTACACCACCGGCGTACCCGCTATGTGCGGCGCGCTGATGCTGCTCACCGGTAAGTGGACCACCAAGGGCGTGCACACCGTAGAGGAGTTTGATCCTGATCCGTATCTGGATGCACTGGACAAGTACGGCCTGCCCCGCTCCGAGAGCCACGACCCGGCTCTGGTGGACTGATGCGGGTGCGCGACAGCCGCCCGCCCTTTGCGGGGCTGGCAAACCTGTCCGAGGAACAGCTGCACCGCTTGCCCACCCCCTGCTATCTGCTGGACGAAGCCCAGCTGCGCCGCAACGGTGAGATTTTGCTGGGGGTGCAGCAGCGCACCGGCTGCCGTATTTTGCTGGCGCAGAAGGCTTTTTCCAACTTCAACGTCTACCCGGTGCTGGCGCCCTATCTGGCGGGTACCGAGGCCAGCGGCCTGTACGAGAGCCGCTTGGGCAGGGAAGAGCTGCCGGAGAAGGAGAACCATGTGTTTTGCGCGGCCTACCGGGCAGACGAGTTTGCCCAGTTGCTGCAATACGCTGACCATATTGTGTTCAACTCGCCCAGCCAGCTGGCAAAGTTCGGCCCGGCGGCAAAGGTGGCGGGCAAAAGCATCGGTCTGCGCATCAACCCGGAGTGCTCCACACAGGAAGGTCATGAAATCTACGACCCCTGCGCCCCCGGCAGCCGTCTGGGCACTACCCGCGCCCAGTGGGACGCCGCCGTGGCAGAACACCCGGAGCTGCCCGCTCTGCTGGACGGTCTGCACTTCCACACCCTGTGCGAGCAGGACGCGGATGCGCTGGCGGTGACGCTGGCAGCGGTGGAGGAAAAGTTTGCAGACCTGCTGCCCAAGATGCAGTGGCTCAATTTCGGCGGCGGGCACCACATCACCCGCCCGGGCTACGACCTTGCTACGCTGGAAAGCTGTATCCTTTCGGTGCGGCAGAAGTACGGCGTACAGGTGTATCTGGAGCCCGGCGAGGCTTGGGCGCTGAACGCAGGCTATCTGGTCACCACCGTGCTGGACACCCTGCGCAACGGGGATACCAATCTTGCCATTCTGGATATGTCCGCAGCCTGCCACACCCCGGACGTCATCGAGATGCCCTACCGCCCGCCGCTGCTGGATGCCGGTGAGGCAGGGGAGAAGGCGCACACCGTCCGCTTGGGCGGCCCCACCTGCCTTGCGGGAGATATCGTCGGGGATTACAGCTTTGACGTTCCTCTTACCGAGGGGGATAAGCTCATCTTCGGCGATATGGCCATCTACACCACCTGCAAGAACAACACCTTCAACGGAATGCCCCTGCCGCCCATCTGGCTGCTGGGTGCAGACGGCAGCTGCCGGGAACTGGTGCACTTTGGCTATCAGGACTTCAAAATGCGTCTGGGCGCAATATAAAAAGAAACTAAGAGGGTCATCGGCACAGTCGATGACCCTCTTACTATTTCTGCCCAACGGCGCAATTGACAAAGCACCGACAGGAACATATAATTAAAGCTATAAAAAAAGTATTGCCACAGAACCGACAAAAGAGGAGAAACAGCGCGTGCGCACATTGTCTGAGATCATTGTCAAGCGGGATTATTCTCAAAAATCGCCGTCTTCCATTTTTTATAAGGACAGCCCCTTCTGGCAAAGGCTGATCTGCATCTGCTATGTGGGGTTTATCGCACTGGCGGGGCTTGGCGACTGGAAGACCATGCAGAGTATTTTGGGCGGTCTGCCTAAGATCATTACCGCAGGTGTTATTGGCATGGCAATTGTCTATGGGCTCATATATCCAGATATGGAACGTGTAAAAAAGGTATTCTGGCCTACATTGCTCTATATGTCCCTGATCGTGATGCTGTTTTTGTGGTCCATTGTCATTTGGCTGATGGACTTCAGCGCGATCTCCACGATGATCCGGGCCTGCTCCAAACTGATGTTCCAGAGCATTTCGATCCTTACAGCGGTGAGCGGAGTGTTTTTGCTGGGGTCAGAGACGATCGATCTGTTTGCCATTGCGGCGTGTCTGGCAAACGCTGCCATCATGGTTCTGGAGATCCCGACCTATGGCCTTTCGGCAAGCATCCAGTCGCTTGTGCAGTGTCTGGTGACCTTTGGCGACGCAGAGGGCTATGCCATCAGGCTGGAAATACACGACCTCACCTTTGTGTTTGGTCAGCTGGTGCTTTATTATGCGGCGTTTGCCCCGCATGACACAAAACCGGAAAAACGCCGCCGTCGTCGCCTGCTTGTGGCCTGTACGTTTTTCTTTTTTGTAGGAATGAAGCGTATCGCCATTCCGGCGGTGGTGCTGTTTATTTTTGTGGCGCTGATCGTCCGCCGTTTCAAAAACAAAAAGAAACTGCTCATTGTGTGGAGCGTTGCGTGGGTCGCGTTTTTCTTTCTGTATATTTACGCAGTCCGGATCGGAACTGTTTCAAGAATATTGAACATGGCAGGCATTGATATGATGGGGCGTGACTATCTGTGGAGCCTTGCCAACGACTATTACGACTATTCTATTACCTACTGCGGGCATGGCTTTGAGTATGTGGACACCATCGTCACCGGCTGGTATAATGCAGGAATCATCAACGAGCCTTTTCCTTTCCACAACGACATCTTAAAGGTTTTTGTGGAAATGGGATTTCCGGGCTTTGTATTCTGGTCGGGCATCCAATATATCCTTACGCCGATCTTCTGGATACATTATGCGGATGAAGATACCGCGCTGCTGTACCTGAGCAATCTCAGCTACATGACGATGACATATCTTACAGATAACACATCTTTTTCTTTCTGGTGCACGATGACGCTGCGGCTGCTGCCGCTGGCCTACTCGGTACAGCGGCGCAAGCCGCCAAAGCCGCAGGTCTGGCGGCCGAAGGATAAAAAAGAGATGCAGGACCGTATCCGTATCATGATGCAGGAAACATAAAAGCAAAAGGTGTTATAGGTTTGAATGATTGGGGCAGAAGTGCTTATGTGCTTCTGCCCCAATAAAATTATACAGGTGCTGAAGTGCAATAGCCAGTATGCAGGTGAAAAACAGAACGCCCCAGAAGTAGAAGATGCCAAAAGGACGAGCGTTTGTTATATAGTAGTTCTTCATCACATCGAGAACCACAAACTGAAACAGATAGAGGAACGGAGCGTAAGAGTTCATTGTGGTTGTGATTCGATTGCCGACTTTGAATTTATCCAGCAGCCAGATCAAAAGCAGACCAAACGGGAAGATCATAAGATTGTGGAAAATTAGATCCGGTAAGCTTTTTTCAGGTACAGTTATACCAAGAAATGAAAAAATAAGTTCTGCCGCAACGATCAAGGGTAAGGCGTATTTCTTTTTTAAAAAACCGGCAAGAATGTCTGCATACTCATAAATAAATACACCAAAGGGAAAAGCCAATTCACTGATGTAATAAACTCTGTGATTTAAGCCTGTAACAGCATCAAAGACACAGAGGAGCGCAGTGATAATGAAGATAACGCCGGAAAGAAATGCAACGCGCCGAAATTTATTTTTTGGGAAAATGCGGTAGGAAATATAGAAAACCAGATAGAGTGCGATCAGTGTGGGCATATACCAGTTGACCAGCTGAAAAATCTGATGTTCGCCTAGCATCGTGTTCCGAATAAGTGTACTTACAACGCTTGAAAACAGTGTGATCCATAGCAGATTGATGATTTTTTTCCAAAAGTCGCGCAGATAGTTCGGTTTGGACGCAACGGAGCAAGCCAGCCCAAAGCCGGATGAAATGAAAAAATAGCCTACACCCAATGTGGAGATCTTGCTTAGCGGCAGCAGAATATGCGGCATAGGAAAAAACGGATTTGTGCAATGAGAAAAGATGATCAGTACAGCAAAAACAAAGCGTAACTCGTGCAGACGGCTCATGGTCTTTTTGATATCTGCGCCGGTTGGACAGAACTGGATGTTCAAAAGACAAAGTGCTGCTAAAAAGAGATATAGCAAAATATAGGACATTCAAGGCCTCCTGACGTTTCGGCATTCTGCGGACTTTTAAAAAGCGAGTACAAGTCTATCTTATCATAAGCTGTTTGGTATGGCAAGCGGATAACAAAAAGGGGCTGCTGCACCTTTTTTGAATAGGAGCGGCTTTATCAGAACCGAAAATACAAAAAGCTGAGCACCTGTTTTTCACAGCTGCTCAGCTTTGCGATATGATACTCTTTTTTGCGTTTTGCTTTTGCCCGTTACCGCTGCTTTTATTCCCCGCTCTGCTGATATACCTCCTTCAGGTGGGCGGAAAGCTTCATGTTTTCGCTGTAATCCACAGGCACTACGATCACGCTGGGCATCGTCTGCCGGAAGGCTTCTTCCAGTGTGGGGATCAGGTCGGCGGCCTTTTCCACACGGTAGCCCTTGCAGTGCATGGCCTCGGCCAGCAGCTTGAAATCCGGGTTCGTAAAGTCTACATAGCAGTGCTCGCCGTTAAACTGCTCCTGCTCCTTCCACTTGATCAGGCCGTAGCTGGCGTCCTCCCAGATCAGGGTGACAAAGGGCACCTTCTCGCGCACGGCAGTCTCCAGCTCCTGACTGTTCATCATAAAACCGCCGTCGCCGCACACCGCCAGTACCTTTTTATCCGGGTTCAGCAGTTTTGCCGCAAAGGCACCGGGGATGGAAAAGCCCATGCTGGCAAAACCGTTGGAGATCAGGCAGGTGTTGGGGGAATAGCAGTCGTAGTGGCGTGCGATCCACATTTTGTGCGCGCCCACATCGCTGACAAGGATATCGTCCCGGCCCATCGCCTTGCGCACATCCGCAAGGATGCGGGCGGGCTTCATGGGGCAGCTGTCGTCTGCGGCCATGGCTGCGTGCTCGGCTACCATGGTCTCGCGCAGCTTGAGCGCAAATTCCGGCTCGCTGTCCCGGCGGGCACAGCGCAGGATCTCGTAAAGGCTCTCGGAGATATCGCCCACCACCTCTACGGCGGGCTGATACCGCTTGTTCACGTCTGCGGGGGCGGTGTCGATGTGCAGGATGGTCATATCCGGCCGTGCGCCCCACTTGGCGGGGGCGCACTCCACGATGTCGTAACCAATGGCGATGATAAGATCAGCCCGGTCGAACAGCTGATTCACATAGTCCTTCTGGGGGATGCCGATGGTCCACAGGCTGTATTTATCGTCCATGGGGATGATGCCCTTGGCCATCATGGTGTTCACCACCGGAATGTGCAGCCGGTCGGCCAGCTCGGTAACGGCAGCGGCGGCATGGCCGCGCACCGCCCCGGCACCGGCCAGAATGACCGGGCTCTTTGCCTCGCTGATGAGCTGCCCGGCGGCAGCAATGTGGGTGGGGTCGGCGTAGAGCTCGTGCAGCTGCTGGCGCTTGAGCGGCACAGCATCGGCAGGCATTTTGGCAATGTTCTGGGGTAAATCAATGTGGGTGGCACCGGGCTTGCCCTTTTCGGCGTGCTTGAAGGCCAGCCGCACGATCTCGCCTACCGTGTCCGGGCGGATGATCTGCTTGGAGCGCTTGGTAATGGGCTCGAACATGGCGGTCAGGTCCAGGTACTGGTGGCTGGTCAGCTGCATCCGGTCGGTGCCCACCTGCCCGGTGATAGCAACCAGCGGTGCACCATCCAGATAGGCATCGGCTACGCCGGTCACAAGGTTGGTGGCGCCGGGGCCAAGGGTGGAAAGGCACACGCCTGCCCGGCCGGTCAGACGGCCGTAGACATCGGCCATAAAGGCAGCGCCCTGCTCGTGGCGCACCGGGATAAAGCGGATATGGCTGTCCCGGATGGCAAACATCAGGTCCAGCGTTTCCTCGCCGGGAATGCCGAACATCACGTCCACACCTTCTGCTTCCAGACAGTCCACCAGCACCTGTGCGGTGGTTTTAGTTTTTTCCTGCATCTTGCAAATACTCCTATCATTCATAAAAAACAAAAAGGCGGTGCAGCCCGTTTGGGGCCACACTGCCTTTGTCAGCACCATTTTATCGTTTTCTGTCGGTTTCTACAAGAGCCAATTTCCACAAAAAGTGCGGGATATAAAGGGGGCTGGATTGACTGCTCTGCCCGAACTTTGCAGGAATTTCCGTTTTTCTGCCGGAAAGCGTTGACAAGTGGAATTGATGTTTTTATAATAAAACCAGCACAAGGCGGCGTGGCCCATAAAGGGGATCACGCCGCCTTGTGCTTTTTGCATTTCCGAGTAGGAGAGGCCGGTAAGGGAAAGTCCGGCGATACCGGAAAAGCAGAAAAACCAGAAAAAAGAGGGGAGATCTATGGATCAGTTAGTGCAGAATCAACAGACCATCAACGACCAATTGGCACGGTACGGGGTCAAATTCGGCCTGTACAAAAACGGCACATTTCAGGAGCGGCTGTTTCCGTTCGACCCGCTGCCCCGCGTCATCACGGCGCAGGAATTCCAGACGCTGGACAAGGGGCTTGTACAGCGGGTCAACGCACTGAACTTGTTTTTAAAGGACGTCTACGGCGATAAAAAGATCATCCGGGACGGCATTGTGCCGGATGATTTTGTGTTTGCGGGCAGCGGCTATCTGCCACAGTGCGAAGGCTTTGTACCGCCCAAGGGTGTTTACAGCCACATCTCCGGCATTGACCTTGTGCAGGCAAAGGACGGCAGCTGGTTCATTCTGGAGGATAACCTCCGCATCCCCAGCGGCGCGTCCTATCCGCTCATTGCGCGGGAGCTGTGCCGCCGGTGCAGCCCGGAGACCTTCAGCGGCAATGCCATCGTGGATAACCGCAACTATGCGCAGCTGCTGCGGCAGACCATGGATGCGGTCAACACCGGCGGCATCAATGTGGTGTTTACCCCGGGGCGCTACAACGCCGCTTATTTCGAGCACAGCTATCTGGCGGAAAAGACCGGTGCCGTGCTGGCAGAATGCGGCGACCTGTATGTGGAAAACAACAAGGTCTATCTCAAGACCGTCCACGGCGACGAGCGGGTGGGTGCTATTTATCGCCGCATCAGCGATGAATATCTTGACCCGCTGACCTTTAAACCGGAGAGCTTGATCGGCATTCCCGGTGTTATGGATGCCTACCGCGCCGACAATGTGGCGCTGCTGAACGCGCCCGGCAACGGTGTGGCAGACGACAAGGGTATTTACTACTTCGTGCCCAAAATGATCAAGTACTATCTGGGCGAGGAGCCCATTCTGCACAACGCACCCACCTACCTGCCGTTCTATGAAGAAGATCGAAAATATGTGCTGGACCATCTGGAAACGCTGGTGGTCAAGGATGTTGCCGAGGCAGGCGGCTACGGCGTGGTATTTGGCAGCGATCTGACCAAGCAGCAGCTGGAGGAGTTCCGCACGACCATCCGCAACGAGCCGCGCCGGTTCATTGCGCAGGAGGTCATTGATTTCCTTGACCTGCCCATCATGGACGGCGGCGAAAAGGTGCCCCGCAAGGCAGACCTGCGGGCGTTTGTGCTGAGCAGCGGCGACGATACAAAGGTCTGGGCAAGCGGGCTGACCCGTTTTTCCCGCAACCCGGACAGCTTCGTGGTCAACAGCTCGCAAGGAGGAGGTTTTAAGGACACATGGGTATTATCTCGCTGAACAAAGCCAGCCGCCTGTACTGGCTGGGACGCTACACAGAGCGTGTATATACAGGCTTAAAAAAGGCAAAACCCATTTACGATGCCGGGGTGGACGGCAGGGAAGGCGACTATGCGGACTACTGCTTCCGGCTGGGCATCCCCGGCGGCTATGCGAATACGGTGGATTTCTGCAAGCGGTATTTCTTTGACCGGAACAACCCGAACTCGCTGGCGTCCAGTCTGGTCTACGCTTATGACAACGCCGTGGTGCTGCGGGATACCCTGACCACGGACACCCTTTCCTACATCCAGTTGGCCATGAATGCCATGGAAAAGGCGGCGCAGTGCGATACGCCTGCCATCGCGCTCCAGTGGGTGCTGGACGATATCCGGGCCTTCCGCGGTGCGTGCGAGGAGACTGTTTTTGACGAAGAGACCCGCAGCATGATCAAACTGGGCACCAGCGTGGAGCGGGTAGACCTGTATCTGCGCTTGGGGGATGAGCCGGAGCGCACCCGCAAGGAGTTTGAGCGGCTGTTCAACCGCCTGTACAAGACCCAGCTTACGCCGAACAAGGAGCGGCTGGATTTTCTGGTGGATGCGCTGCTGGATTCCTCCAAGCCGGATGCTTCGGCACCGGAGCTGGTCGCGGCGGTGGAAAGCTTGTTTCTCGACCTGTAACGGCGGAAAAAACGCAGGACTGGAAGCACAGAGGAACGAGCAATGACAGAACTGGAATTTCATTTTCACACCGGGGTGGAGTTTTCGGCGCCGGTCAGCGGGCACACCTTTGCGCTGCACTGCCTGCCGGTGGAGGATGACGCACAAACGCTGCAAAGCTATACCGTCCGCATAGAACCGGCGGCAGAGTATGGCCTGCACCGGGACGGCTTTGGCGGCTGGCTGGTATGCGGCAGCTGCCGGGAACCGCACACGGTCTTTTGCTACGATTCCCACGGCATCGTGCGGGTGGACGGCCGCGCACAGGCAGAACCGGTGAACCCGGTGCTGAAGCAGTTTACCCCGCTTACCGCCATGACCGCAGAGCTGGAAACGCTGTGGCAGAGCCTGCCGCTGGACGGCAAGCCCCCGCAGGAGCAGGCGGCGCTGCTGAACAAAGCAGCCGCCGGTGCACTGCACTATGTGCCGGGGCTTACGGGCATCTCCACGACCGCCGGGCAGGCGTTTGCGCTGGGCAGCGGGGTCTGTCAGGACTATGCGCACATCCTGCTGGCACTGGCGCGGCGCTCCGGGTTTGCGGCGCGCTACTGCATGGGGCTTGTACCCGGCGAGGGTGCAACCCATGCGTGGGTGGAGATTGCCCTGCCGGACGGCTGGCACGGCTACGACCCCACCTTTGCCTGCGAGGCAGGGGAGGAGCATCTGCGGTTCGCCGTAGGCAGGGACGCTGCCGACTGCCACGCAGAGCGGGGCATTTTCCGCGGGGCGGCAGAGCAAACCCTGCACACCGAGATGCGGCTGGACGTCCGCAAGGGCTGAGCGATACAAGACGAGGCAATGACGCCGGGCTTCTGCACAAAACCGGCAGAAGCCCTTTTTATTTTCGGATAGGAGTGTGTAAGAACCATGGAAGAAACCGTCGCAAGCCTTTCGCTTGCAGTACACGAAAAGCTGGAGCTGAAAAAGAACCGGCTCACCCCGCTGCCCGGCAACGACAGCGGAAAACGCATCTGCGTTGTCACCGGTGTGCACGGCGATGAGCTGGAGGGGCAATATGTGGTCTATCTGCTCAACCGCCGCATTCAGGAGCACCCGGAACTGCTGACGGGCACGGTGGATATCTACCCGGCAGTCAACCCGCTGGGCATCAACACCATTCAACGGGGCATCCCGCTGTTTGATCTGGATATGAACCGCATTTTCCCCGGCGATACCGACGGCCCCATGGCAGAATATTACGCCCATGCGGTGGTGGAGAATCTGCGCGGGGCGGATATCGCTATCGATATTCACGCCTCCAACATCTATCTGCGGGAGCTGCCGCAGGTGCGCATCTCGGAGGAGACCGCCCCGGCGCTGGTGCCGCTGGCAGAGCAGCTCAACGTGGATTTTGTCTGGGTCCATGCGGCGGCAACGGTGCTGGAAAGCACGCTGGCGCACAGCCTGAACGTCATCGGCACCCGCTGCCTTGTGGTGGAAATGGGGGTGGGAATGCGTCTGACCAAGAGCTACGGCGAGCAGCTGGTGGACGGCATTCTGAACCTGATGCACACGCAGGGCATGTGGGCAGGCGAGACCAAGCCGCCCCGCAAACCCATCGTGAGCAAGGACGAGGTGGCGTTTATCAATGCGGACAAGGCGGGCGTTTTCATCCCCAGTGTGGAGCATAACGGCATCGTGAAAAAGGGGCAGGAGCTGGCGGTCATTGCGGACCCGCTGACAGGTGAGGTGCGGCAGACCCTGATGGCTCCGGCAGATGGCCTGCTGTTTACCCTGCGGGAATATCCCGTGGTCTATCCGGGCAGCCTGCTGGCCCGCATCCTGACAGGAGGGTTCCAGAAATGAGAGAAGAAACGCTTTACGAGTTGGAAACGCCCTACCGCCAGAAATTCAGGATCAAAGGTTTCCGCTTCGGCGAGGGGGAAAAAGCCTGCGCCATGGTGGCTGCCGTGCGCGGCAACGAGGTGCAGCAGATGTATGTCTGCGCGCTGCTGGTAAAAAAGCTGCGCAAACTGGAAGAGCAGGGTGCCATTGCCCCTGGCAACGAGCTGCTGGTGGTGCCCTGCGTCAACCATTTTTCTATGAACGTGGGCAGCCGGTTCTGGGCGATGGACAAAACAGACATCAACCGGATGTTTCCCGGTTACGACCAGGGCGAAACCACCCAGCGCATTGCGGCGGCACTGTTTGAAGCGGTGCAGGGCTATAAATACGGCATCCATTTTGCGTCCTTTTATCTGCCCGGCGATTTTGTGCCCCATGTGCGCATCATGAATACCGGCTACCAGACGGCCAGTCTGGGCAACCTGTTCGGTCTGCCCTATGTGGTCATGCGCAAACCGGAGCCCATCGACACGACCACCCTGAACTACAACTGGCAGGTCTGGGAAACGAACGCCTTCAGCGTCTACACCAAGGAGACGGATGAAATCGACGAGCACAGCGCACAGGAAGCCGTGGCGGCGGTGCTGCGGTATCTCAGCCGAGTGGGTCTGCTGCGCTATAACTGCCACAGCGGGTACCTTTCCTCTGTTGTGCAGGAATCCGAGATGGCCAATGTGCTCACCCCGGCGGGCGGTATTTTCCGCCGCTTTGTGGAGCCGGGGCAGGAGGTGGAATACGGCCAGAAACTGGGCGTCATCCTTGACCCGTTTACCGCAGAGGTGGAAGCAGAAATTATCTGCCCTACCAGCGGCGTGGTGTTCTTTGCCCTCAAAAAGCCGCTGACGACCGAGCACGAGGTCACCTTCAAGGTGATTCGGCGGCTGCATGGAGGTTGCCTGTAAACAGTAGCTGAATACTTTGCTGATACTTCTTTTGCTCATAAAAATGGACTGGCTGCGTGCCCGTAGGTGCTCTGCCAGTCCATTTGTTTTTAGGCTCAGTCCATGGTGAGCCGCCCTATCAGCGCAGAGCACAGGTACAGCGGTGCATCGCTGGAGGTCATCCAACCGCTCTGAGCATGATCAGAGGAACGATTATTTATATTCTGCGTTTGGAGCACTCTGCGGAGTGTGACAAACGCATTTTTTACGAAAGGGGTCGTTAAGGTAAACGGCAGATAAAACAAAAAAGCACCACACATTTCTGTGCAGTGCTTTCTCTTTCTGGTGGAGATTACCGGGATCGAACCGGTGACCTCTTGCATGCCATGCAAGCGCTCTCCCGAACCACGCACTCACGCACCCCCACACAAAGGTGCGAGGATAAACAATATTCGACGTTGATAGGTTAATTTAAAATACAACAAATCACTTGCTGGCCAACAATTCTCCTTCAGCAGCCATCACAAAGTTCAACATTATTATGTATTTTGTATCTTATTCTCCGGAGGCTTTTTTGTACGACACTTTGAACTGTTATCAATCAGCATCATTTCAATGATATACCGATACATACTATCTTTTTCTTGTTCTGACATTTTATCAACCAACTGCACCGCTGTGAGATACTTTTCTGTTGAACCCAATCTCTCGTGATAAAGATTGAGCTGATCAATCGTTCTTTTATAAAGCCAGAAAAACAAGCCAGAAATGAGTTCTACAACACATCCGGAAATTGTTGTATAGAACGATACTTTCTGGCCACCCCAAAATGCTACGATACTTCCAATGATAAAGATAATTCCACCCATAACACAAGCCGTCAATGTTGCATTAAACACCCGATTAGCCTGCCGCTTATTAATGACATAATATTCTCTTAATTCGGACATATTATTCAACATCAAAGAAATAATGTCTTTATTTCCTTCCTGAACTTTTTGAGCAGCCTCTTTTGCTTCTTTTGCGTCACCATCAGACGTTTTCTCTATACTGGAAGCAGTATGCTTTACCGAAAACATCGCACCAATCATTCCCAAAATAATAGCCAAAGCAGACATAACTGCAGAAATTGTTTCTGATCCCATTAATTTTCCTCCTCGATCGATAAAATTTTGTTTGTTGCCAGCAGAGAGACCGTGCAAAGGGCAAATTATATAAAATTCTCAAATAACACAATTTATTATACGTCCATTCCGTTTTTCGTCAAGACATTGTATTATAACATGTTGCCAAGCGCAATTTCGACCCCCAAAATCGAAGTTGCGCTTTTTTCATTTCTCAACAAAATACTTTTCACTGGAGGTTTTTACAATGTTTCTGTATCACTGTCGGTTTCAGCTCTTGACACAACCGTATGACCCTTGACTACTTCTATGGACAAGCTGGAGAGCTTTTCGCTTTCTACCGTATCCCCAAAGCACTGTTTCAGGAACCACGGTTCCAGACCTTGTCAACCGATGCCAAAACGCTGTACGGTATCCTGCTCGACCGCATGAGCCTTTCCGTCAAAAATGGCTGGCTGGACGAGCAGGGTCGAGTGTTCATCATCTTCACGATAGAGGATGTCAAGAGGGCGTTGTGTTGCGCAGACAACAAAGCGACCAAGCTGCTCCGGGAACTCGAAAAGTTTGGTCTGATTGAACGAAAACGCAGAGGTCTGGGAAAGCCAAGTTTGGTGTATGTGAAGAATTTTTCAGCAGAATCGTCAAAATCAATATTCCAGAATCGTGATTTTCACGATTCTGGAGGCTTCAAAATCGCGTGTCAAGACCCTTCAAAATCACGATGTAATAAGACTAAAGAGAATGATACTGAAATGAGTGAGACTGATCCTTTCTATTCTGAAGAAGCGGAGGGGATGAGCAAACGCACCCAACTGGAAGAATATTTTTCGCAGTCTTTGGAAGTGGAACTCCTGCTCCGGTTTTGCCCGGACGATGAGGACACCATCTATCAGATCGTAGATTTGTTGGTGGACACCTGCGCTACCAACCGCAAGCTGCTGCGCATTGCCGGGGACGATAAGCCCGCCGAGGTGGTACGCAGTCGCTTTATGAAGCTGAACGCTGACCATATCCGCTTTGTGCTGAAGTGCCTTGCAGAGAACAGCAGCCCGATCCGAAACATGAAACAATACCTGCTCGCTTCTCTGTACAACGCACCCACCACGATGCAGCTTTCCTACCAGAACCAAACCAACCACGACTTAGCGATGCGGAGGTGATAAAAATTTCAAAGAAAGCAACTACGATTGCCATCGTCAACCAGAAAGGCGGCACCGGCAAGACCACCACCTGTGAGAATCTGGGCATTGGGCTGGCGATGGAGGGCAAAAAAGTTCTGTTGGTGGATGCTGACCCACAAGGCAGCCTGACCATTAGCATGGGCTGGCAGCAGCCCGATGAACTGCCCACTACCCTTTCCACCCTGATGCAGAAAGCCATGAACGACCAGAGTATTCCACCCGGCGAGGGCGTTCTGCACCATGCAGAGGGCGTTGACCTGATCCCAGCAAACATCGAACTGGCAGGGCTGGAAGTGTCCCTTGTCAACTGCATGAACCGGGAAAAGATGCTGAAACAGGTGCTGGAAGGGGTGAAGCACGAGTACGATTTCATTCTGCTGGACTGCACCCCTTCCCTTGGGATGCTGACCGTGAATGCACTGGCAGCAGCAGACACCACCCTGATTCCCGTGCAGGCGCAGTACCTGTCTGCAAAGGGTCTGGAACAGCTTTTGCAGACCGTGCAGAAAGTCCGGCGGCAGATCAACCCGAAACTGAAAATCGAGGGTATTCTGCTGACTATGACCGACAGCCGCACCAACTACGGACAGCAAATCGACAACCTGATTCGAGGTGCCTACGGCAGCAAGATCAAAGTGTTCGACCAGACCATTCCCCGGTCTGTCCGCGCTGCGGAGATCAGTGCCGTGGGTAAGAGCATTTTCCAGCACGATCCCAAAGGCAAGGTGGCAGAAGCCTACCAATCTCTGACTGGGGAGGTGATGGTGAATGCCGAAAGGCAGCTTAAACGTGTCGCTGAAAGGGGCAGATGACATTTTCTCCACGGAAGAATCTCGGCAGGAACAGCAGCAAGAGCAGGTGCAGCAAATTCCCATTGGGGAATTGTTCCCCTTCAAAAACCATCCCTTTAAGGTCTTGGACGATGAGTCCATGCAGCGCACGGTGGAAAGCGTAGAACAGTATGGCGTGCTTTCTCCGCTGATTGCCCGCCCTCGCCCGGAGGGTGGCTACGAGATCATCTCCGGGCACCGCCGTCAACACGCTGCACAGCTTGCCGGGCTGGAAACCCTGCCCGTTATAGTCCGTCAGATGGATGATGACGCCGCAGTTCTGCTTATGGTAGACAGCAATCTTCAGCGTGAGAACATCCTGCCCAGTGAAAGGGCTTTTGCCTACAAAATGAAGCTGGAAGCCCTAAAAAATCAAGGTGCTAGGTCGGATTTAACTTCGGCCCAAATTGGGCCGAAGTTGACAGCAGCCGAAAAAGTGGCAGAGGAAGCCAATGATACCAAGTCGCAGGTCAAGCGATTTATCCGCCTGACCAACCTTGTCCCGGAACTGCTGGACATGGTGGACGAAAAGAAAATTGCCTTCAATCCCGCTGTGGAGCTGTCCTATCTGGACGAAAGCCAACAGCGGGATTTTTTAGAAGCAATGCAAGACACCCAGAATGCACCGTCCCTTTCCCAAGCGCAGCGGCTTAAAAAGCTGGCGCAGGAAGGGCACTTTTCGTATGACGTTGCCTTTGCGGTTATGGGAGAAGAGAAAAAGGACGAGCTGGACAAGGTGGTCATCAAAAACGACACCCTGCGGAAATACTTTCCCCGCAGCTACACCCCGAAACAGATGGAGGACACCATCATCAAGCTGCTGGAACAGTGGCAGCGCAAACAGCAGCGGCAGAACGAACGCTGACTTATACCGTAACGAAAGACCCGATGAGGTCTTTTTCTTTTGCAATCAAAAGGAGAAAAGCCTATGAAAAACAACGCTACCCGTACCATCCGCTCCGAGGAAATCACCATTGATGTGCGTATCTGCGCTGCACTGGCGGCAAACCGGGGCGGCGAGGTCTACCTCGCAGCCATTGCCCCGGATATGGAGCTGACCGTCATCACGCTGGACGAGGCTCCCGGCATCCTGCCCTGCTTTGAGGAGGACGATGCCTGCCTGAACCTCCCTGACACCTCGCTGCTGCTCTGCTACAATCCGGCGCAGGTGCTGAAAATGCGCGGCAAGCACTACCTGACCGGCCCGGTGATTCTGGTCCGCACCAACATGGACGGCGAGGTCATCTCGCTGACCATTGATGAGGTCTACCTGTTCCAGAAGTATCTGGCAAGCCACAGCATCACCCTGATGGCAGATGACCAGAAGCTGCCCTGCATCTGCATTGACTGAGAGGTGCTGCATGGATACCGAAATGACCTGCTATGAGAGTTTCGCAGAAGTCACGGAGGACTTTTACTGTTCCGCCGTTGATGTTTTGAAGATTCTGGTTCTCCGTCTGCACGACTACCATGCTCGTTGCTTCCATTCTCTGCGGGATGCTCTGTACGACTGTTTTTCTACCGATACCGCACCGCATACTCATGCCAATGTTTCCACGAAGCATACCGTCACCGTGTCTTGCGCTCCTCGTCCTCCCTGAGAGGATTCTTCTCACAGTTCAGTCAATGTAGGAGGTTCGCTATGAATTATATTTATTCGTTTATCATTTTTGAAGCTGGTGCCTTTTTCGGATTCTTTGTGGCAGCTCTGTTGAACGCCGCCCGTGCTGGGCAGGAAATCACTATCAAATTCGAGGAGGAAGATAATGGAGCAGAACGAGAACACTCTGTCGGTGCTGAAAATTGCATCGGGACAGTATCCGCAGCAGGTCGAGATCGATAACGACCTGAAAGCCTTGCAGCAGGCAGTGGGCGGCACGATTGCTGCGGTTTATCCTTTTGCTGACCCGGTGGCCATCGTGTGCAACGATGAGGGCAAACTCATGAGACTGCCGCTGAACCGTGCCCTGTGGGACGAGGACGGGCTGATGTATGACGTCGTTGCCGGAACCTTTTTGGTGGTTGGTTTAGGCGAGGAGGATTTCGTGTCGCTCTCCCCGGAGCTGGCGCAGAAGTATGAAGAAGAATTCCATCAGCCCGAAGCTTTTCTCCCTCTGGGGCGTCGCCTGATGGTCATTCCGGTTCCGGATGAATCGGTTCAGAATGACGCAGAAAAGGCTGTGAGCAAGCCCCCGGTGGAACATGACCGTTAAGCTGAGGTTCTCTCAGGGAGGTGGTGACAATGCAGGAAGAAATCGAGCATAAAACGGTCAACTTTGCCATCTCAACCACAAAACTGTCTGCCCGCACCCTGCTGCGCGGGATGCAGTTTCTGCTACGGCAGTACGACAAGCACGCTTCGCAGGGCAAGCAGTCCATGAAGCGGCTGGTACGGCAGAACCGTGGCGTGACCAATGTGGAGATCCAGAAAACCGGCATCAAGGACTTTGACCGTTATGCCAAGCGGTATCACATCGACTACTCCATCCAGAAAGACCTGTCCTGCAAGCCGCCCCGGTATCTGGTCTACTTCAAAGCACAGGACACGGATGCCTTGAGCACAGCGTTCAAGGAATATTCGGCATCGGTGCTGGATAAAACCAAGCGTCCTTCCGTGCTGGCAAAGCTGCATGATCTGGCGCAGTCCGTTGCAAATCTGCCGGACAAAGTGCGGCACAAGCAGGAGGAGCGCGGCCTATGAGCAAAAAGAAGCTTTCCAAGTTGCTGGCGCTCTATCTGCCCTATATCCTGATGGGTCTTGTAGCGACAAACTTTGGTGAAGCATGGCGGCTGGCTGTGGGCAAGGAACTGGGCGATAAGATCATGTCGCTGATGGGAACTATCCCGGCAGCGTTTGCCAATCCGCTGCCCAGCCTGCATCCGCTGGATCTGCTAGTGGGTTTATGCTGCGGTGCCGCGATGCGGCTGGCGGTATATCTGAAAGGCAAAAACGCCAAGAAGTACCGTCACGGCATGGAGTACGGCTCCGCCCGGTGGGGCACTCCGAAGGATATAGAGCCATTTATGGCTCCAAAGTTCGAGGACAATATCATCCTGACCAAAACAGAATGGCTGATGATGTCCAACCGCCCACCTGACCCCAAGAATGCCCGGAACAAAAACGTGCTGGTAGTCGGCGGCTCCGGCAGCGGCAAAACCCGGTTTTGGCTCAAGCCCAACCTTTTACAATGTCACAGTTCCTATGTGGTCACCGATCCGAAGGGTAGTATCGTGATCGAGTGCGGCAATGCCCTGTTACAAAAGGGCTATAAGCTAAAGATTTTCAACACCATCAACTTTTCCAAGAGTATGAAATACAATCCGATGGCCTATATCCACAGCGAAAAGGATATTTTGAAACTTGTCACCGCACTGATGACCAACACCAAAGGTGAGGGTCAAGGTGGCGACCCTTTCTGGGACAAGGCTGAACGGCTTTTGCTGGTTTCACTGATCGCGTACCTCCACTACGAAGCCCCTGTCGAGGAGCAAAACTTCGCAACATTGCTGGAAATGCTAAACACTATGCAGGTTTCGGAAGATGATGAAACCTATCAGAATCCGGTAGACCTGTTGTTTGAAGATCTGGGCAAGAAAAAGCCTAATTCTTTTGCCGTGCGCCAGTACAAGCTCTATAAATTGGCTGCTGGCAAGACAGCCCGTTCGATACTGATCTCCTGCGGAGCCCGGATGGCACCCTTCGACATTCAGGAAGTCCGGGATGCCACCATGTACGATGAGCTGGAACTGGACAAGCTGGGCGACCGAAAAACGGCGCTGTTTCTCATCATGAGTGATACGGACAGCACCTTTAGCTTCCTGATCTCCATGATCTACACGCAGCTTTTCAATCTGCTCTGCGACAAAGCCGATGATGTGTACGGTGGTAAGCTGCCTGTCCATGTACGTTGTCTCATTGATGAATGTGCCAACATCGGGCAGATTCCGCAGCTGGAAAAGCTGGTAGCCACCATCCGCAGCCGTGAGATCTCGGCGTGTCTGGTTTTGCAGACCCGCAGCCAGTTGAAAGCAATCTACAAGGATAATGCGGATACCATCGTGGGCAACATGGATTCGCAGATTTTTCTCGGCGGCAGCGAGCCGACCACTCTGAAAGATCTTGCCGAAGCACTCGGCAAGGAAACCATCGACAGCTACAACAATTCCGATACCCGTGGCAATAGCCCAAGCTATGGCACCAACTACCAAAAACTCGGTCACGAACTTATGAGCCGGGATGAGCTGGCAGTGCTGGATGGCGGCAAGTGCATCCTGCAACTGCGGGGCGTGCGCCCATTTTTGAGCGACAAGTACGACCTGATCCAGCACCCGAACTACAAGTACACCTCCGATTATGACCCCAAGAACGCCCTCGATATCGAGAAGTTCTTGAACCGAAAAGAAAAAATCCACCCGGATGATACTTTCATCATGGTGGATGCTGATTCGCTTCCGTCTGCCTGACCCGGTAGGCGGTTTTGTTTTTGACCGGAGAGGTACACCAGAAAGCCCACTTCCGCCGCAGTTTACGGCTTAATAACAACGGCTTCAGGTGTGTACGGACGGTCTACAACTTTCATTTATAAAGGAGAAACGACTATGGAATTCTTTAACTCTGCTATCGAAGTTCTTCAGACTCTGGTTGTGGCTCTGGGTGCCGGTCTCGGCGTGTGGGGTGCTGTCAACCTGCTGGAAGGTTACGGCGGCGATAACCCCTCCGCCAAGAGTCAGGGCATGAAGCAGCTCATGGCTGGCGGCGGTGTTGCCCTGATTGGCATCACCCTGATCCCCCTGCTGAGCGGTCTGTTCGGCTAATCTTTTCCGGGCGGCGATTGCCGCCCCGTACATATTTACTTGCAAGTGTTTCCAGCCCCTCCGTGGCAAACGGATTTTTATCACAAGAGGAAACGCATTGCAAATCGAATATTCACCTTTATTCTGAAAGGACGGTGCTATTATGCAGATTCTGACTCACCTTATTTTTCTGCTCAACCTGCTCAAGACC
>CAKTGQ010000008.1 GCA_934561555.1 uncultured Faecalibacterium sp. | reverse complement strand
CCCTAAAATCTGAAAAAGGAGGCCAAAATGCCAAGCAAAACCGAAGAATATCTCGCCCTTGCCCAGCGCACGGCGAATGGTCTGACCCGGTACTGGGAAAGCTGGACGGACTATCTGACCACTGCATCCCGGCTGTACAAGTACAGTTTTGCGGACCAGCTGATGATCTACGCCCAGCGCCCGGATGCCACCGCCTGCGCCGACTTTGACATCTGGAACAACCGGATGAACCGCTATGTGCGCCGGGGTGCCAAGGGCATCGCCCTGCTGGACGAATCCAGCGGATTCCCCCGGCTGCACTACGTTTTTGACGTAAGCGACACCGGGGTGCGCCGCAATTCCCGTGACCCGGAGGTGTGGCAGTACAACGATGACCTGAAACAGCTGGTTTCTGAAATGCTCGCCGCCACCTACGGCATCAGCGGAGAGCGTGTCAGCCAGCAGCTTGCCGATGTTGCCGGGAAACTGGTGGCAGATTACTGGGACAACAACGGCGGGGACATTCGTGCCATCGTTGACGGGTCGCTACTGATGGATTATGATGAAGCCGGGGTGGAGATGCAGTTCAAGTCCGCTGCCGCCATCAGCGTCACCTACACGCTGCTGGAACGCTGCGGCTTTGAGCCTGCCGGGTGGTTCGACAAGGACGATTTTCAGGCAATCTACAATTTTTCCACCCCGGATGCCGTCTACACCCTCGGCGCAGCCGTCAGCGACATGAGCCGGGAGGTGTTGCGGAACATCGAGCGCACCGTAAAAACAACCATTCGCCGCCGCAATGCAGAAAGGAGCCAATATGAATACGAACAGCAGGAACGTGACCTACTCGACCGTCGGGGACTACCAGCTCCCGAACCTGACCCTGAACCAGCCCCGGAAGCCGCTGGGCAAGTACGGCAGGCTGCGCCGGACGTACCTGATGAACCATCGCCCGGTGCTGTACAACACGATGCTCCTGAACGGGAGCCTGTACCCGCACCTGATGGAGGTGGAGCAGACGGCAGAGAACCAGATGCAGCAGACCATGCAAGGACTGCTGAAGCAGAACCCGGCTCCGAACAAGGAGCAGCATCAGATGGGGTGGGTGCAGCACATGAACAGTCTGAAAGCACAGGCCGAGGAACTGGTGTTGAACGAACTGATTTACAGTTAAGTTTCTTCGATGCCCACATTCCCACCGAAGCCAAACAAATTGAATCCATCGACCAAGCGGAGAGCGAAAAATCGCCCTCCGCTTTTGTTTTGTCGCAGGTGGAGATTGAAAATGCGCTGCGGAGAGGTTCCAATGTTGAAGGCAGCAAACTTCGGATATGGAAAATTTATCAGTTGCAGCCTGACCGAAAACTCCGGGCAAAAGCTCTTGCCAAAGAATATGCACCGTATGGCCCCGGCGGTTCTTCACACACTTATCTGGACGGAAGCAGTGGTTGGCTTGACCATGACAGCAAGGGTCTGACGTTTGAGCATTATCCCGACCATCAGAAAGTGCTTCTCCGCTGGGATCGGGTCGAAAAATATATTGATCTGATGATTCAGTCTAACCGCTACCTGTCGGACAAAGAAAGAAGAGCCATCGACTTTCCCCTTGAACTGAACGTCGCCAGTGCAGCCGAATACACTGCATTAAAGGCGCAGCACCCGGATACTCTGGTTGGATTTGAAGCTGGCGGCAATTTTATGTTCTATGGAGAAGATGCTGCCAAGGTTGCAAAAGTTCTCAACAGTGCTTTGTTTACGAGAGAAACAGCACTGGGCGAAGTTCAGGTCACAGGCTTTCCACCTAGCTTATGGGCAAGAAAGTCAAAAGAATTGTGGTCTGCAGGCAATGATGTTTACCTTGCCGGATTGAACGAAGATGGGACTCATCACCAGACTAAACATCTGCACAAAGAGGACTATCTGCCCATCGGCTCCATCATCAATATGGATGGCCGGAAATTTCGGATTGACGGAGTGGATTTTGATAAGGGCAAGGTTTCCTTGCAGGATATGGCACTGGCCGACCTGCGGATGCCAATTTTTCAGGAAGAACCGCTATCTGTTGTCCGGGAATTGTACGAACAGCAGGACGAGGCCCTTGACGCTGCTCCCGAAAAGGCCGTTGATTATAAGGTCGGGGACGATGTTGTGGTAGACCTTCTCACACGAACCATCGAGGGGAAAATCGGCTATGTAGGCGAAACGGATGTGCGCATCGACACCAGCGCACAGGGGCAGTCGTGGGATAACGAGGTTATCAACAAGCAACAATTCGAGGACGGTCTGCGGCAGGTCATGCCGGAGCTGACGGACGAAGAACTGGATGCGCTGCCCATTTCTGCCGTGATGGACGGAAAGGTGCAGACCTTCCCAGATGCTGCCGCCGCAGACGAAGCCCTGAACGCCGAACCTGTGCCGGAAGCTGCCGGGAATTTCCACATCACGGACGACCATCTGGGCGAGGGCGGCGCAAAGCAGAAATATGCCCGAAATATCGAAGCCATCCGCACCCTGTTCAAGCTGGAACAGGAATACCGTGGTGCCACCGCCGAGGAACAGGAAGTGCTTTCGCAGTATGTGGGCTGGGGCGGTTTGGCAGATGCCTTTGACCCTAGCAAAGATAGTTGGGCAAAAGAGTACGCCGAACTGAAAGGGCTGCTTTCCGAGGATGAGTACGCTGCTGCCCGTTCCAGCACCCTGAACGCCCACTATACCAGCCCTACCGTCATCCGTAGTATCTACGATGCCGTGGAGCGCATGGGTTTCCACAGCGGTAATATTCTGGAACCTAGTATGGGCGTAGGCAACTTCTTTGGAATGCTGCCCGAGAGCATGGCAGACAGCCGCCTGTATGGTGTGGAACTGGACAGTATCACGGGCCGGATTGCCCAAAAGCTGTACCCGGAGGCCAACATCAAGGTGGCCGGATTTGAAACCACGGATAGGCGGGATTTCTACGATTTAGCGGTCGGCAACGTACCGTTTGGCAATTACAAAGTCAACGACAAAGCGTATAACAAGCTGAACTTCAGCATCCACAATTATTTCTTCGCGAAAGCCATCGACCAGGTGCGGCCCGGAGGTATTGTGGCATTTGTCACCAGCCGCTACACCATGGACAGCAAGGACAGCACCGCCCGCAAGCACATGGCAGAGCGTGCCGATTTGCTGGGTGCCATCCGTCTGCCGAATAATGCGTTTAAGGCGAACGCAGGCACCGATGTCGTTTCGGACATCATCTTCCTGCAAAAGCGTGACCGCCCCATCGACCATGAGCCGGATTGGGTGCAGCTGGGCAAGACCGAAGATGGTTTTGCCATCAACCAGTATTTCGTAGACCACCCGGAGATGGTGCTGGGACAGCTGACACTGGAAAGCACCCAGTACGGTCACGACCTGACCGTTGCACCCATTGAGGGTGCAGTGCTGGCAGACCAGCTTGCAGAAGCGGTACAGCATATTGAGGGCAATTACACTGCGGTGGAGATTGCTGCCCCGGACGTCGCAGATGCGGAAGCACAGCGCAAAACGCTGCCCGCAGACCCGACCGTGAAGAATTTTAGCTATACGGTTGTTGATGGCGAGATATACTACCGAGAGAACTCTATCATGACGCAGATTGAACTGTCCGACAACGCCAAAGGCCGTGTAGCTGGTATGGTGGAGTTGCGGCAGATCGTCTACGAACTGATTCAGCAGCAGTTGAATGACTTCCCGGACGAGGACATTAAGGCATCGCAGGCCAAGTTGAATGCCGCCTATGATGCCTTTACCGCAAAATACGGGCTGATTAACGACAAGAAAAACGCACGCCTGTTCGATGATGACAGTTCCTACTATCTGCTCTGCTCACTGGAGAATCTGGACGAGAATAAGAATCTCAAGTCCAAGGCAGATATGTTCACCAAGCGGACGATTCGGCCAGAGCGTGTTGTCACCAGCGTGGATACCCCCAGCGAAGCGTTGGCGGTGTCCATCGGGGAACACGGTAAAGTAGACCTGCCTTATATGGCAGAACTGCTGGGCACTCCCGGCAACTATGAGCGCATCACCACCGAATTGTCCGGCGTGATTTTCAAAGACCCTGCTGCGGATGCTGACGACCCGGAAGCAGGCTGGCAGACTGCGGACGAATACCTTTCGGGTAATGTACGCGATAAGCTGCGGATGGCACAGCTTGCTGCGGAAAGTCACCCGGAGTTCAAGGTTAATGTGGACGCACTGACCAAGGCACAGCCCAAAGATCTGGAGGCATCTGAAATTGATGTGCGTTTGGGTGCCACTTGGCTTGACCCCTCTATCGTACAACAGTTTATGATGGAAACTTTTCAGCCGCCCTATCGTATCCGATACAACAATGCCATCACCGTTCGCTACTCCCCTTACACTTCCGAATGGCGGATCAGCAATAAATCTGCTACTGGCTTTGGTGACATTATGGCCACCGAAACCTACGGTACCCGCCGAGCCAACGCTTACAAGATTTTGGAGGATACCTTGAATTTGCGTGACAGCCGCGTTTATGATACCATCGAGGAGGATGGGAAAGAAAAGCGTGTGCTGAATCAAAACGAAACCACCCTCGCCCAGCAGAAACAGCAGGCCATCAAGGACGCATTTGCTGGCTGGGTCTGGAAAGATCCACAGCGACGCGCCCTACTGGTAAAAAAGTACAACGAGCTTTTTAACAGCACCCGCCCCCGTGAGTATGACGGTAGTCACATTCATTTTGTGGGCATGAACCCGGAGATCAATTTGCGAGAGCATCAGCGCAATGCGGTTGCCCATGTGCTGTATGGGTACAACACTCTTTTGGCGCACGAAGTCGGTGCTGGCAAGAGTTTTGAGATGGCGGCTTCCGCTATGGAACTGAAACGTCTGGGCTTGTGTCAGAAAAGTCTTTTTGTCGTGCCAAACCATTTGACGGAACAATGGGCCAGCGAGTTTTTACGCCTGTACCCCAATGCGAAGCTGCTGGTTACCAGCAAGAAAGATTTTGAACCCGGTAATCGAAAAAAATTCTGTGCGAGAATTGCGACCGGTGATTATGATGCGGTTATCATCGGACACAGCCAGTTTGAAAAGATACCCTTGTCCGCAGAACGACAGGAGCGTCTGATTCAGGAACAGATGGATGAAATCGAGGAGGCCATCGAAGAAGCGAAAGCACAGGTTGGCGAGCATTTCACAGTAAAGCAGCTGGAAAAGTTGCGCAAGTCTCTGAAACAGAAACTGGAAAAGCTGCAAGGCGCAGACCGTAAAGATGATGTGGTTACGTTTGAACAATTGGGCGTAGACAGGTTGTTTGTGGATGAGAGCCAAGCGTTTAAGAACCTCTACTTGTACACGAAAATGCGTAATGTCGCAGGTTTGAGTACGAGCGAGGCGCAAAAATCCAGCGATATGTTCGGCAAGTGCCGCTATTTGGACGAGATCACCGGAGAACGTGGCGTGATTTTTGCAACGGGTACGCCCCTGAGCAACAGCATGACCGAGATGTATACCCTGATGCGTTATCTTCAGTACAACACCTTACAGCAGAAAGGGTTGACCCATTTTGATGCGTGGGCATCCACCTTCGGTGAGACGACCACGGCCATTGAACTTGCGCCCGAAGGCACCGGATACCGTGCACGCACTCGTTTTGCGAAGTTCTTCAACTTGCCTGAACTGATGGCGATGTTCAAAGAAGCAGCAGATATCAAAACCAGCGACCAGCTTCATCTCCCAGTGCCTGATGCAAAATTTGAGACGGTGGTGGTCAAACCTTCGGAAATCCAACAGGATATGGTGCAGGCGTTGAGCGAACGTGCAGCCGAAGTCCACAGCGGTTCTGTTGACCCCTCTGTGGATAATATGTTGAAAATCACGTCGGATGGCCGCAAAATCGGTCTTGATCAGCGGTTGATGAACTCGGCTCTGCCTGATGACCCCAGCAGTAAGTTGAATGCCTGCGTCAACAACGTCCTGCGCATCTGGAACGACACCAAGGAACAGAAGCTGACCCAGCTGATTTTCTGCGATATGTCTACTCCAAAGGGTGACGGTTCGTTCAACGTCTATGACGATATCCGCTCCAAGCTGCTCACTGCTGGTGTGCCAGAGCAGGAGATCGAGTTCATCCACAACGCAGATACGGAGAACAAGAAAGCAGAACTTTTCTCCAAGGTACGCAGCGGACAGGTGCGTGTGTTGCTGGGCAGCACTGCAAAGATGGGAGCTGGCACCAACGTCCAGACGCTGCTTGTGGCGGTGCATCATCTGGATGTAGGCTGGCGTCCGTCTGATATGACCCAGCGCAACGGACGAATCATCCGCCAAGGCAATCAAAACAAACAAGTCTACGTCTATAACTACGTCACGGAATCGACATTTGACGCCTACCTCTATCAGACCCTTGAGAATAAACAGAAGTTTATCTCGCAGATCATGACGAGCAAATCGCCTATGCGATCTTGCGATGATATTGACGAACAGGCTTTATCTTACGCAGAAATCAAGGCTCTGTGTGCAGGCGACCCTCGCATCCGGGAAAAGATGGACTTGGACGTGCAGGTAGCAAAATTGAAAGTTCTGCGCGGTGACTTCCAGAATCAGAAATATCGTCTGGAAGATAAGCTGCTCAAAACATTCCCGGAAGAGATCCAGAAACAGAAAACCCGCATTGCTGCTTTGCAGCAGGATTCACAGATTGCAGCAGCACACCCGCAGGACAAAGAAAACTTCTGCGGTATGACCATCAAGGGCATGGTGTACGATGACAAAAAGGCTGCGGGCGAACGGCTGCTGCTGGCTCGGCAGGAGATGCCCAATGCCGATATGATGCTGCTGGGCACCTACCGTGGCTTTGAACTGAACATCCGGTTCGACAGCTTCAAAAATGAGCATCAAGCCGTACTCCGGGCAGAGTTGAGTTACCCGGTGTCGCTGGGCGATGATGCGCGCGGCAATATCACTCGTCTGGACAATGCCATCGACAATTTCGCTGACCGTATTGCAGATGCCGAAAATGCTCTGCAAAACCTTGAACAGCAGAAGCAGGCCGCAGAGGTCGAAGTGGCAAAGCCCTTTGCACAGGAGGAAGAACTGGCCGAAAAGTCTGCCCGCCTTGCTGAATTGAACGCCTTGCTGAACATCGACCGTGACCGCAGTTCCTCGCAGGATGCTCCCGAAGAAACCGAGGAAACCGAAACACCTGCAACTCGTCCGTCTGTGCTGGCTGCACTGGGGGAAAAGACCAATCAGTCGGAGCCTGTTAAGCCGTTCAAGAGTTATCTGGATAAGGAGGGGCGATAATGTGAGAAAGCGGGAACACCGTCTATTTATTCGTGTGACCGATGAAGAACGAAACCGCATTTTAGATAAGATGTATGGAATGGGCATCCACAGTCTGAGTGCCTATATCCGCAAAATGGCACTGGATGGCTACTGCCTGAACCTCGACCTTCCACAGCTGCGCCGAATGGCTTATCTGCTTCAGAATTGCAGTAACAATCTGAATCAGGTCGCCAAACGCGCTAACGAAAACGGCAAGATCTACTCTGCCGACCTTGCTGATCTGCGCACCCGGCTGGACGAACTGATTTCCATTGGCAAGCAGATTCTGACTAAACTGGCAAATCTCTAAGAAAATTCCCGCAGTTGGAGGACTGCGGGTGTACATATAATGCTTGACATCCTTGCAGTGCAATAGTCGATACCTTTATAATAAGAGCGAACAGAAAGGAAGTGCCTGATATGATGTCTATCCTGAAGAAAATTGTTCTCTTCCCGGTTTCTCTCTTTGTGGCTTTTCTGGCTCTGATGGCGAAGTGGCTGCTCACGTTGTCCAGCTATGTGGTTGCTCCGCTGATGCTCTACATCTTCGGCTGCGGCATCTACACTGCCTACCGCCAGACTTGGGATCAGTTCTTTATCCTGCTGGTAGCTGAGTTCATCTGCTTCGTTCTCTTTTTCGGTGCAACAGCCATCACCGAGGACATCGGACGTTTCAGTGAGTGGCTTGCCGAACTGTAAGAAATAGTTTTAATCGTTTGCCGCCTTCGGGCGGCATTTTTCTTTTATGGGGGTGATTCAGGATGGCCGCGACACGGCTGATCGCGTTGCACAAAAACAAGGGCAAGTCGGTTGCGGCTTGTCTGAAAAGCCGCACAGACTATGTGCAGAATCCAGATAAGACCGAACAAGGTGAACTGGTAAGCTGCTACGAGTGTAGCCCTCTGACAGTCGATGAAGAATTTATGCTTTCCAAGCGGCAGTATGAACTTTCTACCGGGCGCAGTCAAAAAAGCGACATCATCGCCTACCAGATTCGGCAGTCATTCAAACCCGGCGAGATCACCGCCGAAGAAGCCAACAAGGTAGGCTATGAACTGGCGATGCGGTTCACGAAAGGAAAACACGCCTTTGTTGTCGCAACGCACACAGACCGTCACCACATCCATAACCATGTGATTTTCAACTCTACTGCACTGGACGGTTCAAAAAAGTTCCGGGATTTTTTCTTTTCGGCACTGGCCGTTCAGCGGTTGAGCGACTTGATTTGTCTGGAGCATCAGCTCTCTGTCATTGAAATAAAGCCCTACCGGGAACGGCAGAAACGTACCCTCTATCCACCCAAAGAAAGCAATCGCGATAGGCTGTGTGTCATCATCGACAGCATCCTTGCAGAAAAGCCCAAGGATTACGAAGATTTTCTGCAAAAACTGGAACAACAGGGTTATGAGGTCAAGCGTGGAAAATACACTTCCGTCAAGGGCGCACGGCAGAAGCGGTTCATCCGCTTCAAAACGCTGGGGGCTGGGTACAGTGAGGATGAACTGCAAGCGGTGATTGCGGGAAAAACTGAACACCATCCGCGTCAAATACAGCCGCTCCAAGAGCTGCCGTTCCAATTGCTGGTTGACATTCAGGCAAAGCTGACCGAGGGAAAAAGCGAAGGCTATGCACGATGGGCGAAAAAATATAATTTGAAAGAAATGTCCAAGACGCTGATTTTCTTGCAGGAGCACAAAATTGGTAGCGCAGATGAACTGAATGAACGCACAGCGGCGGCAACAGAAAAATACCACCAGCTGGGAGATTCCATCAAAGCCGCCGAAACACGGATGGCGGAAATTGCTGTGCTGAAAACGCACATCGTCAATTACGCCAAGACCCACCCAGTCTACGATGCCTACCGGAAAGCGGGATATAGCAAAAAGTTTCTGGATACTCACCGGGAAGAAATCACACTGCACAAAGCAGCCAAGGCCGCTTTCGATGAAACTGGCTTAAAAAAGCTGCCGAAGGTCAAAGCACTGAATGCAGAGTATTCCGATCTTCTGACCCAAAAGAAAGCAGCCTACCCGGACTATCGCAAGGCACGAGAAGAAATGCAGGAGTTGGTAAAGGCACAGAAAAATATTGAATTGTTCTTCGCAGAAGAAAAAGACGCACAGGAAAAGCAGCAGACCCGATAAACGAAAGTCGCCGAGGATTCTAACCCTTTCATGGGGCGGAATCCTCGGCGACTTTTTTAGTTTATGTAGCAGCGATCCTGCGTTACGAGCCAATCTTCACACAGCCGTTGGGCTTCATCTGTTGAGCGGCACACACAATTGAACAGCTTGCCGTGCAGGGAGCAGTAGGTGTAACGGATTTTGGGCACACCGTTCTCATCCCGAAACTTTGTGTAGCGTTCCTCACCGGGCATCAGATAAAGCTGCTCCATTTCTGCATCGTCCTTTCCGTTTTCATGTGTCAGGCACACAACGCACCTATTCTATCATGAACTTAGGAATTATGCCATTGACGCTTGCACCAAAAAGCACCCCGGATTTTCGGAGAGAGTGTGCATTGACACATTCAATAGCGTTCGGAAAGAACGCGCAACCTGCACCGGAACGGTGCAGATCAGAAAGGGTTTGGGATTTCCCAACAAGCATTTTGCAACGCAAAATTTGCATTTGTGCGCACGAATGCACTGCTTGCGCAAGCTAAACGAATTAGGATTGACTACTTGCCTTCTCAGAAGATTTCACATCACCTTTATTGAGATAACTGTTTTCCAACTTCATCGTTTTTTTATAATAATTATTTAGAAGATTGAAATGGGCTAAATCTGATGCGATTGCCATTGTCAAAAAGCCAACAACAGTTAACATCGTTATTTTCCACCCACAATGATACTTTATAACTGCGTAAGTACACACAATCAACATTGCAAACGAATTTAACGCTGTAGACCGCATTAAACGTATCCTTGACAATGTAAAAGTGGCAAATGCATCTTGCTTGAAGTGTTCCCAAACGATGATACTAGTTTCTGCTTCAATAGGATATTTTTCTTTGATATGCATCTTCCTTTTGTCATATATGATATCTGCAATCCTATCAACGATCAATCCTAAAATATAACACCACCCTAGCATAATAATCGATGGCACTATATTTTTTATGCAATACTTAATAATTGGTAAAAATGCGTCTCCTATAATAATAAATATAACTAAGAAGATGATTGCAAGTGTTTCCATACCAACGACAATATACTCTACATATAATTTGGTTGTTTCCATACGATACTCCTATTTATTTCGATAACGACGACTTTTCCATCTTTTTCCTATACTGTGCTGAGCTGACCCCATATTCTTTTCGGAACACCCGACTGAAGTAAAGCTGGTTGTCGTAACCCACGATTTCTGCAATCTCGCCGATTTTATAATCGGTATTCTCCAACAAGCTCTGCGCATTGACCATCCGAAGCGACAGGATGTACTGCGCAGGGCTTATTTTCATATACTGCTTGAAGTTTCGGATGAACCAGTTTGTGCTGATGTGCAGCGATTCTGCATAGTCCTCCACGCTGATTTTGGTGTTATAGTTCTCGTTAAAGTAGGCAACGGCGGCTTCGATTTCTTCCGGAATGTTGATCTCCACATTTTCACCTTCCTGCTGCTGGCGGCTGACAAGAAGCAGGATCGTGTTGAACATCGAGGCAATATAGTCCTCATAGCCATACTTGCACTGCTGCAGTTCCCGGATGATTTTTCGGAACAGCATCTTATACTCCGGCAGTGTTCCGCTGTAAAAGACGTGCTGATCCAGTGGGATGCCGTGATAGGTCAGAATGTTCTTTACATCATAGCCAGTGAAATGAATCACCTGATCGTCGGTCAGTTCTCCCGGACAGATCAGAAAGCATTCCAGCACGGGTGCAAAGGCGATGCACACGCTCTCTCCGGTTCAGCTCTGACATCTGGCGTTCAAGGATCTTCTCTCGGTGCTGGCAAGAGCGCAGCTTCTGTTCCGCTTTGGCTTTTTCATTGCGGAGATAGGCAAGGTCGGTTTTAGGTTGGGTCATGGCATCACGCTACTTTTCAGAAAATAAAAAGCCAAACAATCAGACCTGCTTTGCAACTGATTGTTTGGCGAGGAAAAGCGTATATGGTTTTGGCTGTTTAATCAAACAATGATAACGTGAACAGCGCGCTCGTAATCAGCTTTGCGAACGTATATTGTGTAAATCGTTTGACAATTGACCTTTTGAAATGCGGTTCCAGCTCTTTCACGGGTTCCCATCGAAAACAAAGACGGCGATGATAAATCGCGTACTTTTGTTCGATATCCGATTCCCTCTTTTTCTAAAAGAGATGTGTATTTTTGGTATTGTGATTGATTTGAGCAAACCACCAACTCTTTTTGGTTAAAAAACGGTAGCATAAAAAACTCCTTGCTCAAAAACGGTTATCGGATATTATTTGAAATTTCAACATACCAAGTCTTTCCGGTCTTTGCAGCAATATTGACAACATAGTAGCAGCCAACGCGATTTGTTGCATCTACCAGAACACCAGCCCAAGAGGAATCAGGGTATTTTGTCCAGTCTTTCTGAGATGCAGGAATGTCAAAATCCTTGGTCTGCTCTCGATATCCGTTACTCGTCCATCCAGTTTGACCAATTCTTAGAGTTTGGCTCGTAATTTTTGTTGCAGAGTTATTGCAATAGTACTTTCCAGTAACCTTTGTCAACTTATAATACGAACGATCGCCGGAGTCTTTAACAATATCATAATAAATTGTAGTATATGCTCGTACGGTGTTGCTTGAGTCCCAAGAATCTTGGTTGATGCTTCCATCTGCACAGGGGCTTATAGATGTTGGAAATTCGCTAGGCAGAATGGTTGCGACATCTTTTCGATAGGAAGTAAGGGACGAACCATCATCCAAATGTTGAACATCCAGAACGGTTTTTTCCTCGAACTGAATCATTTCATCGGTTGCCTTAACAATATTGGATTGGGTAATCAAATCTTTTTCCGGCGATTCAGAAGCCATTTTAGCAAAGAGCGAAGAATGAACGGTGACACTGCCGATTCTCATAGAAGGTTCCATTGCAACGCTAGAAACGCAGAGCATCGTAATCATCAAGAAAGAAAGCGAAGCAGCCAAAAGCTGCGATACTTTTTTATGTTTCATAATAAGCAATCCTTTCTTATTAAATGGATAAGTTTGAATGTCGTTCAAAATTATATTGCTGCATTGGAGTAACTCCTTTCGATTTGTGCATTGTGCCATCCTTTCTTACACTGTACACACAGTAAGTAATATTGTCCACATTTCTGTAATAAGATGGAGGAAATTTGTAACAAAATCGGAGTTGCCAACAAAGAAAAATGACATGGTGCTTTTTTCTGTTGAAACAGGAAAGCGACCATGCCATTTCAGGATTGAACTTATTTTCGTTTTTCTTGCAGATGCTTCTCAGGTACACAGGGACGTTTCGGCTGATACATCCAGCCCGTACAAACCGGAGGCCACTCCTGCATATCCCTCTTCACCAGAGCTTCAATTTTCTTTTTGGCGAACTGTTTGATTTGAATTTTCATTTGTATGCCCTCCTTTCAATTTTGACAGCGTGAAATGGATAGTGTTATTGCATCAGCAGTTAATGCTGCGACCAACCCTTGTAGTATGGAGGGTGCGATTTGAACTCTCGCCAACAGAATTGCGAAAATATTTAGAAGCAATAATAACCAACGAACAGATGTCTTTGCAGCCTTGAACTCATCTGTTGACCAGTGAATGCTTTCATTGTTAACTGGTGCAATACACAAAATTGTAGCATCTGAAACTATAGTTAAGAAAAGCAACGCCAGACCTGTATGGAAAACGTAGGAGATTGAAGCAAGAAGAACGACTTCTAATAAAATGGAATGGAACAGGCATTTACTATAAGTGGCAGCATGATAACCGTTTGTGTATTTCCGAATTAAAAGGAAGAAAACAGAAAATGAGATTGTTAAAGTCCAACCAAAACAAAAACCGCCAATCAGACACTGCACAAGCCAAGTTAATAAGGTTGTCACTCTTTTTTCGATGCTATATGCAAACCATTCAGAATAAGATTCATCAAGCAATCCCATCGACACGCATTTTTGTGTTAATTGCCTTGCAAAATCTTTCATTGCGACAATCCTCATTAAAAGAACTTTCTTGAAACAAAGAATACACAAGTTGAGCCGCAATTTCCACAATAATGTAACGAAATGGACTTCTTTTGTCACGAAATCGGAGTGAGCGGTATATCAGCGGTGAACTGGAACCACCCATTTTCATAGAACATCGTATACTCTCCACTGTATTTTTCAAGAATCAGTCGGATGTTCGCAAGTCCAAAACCATGCAGCTGTGGTTCTGGTTTTGTAGTTGGAATGGAACCATTTATAATTACAACAGGTTCCGATGTGTTTCGGACAGAGATAAAAAAGTCTTGCTGAACAACTGCCATAACATGAATCGCTTTATCGCCCTTGTCATACCGCTGACACGCTTCAATGGCATTATCCAAAAGGTTTGATAGAAGCACTACCATATCGGAGGCATCAAATGGGAGATTTGATAAATCATTCACTTCAAAATCAATGCTGATCTTCTTTTGAGTTGCTTCGGCAGCTTTTGTGTTGAAAAGCGCATCCAAGATAGGATGGTGCGTGTTAACAAGAAATAGTCGATCTGATTGCTGTTCGGTGATTTTTCCAAGATACTCTTCAGCAGCAGAATACTCTTGGCTTTTCATCAGTTGATTTAGAATATTCAGGTGGGCCCGAAAATCATGAACCTTTTTCCTTTGAGCGGAATAAAGTTCGCTTGCCGAGGCCATGCTTTTCGATTGCAGCTGAATCTGCTGATTAAGTGTCAATAGCTGTTCTCTTTCCGATGCGGCATATTCCATTCGCTCCAATAAAAAGAGGATTGCGATGTTTGAAATAAAAATGAGAATGCAACAGCCAGCAGAAACAAATTCTTTTATATTGTGTCCGCTTGTAACGTAAAGTAGAATCACAAGCATTACAAACGATGCGCATGGAAATAGAAAGTAAAGAATCAGCTGCGAATGTTGAGCATGGCTTCTTGGTCTGCTTGTCATGCGCTGAAGCATTATTTTGCGAAACAGTGCAATAATAAATAATTCGGCAGAATAATAAGAGATTCCATAGATTAGAGATAGCGTCTTGTCAGCTTGAAACGTCTGAGCATCCATCCCACAAACTGCAGTTGCAAGCATTCCAGCAGCAAAAGACAAACTGTATGTTAAAAGATATTCTATAATGATAAGAAACAGCAAAAACTTTCCTGTAATGTTTTTATATAGGGCTCTGGCAGCAATAAAGCAGGATAGCAAAATCAAAAGAATCTTGATAATTTGATTTCGGTTTAAGAAAGCAGCATTGAATTCAATAGATGCATACATTAAAATAGTTTGAACTATTACACCGACAAGAAATCTATGATCCCTCCAACGGTGCGAAGCAAAAGCGTCCAAAAACAGACATACGCAGACTGAATCTATGATTGTGTAAACCAAACTGATTAAAGCATCCATCTACTTTTACCTCGCCAATGTAAATATTTCTGTTTTAGCTCATTATAATTCTTTTCGCTTGGAGCCAGACAAAGACCACCGCGCAATTGGACTTTATTGTATTGAAAGATTTCGACATAGTGCATATTGACAAGATAGCTTTTTTGAATACGAAGGAAACCGAGTGGCTCGATTTTTTCGGATAGTTCCGTTATGTTGCCGTAAAATTGGTATGCTGGGCGTTTTTCGTCCAACAAGTGCATAACAATGATTCTTCGATGAGATTCTAAATACAGAATGTCATTTACAGGTACATCAATAATTTCAGAGTTTATCGAAATTGTAACAAGCTGTTTCCGTTGAAGCACTTCTTGGACGGCTGAATCAAAGTAGGAATCAAGTTTAGCAGAGAAATCTGCTTTTAGTAAGTATCGAAAGGCTTGAACCTCAAATCCCTCTGGAGCATACTGAATGAAATTCGTAATGAAGATAATCACAATGTTTTCATTTTCTGCTCGTAACTTTCTGGCAAGCTCAATTCCATTTGTTTCGCCCATATCAATATCCAGAAGCGCAATATCATACGGAAGTGATAAGTCTATTTGACTTGGTTGAGAAAAACCATAAAATCTTAATGCTACATGCGTTTCCTCGCTTTTCTTTTTGAGTTCTTCAATAATAGAATCAACGATCTGCTGGTCATCATCACAAACCAAGACATTCATTTTGAAATCCCTCCATTGCACATGGGAATGCTTTTTATCACACAACATACAGCCCTGCTCCTCACAAGTCAATCAAATTTCAACATAATCGAACATTATATATAGTATAGTACGATTATGTTGAAATTTCAAATAGTACACTTTATATAAGATGGGAGTGTACGGGAATGGAGCATTATTTAGGAGAAAAGTTAAAAAAGATGAGGGAAAGTCGTGGCTGGACGCAGGCAGATTTGGCTAAACGGTTAAATAAGGCTGTATCCACGATCAGTGGATATGAAAGTGATGCACATGCAATTCCGTTGGATGTTCTTGCAAGCATTTCATCCTTATTTAGCATTTCAACAGATGAACTCCTAGGACTGGATGCGCCAGAAGTACTATCTCTTTCTGGATTGACTGGTGCGCAAAAGAAAACTTTAATTAAACTCCGTAATGAATTTCTTTCACCAAGTCAAAAAGGGAATGATCTTTCACCACAGCAGATGGAAATTCTTCATGACATGATAAAAGCCTTCGGGTAACGATTGACTTGCAATACGGTGCGAGTACAATGCAAAAGATTACTTGTATATGACCCTCAATGCTGAATGCCCAGTGTTGAGGGTTATATTATTTGCAGCCACACCGATTTCATTACAAGTTTTCTCTATTTTGATACAAAATCGTGGACTTTGACGGGTTCTTGTGCTTTGATATAATTGATAATAGCTAGAGTGAAATTTGAGATGAAAGCGGTGATTGCGACAAATTTCAACAAAGAAAAATGCGCCCTATAATCGACATATATCTTATAGTTGCTACTTGTAATTCTAAAATATGAAAGGGAGATTCCAATGCAGAACTTAAAGCAACAATGAACATAAGTCACACACAACTAATTGCAATGGTTAATAAAAGGAGAAAATCGTCATGAAGAAGATGACTCGTAATGAATTTCTCAAAATTGCTGGAGCGAGTGCCGCACTAGTTGCTTTCAATACTGTTTTAACACCTGCCGCTTTTGCGGCAACACCTAAGCGTATTACCAAAGACGTGAACAAGACCGTTCAGGAACCTGCACCCTTGAGCTTCTACGGGGTTAAACCCTCCATCGTCACATATTCTTCCAGACTTTCGGGTGTGAAAACCCAGACTAAAAACGCCTATTTGAGCATTGCTGGAGATTACTTGGGCACAGTAACCTTGCAATATCAGACAACCATTTCTGGTGGACGTCCACAATTTGCATATGATACTGTTAAGCTTGGGTATGATTTTAGCTCTAGCAAGAGCCATTATGCCGTTGGTTCTCCGAGCGTGAGCTATACAGGAGATAAGATCACGGTCAATTTCCCAGCTCAGTTTGGTATCTTGGTGGACGAAGCAGTTGTTGAGTTCACTCCATAATAAAGGATTGTATGGAAAATGATTTGCAAAAATTGTGGTTATGAAAACAAGCTGGGTGTTCGATATTGCCAACGGTGCGGTCAATACATTGAGCCCAAACGGACATTGGCACAAGAAGTTAAATCGTGGGATTTTAGAAGTCTCGCTGGTGTTGGTCGTAGAGATGTAAATATTGCACCGCTATTTACTTCACCAGAAAACAAATCTCAGATGAAAAAAAGTCAAACACCTTCGCCAGTTGATCCGCTACCGGATGGAAGATGGTATTGCCCAGACTGTGGGAACTTAAATGATTCTTCCGAACGGTTTTGCAAAAGCTGTGGAAAAGTCCGATAACTACTAACAAACCGACAGCCCTCTATTTGCAACGACTGCAAGTAGAGGGCTGCTATTTTGCTTTGGATATTTTAATTAAAGGTTAGTCTTTCAGTCTGCCGTGATTGCAGCCAAGTGAGAAATAATGCTCAATCTCACCACTCAGCACAAACTGGACGTACTCCAAGGGCTTGTTGTATAGTAGCCAGTCCAGTTCTGCCCGCTGCGCCGGAGTGTTGCTGTACTCGTCCTCTATGGCGATACAATCAATGGAAAGGGTGGTGCCATCTTCAAATCGGGCTTCCACCCGGTTGGTGTCCATGTTGTAGCGGCAGGAAAACACTTTTTGAGAGTGATTATGGTCGAAATTCTGATTTCGTTTCATTTGAATGACTCCTTTAATAATTTTCTGGTTGATTTTTGACGAAATGAGATTCATTTTTGCTTGAGCCGCCCAACCACACTACGATGTAGCTTTGTTCAGCTCTTGCGGTTGCATGATTGATACCAGCACAGCATCGGAATTCACCGTACAGAGCGAGTGAAGCCCTGATGCTGTGCTTTTTATTTGATACGAGGTGAGATTTTATGCGTCAGTCTGATCATGAGTACGAAGAACGGAGCTTTGGAGATATTCAACGTGCAATTGATTTTGAGAACAGTATGAATGACCTAGAATCGCAATTGTATTACCGGCGTCTTTCCCCGAAAGAAGTTGCCCAGCAGGTGCTGAAAGCTACCTGTCAATTCTACGATGCTGACTGGTGTGGGTTGATTCAGGTCGATCTTGATTTGAACTTGTGGACACCTTTCTGGTGGTTCAACACGGGTGCAACGGACAAAACAATGCTTTTGACCGAAGAATATGAATCCGCTGAATTTCTGGATCGGTGGGTACAGGCTGTCCGTAAGGGTATTCCGATGGTCGTTCCGGATGCCGAGGCGACAAAAGAAACCTATCCTGCGGAGTACGACCTGTACCAGCGGCTTGGCATACGGTCTGTCATTGCTGTTTCTCTGGAACTGCGCCCGGTCGCGCTGCTCGCCGTCCGCAATCCCAAACGGTACATCCAGCAGACCAGTATGCTGCGGATTCTGGCCTATGTGCTGCTTGCATCGTACAACGAACAGAAAATGCTGAATCGGCTCCAAATGGCGTATATTCCTACTTCGATTCAAAGCAGCAAGGACATCTATGTCAGTCTGTTTGGCGAACTGAGCATCAGTACGTCCAAAGGCGTTCTGAAAGAAGCTGACTTTAGCTCTCCAAGCATCAACCGACTGATTTCTTACCTGCTGATTTCCCGTAAAAATGCCATTTCTCCGCAGGAAATCACCCAAACGCTCTGGCCGGATGATTCAGACAATCCAGCCAAGAACGTCAAAGGGCTGGTTTACCGTTTACGCCAGAAGTTCAGTATTATTTCGGATGAACCATTGGTTTTATCCTCCGCATCCGGATATCAGCTCAACCCGGAGCTTCACATTATGACAGATTATCAGCGTTTTGATGAACTTGTATCTTCCGCTGTCAGAGCGTCCTCCGTAATCAACAAAGTGGACATTCTCAAAAATGCTCTTGACCTCTATCATGGGAAGGTCTTGTCCTCCGCAGATGGGGAGCATTGGCTCATTCAGTTTTCCACAAAATACCATCTTTCCTATATGGGTGCTGTCAGTGAACTGCTGAAGCAGCTGGATTCGCTGCATTCTTATGACTTGCTCAATCAGTACGCCATGAAGTCTCTGACCATCGCTCCGGATAATCCGAAAGCATACTGCTGGCTGATCCGCTCCCTGAAAGCACAGGGAATGAATGAACTTGCAACCAACGAGCTGGCCGCAGCAAAGGAACATCTGACCACGGAAGAATACGAGGAAATCCTTGCATTTGGAGCCAATTGGTAAGAATGATTCCTATAACACTTTCGCAACACCTTCATGTGACTTTCATAACACCTAAAATTTTTCAGAAAGGGGCAAAAATGGCTCCATAACACTTTCATAACACCGCCAGATGACTTTCATAACACCGTCGTGTGATATGCTTACAGGGCACGAATCGATGCCCTGTAAGCTGATCGCACGGCGGTTTTCTTTTTTATAGGCTTCGATGCGTCGGAACAAAAACATATCGAAGCCTGAGATGCATTAAAGGCCGAGGATACTTATACCGCTTTCCATTCTCGGATGGAAAACAGTGTCGGTACCCTTTTCTTTAGTGCATCTCTTTTTTGTTGCCAAGAAAAGCCCGCAAGCTGTCACACAGTGAAGTGTCCTCAACCTCCGCATCCGGCGGAAAGGACACTTCATGTTTCTTTTTGCCCATTTTTCGTGGCTGGAACTGGCCGCACGGTATCCCTAGTAACTCCGAATTTTCGACTTTTCACGCTTTATCGAAAATATGGAGGTTTAACATGGGCTTCAACTATGGCTTGGAAAAGAAGAACTTTGACCGTCAGTGGACTATTATTCGCAAACAGTATGAGGACGCTGGTATGAGCAGCGAAGCAATTCGGGCAATGTATGAGTATGACTGGTCTGTTTTCAATGCCGCGCGTTCTTACCAGAACCATACGCAGGAGATTGCCGCCCCTTCCTTTGAGCAGGGCGAAGAATCCTATTCGCCCCTTATGAACAAGTATCAAGAAGCCATTTCCATTACCGAACACTACCACGAAACCAAGAGCCGCTTTACATGGATTGGAGGGATTGAAGATGAAAAATTACTCTTTGCTCTCGAAAATCTGGACGATGAGGACTTGGAAATTTTAACCTTGTATGTTTATGAGGGTTATAACACTGTTGAATTATCGAAAGTGTATCGCATTGCGCAGCAAAATATAAGCAAGCGAATTTTGAAAATCACTAATTTTTTGAAGAACTTTTATTTTCAGGGTGTAGAATGACCATTTTCGATGCCTACCAAGTGAGGGGACAATTTCAAAAGCGGCTCCTGCCGCTGGCAAAACGTCCACACTCACGAACCTTGAAAATTGAAGAGTTCAGTTGTTCGGTACTTTGATAATGATACTTCCGTAATTCGCGGCCCGGTCAGAATGTAGGCGGGGTGGCTGAGATGCCAATGAAGCGGTACAAATCCGCTGCCGAATGATTCCCCACTCGCAGGGAGCCGAGGGCGAATATGCGAGACCTGAACATATTTTATCAGGAGTGATCGGATGCTGTTTTCGGTCTCCGGTCACTCCTGTTCTTTTACATATTTATCCGCTAATCACCTTTACTAACACGGAGGACTACTCAAATGGGCGAGTTGAATCCTACGGTGCGCGAACAGGAAATTTATGAGGAGATGGAACTGACCCCGGAAATGATCAAGTCCATCCGAACCCTCTGTGCAACCTGTCTGCGACATTTCGTAGAAGCCAAGGCTTTCAAAATTGCTATCGTGCCGAGTGCAGACAACAGCATGGACACTTGCACTGTCTGTCAGACCCGGCGTGGTTACGATTATGTTGTAATGCACCGTTGATACCGGTGCTTTATCTCAGTCATCGAAGGAGATGATGTGTATCGTATAAAAAGAATTGTTCCCATACTTCAACAGAAACCCGCTGCCTAGGAGGTGCAGTGGGTTTCTTACATATCCAAACGGAGGTTTCGCAATTTGGAATCTACTTTGAAATTCCAACGCGGAGACATCTACTTCGTCCGACTTGACAGCAGCACAGGTTCCGAACAAAACGGAACCCGCCCTGCGGTCATCCTGCAAAACGATGTAGGAAACACCCATTCACCGACTTTGATCGTTGCGACTTTGACAAGTAAGACAGAAAAGAAAGCTGCACAGCCGACTCATTGTCTGGTGGAACCGGAAAAGCTGGAGCCATCCATTGTTCAGGCCGAACAGATCTTCACCATCGACAAGAGCCGTGTCCAGAATTTTGCCGGACACCTCACCCCGGAAGAAATGAGCCGGGTCGATGATGCCGTAAAGATCAGCCTTGCCCTGAACCCGATGGGGAGTATCCAGAAGCTCAAACCTATCATCCGCTCTGCAACGGCTTACGCGCCGCCTGAAGTGGTTGACGGTAAGCCGCCCGTTTATCCCTATACGCCCATCAAATCCGATTTTGAGGACGCAGAGACGGTCGAAGAAATGATGTTATACACCGAACTGCAATCCGCTGTTCATGCCATGATCCAGCGGCTCGAATACAGCTTCACCTTCAATCCCAGCCTTCTCACCAGCCCAAAGCGTAAGAAGCAGGTGGCTGAGATTTTGACCGAAGCCGAAAAATACATTTGGCGAATCAAGGAGGAAATGCGATGCGCCTGAAAAACGACACGAACAATTTTGCCGCTTCTTTCAATATCACCCCGCCTTACCAGATGATGGTGATTCACAGTAGTAAGCTGATCTATCCTCGTGAGGTCTATCAGCGGCGAGTACATCGCAGTCAGGTGGAACTGATTGCTGCCGACTTCAACGAGTATATCGCCAACGAGCCGAAGGTCAGTTTCCGCAACGGTAAGTATTATGTGGTGGACGGTCAGCACACTATCGAGGGGCGCATCCTCCGTAACGGCGGCAAAGACCTGCCGATTCTCTGTAAGGTCTACACCGGCCTGACGATGGAGCAGGAAGCCCTGTTCTTTGCTGAACAGAACGGTCACTCCGCACCGCTTACTGCCGGCATCAAGCTGCGCGCCAAGGTCGTGGGCGGCGATGCTCCTTCCAGAGCGTTTCTCGCAGCCACCAATCGGGTGGGGCTGGCGTTCAATTACGACAGCCTGCAGCTGAGCGATTACCGCATCAGCTGCGTGGGTACCGCTCTCAAGTTGTACAACCAGATGGGCGAGAAAATCTACTGCGAATCCCTGCGGCTGATCGTGGCTGCATGGGACGGTAAGCCCGATTCGTTCCGTGCATCTGTCCTGCGGGGCGTGATGCACTTCGTGGAACTGTATCATGGTGAGTTCAGCGAAGAACGGCTCGTCCGTGCGCTGGGCAGCGTCCATCCCATGGAAATCTATCGTGTTGGAAGGGATAATCCCGCCAAATTGCCCGGATGGAAGAAATACGTTTTCCCCATCTATATGGCCTACAACGGTAAGGGCCGTAAGGATGCTCTGCCGATGAAGTTCTAAAACATATTTTCTCAGCCAATGGGCATCTGCAAGCAGCAGGTGCCCATTGTTACATATTAAAAATTATAATATATAGGAGTGATGATACAATGGTCGATAAGTTTTCGCAGGTCGCAGGCAATATTCCTGTGACCAACGATGACCCCAATCGCCGTTACACCGTTATTAACGGTTATCCTGTCGTTCTCAGTTTTGCAAAAGAACCCAATCCGGGTGTCTTTGATCGTATCCGTGACATTCTGCTCGCCACCAGCTATACCAAGACAACTAGCTGACATCGTGGACGAGGACAAAAGAACGCGCTATACTGAGGATGGCAGTGGTATTCGGGACAATCCATGAACCACTACCAATCGTTCTTTGATAACCGAATATCGTTTATCCTCGCTTTTATAGCGAAAGTGAGGAACCCCCTATGACTGAAAATAAAAACCGTGTCTGCTGCCTGTACCGTGTGTCCACTGACAAACAGGTGGATTTCAACTCGAACCACGAAGCAGACATTCCCATGCAGCGCAAGGCGTGTCACAAGTTTGCTGAAGCAAAGGGCTGGGTCATCGTCCATGAAGAACAAGAAGAAGGCGTGTCTGGCCACAAAGTCCGCGCAGAAGCCCGTGACAAGCTGCAAATCATCAAGGAATACGCCCGAAAGGGCAAATTTGATATTCTGCTGGTGTTCATGTTCGACCGTATCGGACGCATCGCAGATGAAACGCCATTTGTCGTAGAATGGTTTGTACGAAACGGCATCCGGGTATGGAGTACCCAAGAGGGTGAGCAGCGATTCGACAACCACACTGACAAATTGCTGAACTACATCCGCTTCTGGCAGGCGGACGGCGAAAGCGAAAAAACTTCTGTCCGTACCCGTACCAGCCTGCGGCAGCTTGTGGAAGAAGGGCACTTCAAGGGTGGCAGTGCGCCGTATGGTTATGACCTTGTGAAAAGTGGCCGCATCAACAAGCGCAAGCACGAACTCTACGAACTGCATATCAACGAACAGGAAGCCGAAGTTGTTCGACTAATCTTCGATAAATACGTATACGAGGGTTACGGCGCACAGCGGATCGCCACCTATCTGAACAATGCTGGATACCGCGCCCGCTCTGGAAAGTGCTGGCATCCGGGCAGCTTGCGAGGAATGGTCGGCAACCTGACCTACATGGGTGTTCTCCGCTGCGGAGATGCCCGCTCCGAATTGATGCCCGAACTCCAGATCATCCCGCAGGAGGAGTTTGAAGCTGCACAGCGTATCCGGGAAGATCGCTCTGCCCACGCAGCGGAAGAAGCCGAACACCATGTTCCTCTTCGTACCCGTGGACAGGCATTGCTTTCCAATAACGTTTACTGCGGCCACTGTGGTGCAAGGCTCGCCCTGACGACCAGCCGGAAATGGCGTAAGCTCTCCGATGGTACTCTGGACGATACGCTCCGCATTCGCTACACCTGCTACGGAAAACTCCGCAAGCAGACGGATTGCACCGGGCAGACCGGCTACACTATGCACATTCTGGATGAGATCATCGACAAGATGGTTCGCCAGATTTTCTCCCGCTTGAGAGGTATCCCAAAAGAGCAGCTTATCACCAGCCGCTATGCGAAGGAAACTGCGGAGCGCAAGAACCATCTGCAAGCCCTTCAAGCAGAACGCGACAAGGCCGAAAAAGACTTGCTCGCCTTAAAAACTGAGATTCTGGCTGTAATCAAAGGGGAGAGTGCTTTTCCGAAAGACACTCTTGCCGAGATGATCGCAGCACAGGAAAAGAAGCACACGGAGTTGGAAACTCTGTGTGAAGAAGCCAGTGCAGAACTGGAGCGAAACGCTGAATTGATGGCAAATGTATCGCAGCTGTACGAAGAATTGATCTCTTACGCAGACCTGTACGATAGTGCCAGCTTTGAAGCAAAAAAGATGATCGTCAGCCAGCTTATCCGCAGGGTAGAAGTTTATCGCGGATACCAAATCCATGTGGACTTCAACTTTGATCTTGCACAGTATTTGGAGAATAGAGATGAACTTGCTTTCTGACAAACACAAAAACACCGTTGACTTCGATTTGAAATCAACGGTGTTTGTAACTCTTATTTGAGCCAATGGTGGAGAATACCGGGATCGAACCGGTGACCTCTTGCATGCCATGCAAGCGCTCTCCCAGCTGAGCTAATCCCCCATAATTTTCCAGAAGTGGAAACCTCTGGAAAAGAGATGCTCAAACAAGAAACGTTTTATGAAGTTCAGTCGTGGGGGTGCGTGAGCGCACTGCTTGGGCTCCCAGCTGAGCTAAACCCCCAGATGTTTGGCCTTGTTCCTGACGACGTTTGTAATTATACCAGCCACAGGGACACTTGTCAACAGTTTTTTGAAAAAATTGCAGCAAAAGATCCCCGCAGGGCATGTGCCCGGCGGGGATCGGGAAGCGGGGGAGAACTCTTTTTGAAAAAACTACGCCTTAGCGTGCCTGACGGTCGAAGATCTGCGGGGCCACGCGGCACAGCAGCACGGCGGCAACCATGGTGAGCAGGGTCTCGGGCAGCATATAACTGCCATTGTAGGTCAGGCTGTAAGTCCATGCGGCCAGACCATCGGTCAGGTTGCCCCAGATCAGCACGCCGGACAAGAAGCTGCACATAAAGCGCAGGAAGCCGGCAGCAAAGGTGCCCACGGCCACGCCAACGGTGCGGTTCTTGAAGGGGCGGGCGAACAGCTCGGCCAGACCCAGTGCCATAAAGGCCAGCACATAGTCCAGCAGCACCTCGCCGAGGAAGTAGATAAAGGTGGGCGTGGGGGGAGCCCAGAAGCCCAGCATCATTTGCAGGCAGGCGTTCACGAAACCGGTGAACAGACCCCACTTTGCGCCGTGGCGGAAGGACACCAGCACAAAGGGCAGCATGCTCAGCAGGGTGATGCTGCCGCCGTTGGGCATGGTGAAGAACTTGATGTTGGAAAGCACCGTGCCAATGGCGATCATCAGGGCGCATTCCACCAGAATACGGGTCTTGGAATAGGTTTTGGACATGATGAAAAGATTCCTCTCTCATAATAGTACACAAAAACAAAATGCGCCTGCTGGCAGCAGACGCATGGAGGTTTGTTGAACGTACTGGACAGTTCCGCAAACTCCCTACGCCGGCATTGCCCGGATCAGGTAAAGGGTACTCCGCGCTATGCGGATCTCAGCCATACGGCGCCCCTGTTTTTATGTCCGCCCACAGTATACGCGCCGGGGGACAAAAAGTCAAGCCCGCAGACATAATCCGCCCCGGCGGCGCGTATGTTATACCATTGCAAAGCTGGAACGCAGGGAGGCGGGATATGAAAGCCGATCCGGAACAGCGTGCCGTGCAGTTGGGCGAATATATTGCCGCCCACAACGCCACGGTGCGGGCAGCGGCGGCTGCGTTCGGGTGCAGCAAGTCCACCGTGCACAAGGACGTTGCCGTGCGGCTGCGCAGCATCAGCCCGGCACTGTACGGGCAGGTGCGTGCCGTGTTGGCGCGCAACAAGGCCGAGCGTCACCTGCGGGGCGGGGCTGCCACCCGGCGCAGATACAGCCGCCGCTAAAGCCAAAAAAGACCACTGCCCTGCGCAGCGGTCTTTTTTGTTGTGCGGAGCGGCAGTTTTCGGCAAACGGCTTTTATCCACCGGTGTGGAACTGCTGCAAGGCGCCTTTTTCCAGCCGGCTTACCTGCGCCTGACTGATGCCGATCTCCTGCGCCACCTCCATCTGCGTTTTGCCGCGCAGATACCGCAGCTCCATGATGCGCTTTTCCCGGGGTGAAAGAGCGGCTACCGTGTCCCGGAACTGCAACCCGCTGATCCAGCTTTCTTCGCTGTCCGGGTCCCGCACTTGGTCGATCACATACATGGCATCGCCGCCGTCGGTGTACACCGGCTCGTCAAGACTGAGCGGCTCTACCACCGATTCCAGCGCGGCGGTCACCTCGCGCCGGGCAAGCCCCGCTGCGGCGGCGATCTCGTCCATGGTGGGCTCACGCCCAAGCTGCTTTTCCAGCGTTTCCCGCGCCTGCATGGCACGGTAGGCGGTGTCCCGCAGGGTGCGGCTTACCCGCAGGGCGTTGTTGTCCCGCAGAAACCGCCGGATCTCCCCGATGATCATGGGCACACCGTAGGTGGAGAACCGCACCGGCTGTGCGGGGTCGAAGTTGTCGATGGCTTTGATCAGCCCGATGCACCCCACCTGAAACAGATCGTCCAGATTCTCGCCCCGCTGGGCAAACCGCTGCACTACGCTGAGCACCAGCCGCAGGTTGCCCTCCACCATCCGCGCCCGGGCAGCCTTGTCCCCGGCGTGGGCAAGGGTGAGCAGCTGCCGCTTTTCCGCCTCGGTCAGCACAGGCAGCTGCCCCGTGTTCACGCCGCATAGCTCCACCTTGTTGTACATCCAAACGCCCCCGGTCTTTTAGCTTTACCGGAAGTATGGCTCTGTGCGCCGGACGCTATGCGTGGAAAAAATTGAGCGCCCCTCCGCAAAAGAGGGGCGCATTATAGACAAACCTGTAATTTTATGGTATGCTGTGACTGGCGGCGCAAGCCGTCCATCAGGCGCTGTGCCCACAAACGCAGGCGGCTATACTCTTTACCGGTACCTGAGTGCCGGGTAAGAGCGAATTTTTTCTTTGAGATCTCGTTTCTCCCCGGACGCTTAAGGGCGGGAAGGGGGGATGCGTCATGACGTTTGAACAGGTCGTATTGCTGCTCACGCTGCTTGGCGGGGCAATTTACATTACCTTTCAGATCACATGGGCTGTATCACACAGTGATGATAAAAAGAAAAAATGACCGCCCTCAGTGACTCCCAATCCTGAACGGTCATTTTTCTTTTGATCTAGTATGGTAAGGAGTTAGCCGTTTGCAGGGCCAGCGCCTTTTGTATTTTCATTATACACGTTCCAATGTAGAATGTCAAGCGCGGCAAACCGGCTTGAACTACTTGGCGGGGCAGACTGCATTGCATGGAAGATTACCATGGAACGCAAGAATGCAAAAAAAGATTGACCGCCAACGCTTCCCCAAGCAACGGTCAATCTTGACTCGCCAATGAGGAGTTAGCTGCAACAAAAATTCCCGCTGCCTGCGGCAGAAACAGGGAATTTTTGTTGGGGCAGCGGCCAGCAGGGTGTGAGCCCCGCCCAAGGGGCGAAACAACCGCTGGGAGCCGCAACCCGTCTTGCCGGGCCAGCGCCTCTTGTGTTTTTATTATACACGTTCCCACGCGGAATGTCAAGCGCTGCTACTCGCTTTCAAGGCGGGCTTTCAGGGTGTGGATGATGCGCTTTTCCAGCCGGGAGATATAGCTCTGGCTGATGCCAAGGGCGTCGGCGGCTTCCTTCTGGGTGTGCTCCACGCCGTCGGTAAGGCCGAAGCGCAGTTCCATGATCTGCCGCTCCCGCGCCGAAAGCGCCGCCACGGCGCTGCGCAGCACCGCACGCTCGGCGTCCTGCTCCAGCTGCTGGCTTACCGCGTTGGCGTCGCTGCCAAGGATGTCCGAGAGCAGCAGCTCGTTGCCGTCGCCGTCCACGTTCAAAGGCTCGTCGATGCTGGCTTCCTGCCGGCGGTTGGAGCTTTTGCGCAGGTACATCAATATCTCGTTGCCGATGCAGCGGCTGGCGTAGGTGGCAAGCTTGATGCTGCGGGCAGGGGTAAAAGTGTTTACCGCCTTGATCAGCCCAATGGTGCCAATGCTTACCAAGTCCTCGGCGGGCACACCGCTGTTCTCGTACTTTTTTGCCAGATATACCACCAGCCGCAGGTTGTGGGTGATCAGCTCCTCGCGGGCAGCGGTGTCCCCGGCGGCCATGCGGTCTAGCAGGGCTTTTTCCTGTTCAGGGGTCAGGGGCGGGGGCAGGCTGGGCCCGCCCGCCAGATAATGTACCGCGCCGCAGTAGCGCAAACGCCCCCACAACCGCTGCCAGACCTTGCGAAAAAACTGCAACATGGATATCCCTCCTGTGCACCACTTATTATATGTATAATAGGGGAGTACGGCGTGCGCCCTCTCCGTCACGGCTTACGCCGTGCCAGCTCCCCCGAAGGGGGAGCTTTTTTGCCATAACGGAAAAGTATCGGATGAATGATAAAAGATTGCGGCAGTGCTATAAGCTCCCCCCCTCGGGGGAGCTGGCGAACGCAGTGAGCCTGAGAGGGTTCGTACCCATAGCGGAGCGCATTTTAAATCGTCTCAGCGCTACACCCCCACATCCTCCGCCACATCATCCCCCAGCAGCAGCGTCCATGGGCCGGTGGGGGCGTCCGGGGCGCAAAAGGCCGCCAGCAGGCCGGGCACGCGGCGCTGCCCACGGCACAGCGCGGCGGGCACGGCGGGCAGCAGACAGTGACCGGTAACGGCGGCACAGGGTACAAACTGCACCCCCAGCCCCGGGGGCGGGGCAGCTCCGGCGGCAAACCAGCTGTCTAAGTATTCCCGCAGCGGGGCGGGCAGCAGGCTGCGCACCGGCGGGTACTGTACCAGCACCACCCGCCGCCCGGCAAGCGGATCTTGCAGGGTGAAACCGGTGTCGTGGTAGGCCTGTACGGGCACAGCTGCCCCCGCAAGGTGCAGCACAGCGGCAAAACAGCCCCGCTGCGGGCGTCCAAACACTGCCAGCAGCCCGCGCAGCAGCGCATACACCCCGGCGCAGCAGAGCAAAAGCCGCCCCGGACGCACCGGCAGCAGCACATTCAGGTTGTTGGCCTGTACCCCGGGCAGCACCACCGCGCCACACAACAGGCCATTGAGCGCCGCGTACCACCCGCACAGCCGGGCAAAGCTGCGCACCCCGGGCACGCCGTAGCACACCGCCACAACACCGCAGCAGCTGGCTATTTTATATAGTACCGCCAGCGGGGCGGGCCACGGCGGGGCCAGCAGGGAAAGAGTGCTTGCCGCTGCCGCCGCGCTGCCCGCGCACAGCCGCAGCCCGGTGCAGCTGCGCCCGCACAAAAGCCCTGTGCCCAGCAGCAGCGCAGCGGCAGCAGCAAAGTTTACCAGCAGTAATTCGTCCACAAAAACAACTGTTTTCATTGCGCAGCACCGCCTTATGGTTCTGGTAGTCTATTTTTCACAAATCTGCGAAAAAACTTGTCACACCAGAAAAACCCGCATGAACAGTGCACATTTGCTACAAAAGTGGGGACGAGGTTTCACAGTTTTTACACTTTTTTCAAAAAAGTACTTGAACATTTCTGGAAAGTGTGGTATATTATTGCCATCCTAGCAAGGATTGAGCCGGAAACACCGGTTCGGAATATTTTCTATTTTTGAAGGGAGTAATTCATTATGATGATGCCTGCAAATTTCTCTGCTGTGTCTGAGAACGAGATGACCTACGTTATGGGTGGTAGCGTTGCTGATTACCTGTGCCCCATCATGACCTCCAAGGAGTGGCAGAACTTCAGCAAGAACATGGTGATTATCGTTGGTAACCAGTTCGTTACTGGCTTCCTGAACAACACCGTTGGCGCTATGTTCAGCGGCACCTGGAAGCCCGGCAAGGGCCTGGCTGGCTTCGGCGATCAGCTCAGCAACGTCTGGGGTCTGAACTACACTGCTGGCAAGGACGCTGCTTGGGACGTCAAGGCAAAGCAGGGCATTAAGGGCGCTGTGAACGTTGGTCTGGCTATCGTTGGCAACCTGGCTGCTATCTACAACCTGGGCTTCGGCACCGCTAAGAACATCGTCAACGAGACCAAGTACAACTTCGTCTAAGTTTGACTCTCAATGCTTGCGTGACTGTACCCTTAGGGGTGCAGGGAACATAACAGCATAATAACACCCCCGTGGGCGTAAGCCTGCGGGGGTGTTTTTTGCGTAACTCCCTCAGTCAAAGCCTGCGGCTTTGCCAGCTCTCTCGGGGAGGGAGCCTCTGGCGCTGTCGGAAAGTTTCTCATTGCACCTAATGTTTAGCAATGGGGCTGACGGCGTGCGCCCTCTCAGTCAAGCCCTGTCGGGCTTGCCAGCTCTCCCAAAGGGAGAGCCAAGAGCACGCCCATACACTTCCTCATTGCACCTGATACTTTAGCAACGGACTTTAAATCTTGGCTCCCCCCCTTGAGGAAAGACTTCCCCCGCTCCGGGGGAAGATGTCACCGTAGGTGACAAAAGGGGGAATCTGGTGCGGGAGCGCCTGAGAGGACGCATTTTCCCCAGTTCACACTTCTTTTACCAGTCTGTTACTTTCCGTTTTATGCGGTTTGTGGTATACTATGGTCAACATGGGTCACCATGGCAACATTGAAACAGACAGGATGTGAAATCCTCTTATGAAAGATGGTTTTTTAAAGGCGGCTGCCTTTTCGCCCGCCTTGCGGGTGGCAGACTGCACCTATAACGCGCAGCAGATTCTGGCGCAGCTGCAAGCTGCCGCGCAGCGGGGGGTAAAGCTGGCGGTATTCCCGGAGTTTTGCCTTACCGGCTACACCTGCGGCGATTTGTTTTTGCAGCGCACTTTGCAGCAGGGCGCACTGGATGCGCTGGAATGGCTGCTTGCGCAGACCCGCACGCTGGACACCATAGCGCTGGTGGGGCTGCCGCTGCTGGTGCACGGAAAGCTGTACAACTGCGCCGCCGTGCTGTGCCGCGGGCAGCTGCTGGGCATTGTGCCCAAGACCTACCTGCCCAACTACGGCGAGTTTTACGAAAAACGGCAGTTCACCCCCGGCAGCACCGAGGTGCAGACGGTGACTGTCTGCGGGCAGCAGGTGCCTTTTGGCACGTCGCTTTTGTTCCGCTGCCGCCAGATGCCCAGCTTTGTGCTGGGCGTGGAGCTGTGCGAGGACTTGTGGAGCGCGCTGCCGCCCTCCACCTTCCACGCGCTGGCGGGCGCAACTGTGATTGCAAACCTTTCTGCCAGCGATGAGACTGTGGGCAAAGCGGAGTACCGCCGCGCACTGGTGGCAAACCAGTCTGCCCGGCTGCTGTGCGGCTACCTGTACGCCTCGGCAGGGCACGGCGAAAGCACCACCGATATGGTGTTTGCCGGGCACGACCTGATTGCCGAGGACGGCAGTATTCTGGCGGAGACTGCGCCCTTTGCGGGTGACCACGCCGAGACCGAGCTGGACTGCCAGCGCATGGAAGCCGAGCGTGCCCGCAACACCAGCTTTGAGCACAGCGCCGAGGGCTACGTTACGGTGGAATTTGACCTTGCACCGGAAGAAACGGTGCTCACCCGCCGCATCGACCCCGCCCCCTTTGTGCCCGGCGACCCGCAGCGCCGCGCCGCCCGGTGTGAGCTGATTTTGAAGATGCAGGCCGACGGCCTTGCCAAGCGGCTGGAGCACGCCCGCGCAAAAACGGCGGTCATTGGTATTTCCGGTGGCTTGGACAGCTGCCTTGCCCTGCTGGTGGCGGTGCGCGCCATGAAGCAGCTGCACCGCCCCGCCGCTGATGTGCTGGCGGTGACCATGCCCTGCTTTGGCACCACCAAGCGCACCCGCAGCAACGCCGAGATTTTGTGCGGGGAACTGGGCGTAAGCTTTCAGGAAATCCGCATCGCCGACACCGTGCGCAGTCACTTTGCGGATATCGGGCAGGACGAAAATGTGCTGGATGTCACCTTTGAAAACGGGCAGGCGCGTGTGCGCACGCTGGAGTTGATGGACCTTGCCAACCGCACCGGCGGCCTTGTGGTGGGCACGGGCGACCTTTCGGAGCTGGCGCTGGGCTGGGCGACCTACAACGGCGACCACATGAGCATGTACGGCGTGAATGCCGGTGTGCCGAAAACGCTGGTGCGCTATCTGGTGCAGTACGAGGCCGAAACTGCCGCCACCGCCGCTTTGCATGATGTGCTGCTGGATATTCTGGCAACCCCGGTCTCGCCGGAGCTGCTGCCTGCCAAGAACGGCGAAATTGCACAGATCACCGAAGATTTGGTGGGTCCCTACGAACTGCACGATTTTTACCTGTATTATGTGCTGCGCTGCGGCTTTGGCCCGGCAAAAATTTACCGGCTGGCAAAGGCTGCCTTTGCGGGCAGGGCAGAGTATACGGACGCTGTGCTGTACAAGTGGCTGCGCAACTTCTACTGGCGCTTTTTTGCCCAGCAGTTCAAGCGCAGCTGCCTGCCGGACGGCCCCAAGGTGGGCAGCGTGACCCTTTCGCCCCGGGGCGACTGGCGGATGCCCAGTGACGCCTGCGCCACCCTCTGGCTGGCGGAGCTGGAGCAGCTCAAACCCGGGGAGCAGTAAGCCATGAAGAAGAAAAAGCTTTTCACCAATATTCTGTTTACAGTGGTTGTGCTGGTTATCGCAGCGGTGCTGCTGGCCGTGCGCAGCCATAACGCCACCGGCGGAAAACTGGCTGCCCAGCTGATCTACGGCGATAGCAACGCCGTGCTGGACATTCCGCTGGACAAGGACGAGACTTACAGTGTGGACACCGGTTATTATACGGTGCATATAGAGGTAAAGGACGGCAGAGCGCGATTTATTGAATCGCCCTGCCCGGATCACATCTGCGAGGGCTTTGGCTGGCTGTCGGCGGAAGATCAGACCGCCACTTGTCTGCCTGCCCGCGCCGTGCTGACCATCGTTCCGGTGGGCTGAAAAAAGGAGTATTCTCATGTTGGACGAAAACGAGCATTCCCGCAAGGAGGACGGTCGATCCTTGCACCGTCTTTTGCACAAGGCTGAGCAGCAGGACGCCACCGTGGAGGTGGACAGCGCCGCGTTTTTCTCGGAGCTGCCGCCGGAGCAATCCGCTCCGCCGCCCCGCCGCCCGCAGCAAAACACCCCCCGCAGCACTGCTGCCGGGGCAAATGGGGCGTACCTGCCCCCGAAACGAGGGAAGATCTTGCTGGTCATACAGGCAATTTTAAGCGTTCTGGCGCTGGTGCAGCTCTGGCGCACCCAGATGCTGCCGGTGCTGTATCTGGTGGTGCTGGCGGCGCTGCTGGTGCTGCTGTGGCTGCTGGTCAAGCGCTGTCAAGAGTACAAAACTGCAGGTAAAGTATCCCGGGTATTCTCGGTGGTGCTGTGCGCTGCCATGGCAATGGGATGCGTCTGGGCGCAGCAGGGTCTGACGGCGCTGGGCAATATGACCACCGGCTTTTTGAGCGACGCCGAGGCAAAAAAGATCACAAAGGAGCCCTTTGTGGTGTACCTGAGCGGTGTGGATACCCGCGGCGAGCTGACTGAAAAAGCCCGCAGCGATGTGAATATCCTTGCTGTTGTGAACCCTGTTACCAAGCAGGTGGTGCTGATCAACACCCCACGCGATTACTATGTGGACCTTGCCGGAACAAACAGCAAGGATAAGCTGACCCACGCCGGGCTTTACGGTGTGCAGACCAGCATGGACACCCTCGGCAACCTGTACGGGGTGGATGTGCAGCACTACATCCGCATCAATTTTGCAGGGTTTATCAACATCATTGATGCGCTGGGCGGCGTGGATGTGTACTCCGATCAGGCGTTCACTTCAGTGGGCAGCCCCGGCTACTACGACCCCACCACCTTTGCCGAGGGCTGGAACCATCTGGACGGCAAGGCTGCGCTGGCCTTTGCCCGCGAGCGCCACGCCTTTAAGACCGGCGATGTGCAGCGCGGCATCAACCAGATGAAGGTCATCGATGCCATGCTGAACAAGATCAAGTCCCCGGCGTTGCTGATGGGCTTTTCCAAGATCATGGATTCTGCCGCCGACTGCTTCGTCACCAGCCTTTCCCAGAACCAGATCAGTGCGCTGGTGCGGATGCAGCTGAGCGACTTTGCAGAGTGGAATATTCAAAGCTACACCGTTACCGGCTCCTCCGGCAGCAGCACTAAGTGCTACTCTGCAAAAGGGCAGAAGCTCTACGTCATGAAGCCGGACGAAAGCTCTGTGGCAAAGGCCAAAGAGATGATCGCGGCGGTGCTGGGCGGCGAGGGCACGGTAAGCTCCACAACCCAGACCCCGGAAAAGACGGACGTGTACACCCCCACTACCGACCCCGATGCCGCTGTCTCTGTGCCCGAAACGCCTGCCGACAGCGTGATCGTGGAAGAGCCTGCGGAAGGCGTGCCGGAGCAGTCTGCTGAGCAGCCCGCTGAACAACCGACAGAGCAGCCCACGGAAACGCCCGCAGAGCAGCCCGCTGCTACCGAGACGCCCCAGCCGGAGACCACCCCCGCCGAGGGCGGCAGCACCGAGACGCCCGCCGTCAGCCTGCCCACGCAGGAGCAGGTAGAGCAGGCCGCAGGCTCGCTGTACAGCGCCGCCTCCACTGTGCTTGACGCCATCTTAGGCGCAGGTGGGAACTGAGTGAAATCTATCTAAAAAAGAACCGTTGCGCAAAATAACGTGCAACGGTTCTTTTTGCTATACAAAAAACGATGGCGAGCTCGCCCTCTCCGTCAGTTCGCTTCGCTCACTGCCAGAAACGTTCTCATTGTACCTAATACTTCAGCAACGAACCTTAGACCTTGGCTCTCCCTCCGGGAGAGCTGGCGCGGGAGCGCCTGAGAGGGCGAGCATATGCTGCTGCAACAAAAAAGCTGCCTGCAACAGCAGACAGCGCAAAAACACAAAAGGGAAAACGAGATAGACCGTAAGCCGGGTTCTGTATTAAACGACGATCTGTCTAGGCCTGCCATTGCTGACAGGCTCGTGCCGCCTTCGGGACACGCGAGCAGCGCTGTACGTCCCATATAGGCGTTGCTTCCGGTAGGGTTTACAAAGCCGCATGGTCACCCATGCGCTGGTGAGCTCTTACCTCGCCGTTTCATCCTTACCGCATTGCTGCGGCGGTTTGTTTTCTGTTGCACTTTCCCTAAGGTCACCCTCGGCTGCCGTTAGCAGTTACCGTGCTCTGTGAGGCCCGGACTTTCCTCAGAGCGGTCAAAGCCGCCCCGCCGCCGTATGTTCCACTCGTTTTCCGTTCCTCATGATACCATAAAAAAGTAAGATTTGCAAGTGAAACGGATTTTTGTTATAATATCATTTGTGTTTTTGTAAATTTTGCAGGGGAGGGGACAGGCCATGCAGCTGTATTTTGCCGTGCCGGATACGGCTGCCACCCACGATGGGGTGCTGGTGCGCAGCTTTCTGCGCCAGTGTGCCGTCTCTACGGACCTTGCCCGGGCGGTCAAGTTCCGGGGCAGCGGCTTTTTTGCGGATGGTGTGCCCGTGCTGGCAAACCGGCGCATCTTCCCCGGGCAGGTGCTTTCCTTTGCCCTGCCGCCGGAAGGGGACGGCGTGACCCCGCAGCCGGAAATTCCGGTCAAGGTGGTCTATGAGGATGCTTTTGCCGTGGTGCTGGAAAAGCCGCCGCAGCTGGCAGTGCACCCCACCCTGAACTACCCCGGGGGCACGCTGGCCAACGGCTATGCGGCATGGGCGGCGGCCCACGGCCACAGCCCGGTGTTCCGTCCGGTGAACCGCATTGATAAGGACACCAGCGGCCTTGTGCTGGCAGCGAAAAACGCCTACGCCGCGCCGCTATTGGCGGACGGGGTGGCAAAGCTGTACTATGCCATTGCGCAGGGCGTGCTGCCGCTGGGAGACGGGGCTATCGATGCACCTATCGGCCGCCGGGGTGACAGCATCATCGGGCGCTGCGTCACCCCCGAGGGCAAACCCAGCCGCACCGAGTATACTATTATAAAGGAAGAAAACGGCCTCAGCCTTGCGGCTTGCGTGCCGGTGACCGGCCGCACTCACCAGATTCGGGTGCATTTTGCGTCCATCGGCCATCCGCTTGCCGGGGACGACCTTTACGGCGGCAGCCGGGAGCACATTGGCCGACAGGCGCTGCACTGCGCGAAGCAGAGCTTTACGGTGCCTGTATACACTCCGCTGCCGGACGGTATCCGGGTGGAAATGCCCTTGCAGCTGCGCACCGTCACGGTGGAAAGCCCGCTGCCGTCGGATATGGAAGCGCTTTTTTCGTGAAAACTGCGTGAAAAAAGTAGCCAAATTTTATGTAAGCGCTTGTTTCAAACCATGCAAAGTGTATAATAAAAAGAGAGCGCATTGTGTACAGGCCCTGTTGACCTTTTGAACAGGGGGACGTACACCATCTAGCTGCTGTGTTCCGGGCCGAAAAAATGCCCTGCAGCGGCGCAGGAAGGAGAAAATCCCGTTGATTGAAGATAAAACAAAGGAGCAGCAGCCTGCTGCGCAGCCGGTACGGCATCCCCGCCGCCAGAAGCTGCGTTCGCTGTGGGCACAGCTCCAGTGCCAGGGTGTGCTGCGGCGGCACAGGATGCGCCGCAAGCGTCAGCACCGCTGGGAAAAGCTGTGGCATAAGCTGCTGCACAATCCCGTAGCGCCCATGGTGGGCGAGACGCTGTACGCCGTAGGTTTTTCCGCCGAGTATGCCGTGGTTCGCACAGGACGCCGCTTGCAGCACGGCTTGCAGCGTCTGCTGCAAACGGACAGAGAACTGCTGAAAAATATTGCATCCATGGCCTTTCCCGGGGCGGCGCAGCTGCTGCGGGACCTGTTTGGCCCGGTAGTGCTCGCTTTGCGGGGCACCGGGGCGCTGCTGCGCCACGCACATCGGGTGCGCAAGGAGAAAGGCTTTGGCGCTGCGCTGCGCGCAAGCGGACACTTCCTTGCCCATGGCATCGCCGAGAACATCCGTCTTGTGCCCCGTATGGCTATGTATGTGCTGCCAGTGGCAGCGCTGGCCGTTATGGTGACTGTGTTCCAGACCACCATCCGTCAGCCCTATGCCCTGCAAGTGCAGGTGGACGATAAAACTGTGGGCTATGTGGCCAACGAAGAGGTGTTTAACTCTGCGCTGGAAGCTGTGCAGCAGCGTATCAATTATTCCGGTACAGAGCAGGCACGCTTTACCGTGGAGCCTACTTATTCTGTGACCGTTGCCCACGACGTGATGGATGAAAATGACGTGGCTGACGCCATCCTTAAGACCGCTGGCGACCAAATCAGCGAGGGTACGGCGTTGTATCTGGATGGTGAGCTTACTGCCGTGTGCGCGGATGGCACCAGCCTGCAACGATACATCAGCAGCCTGCTGGAGCCCTATGAGGACTCGGACGACCCCAATACCACTGTGGGCTTCAACAAAGATGTTACGCTGGAAAACGGCATCTACTTCACCGAGAGCTTTCAGGATGAAGCCGAGGTGGAGCAGCTGCTCTCCGGTGTGCAGCAGGCAGAAAAGACCTACACCGTGCAAAGTGGCGACACCATCTGGTCCATCGCGCAGAGAAATGGCCTGACCGTGAAGGAACTGTGCGAAATGAACACCGCCTTTACTGCCAATGGGGAAAACGGCCTGACCCAGAACTCCAAGATCCTGCCCGGCGATGCATTGACCGTGGTGCGGGAAGAAGAGACACTGGAGGTGCGCATCACCAAGGTGGAGAGCTGGGAGGAAGAGATCGACTATACCACCGAGACCACCAAGTCCAACGAGCTGAACTCCGGTACGAAGCGCGTTACCCAGAAGGGTGAGAACGGCATCCGCACCGTGACGGCACAGCGGGTGTACGATACAAACGGCAACCAGCTTTCCCAGCAGATCCTGAGCACGGTGGTGACCAAGGAGCCTGTGACGGAAAAAGTTACGGTAGGAACCAAAAAGGCGTCCTCCGGTGCATCCTATATCACCGGAAGAGGACAGTTTATCTGGCCGGTGCCCGGCTATAAGTATTGCTCCCGCTGGTACGGCGGCAGCCATAAGGGCGTGGATATCTGTGCCGCCGCCGGTACGCCCATTTACGCTTCGGCAGGCGGTACGGTGACCAAGGCCGGCTACAACCGCGCCGGTGCAGGCAACGGTTATGGCTACTCTGTCATCATCAGCCACAGCAATGGTTATACCACCGTGTACGCCCACTGCCTGTCGCTGGTGGTACATGCCGGTCAGTCGGTCAAGCAGGGGCAGCTCATCGGCTATGTAGGCAATACCGGACGCTCCAGCGGCAACCACTGCCACTTCGAGATCCGGCGCAACGGCTCCTACGTTTCGCCGCAGACCGTGTTCAACCGCAGCAGCTATCGCAACCGATAAATTGCAATAAGATAAAAGGAGAGATCATCTATGTCTACCCCTCACATCAGCGCAGAAATGGGCGATTTCGCCAAGACAGTCCTTATGCCGGGTGACCCCCTGCGTGCCAAGTTTATTGCCGACACCTTTTTGCAGGATGTCCGGCAGGTGACCGGTGTGCGCGGGATGCTGGGCTTTACCGGCACCTACGAAGGCCGTCCCATCAGTGTGATGGGCAGCGGTATGGGGATGCCCTCCATCGGCATCTACTCCTACGAGCTGTTCAGCTTCTACGGCGTGGAGAACATCATCCGCATCGGCTCTGCCGGCAGCTACACCGAGAAGGCAAAGCTGTTTGACACCGTGCTGGCCACCGGCGCTGTGAGCGAGAGCAACTACGCCCGGGTGCAGAGCGGCTTTACCGGCAATATCACCCTGCCCAGCGCAGATTTGAACGAAAAGCTGCGTGCCTCCGCTGCAAAGCAGGGCATCCCCCTGATCGAGGGCAACATCCACTCCTCGGATGTGTTCTACCGTCAGCCCTCGGACGCAAAGCCCACCTACTGGGAAAAACTGCGGGACGAGGACGGCTGCCTGTGCGTGGAGATGGAAAGCTTTGCCCTGTTTGCCAACGCGCAGGTGCTGGGCAAAAATGCTGCCTGCCTGCTGACCATCTCGGACAGCTTTGTGGCTCCCGGCATCACCACCGCCGAGGAGCGCCAGAAGAGCTTTACCGACATGATGAAGGTCGCTCTGGGCGCAGAGTACTGATTGCATAATTTTCCAGCGCGGCTGCCGCCCCAAGGCACAGCCGCGCTGTTTTTGCCCGTAAAAGGAGGGAGCAGCATGACAAAACTGACCATGGAAGAAAAGCAGCAGCTGATCCGCATGGCACTGGCCGCGCGGGAAAAGGCCTATGCACCATACAGCGATTTTATGGTAGGCGCTGCGCTGCGCGCTGCGGACGGCCGCATCTTTACCGGCTGCAACGTGGAGAACGCCGCCTTTACCCCCACCAGCTGCGCCGAGCGCACCGCCCTGTTCAAGGCAGTGGCCGAGGGCGTGACCGCGTTTACAGATATCGCCGTGGTAGGCAGCCGCCGGGGCGAAGTGAACCGGCAGATCACCTCGCCCTGCGGGGTGTGCCGTCAGGCACTGTTCGAGTTCGGCGGGCCGGAGCTGAACGTCATTATGGCAAAGACCCCGGAGGATTTCATCGAGCGCAGCATGGACGAGCTGCTGCCCTTTGGCTTTGGCCCCTCCAACGTGGCGGGCAACAGCGCCGTGGAAGGGGAGTAAGTGTTCTTTTTTGAAAAACAGCGCAAGCAGGGACAAATCGCTTAAAAAGAGTTACTTTTTCCCAAATTATACAAAGGATTTGTAAAGAATTTGTAATCGGAAATTGCTTGCATCTGTCACTTCCACCCGCTATACTTGAGCCAGTAAATGTGCCAGAGCGCACATTTCATTCATTTGACGCAATTTTTTAAAATAAAAGGAGAGTTTCTTATGAAGATTTCTCGTCGTAACTTTCTGGCTGTGGCCGGTGCTGCTGCCGCTGCCGCTGCTCTGACCGCCTGCGGTGGTTCTTCCGCTTCTTCTACCAGCACTGCTTCTTCCGCAGCTGCCAGCTCTGCCGCCGCTTCCGGCGCAGCAGACGGCGCTGAGAAGATCGCCAAGGTCGCTCTGACCTGCGATACCGGCACGATCGATGATGAGAGCTTCAACCAGGCTTGCTGGGCTGCTGTCTCCGGCTACATGGGCGACAACTGCCAGTACTACATCCCCGATTCCGATGCTTCCGATGAGGACCGTGAGACCATGATCCGTCAGGCTGTCAACGATGGCGCTGACGTTATCGTCTGCGTGGGCTACCTGTACGGTGCATCTCTGGCATGGGCTGCTGAGCAGTACCCCGACATCAAGTTCATCGCTATCGACGTGACCCAGTTCGATATCGGCACCGACAGCATCCCCGCCAACTGCTACTGCATCACTTTCAAGGAGGAGCAGGCAGGTTATCTGGCAGGTTACGCCGTTGTTAAGGACGGCTACACCAAGCTGGGCTTCCTGGGCGGCATGGCTGTGCCCGCTGTTATCCGTTACGGCTACGGCTATGTGCAGGGCGCTGACGCCGCTGCTAAGGAGCTGGGCACCAACATTGACATCAACTACTTCTACGGCGGCCAGTTCTACGGCGATGCCAACATCACCTCCCGTATGGAGGGCTGGTATGCCAACGGCACCCAGATCGTCTTTGCTTGCGGCGGCGGCATCTACACCTCCGCTGTCGAGGCTGCCCTGAAGAACAACGGCTACGTTGTGGGTGTTGACGTTGACCAGAACTACATCGGTGTCAACGGCGTGGCAAAGGACGGCTACGCATACAACCCGTTCGTCACCTCCGCTATGAAGGGCCTGTCTGAGTCTGTCAGCACCGCTCTGGGCGACATCGAGGCCGGCGAGTGGAGCAACATCGCTGCTACCAACGGCAACTTCGGTCTGGAGGATGGCGACTACGTTGGTCTGCCCACTGCTGATGACAGCTGGAACTTCAAGACCTTTACCAAGGACGAGTACGAGACCCTGAAGACCAAGATCGCTTCCGGCGAGCTCGTTGTGGACAACAGCTCCGACGACGCTACCAAGCCTACCGTCAGCGAGTTCACCAAGGTCAACTACATCCAGTAATTGCTTTCCCGGAATTACTCCCGTAATAGGGGCGGGGTGCTCATGCAGGGGCACCCCGCCCTTTTTGTATGCCTGTGTGGGAGAATCAGGTAGAAAATCGTGCAGACCTTACAAAAGTGATACTTTTGCTTGTGCTTTTTGACAAAAAATCAAAAAGCCGTGTGCAAACTGCAAAAAATCAGGTATAATGGTTGGTAGAATAGAAAAGGTGTCGTTACGGCACGAAAGGAGAGTGAGCAGATTGGCAGAGGATTATGTGATCGAGATGCTCCACATTACCAAGGAATTCCCGGGTATCAAGGCAAACGATGATATCACCCTGCAGCTGCGCAAGGGCGAGGTACACGCCCTTCTGGGCGAGAACGGCGCGGGCAAAAGTACGCTGATGAGCGTGCTGTTCGGCCTGTATCAGCCGGAACAGGGCAAGATCCTGAAAAACGGCAAGGAGGTCGCCATCCGCAACCCCAACGATGCCAACGCACTGGGCATCGGCATGGTGCACCAGCACTTCAAGCTGGTGGAATGCTTCAGCGTGCTGGACAACATCATTCTGGGCGTGGAGCCCAACAAGATGGGCTTTTTGCAGAAGGCTGAGGCACGCAAAAAGGTGATGGCGCTGAGCGAAAAGTACGGCCTGCGGGTGGACCCGGACGCCCTGATCAGCGATATCTCGGTGGGTATGCAGCAGCGCGTGGAGATCCTGAAGATGCTGTACCGCGACAACGAGATCCTGATCTTTGACGAGCCTACCGCTGTGCTGACCCCGCAGGAGATCGACGAGTTGATGGAGATCATGCGCGGGTTCAAGAAGGAGGGCAAGTCCATCCTGTTCATCACCCATAAGCTCAACGAGATCATGGCTGTGGCCGACCGCTGCACCGTGCTGCGCAAGGGCAAGTATATGGGTACGGTGGATATCAAGGGCACTACCAAGGAAGAGCTTTCCCGCCGCATGGTGGGTCGTGACGTGCAGCTGCAGGTGGAAAAGCAGCCCGCACACCCCGGCGAGACCGTGCTGGACGTGGAGAACGTTACCATCCACAACGACCAGCGCAAGAAGGACGTGGTAAAGAACGTGTCCTTTAAGGTGCACGCAGGCGAGATCGTCTGTCTGGCGGGCATCGAGGGCAACGGCCAGACCGAGTTCATCTACGGCCTGACCGGCCTGAGCAAGCTGAACAGCGGCAAGCTGGTGTTGGACGGTAAGGATATCACCCACGAGAGCATCCGCCAGCGTTCCAAGGACGGCATGGGTCACATCCCGGAGGACCGCCACAAGCACGGTCTGGTGCTGGATTTCAGTCTGGAAAACAATATCGTATTGCAGCGCTACTGGCAGCCGGAGTTCCAGAAGGGCGGCTTTATCCGTGCTGATAAGGTGCGCGAGTACTCTGACCGCCTGATCGAGCAGTACGACGTGCGCAGCGGTCAGGGCAGTGTGACCACCGTACGCAGCATGTCCGGCGGCAACCAGCAGAAGGCCATCATTGCCCGCGAGATCGACCGCGACCCCAAGCTGCTGGTAGCAGTGCAGCCCACCCGTGGTCTGGACGTGGGTGCTATTGAGTACATCCACCGCCAGATCGTGGCCGAGCGGGACAAGGGCAAGGCCGTGCTGCTGGTCAGCCTGGAGCTGGACGAGGTGATGAACCTTTCTGACCGCATCCTTGTAATGTACGAGGGCGAGATCGTGGGCGAGTTTGACCCCAAGACCACCACCGTGCAGGAGCTGGGTCTGTATATGGCAGGCGCCCGCAAGCAGGGAAAGGAGGAGCAGTAACACATGAATAAGAAAAAACTTTCCCGCAGCGGCAGCCTGCAAAGCTCTGTTACCAGCGTGCTGGCTGCACTGCTGTGCATCCTGATCGGTATGCTGGTGGGCTTTCTGGTGCTGGTAGCCATCAACCCCGCACACGCATGGGGCGATGGCTTTGTGCGCATCCTCAAGGGCGGCTTCCACGATGCCCCCTACGGCGTGGGCAAGGAGCTGGCCAATGCCGCACCCCTGATCATGACCGGCCTGTCCGTGGCTTTTGCTTTCAAGACCGGCCTGTTCAACATCGGTGCAGCCGGTCAGTACACGCTGGGCGCTTACGGTGCGCTGTACTGTGCCATCATGCTCAAGCTGCCTTGGTTCGTCTGCCTGCTGGCAGCAGCAGTGCTGGGCGGCCTGTGGGGCGCGATCCCCGGCTTCTTCAAGGCATACTTCAATATCAACGAGGTCATTACCTCCATCATGTTCAACTGGATCGGCCTGTATCTGGTGAATGAACTCATCTACCAGAACGGTACCGGCCCCATGTACGATGTGCGCAACACCCGTACTTTGAACCTGAGCAAGAACGCTGATTTTGCCCAGTCCCTGATCCCGGACTTCGGCCTGAACAAGCTGTTCCAGACCAACAGCACCACCATTGCCATCTTTTTGGCGGCAGCGGTGGCTGTGCTGATCTGGGTGGTGCTGAACAAGACCACCTTCGGCTACGAGCTCAAGGCCGTTGGCCTGAACAAGAACGCCGCCCGCTATGCCGGTATCAACGAGAAAAAGAACATCATCCTCTCCATGGCCATTGCCGGTGCGCTGGCAGGCTTCGGCGCAGGGCTGTTCTATCTGTCCAACGTATCCCAGTGGAACCCGCTGAACTCCACCAGCCTGCCGGCGATGGGCTTCAACGGCATCTCGGTGGCACTGCTGGCCAGCTCGAACCCCATTGGCACCGTGTTCTCTGCACTGTTCATCTCCCACATCTCGGTCGGCGGCTCCTTCCTGTCCACCAAATTCTACCCCACTGAGATCTCGGATCTGATCAGCGGCATCATCATCTACCTGTGCGCATTCTCCATGCTGTTCCGGGGCAAGATCCAGAACCTGCTGTTCAGGAACGCCGAGAAGACCAATGTGAACGCAGAGCCTGCGCCTGCCGCAGAAAAGACCAAAAAGGAGGGCAAGTAATATGCTGCTTCTGATCAAATATACCCTGCTGTACGGCATCGTGCTGATGCTGGTGGCACTGGGCGGTATGTTCAGCGAACATTCCGGCATCATCAACATTGCGCTGGAGGGCATCATGGTCATCGGCGGTGTGGCCGGTGTGCTTACCCTGACCATGCTGCCTGCAAGCCTGTCGCCCTTCCTTGTGGTGCTCATCTCTATTCTGGTGGCAGCGCTGGCGGGCGTGGTTTATAGTCTGCTGCTGGCCTTTGCCTCCATCAACCTGAAGGCAGACCAGACCATCGGCGGCACGGCGCTGAACCTGCTGGCTACCGCTATTGCCGTGGTCATTTCCAAGTACTTCAGCGAGAGCGGCAGCGCCAAGCTGAACTACTCCAACAAGCCCTTCCTGTTCAGCATCGGCGGGCTGGAGCTCAGCGTGTTCGTGCCGCTGGGGCTGATTTTGCTGGTAGTCAGCTACATCGTGCTGTATAAGACCCGCTTCGGCCTGCGTCTGCGTGCCTGCGGCGAGCATCCGCAGGCTGCGGACTCGGTGGGCATCAACGTTTACAAGATGCGTTACGCCGGTGTGATCCTTTCCGGTGCGCTGGGCGCCATCGGCGGTCTGGCGTATATCGTGCCCCCGGTGCAGACCTGGAACTTTGAAGTTGGCGTGGCCGGTGCGGGCTTTCTGGCATTGGCAGTTATGATCTTTGGTCAGTGGAAACCCTTCCACATTTTTGGCGCGGCAATGTTCTTTGCCGTGTTCAAGAGCCTTGCCAACATCGCAGACTCTACCTTCCTTGCGCAGCTGCACTGGTCCAGCAACATCTATAATATGATGCCCTTTGTGGCCTCCATGGTCATTCTGGCCTTCACCTCCAAGAACAGCATGGCACCCAAGGCCGAGGGCATCCCCTACGACAAGGGCTCCCGTTGAGCAGTTTCACTAAAATTCTATAAAGCCAAGGCATCCGCAGTTATCAATGTGCTGTGGATGCCTTTTTTGTACGAGACAGGGTATATTTTATCCAACTGCTTGCCGGCAGAAAATGGTTTTTTTGCTTGTAAAATACAATGAGATGTGTTATTATTACAAAACAGATGTGTATCTATAGGAACCCGGTGTACATTTCTTGCACTGCGGAAAAACAAGAAAGGTGAGTTTCTCTATTATGGACGAAAAAACAACTATGGGACAGTCACTCCGCAGCATGGAGGACGAGGAGACCATTGATCTGATGGAAATTGCCCGCCTGCTGTGGGCGCATATTGTGCAGATCGTGGCAGCAGCTGTTGCAGCAGCGCTGATCTGCCTGCTGGTGTGTATGTTTGCGCTTACACCCAAGTATCAGGCCTCCATCAACATGATCGTGAATGCCCGGCAGGACACGACCACTACCTTCACCAGCGATAACTTCAACTCTGCAAAGAACCTGATCAGCACCTATGCGGTCATCATCAAGAGCAACACTGTGCTGAACGAGGTGATCGACACGCTGGATCTGGACATGACCTATGGTCAGCTGTACAGCATGGTGAATGTTGCCGATGTGGACTCTACCCAGATCATGAAGGTCACGGTCACTGATACCGATGCAAAGCGTGCGGGTGAGATCGTGGATACCATTGCGGACATCGTGCCTGATGTGCTGGTGGAAAAGGTAGAAGCCGGCTCCTGCAAGACGGTCAGCGATGTGTCCATCAACCCCAACAAGGTGTTCCCCCAGACCAAGAAGTATGTTATGATGGCCGGTCTGCTGGGCGCTGTGGTGGTGTGCGGTGTTCTGATACTGGCACATCTGCTGCATGATACCGTTGTGGATGACGAAGATGTTCAGAAGAAGCTCGGCCTGCCCGTGCTGGGCCTGATCCCGGAGGTGTAAGACGATGCGGAATCTGTTTAACAAAAAGAAGAAAGAAAGCAACCACCGTACCCTGCAGCTGATCACCGATAAGGGGATGCCCTTTGGCTATGTGGAGGCCTACAAGTCTCTGCGTACCAATCTGGATTTTATGGCAGGCTCCATGGACGTGCACACACTGGTCATCACCAGTACCGTGCCGGAAGAATCCAAGAGCAACGTAGCAGTCAATCTGGCACTGACGATGGCGGAGAGCGGCAAAAAGGTGGCTCTGGTGGACTGCGACCTGCGCAAGCCGGTGCTGCACCGCTACCTGAAGGCAGGCCACAATGTAAAGGGTGTTTCCAACGTGCTGTCCAACCAGTGCACGATGGACGAAGCGCTGCAGGATCTTGAGGATATGAAACTGACCTTCCTGCCCGCAGGTACCCCGCCGCCGAACCCCTCCGAGATGCTGAGCCAACCGCAGATGAAGGCTATGGTGGAGACGTTGCGTGAAAAGTTTGACGTTGTCATCATTGACGCACCCCCGGTGTCTGTGGTCACCGATGCAGCCGTCATCGGCCGCTATGTGGATGGTGCCGTCTTTGCAGTGCGTTCCGACTACGCCCCTGCTGATGCAGTGCGCGGCGCAGTGAAAAAGCTGCAGGATGCAGGTGTCAAGGTGCTGGGCAGCGTGCTGACCCGCTACGACATGAAGAAGGCACTCAAGGGTTCCAGCTACGCATACAGCTATGCTTACAATTACAACTATGCCTACGGCAATCAGGATGCCACAGTCGGCAAATAAGGAAGCGCTGTTATGACCGATCTGCATTGTCACATTCTGCCCGGCATGGATGACGGCGCAAAGGATACAGCGGTTTCGCTGGAGCTGCTGCGCAGGGAATACGAGGATGGTGTGCGCAATATTGCGTTCACCAGCCACTTCAACAGCGAGCGCACCACGGTAGAAGCCTTTACGGCAAAGCGGCAGGCGGCTTTTGAACAACTGACTGCCGCGCTAGAAGGGCAGCCCATGCAGTTTAACTTCAAACTGGGGGCAGAGGTGTTCTTCTCTCCCGGTCTGTGCGAGCTGGACACCCGGGCGCTGTGCATGGGGAACACCGCCTATCTGCTGCTGGAATTCCCCACCACTCACAAGCCGCATTTTATCCGGCAGACGCTGTACCAGCTGCAGCAGCAGGGCATCGTGCCGCTGATCGCGCATATCGAGCGTTATCCCTATGTGCTGGAAGATCCCACCCTGTTGTACGACTGGGTAGCCGCCGGTGCCTATGCGCAGATCAACGTGGGCGCACTGCTGGAACCCAAGCTCTGCAAAAAGCTGTGTAAGTTCATCCAGTGGGGACTGGTCCACGTCATCTCCACCGATACCCATTCCCCGGACAAGCGCCCGCCCCGCATGGCACAGGGAGTGCAGCAGCTGGAAAAGCTGCTGGGCAAGGAAACTGCTGCCCACATCGTGCGCAACGGCGATGAGCTGTTCCACGATCAGGAGTTGGACGCTGCGACCCTGCATCAGCCTAAAAAGTTTTTGGGTATGTGGGTCTGATCCTAAAGTAAGGAGAAAACTGCCCGGGCGGAGGTGTACTCTGCCCGGGCAGCGGATTTTGGTATGAAGAAAAATAAGGTCCTGAAGATCGCATTGATCGTGTTGAGTGCGCTGGTGGTTCTGCTGGCAGCAGCAGCCCTTGGGGTGCTGTTCTATCTCCGCGGTATGGCAGCCGGTATTCCCGAAAACCTGCCGGATGCCCCGGCGGACAGCACAGAGCTCACTCTGACGGATGATGATCTGGATAGGCTGCTCAGCGGCGATATCACATTGGAGCAGCTGACCGGCGAAACCGCTGCGTCCAGCGGCGGGGAACAGGAAGCATCGGCCAGTGTTCCGCAGGAGGGAGCGAGTTCAGTATCCGCTCCGGCAAGTTCCACTGCCTCCTCGGCAAGTTCTGCCTCCCGGACGGAGGGCGGTACAACGGCTTCCTCCCGGACGGAGAGCAGCAGTACGGCTTCCTCCAGCAAGCAGGAGACTGCCGGCACAGCCAGCTCTGGCACATCTGGTTCCAGTACAGCCTCTGCCGCAGAAAAACCGGCGTCCTCGTCCGGCAAACAGGAGGCCTCCTATGAGGCTGAGGTCAAGGCACTGCTGAAACAGCTGTACGGCGTAAAGGCGCGTGCTGAGGCAGAACTGAACAGCTGTATTGCAGGGGCAAAGGCAGAGTACAAATCGCTGCCGGAGTCTCAGCAGACACGGGCGCGCAAGATCTCCATTGTGCTGGCGAGAAGCGGCAAACTGTATGCGATGCAGGCATCTTATGATAAGGAAGTGGAGAGCATCGTCAGCCAGATGCGCGCCATTCTGATCGCCAACGGTCAGAGCACCGCACTGGCCGATCAGGCCATGGCCTCCTATAAAGCACAGAAGAGCGCTATGTACTCCCAGCTGACCGCAAAGCTGTACTCCTGACCGACTAAAACGACCTAGAACCACTCGTAACTGTTCCTCTGGGCACTGACCGTGCCGGAGAAGGAGCTGCGGGTGTTTTTTTTGCCAAGTTTCCTGTAACATGGAGAAAAATGCCGGTAACATGGATGGATGATTCTGGGAGAAAGACACTGCCTTTTGCGCGCAGCAGAGCTGAACAGCCTGTGCACGTCCCGGAACAGCTGCCAAAAAGACCAGAAAAGTAGCACTTTTACCTACAAATATACAGAAAATTTGTATAAAGTATAAGATTTCACTCATGCTTTGCTGAAATAAAGTGAATTCTTTTCATGTGAATTGACAAAATTCGTGGTTCTCTCTATAATAGATAGAGTGTTTCTCGGGTATGGACGATGGTGTTTATGCGACCGCAAGATGCCATCGTTTTATTATTCGCTTTTTCTGTCCGTGTGCCAAGGACAGACGTCCGCTATGTGTGAGGCTGGCGGACTGCGGGAAAGTGTGGCTCGGCCTGAGAGCAAAAACAGTAATTCATTGATAGGATTGGAGTGGCATCAAACGATGGCAAAGTACATCATCAAGCGTGTCGCAATGGGTATCTTCAGTATCTTCATTGTGGCTACGGTTACCTTTTTTGTCATGAACCTGGTCCCCGGTGGCCCGTTCGTGGCAGAAAAGTCCATCAGCGCCGCTGCTCAGCAGGCTCTGGCCGAAAAGTATGGCCTGGATAAGCCGCTGGGTGTGCAGTACGTCAACTACATGAAGAGCCTTTTGCACGGCGATCTGGGTCTGAGCCTGCGTCAGCGCGGCCGTACCGTGAACCAGATCATCGCCAGCAAACTGCCGGTGTCCTGCCGTCTGGCAGGCATTGCAGTGGTGGTGGCGCTGTGCGTGGGCATCCCGCTGGGCTGCATTTCCGCTTACAACCGCGGCAAGTGGCTGGATAACATTATTATCGTGTTTGCTACCTGCGGCATCGCGATCCCCAGCTTTATTTCCAGCGTGCTGCTATTGTACCAGTTTGGTATGAACATGAAGGTGCTGCCTACCGTTGGTCTGAACAGTGCAGCCGCCTATATCATGCCGGTCACCGCACTGGCCATCTATCCCTCGGCTTATATCACCCGTCTGATGCGCTCCAGCCTGCTGGACGTCATGGGTCAGGACTATATGCGCACTGCCCGCGCAAAGGGTGTGTCCCAGTTCATGATCCTGTTCAAGCATGCACTGCGCAACGCCATTCTGCCTGTCATCACCTACGTCGGCCCCATGCTGGCCAGCCTGATGACCGGTTCTTTCGTGGTGGAAAAGATCTTCTCCGTGCCCGGTCTGGGCCGCGATTTCGTGTCTGCCATCACCAACCGTGACTACACCATGATCATGGGCACCACCATCCTGCTGTCCAGCATGGTCATCATTGCAAACGTGATCGTGGATATCCTTTATAAGATCATCGACCCGCGCATCAAGCTGCAGTAAGAGAAAGGAGCGATTTTCATGGAAAACATTAAAAAGAATCCGCTCAGCCTGCAGCTCAACGCGGAGGATTTTCTGCCCGCCAGCAATGAGGAAAAGCAGAGTCTGGTGGTCATGCGCGAAAGCGTCAACTTCTGGAAGGACGGTATCCGCCGCCTGAAGAAGAACAAGATCGCCATGGTCAGCTTTGTGTTCATCATTGCCATTGCCATCTTTGCCTACCTGCTGCCCGCCGTCTGGCCTTACAGCTATTCCGAGCAGATGAAGGGCAGCAACAACCTGAAGCCCTTCGAATACTCTGCCTCCGAGCAGGCGCGTATCGACGCAGGCGAAAAGGTGTTCCCGCACATTCTGGGCACCGACCGTATGGGTCGTGACTTCGCTGTGCGTATCATGATGGGCACCCGCGTCAGCCTGTCCGTCGGTCTGATCGCTTCTGTGCTGGTGCTGATTATCGGCGCAACTTACGGTGCTATTTCGGCCTTTGCCGGCGGCTGGGTGGATAATATCATGATGCGTATTACAGATATTCTGTACACCATCCCCGATATTCTGCTGATCATCCTGCTGGGCATGGCGCTGAAGGATCCGCTGGATGCACTGGCCAGCAAGCCCGGCTTCAAGTGGATGCAGACCCTTGGCCCCAACATGATCTCCATCTTCATCATCTTTGCTCTGTTGTACTGGGTCGGTATGGCGCGTATCGTCCGCAGCCAGATCCTGATCCTGAAGGAGAGCGAGTACGTTACCGCTGCCCGCGCACTGGGCGCTTCCAGCGGCCGTATCATCAAAAAGCATCTGCTCACCAACTGCATCGGTACCCTGATCGTTACCACCACCCTGCAGATCCCGGCTTCCATCTTTACCGAGAGCTACCTGAGCTTCATCGGTCTGGGTGTCGCTGCCCCGCTGCCTTCTCTGGGTTCTCTGGCTACCGATGCCGTCAAGGGCATGAACACCTACCCCCATCTGCTGATCGCCCCCGCACTGATGATCAGCGTGATGATCCTTGTGTTCAACCTGTTCGGCGATGGCCTGCGCGATGCCTTTGACCCGAAGCTGAAGAATTGATGAGGTGAACAGAAATGAGCGAGAAAATTCTTGATATCAAAGAAGAACGCCTTTCTTTCTTCACCCCCGCGGGCGAAGTAAAGGCACTGAACGGCGTTTCCTTTACCATGAATCAGGGCGATGTTCTGGGCGTCGTGGGCGAATCCGGCTCCGGTAAGTCGGTCACCGCTTACTCCGTTATGGGCCTGACCGCTTATCCCGGCAAGCTGGTGGGCGGCAAGGTGTGGTTCAACGGCCACGAGATCGAGAACATGAAGGAGAAGGACTTCCGCAAGATCCGCGGCAACGAGGTCTCCATCATCTTCCAGGACCCCATGACCAGCCTGAACCCGGTGTACACCATCGGCAACCAGATCGTGGAGGTCATCCGCCTGCACACCGATAAGAACAAGGCCGATGCATGGGCACGCGCCAAGGAGCTGCTGGAGCTGGTTGGCATCAACGAGCCCGAGAAGCGTCTGAAGCAGTACCCCCACGAGCTGTCCGGCGGTATGCGCCAGCGCGTGATGATCGCGATTGCACTGGCCTGTGAGCCCAAGCTGCTGATTGCTGACGAGCCCACCACCGCACTGGACGTGACCATTCAGGCACAGATCCTTGAGCTGATGCAGGATCTGCGCAAGAAGCTGGGCATGAGCATCATCATGATCACCCACGATTTGGGTGTTGTGGCTTCCATGTGTGAGAAGATCGCCGTGATGTACGCCGGCCACATTGTGGAGTACGGCACCACCGACGAGATCTTCTATCAGCCGGGTCACGAGTACACCAAGGGCCTGATCAACTCCATCCCCAAGCTGAACACCGCAGAGCACGAGCGCCTTGTGCCCATCGAGGGTACCCCTGTGGACCTGCTGAATCCGCCGGCCGGCTGCCCCTTTGCGCCCCGCTGCAAGAACTGCATGAAGATCTGTCTGAGCAAGATGCCCCCGCGCACCGAGCTCAGCGATACCCACTATACCTACTGCTGGCTGCAGCAGAAGGCTGCATTTGAGAAAGGGGAAAAGGCAGAATGAGTGAACACAAGACGCTGGTCGAAGTCCAGCACCTGCAGCAGTATTTCCCCGCCGGCGGTGTGGGCAAGAACCGCAAGTACGTTCAGGCTGTGGATGACGTAAGCTTTGCCATCCGCAAGGGCGAGACCCTTGGTCTGGTAGGCGAGTCCGGCTGTGGCAAGACCACCACCGGCCGCACCCTGCTGCGCCTGTACGAGCCCACCGGCGGCAAGATCTACTATGACGGTAACCTGCTGTTTGATAAGGAAAACAAGATCGCAGTGGATATGCTGCCCTACCGCCGCCGGATGCAGATCGTTTTTCAGGATCCCTACGCAAGTCTGGACCCCCGCATGACCATTGGCGACATCGTGGGTGAGGGCATTGATATCCATCATCTGGCCGAGAACGAGAAGGACCGCCACGATAAGATCATCGCTCTGCTGGAGCGCGTTGGCCTGAACAGCGAGCACGCAAACCGCTACTGCCACGAGTTCTCCGGCGGTCAGCGTCAGCGCGTGGGCATTGCCCGTGCACTGGCTGTGAACCCCGAGTTCATCGTTTGTGACGAGCCTGTTTCCGCACTGGACGTTTCCATTCAGGCACAGGTCGTCAATATGTTTGAGGATCTGCAGCAGGAGATGGGTCTGACCTACCTGTTCATCGCCCATGACCTGAGCGTTGTGAAGCACATCTCCAACCGCATCGGCGTCATGTATCTGGGCAAGATGGTGGAGCTGGCCGACAGCTACGAGCTGATCACTCACAGCATCCACCCCTACACCCGCAGCCTGATCTCTGCAATTCCGGTGGCAGACCCCATTACGGCCCGCCAGTCCAAGCGTATCGTGCTGCAGGGCGATGTGCCCAGCCCCCTGAACCCGCCGTCCGGCTGCCGTTTCCGCACCCGCTGCCCCTATGCAGACGAGCAGTGCGCCAACGAGGTGCCCGAGTTCAAGGAGGTCTCCACCGGCCACTGGGCAGCCTGCCATCACCTTGACCGCGTGAAGTGAGAACACTTCATACCAGTAAAAGGTGAAAGCAATTCAACTTAGCGCTGAAATGTTGTCACAAAATGGTTACAGTCCAAGTTTTGGACTTGTAACCGGCATGAGAACGCATTATAATCATTCGTGTTCCTCCGGTGTACAAATTATTTGCACCGGATCGAATATAGAGGCGGCTGGGGCAACCTGGCACACTCAAAATTTGATATAAGGGAAGGATATTATTATGAAACGCATTTCTCGTCGTAATTTCCTCAAGGTTGCAGGCGTGGGTGCCGCTGCTCTGGGTCTGGCAGCCTGTGGCGGCAGCAAGTCCGGTTCTACCGCAACCTCCGGCACTGCTTCTTCCGCTGCTGGCTCTTCTACCGGCAGTGTCAACACCGCTGGCTTCACCGTCCAGTACGGCCCCAACCCCGAGACTCTGGATCCCTCTTTGAACAGCGCTGTTGATGGCGCCAACACCATCATCACCATCTTCGAGCCCCTGCTGCTGATCAACGAGAACAACGAAGTTGTTGGCGGCCAGGCTGAGAGCTGGGAAGCAAGCGAGGACGGCCTGACTTGGACCTTCACCATGCGTGACGGCCTGAAGTGGAGTGACGGCACCGACCTGACCGCTAAGGACTTTGAGTACAGCTTCAAGCGTATGGCTGATCCTGCTACCGCTGCTCCCTACGCAGAGACCTGCCTGGGCATGATCGACGGCTTTGAGGCAGCTCAGGCTGGTGATACCGATGCTCTGAACGTCAAGGCAAGCGACGACGGCAAGACCCTGACCATCGTGCTGTCCTATCCCTGCTCCTACTTCGACAAGATGGCTGCTTTCGCAGCTATGAGCCCTGTGCAGCAGGCTACCGTTGAGGCCAACGGCGATGCATGGTGCACCTCCGCTGAGACCTTCGTCTCCAACGGCCCCTACATGATCACCGAGTGGACCCCCTCCGAGCGTATCGTTCTGTCCAAGAACCCCAACTACGTTGGCGGCTGGGATAACTCCAAGATCGTTTCCGACAGCATCACCCTGCTGCTGCTGGAGGACTCTTCCGCTGCCTTCGCTGCTTACAACAGCGGCGAGGCTGTCCTGATCAAGGACGTGCCCACCGACGAGATCCCCAGCCTGACCAAGGCAGAGGACGGCGGCGACTTCTATGTTGACCCCATTCTGGGCACCTACTACGTCAGCATGAATCTGCAGCGCGATGCCTTCAAGGATGCCAAGGTCCGCAAGGCTCTGGCTCTGGCCATCGACCGTGACTACGTTGCCAACACCATCATGCAGGGCACCTACTCTGCTGCTTCCAACATTGTCGGCCCTGGCATCGTGGACGCGAACGGTTACTTCTACGACAACGCAAACGGCGGCTCTCCCTACATTGCGGATGACTACGAGGCAAATCTGGCCGAGGCTAAGAAGCTGCTGGAAGAGGCTGGCTACCCCAATGGCGAGGGCTACCCCACCATCGAGTACAGCACCAACGATTCCGGCTACCATGTGCCTCTGGCAGAGTACCTGCAGCAGACTTGGGGCGATCTGGGCATTACCCTGACCATCAACAAGATGGAGTGGTCCTCCTTCACCCCCGCTCGTCGTGCAGGCGAGTACGATGTTGCCCGTAACGGCTGGGTCATGGACTACAACGATCCCTCCAACATGCTGGATCTGTTCTGCACCGACAACGGCAACAACGATGGTAAGTACTCCAACGCTGACTTCGATGCTGCAATCGAGGCCTCCAAGGTTGCAGATGTCGCCGAGCACTTTGCACAGCTGCACAAGGCTGAGGACATCCTGATGGAGGATATGGGCTGCATCCCCGTTGCTTACTACAACGAGTTCTGGCTGCAGAGTTCCTCTCTGAAGGGCGTCTGGCACAGCCCGTACGGCTACTGGTACTTCCAGTACGGCTATATCGAGGAGTAATTTCCTCCCTGTGCTGTGCAGCGTAAGCTGAACCGTAACCCTTAAAGCACTAAGCACCCCGCTGACCGGAAACGGTTGGCGGGGTGCTTTTTTGCTATTATCCCAAAAAGACGAGTGCTCGGTTTTGCCGAGCACTCGTCTTTTATATGTAAACCAGATTGAAAAGGTACCAGCTTACACCGCAGCCATGGCGGCCAGAACGCTCTGCCAGCTCTTGCTGCGTGCGGCAGGCACCGGGGCGGGGCGGGTGCGCCGTGCAGCAGGGGCACTATGACCGGTCGCAGAGGATACCGTCAGGGCAGGGGAAGGGCAAAAGAACACAGCAGTGTCCCTTGCCAGCCACTGCGCAGCCAGAGCAGCAGCCTGCGGGTCAGACTGCAGGGCACGGCGCTCGTTCCCGGCCAGAAAATCTGCCAGCCAGTACAAAATTGCGGCCAGCGGCAGGCAGGGGGAAGCCTCCTGATTCCAGTAACTCCAGCGTGCACCGCAGCCAAGGTAACTTTCCACCGTGATTTGTGCGCCGGTGCGGGTATTCTGCGGGATGGAGCCAACATAGTTGGTCCCGGCGCGCTGCCCCAGCTCCTCAATAAGGCGCTGGGTGCGGGCAGCATCCAGCCGATCCTCCCGGCAGTAGGCGCGGAAGTCGGTCTGGCTCAGCAGGCTGTCGGCGCTGGACGGAAAACGCCCGGTCAGCTGCCCATCCGCATTGTGGCACAGCTGCCAGCCCTTGCGGAACAGCTGGAAATTCAGGCAGCGCCGCCCCATGGTGGAGTAGCACACAAGGGCGCTTTGCTCCCCGGGTAGCTGTTTTACTTCAAGATAGGCATCGTTGCCGCAGGTATCCTGCAAACGGACGGTAAGCAGCAACTGTGCACCGACGTGCAGGGCGGACATGGCGTTGTGCATGGCGTCAAAATAACGGGAAGCGTCCATAATTGATCTCCTTCCTATAGCAATTCAACTTTTTAATGCAACAGCAACAACGTTGAATTGCATATCGCAAATATGCTGTTTGAATGTTGCACTAATTTCTTGCCTTGCGATAAAAGCAAACAGCGAAACGTTGTAAAAACGCCAGCCGGGTGATCGGGCCGTCAGGCTGCATAAAACTTCTCTGAACATAGTATAGCATACCTTTGAATGAAAAACAACTGTAAGTTTTCTGAAACAACAAATTTTTGCAAAAATCTACAGCGCATTGCAAACAAAAGTTCAAAGTATGGTTGTGCACTGAGATGTGCGGTTGTAAAAAATGACCCCTGCGGGAGATGCCGGCTAAGGCCGGAACTGCTCCCACAGGGGTCGTTTTGTTTTTTCAGTCGCCAAGTTCCCGGATCTCGTTCTGGATCAGCCGTCCGGCAGCGCGGGCAAGCTGATCCATGCCGCGGATGCGTGCCATATTTTTGCCGTAGATCTGCGCGGCGGCACCGGCGCTGCTGTCCTCGCCCATAAAAACGGCAGACACCCGCACGCCCTGCCGCTGTAAGGTGCGCACCTGCGCGGCGGTATCGGCTACACCGGCGGCGTCCTCGTAGGCGCAGCCCAGCGGGTTCTGCGCTGTGGGCGGGATGCGGCGGCTGTCGTTGGGGCTGGCATCGGTCAGCAGGATTATCAGGTGGCGCGGGGCAGGGCCGGGGGTGTATCGGATCAGGTCGCCCGCCGCCCGCAGCGCCAGACCGTCCCGGTTCCAGCCGGAGGCGAAGTAGCGGAAGATGTTCTGCCGGTTTTTGTCCGCAAAGCTTTTCAGTACTCGCAGTACCGTGTAGCCCCGCAGGCTGCTGAAGGCGCTTACCCGCACCGGAATGCCGCAGTTGGCCAGACTTTCGGCCAGAATGACACCCTGTGCCGCGATTACTTCCTGACAGTGCAGGCGGGATGCGGAAGCGTCCAGCAGCAGATCTACCGTAAAGGCGGGGCAGTTCTCCTCCTCCGGGCACAAAAACACCCTGCTATCGTTCAGGTAAGGGGCGCGCCACACCCGCCCGGCGCACAGATCACCGCTGCGCGCCACCCGCTGGTCGGGCTGCTGATGCACCAGAATGCAGTTGCGGATCTGCTCAGTGAGCCGCAGCACCACGCTGCGGTGCAACTCCTGATTTTTGGCGTAGTAGGCGCGGTTGCGCTCGGCCTGTAATTCGGCCTGCTGTGCCAGCTGCCGCGCTTCCGGGGTGGGTGCCTGCGCCGGGCTGGGCACACCGGCGCTGAACCACAGGTGACAGCCCAGATGCACTCCGGTGCACAGCTCCTGCTCGGCCTTGCGCAGCTGCTCCGGCGGGTAGAAGCAGCGCCCGAAGCAGCTTTCAATGTAGGCGCGGTCCTGCGCGGCGCGCTGCTTCAGGGTGATGTTTGCCCGGCGCTTGTCCACCGCCAGCCCGCTGCCTGTGGCATCCACCGCGCCGGAATGCTCCACCGTCACCCGGTCGGTCTTGATCATCTGGGTGGGCATGGTTTTGGTGGCGAGCTTTGCCCAAAAGCCCTGCAGCCGCAGATGCAGCGCGGGCTTCTGGCGTACTTTGCCGTCAAACAGGGCAAACTTTGCAAACAACGCCAGAAGGTCATTTTTGAGCTGTGCCGGTTCCGGTACGCTTTCCGGTTCCAGTGCGGCGGCAAGGCTGCTCTCATAGGGGGTCATGACCGGGGCGGTGCGTCCCAGCACCTTGCGCCAGCGCGCGGCCTGCATGGTGTACACCAGCTGGTTTTTCGCCATCCATTCCTGCCGCGAAAGCTTGTACTGAATGGCAAAAAAGTAATCCGCGTGGGCAAGGCGCAGCGCTTCCAGCACCGGGCGGCGGGGCAGCTCCAGCCGGTAGGCGGCGTTTTCTAAGTACAACCACGCCATATCGTCCAGCATGGGCTGGCGCGTGTCGCCCTCCCATGCGGAAAAAATGTCCCGGATCAGCACGTCACCGTAGTATTTGTGCACCAGCCCCACGATGCAGTTCATGTAAAAATCAATGGTGCCATCCGTGTTGCGGGCCAGAAACAGCGGCTCAAAGCCGTAGGCTCCGGCAGCGGCCCAGACCTGATTGGCCGCACGCCGCTCCTGCGCGGTGTAGCTTTGGGCGTCCATCAGGCAAACAGCTTTCCGGCATCCAGCTTGGCCGGGATGCGCGCGGCGATCACGTCCCGGATCAGTCCCTGCTCGTAGGAGTCAAAGGCCTTGTTGGTGATGCCCATATCCAGCGCCGCCCCGGCCGGGATGCCCCTGCGGATCAGCCGCAGTGCGTTCAGCATACCGCGCAGATCCAGCGCTTTGGTAGAAATCTCGGCACTGTCGCACTTTTTCTGCAGGTCCAGAAATAGCAGTGCAAACTGGTGCACATACTTTGCGGCAAGATCCGGGAACTGCGCCCGCAGCAGCTTTTCCAGATTATCCTGCGTGATGGTGGGCATCTGCACCACCGCAAAGCGGGAGGTGAGAGCCTCGTTCAGTTCCCGGGTGCCCGCGTAGCCGTAGTTCATGGTGGCGATAAAGCGGGTCTCCTCGGCCAGCGGGATGCGGTCGTACCCGGGAACGTCGATGGCGCGGCGGAAGTCCAGCACCGCGTGTAGCACCGCCAGCGCCTCGTTTTTTGCCATGTTGATCTCGTCCAGCACGCCGAAGCCGCCGCACTGTGCGCAGCGGTACACCGGTCCGGGACGGAACACCACCTGCCCGCCCGCAAAGGTATCCATGCCGATCAGGGAGGCGGCGTCCATGTTTACATGAAAGGAGATGTCCCACGCGGGGCGGCCGAAGGCGGCGGCAAGGTTTTCTGCCAGCACGTTTTTGCCGGTTGCCTTTCCGCCGGCCAGCAGCAGGTTTTCGCCGCAGAGGATAGCCGCCAGCGCCTGCTCCCATACCTCTTTGCCGTAGTAGATAAAGGCAGGGGCGGGGATGCGCGGGCGCAGCGTCTCGCTGAGCGGATGGGCGGCGCGGTATTCCTGCACCGCCGTAAGCAGGGCGGGGTCCACCCCTTCCTGCCGTAAGGTATCCAGAATATCAGACATTTGCACAAACACCTCGATCTCTGACCGGGTGGGATGAACGGCCCGGTTTTCAGCCTTATCATAGCACAATCGAGGCCGTTTGTGTAGGGGGGCGTGGGGGGCAAAACGCAAAGAGGGGCAGCCCCATTTGGGGCTGCCCCTCTTCACATGAAAAAGAAGAAAAGAAGAAACGCTTAGAGTATGCAGGAAAAACGCACTGGATCAGGCGTTTTCCAGACCGGCCATCTGCTTGACGGCCTTCATGGCGAAGGTCAGGGTGCGGCCCATAGCCACACCAGCCATCAGGCAGGGGTAGTTGTTGGCAAAGAAGCTGCCGGACATATCGCCGGTGATGTACAGACCCTCCATGGGCTGGTTGTTGGTGTCCAGAGCCTGACCCTTTTCGTTGATGGCGATGCCCTGCTCGGTGGTCAGCAGAGAGGCACCCAGCCAGCAGCCGTAGAAGGGTGCGGTGCGGATGGCGCTCAGACGGTAAGCGGGCTTGCCGAAGTCCTCGTCGTTCTGCTTGTCGTACAGCTCGTTGTAGCGCTCCACTGTAGCAAGGAAGGTGTCCTTGGCAGCACCGGTAAAGCCCATCTTGTCGGCCAGCTCGTCCAGCGTATCGCACTTGAACAGTGCACCGGCCTCGATCGCCTCGTCCATCTTACCCTGAATGTACTTCTCGCCGCCGTTGCGGGTCTGGGCAGAGCAGCCGATGGTGTGGAAACGCTTTGCGTCCTCCAGAATGTTAGCATCGCAGATCTGTGCGTAGACGCGGCCCGGCTGGTGGGCAGCGGCGTAGACGATATCGTTGTAGGGGCAGCTCTCGTTGGCAAAGCGCTCGCCGTTGCGGTTTACCTTCAGGAAGGGCTGGGTGCCGGGGTTGTACTGGCGAATCTTGCCGGGGAAGGCCTTGCCGCCAAAGGCGGAGTCGCTGTCCACATAGCCGCCATCCACGCCGGGGGCAACAACGCCGCGGTCAAACAGCATGGGAGCGGCTTCCTTGTCCAGATTGGCGCCTGCCCACACAGCAGCGCGGATGCCGTAGCCCTTGTCGGCGGGGGAGTAGGAGCAGGCGGTGGTCACGCTGGTGCCCAGCGGGTCCAGCTGCTCCATCATGTAGGGGTTGCCGGGGAAACCGCCGCAGGCCAGCAGCACGCCCTGGTTGGCGTTGTAGCGGATGAAGTGGTCATCTTCGGTGCTCTGGGCGATGATGCCGGTAATGCGGCCATCGCTGTTCTTTTCCAGCTTGGCCAGACTGGTCTTGAAGTCTACATCGTAGCCCAGCTCCTGAATGTACTGCAGCAGCAGTTCGTTGCGGGCAACACCGCTGCTGCGGTCGTAGGTGTACTCGATTTCAGGATACATGAAATCGGTGTTATGCTCGGCGTTCTCTGCGGGCCACTTAGCCTCGTCACCGTAGGTGTAGATCATGTCTACGCCGTACTTCTCGGTCATGATCTCGTGTACAAAGCCGATCATCTCGGCAGACTCGTTGATCCAGGTCTTGACAACGCGCTGATCGCACTTGCCGGAGGCGTAGCGGGAGATCTCGCTCAGCAGCTTGGCGCGGTCCATCTGGATGCCCTGCTCCTGTGCACCAAAGCCGTCCACAGCGCCGACCCAGTGACGGGTGTCCTGCACGTTGGCGTTCTGCTCAATGACACGGAAATTCAAGCCATTCTTGGCAGCATAGGCGGCAGCAAACATACCGCCGTTGCCTGCGCCCACGATGAGGATGTCAGTGTCCACGGTCTCGGTGATGGCAGCCTCGTCGATGTCGGGCTCTTTGCCCAGCCAGTCGTTTGCATCGCCGGTGGGCAGCTGTACGCTGGAGACCACAGCCTCGCCCTTGGCCTGTGCGTAGCAGCTCTTGGCGGCCTTCATCACGGCGTCGGAGGTGATGGTAGAACCGGAAACGCCGTCGATCTCAGCAGAACCGGCAGCCATCAGCTGCTCGCGCAGCTCGTCAGCAGCGGCAGCGCCGAAAGAAGCGGTCTCGCCGGAGGTGTCCACCACCACATCGGTGACAGCGCTGTCGGAGAAGGTCATGGTGACCTTGACGGTGGAAGAGATGCCCTCGGCAGTGCCCTCGTAGGTGCCGGGGATGTACTGACCGGCAGCACCGGAGGTGGAAGCGGAAGCAGAGCCGGAAGCGGCATTGCAGGCGGCCAGAGCACCGGCAGTCACACCGCTCATGGCGGCAGCAGCGGCGATCTTGATAAAGCCCTTACGGGAAATCTTGTTCATAGGTATGCTCTCTTTCTTTTTGTTCTTCTTTGTGTTCCTTCTTATCGTGCAGCAAAGCAAAAGGTACTTTGCCGAATCCTTAACAATTGTATCGTAGAAGGGTGCTGTTTACAATTCATATTTTTTATATTATAATTTAGGCAAACCTAATGTATTGCGGGAGGGAGAAAAGCATGAACGAGAGCGCGTTGGAGGGCTTTGTAAAGATCGTGGAGCTGAACAGCTTTTCTGCGGCGGCAGAGGCGCTGTATCTTTCGCAGTCGGCACTTTCGCAGCAGATCCGCACGTTGGAGGGGCAATTGCAGTTCGAGCTGTTCCAGCATGTACCGCGCCGGGTGGTGCTGACCCCGGCGGGGCAGGATTTTTACCCTAAGGCAAAGCAGCTGGTGGCCTTATATCGGGCGGCGGTGCACCATGCCCGTGCGGTGCAGCAGGAAAATCCGCCGGAACGGCATCTGCTTATTGCATGGAGCCATGAAGCCATGCGGATGTTCGGGTACGACCTGTTTTCTCTGACTGATGAGTTGTGCCTGCAATATTCTTCGATCATGACGCAATGTGCCAACCGCAGCGAGGTCTGGCGCAGCCTGAAAAAAGGGGATGCGGACCTCTCGTTCCAGCTGGAAAGCGCAGAATTTTACGCACAGGGGCTTACCTTTGTGCCGCTGCTTTATGTGCCGGAGCTTTGCATTCCCATCCACCCGCCCGCCGATATGCCAGTGGGCAGGCTGACTTTAGAGCAGGCGCTGCAGTATCGCTGGCTGCCCATCAAGGAGATGTACCAGACTGTCTACGAGACAAGCTTGCTGCAGGAGGGAATGGAACGTGGGGTGAACTTTACGCCGGTGGGAGGCATCCGCAGCGCGTCCTACGGCGGACCGGCGCTCAAAATGGTCCCGGCGGTCTACTACCGCAGGCCGGACCTCAGCTTTGCGCGGGTGCTGGACTGGGGCAGGGGACACAGGTTCGGCGTCGTGCTGGGGCAAAAGCGCGAGGACCCGGTAGTGATGGCCTATGTCCGCGCCTTGCAGCAACAGCTGCCATCCCTCTCTGAAAGGCTGTTCGGCCTGAAACTGGAACCGGTGGAGGAATAAAAAACGGAAACCCTCTCAGGCGCATTCGCGCCAGCTCTCCCGAAGGGAGAGCTCTATTGCAGCTGACCGACAGATGCTGAAAAGCTCCCCCTCTCGGGGGAGCTGGCATCGCGCAGCGATGACTGAGAGGGTAAAACAAAGAGCACCTGCTGCCCTCGGAAAAGAGGGGAACAGGTGCTCTTTTTGCAGTTATATTGCGATAACAGGTGCTTTAATCCACCACATCCTCGAACTGGCTGTTGTACAGGTCGGCGTAGAAGCCACCGGCCTCGATCAGCTGGTCGTGGGTGCCCTGCTCCACAATGTCGCCGTCCCGCATCACAAGGATGAGGTCGGCGTCCCGGATGGTGGAAAGGCGGTGGGCGATGACAAAGCTGGTGCGGCCTTCCATCAGACGATCCATAGCGGTCTGGATGCGCTGCTCGGTGCGTGTATCCACACTGCTGGTGGCCTCATCCAAAATCAGGATGCGGTTGTCTGCCAGAATGGTGCGGGCGATGGTAAGCAGCTGCTTCTGTCCCTGACTGACGTTGGAGGCGTCCTCGTTCAGCTCCATCTGGTAGCCGCCGGGCAGGGTACGGATAAAGTGGTCGGCGTTGGCGGCCTTTGCGGCGGCGATCACCTCTTCATCGGTGGCGTCCAGCCGGCCGTAACGGATGTTCTCCATGATGGTGCCCTTGAACAGCCATGTGTCCTGCAGCACCATGCCAAAGCCCTCGCGCAGGGCGCTGCGGTTAAAGTCCCGCACATCATGGCCGTTCAGGGTGATGGAACCGGCGTCCACGTCGTAAAAGCGCATCAGCAGCTTGACCATGGTGGTCTTGCCCGCGCCGGTGGGGCCTACGATGGCTACCTTCTGGCCGGGCTGCACCGTGCAGCTGAAGTCGTGGATGACAGTCTTGTCCGGGGTGTAGCCGAAACGCACATGGTCAAAGGTGACCTGTCCGTCAATGTCGGCGGGGTCAGCGCGGCGGGCGGGGTCGGCCAGCTGCTCTTCCTCCGGCTCGTTCAAAAACTCGAATACCCGCTCGGCGGCAGCGGCCATGCTTTGCAGCATATTGGACACCTGCGAGAGCTGCTGGATGGGCTGGGTGAAGTTTTTGACGTACTGGATAAAGGCCTGAATATCACCGATGGTGATGACGCCGTTTGCAGCAAAGATGCTGCCCACGATAGCCACTGCCACATAGCCCAAGTTGCCCACAAAGTTCATGATGGGCATCATCAGGCCGGAGAGGAACTGGCTCTTCCATGCGGATTCATACAGCTTATCGTTGGCTGCGTTGAAGTCTGCCAGCACCACGGCCTCCCGGTTGAAGGCCTTGACCACGTTGTGGCCGGCGTAGACCTCCTCTACCTGACCATTGACCACGCCCAGCGTGGCCTGCTGTGCCTTGAAGTACTTCTGGCTGAACTTAACCACCACCAGCACCAGCGTCAGCGACACCGGCAGGATCAACAGGGCGATCAGGGTCATGCGGGGGCTGATGGAAAGCATCATCACCAGCACGCCGATCATAGTGGTCACGCTGGTGATCAGCTGGGTGATGCTCTGATTCAGGCTCTGGCCCAGCGTATCCACATCGTTGGTGATGCGGGAGAGCACCTCGCCCACAGTACGCTTTTCAAAGTACGCCAGCGGCAGGCGGTTGATCTTTTCGCTGATCTGGCGGCGGAAGTCGTAGCAGACTTTCTGAGAAAGGCCGGTCATCAGCCAGCCCTGAATAAAGCTGAAAGCGCTGCTCAGCAGGTACATTCCCAGCAAAAACAGCAGGATGCGGCCGATATATACAAAATCGATGCTGCCGGTGCCGCGCAGCCGGGCGATCCAGCCGGTGGCAAGGGCGGTGGTGGCTTTTGCCAGCACCTTGGGACCTGCAATGTTGAAGATGGTGGACAGTACAGCAAACAGCATGGCTGCCGCAAGGGGCAGCTTATAGTGGCTCATGGTGCGGATGAGCTGCCGCAGCGTGCCTTTAAAGTCCTTGGCGCGCTCGGTGGTGGGACGTCCGGGTCTGGGCATATCACTCACCCTCCTTTTCTGTATTCAGGGTATCCAGCGCCAGCTCCTTCTGGCTCAGCTGGCTGCGGGCAATCTCCTGATATTCCGGGCAGCTGACCATCAGTTGGGCATGGGTGCCTTTGCCCACCAGTCTGCCCTCGTCCAGCACAAGGATCTGGTTTGCGTGCAGCACGGTGGAGATGCGCTGTGCCACAATGATCACGGTGGCGTTGTCGGTCTGTGCCTTCAGGGCGCGGCGCAGCGTTACATCGGTCTTGTAGTCCAGCGCCGAGAAGCTGTCGTCAAACAGATAGACCTTGGGATTTTTGGCGATTGCCCGGGCAATGGAAAGCCGCTGCTTCTGACCGCCGGATACGTTAGAGCCGCCCTGTGCAATGGGGCTCTGGTAGCCCTCCGGCTTTGCCTCGATAAAATCAGTGGCCTGCGCAATGGCGGCGGCCTTGTGCACCTGTGCATCGGTGATATCCTCGCCGCCGAATTTCAGGTTGCTGTCAATGGTGCCGCTGAACAGCACACCCTTCTGGGGCACATAGCCCAGCAGGTCATGCAGCTGTGTCTGCGGCATCTCGCGCACGTCAATGCCGTCCACAGTCACCTTGCCGCCGGTCACATCGTAAAAGCGGGGGATCAGGTTGAGCAGGGTGGACTTGCCGCAGCCGGTGGAACCGATGATGGCGGTGGTCTCGCCGGGCTTTGCGGTAAAGCTGATGTGCTCCAGTGCATCGCTGTCTGCACCGGGGTAACGGAAGCTCACGTCCTCGAACTGCACCACGCCCTGCCAGTCGGTGTGCGCCTGTGCGGCCTTTGCGGCGGCTTCGTCCGGGTCGTGGATGGTGGCCTTAGTGCGGATGACCTCGTCGATACGATCCGCAGCCACACCGGCGCGGGGCAGCATGACGGCCACCATGGCCAGCATCAGGAAGGACATGACGATCTGCATGGTGTAGGTGATAAAGGCGATCATTTCGCCCACCTGCATGGTACCGGCATCCATGGCTTTGCCACCGAACCAGACGATGAGCAGGCTGGTGCCGTTCATGATAAGAGTCATAAAGGGCATCATGGCCACCATGGCGCGGTTGGTGAACAGCTGGGTGCCCATCAGATCCCGGTTGGCCTTGTCAAAGCGCTGCTCCTCAAATTTTTCGCGGCTGAAGGCACGCACCGGCATGATGCCGGTCAAGATCTCGCGGCTGACCAGATTCAGCCGGTCCACCAGCTGCTGCATCACCTTGAATTTGGGCATGGCAACGCTCATCAGGAAAATGATGAGCAGCAGCAGGATGGCCACATCCAGCACCACGATCCAGGAAAGGCCGCTGCTGCTGCCCACAACGTGCAGCACGCCGCCAATGCCCAGAATGGGCGCGTAGGCCACCATGCGCAGCAGGATGACGCAGACGAACTGCACCTGCTGGATATCGTTGGTGGTGCGGGTGATGAGGGAAGCGGTGGAGAAGTTCTCAATCTCCGCGTTGGAGAAGCCGATAACGCTGGAGAAGGTCTCCCGGCGCAGGTCACGGCCAATGGCGGCGGACACCCGGGAGGCAAGGAAGCCCACGGCCACAGCCACGACCACCATCAGCAGAGTAAGGGCAAGCATCTGGCCGCCCACCCGGAAGAGGTAACGCATCTGCACATCCCGCGCAACGCCCTGGGCTTCGTATTCCAGCTGCACCAGCAGCAGGGACTGGCTTTTCAGGTTTTCCAGCAGGGTGCTGTCCAGCTGGCTCATGGCACCGTCCAGCTGCTTTTGCAGCATACTGCGGTCAAAGCCGGGCATCTGGCTCATGGCGGAAAACTGGCTGCATACCGTATCCAGATCTGCTGCCGTGGGGGCAACGGTCTCGGTGTCCGCAGCGGCAGAGGGCATCTCGGCAAGGCCGGTCATGCCCATGCTGCTCTGCCCGGTGGGGGTGTTGGCGGCCTGTGCGGCAGCCATATACAGCACGATGTCCGGGGTGGTCACAGCGTCTTCCAGCGCGGTGCGCTCGTCCTCGGTCAGATCAGAGCGCAGCTGCAATACACCATCGTCCTGCAGATAGTACTGGTAGGCGTTTTGCAGCTTCTGCGCATCCTCTTCGCTCATCAGCAGGCTCAGCGCGTCCAGCGTGCTCTTGCGCATCGTCTGGGGCAGGGGACTTTCAATGCCGCCCTGCTGGATGCCGGTGTCCACGATCTTGCTGGTGTAGTCCGGCAGGGCAAGGTCGCAGTACGCCTGCACGAATAGCAGCGCGAACACCACAAGGCAGACCGCCCAGTGCCGGGCCAGCTGCTTAAAGATTTTTGTCATGGTTCGTTTCTCCCTTCGGATCAATGTTGCGCGCGGCATTTTCCGCAAGAATGGCGTCCATCAGCGCGCCGCGCAGCGCGTCCATCTGGGCTACCTGCTCCGGCTCTAACCGTGCCAGCACGCTGGCAAAGTAGTCGCGCAGAGCCTGCTCACACTGGTGGCACAGCTCATACCCTTTGGGGGTGATGCGCACCAGCGTTTTGCGGCGGTCGGCGGGGTCCGGTTCCCGCACCACAGTGCCGTCCTGCTCCATAAGTCGCAGCCCGCGCGAGACCGCCGGCAACGGCTGGCGGATCTCCCGGGCAAGGTCGGAGACATAAATGGCGCCGTCCTTTCCGTGGCAGTTAATGGAATGCAGCAGGCCTTCCAGCATATTGAAGTGGCATTTGGGGCAATCGGCCAGCGCCGCCCGCATCCCGGCCTTGGATGCCTTGCTCAGCTGCCCGATAAAGTGGCACATCCTCTGAAAGCTGGGGGTGCTTGGCTCGGACACAACGATCCCTCCTCGTTTGCATTTTTCGAATACTTAACAGCTGTTAAGTATTAACGCCTGATAAGAATATTCCTTTTGCAGCCGGATTGCAAGGAAATGGGAAAATATTAAACAAAAATTCACAAAAAGATTGTAGGCTTTGTCAATGCGCAAACCGGCTCTCGCTGCATAGAAATAAAGGACGGGCAGAAACGGAGGGTGCGGATGGAGCAGGAATTACAGGTGCTGCTGCAGGTATTCGGCGGCTTGGCGCTGTTTTTATACGGGACGGACAGCCTGTGCCGGGCGGTACAGCAGGGAGCGGGCAGACGGCTGCGCAGCTTGCTGGCGCGGTGCACCGCAAACCCGGTGGCAGGGCTGCTGACCGGTGCGGCGGTAACGGCGGTGCTGCAAAGCAGTTCGGCGGTCACGGTCATGGTCATTGCCTTTCTGGCGGCGGGGCTGTTGCAGCTGCGGCAGGCGGTGCCGGTGGTGTTCGGGGCAAATATCGGCACCACGGTCACGGCACAGCTGCTGGCCTTCCGGGTGGAAAGCTGGCGGTATCTGCTGCTGTTTTGCGGGGTGCTGCTCTGTCTGGCCTGCAAAAACTGGCGGGGCCGCTGCGTGGGCGAGGCAGTGTTTGGCTTTGGGCTGTTGTTCGAGGGCGTCACGGTGATGCGCAGCGCCATGGAGCCGCTGCTGCAAAGCCCGCTGCTCCGGCTGGAACTTGTCCGAGTGCAGCAAAGCCCCCTGCATGGCCTGCTGGCGGGCGTTTGCATGACCTTAACGGTACAAAGCAGCTCTGCCACCGTGGCGCTGCTGCAAAGCATGGCGGCGCAGCCCGGTGCGGATGGCGTACACAGCCTGCTGGGACTGACGGCGGCTATCCCCATTCTGCTGGGGGATAACATCGGCACCACCATCACAGCGGTGCTTGCCGCCATCGGGCAGGGAAGAGACGCCAAGCGGGTGGCGGCAGCCCACGCTATTTTTAATCTGAGCGGCGCGGCGGTGTGCTGCGCACTCTTACAGCCCTTTGCGGCACTGGTACGGCTGTGCTCGCCCGCGGGGGCAGAGTGCGCCGTGATCGCCCGGCAGATTGCCAACGCGCACACCCTGTTCAACGGGCTGTGTGCGCTGGTGTGGCTGCCCCTGACCGGGCAGATGGTGCGGCTGGTCTGCGCGCTGCTGCCCGATAAAAAACGACCGCAAGAACGGTCGTAAACCAGGGTAGACACAATATATAAAAGAATACAGCGAAATGGAAAGCCGATAGGCGGTCGGATGTGGTGTTGGCTGCAAACATTGTGAGCAAATGGAGAGTATGCTCTGATTCTTGTGCAAAAAATCCCCCAAAATGCTTGAAAATCCTTTTTATAGTACTGAAATTGTGCGATACTGTGTTCACCGGGGAAGCCCCGGGTACAAAACAGACACACAGGAGGGAAACACCATGAAGGATTTTGAGTTGCGTTATGTGGGCAGTCATGTAGAGGTATACACCGGCAGTGGTGTGTTCCTGTTTTCGGCCGATACGGTGCGTGAGGCCATGGAGGAGTTGGCCGGGTAAGCGGGGACATACCGCATCTGGAAAGATGCAATGTAAAATGTATGTAAAATAAAAGAAAGCTTTTGGTTTTACACCCGGAAATATGTTGCGAAATGTGTGAAAAAAGTAACTTTCCTGTAAAATAAACCTTGTTGAGACGCCCCCTTTGATGGTATAATAAAAGTAAGCGGCTGCCGGAACAGGGCAAGCGTTGCGCGTGCAGGGCTCCGGCGGCTGTGTACTGTAAAGGATAAAAGGGAAGTTTCATATTAGGAGTATCGTTATGGATATCACACACATTACCTCTCTGCTGGGCGGCGTTGCGCTGTTCTTGTACGGTATGTCCATCATGGGTGCCGGACTGGAAAAGCTGGCAGGCGGCAAGATGCAGGGCGTATTGCAAAAGCTTACCTCCTCCACCATCAAAGGCGTGATCTTCGGCACACTGATCACCGGCGTCATCCAGTCGTCGGCTGGTACGGTGGTTATTTGTGTCGGTCTGGTCAACTCTGGTATCATGACACTGACGCAGTCGGTAGGCGTGATCATGGGTGCAAATATTGGTACTACGGTAACAGGTCAGTTGATCCGCATGGCGGATATCTCAGGCGACAGCCTGTGGCTGACCTTGATCCAGCCCAAGACTTTTGCCCCCGTGGTGGCGTTTATTGGCTGCATTTTTTATGTGTTCCTGCGCAATGCCAAAAAGAAGAATATCGGCCAGATTATGCTGGGCTTCGGTATTCTGTTTACCGGCATGAGCCTGATGGATACCGGCGTGGCACCTCTGCGGGAGAGCGCGGTCTTTCAGAATCTGTTCGTCACCATGACCAACCCCATTCTGGGCGTTCTGGTGGGCGTGGTGGTCACCGTGATCATCCAGTCCTCTTCTGCCTCCGTGGGTATTTTGCAGGCATTGTCCAGCACAGGGCTTGTCACCTTCAGCTCTGCCATTCCCATCATTCTGGGTGCGCATATCGGTACGGCGTTCACCCCGCTGCTCACCATCGGCGGCTCCTCCAAGGATGGTAAGCGGGCAGCGCTCATCCACCTGTACTTCAACGTCATCGGCAGCGTGATCCTGCTGGCGCTGATCTATGCGGTGCAGTTCACCATCGGCATCCCCATGTGGGGCGATGTGATGAACAAGAGCTCCATTGCAAATATCCATACCATGTCCAGCGTGTGCGCTATGCTGCTGTTCCTGCCTTGCAGCGGGGTGCTGAGCCGCTTGGCGATGATCACAGTGCCTAGCAGTGTGGAGGAGGCACAGGAGCTGAGCATGCCGGTGCTGGACGAGCGTCTGTACAAGAGCCCGGCTGTGGCTTTGCAGCAGGCAAAGAACGCAGTGATCAAGATGTCCCGCCGCGCCGCCCGCAACGTGGGTCTGGCTGCACCGCTGCTGCTGAAGATGGACGAGGAAACCGTGAGCGCCATCAAGGTGCGCGAGAACCTGATCGACCGCATGGAGGTGGAGATCACCAACTACCTGATCAAACTGACCGATCAGGAGCTGGGTGATGACGAGAGCCACGCAGTGACCGAACTGCTGAACTTTGTCACCGAGTTCGAGCGCATCGGCGACTATGCCGTGAACATCATGGAAAAGGCCGAAGAACTGTACGACAAGGAGGCCAGCTTCAGCGAGAGCGCCAAAAAGGAGCTGCAGCTGCTGGATGATGCACTGGAGCGTATTCTGTCTTTGACGGACGATGCCTTTGAAAACGACGATATCCAAAAGGCTGCACAGGTAGAGCCGCTGGAGGAGATCATTGATGTGATGGTAGAGCGCCTGCGCGACCAGCACATCCGCCGCCTGAAGGACGGTGTCTGCTCCATCGACACCGGTGTGGTGTTCCTCGATGTGCTGAATAATGCCGAGCGTATCTCCGACCACTGCTCCAATATCGCAGTGCGCATGGTGGGTATGGAGGCCGGCGAAGATTACGACTCCCACACCCTGAAAAACATCATGCACCATAGCCCCAGCAAGGACTATATGCTGGAATACGAGCAGCGCCGCAAGGAATACCTTGTGCCGCTGGAAGAAATGGAAGCGTAAATTATATTTATAACAGAGGCCGCTGCACATCGTTTGCAGCGGCCTCTTATACTTATTCCCCCAGATCTTCCAGCAGCAGGTCCAGCTCCCGGGGGCTGTTGACCACAAGCCCGCGCTTGATGCGCAGAGCATCGTTTTCCGGCAGAAGATTGGTGTAGATGCCGGTCACGCGGATCAAAGTGCCCGGGGTGCCGTCGGTGTGGCAGGCGTACACCGCCACCCGCCCGCCGCTGTCCCGCAGGCAGTAGCGGGCAGTGTCCGTATGGGGCACAGCCTGCGCGGCAAGGCTCAGGGGAGAGGCGGGGTCGGTCTCGGACCCGGCAGGGCTTTGGGACAGCGGCAGCTTTGGCAGCGCCATCCAGAACAGACTGAATACAATGGTGAATACGCAAAGCCCGTAGAACAGGCAGACAGACAGCTTGCGCATAAAAAACACTCCCTTCCCCCGTAAGTATGCCCCGTTTTTGCGGATAGCAGACAATTTTCACACGCGGGCACTGTACTTTCCGTGGCGGAGTGTGTTATACTATTTATATCTGCTCAGCGCGTAAAGATTGGTTCTTGCCCGGCTGGGGCGTGCGTGCTATAATATGGTATTGCAGTTTGAAGTTTCGTGTCACAAACGATGTGGATAAAACCCGGCGCAGCAATGCCCGGCAACAGTCTTGAAATGTCAGGAGGCGATCCCTATCTCCAACAATGAGATGAGAAAGATCCATCGGGGCGGCGAGGAGCAGCCTGCCCGCTCGGTGGAACGTAAGGTCAATGTTTCCCAGAGCCGCCGCGAGGCACGCCCCGCAGCGGAAAACCGTACTCGTGCGCCAAAAGCACCCAAAAGCCCCAAGCCGCCGAAGGAAAAGAGCAAGCACCCCATCCTGCGGTTCATAGGCCGCACCCTTGCTACGGTGCTCTGCCTTGGTATCATGCTGGGCAGCGTGGTGGCTGTGGGCATGGTGTACTATGTGGTGCAGGCTACTGCCAACGATGGCGACCTGCTGGATCTGGACAACATTCAGCTGAGCCAGTCCAGTATGGTGGTTGCCACCGACCCGGATACCGGCGCACAGGTGGAGTATGCCACCCTGCGCTCTTCCAATAGCCACCGCGTGTGGGCAGACCTTGAGCAGATCCCCTCCAATTTGCAGTATGCCTTCATCTGCACCGAGGATAAGGACTTCTACTCAGAGCCCGGCGTCAACTTCAAGCGCACCATCGGCGCAATGATCAATGAGTATCTACTGCCTATTTACAGCTCCAAACAGGGCGCATCCACGCTGGAGCAGCAGCTCATCAAGAACCTGACCGATGACAACAGCGCCAGCGGCATCGATGGTGCACTGCGCAAGCTGCGCGAGATCTACCGCGCCCTCTGCCTGAGCCGCAGCTACTCGAAAGAAACCATTCTGGAGGCGTACCTGAACACCATCAGCTTTACCGGCACCATTCAGGGTGTGCAGACGGCGGCCAACGAGTACTTCAACAAGGATGTCAGCCAGCTGAGCCTGTGGGAGTGCGCCACCATTGCCTCCATTACCAAAAACCCCACCAACTATAACCCCTACACGAACCCTGAGAACCTGATCCACCGCCGCAACTTCATCATGTACAATATGTGGCAGCAGGGTGTGATCAGTGAAGAGGACTACCGCAACGGCGCTGCACAGCCCCTTGTGCTGGCCGAAGAGGACAGCGGTAAAAAGCCCAGCACTGTCACCTCTTACTTCACCGACGCACTGTTCAACGAAGTCGTGCAGGATATCATGGCCAAGGAGGGCATCACCGAGTCCGAGGCGCAGAAGCTGCTCTACACCGGCGGCTTTACCATCGAAGCGACTGTCAACACTAAGCTGCAGTCCCAGATGGAGAACCTGATGCTGAACAGCGGCGATGCCTACTTCCCGGCGGGCTGGCATGAGGAAGAGGTTACCTCCATTTCGGACGATGATGTGCAGGTGTTCAACGAGGACGGCACCCCCAAGACCCGCACCGGCGAGGACGGCACCGTCTACTACTACCGCAACGTGCGCACGCAGGCTGCTATGGTCACGCTGGACTACGACGGCAATGTGCTGGCCATTGTGGGCGGCTTGGGCGAAAAGACCAAGAGCCTTTCCCTGAACCGCGCTTACAACGTGGAGCGGCAGACCGGTTCTACCATCAAGCCCATCGGCGCCTATGCACTGGGCATCGAGTATGGTCTGGTCAACTGGTCCACCATGCTCAACAACTCTCCTCTGTACCAGAAGCAGGATATGATCATCCGGGATGAGGACTACTGCCGCAAGAACGGCCTGATGGGCCTCTCTGATAAGCAGCTCCGCGCTTACCCCAACGCATGGCGCAGCTGGCCGCGCAACTACGGCGGCAACTACGGCGATGGCAGCGATCTCCCGCTGTGGAACGGCCTTGCCCGCTCGCTGAACACTATTGCGGTCCGCGTGGGCGACCTTGTGGGCGCAAGCAATATCTTCAATTTTGTTTACAACACCTTACAGCTGAATACGCTGGACCCCACCAACGATGTGGGTCTGGCGCAGATGGTCATGGGCAGCCAGACCAAGGGTGTTACCCCCATGGCACTGGCCGCAGCTTTCCAGATCTTCTATGACGGCGAATACACCACCCCGCACCTGTACACCCGTGTGCTGGACCGGGATGGCAACATCTATCTGGAAAACAACGCCACCAGCTATCAGGCGCTGACCCCCGATACCGCTTATGTCATGAACCGCCTGCTGAAGAATGTTCTGTTCTCCAGCGTGGGTACTGCCAGCGGTCGCTACCCCAACTCCAACGGCATGGAAGCCTTTGGTAAGACCGGTACTGCCAGCGACGAAAAGGATCTGTGGTTCGTGGGCGGCACGCCCTACTATGTCACCGCTGTGTGGTGGGGCTATGATGCACCTTACGATATGACCAAGACCCTGTCTAAGCAGCAGGCCAAGACCCGCACCTGTGTTATGGCGTGGAAGGCATTGATGGAGCAGGCGCAGGCAGACCTGCCTTATAAGGCATTCCCCACCTCCGCAGGCGTAGTGGAGCGCCGCTACTGCACCCAGAGCGGCCTTCTGGCCGGTGCGCACTGCCCGAGCACTGCCGTGGGCTACTACCGTGCCGATGACCTGCCCGATACCTGCACCTATTCCCACGGTGCGGCGCAGGTTGCTGCCTCTACCGAGAACACAGGCAGTGCTGTGCCCACCCAGCCGGTCATCCCCACCGACACCAGTGCGCTGGATACGGAATAAGGGTAAAAATCGTACTTTTTCGCCCCTTTGCTGAAAAATCCGGCAAGGACAGGGCGCACTTTACAAGACAAAACTGGACAAAGTGACAAAATAGCATCCGGGCTCTTGCATTGCAGGGGTTCGGATGCTATTATATTTTCTGCAAGAACACTTGTGTTTGAGAGGTGAACAAGTTGGAACGCCGTTTTTATCTGGTGGATGCGCAGGTGCTGCCGGAGGTTTTTCTCAAGGTGGTGCGCGCCAAGGAGCTGCTGGCCAGCGGAGAAGCCCGCAGTATTTCGGCTGCGACCCGTGCCGTAGAGCTTTCGCGCAGCGCATTTTATAAGTATAAGGATTGTATCTTTGATTCCGAGAACGGCCGTGAGGTCATCACGGTCATGGCCACCCTGCGGGACGAGACCGGTGCGCTGCAAAGCCTTCTGGCAGGCATCAGCGCCGCGGGTGCCAGCATTGTGACCATCAACCAGTCCACCCCGGAAAACGGAGCTGCACTGGTGGCGGTCACCATCCGCACCGATACCATGCAGATGTCCCCGGAGGAACTGACCGAAAAGCTTTCGCGCCAGCGCATGGTCGTGGGTGTGCGCTGTGGGTATAACCTGTAACAAAACAGGAAACGAGGGAAAGAGAGTATGGCTAAAATTGCAATTCTGGGCTTTGGCACGGTGGGCAGCGGCGTATACGAGGTACTGCGCCGCAATGCCGCAAGCGTCTCCCGCCGGGCTGGCGAACCGGTGGAGGTAAAGTACATTCTGGACCCGAAGGATTTTACCGGCAACCCGGTGGAGCCTTTGGTGGTCAAAAGCATTGATGTGATCCTGCAGGACCCGGAGATCCGGGTGGTGGTGGAGACCATCGGCGGCACCCGCTTTGCTTACCCCTATGTCAAGGCCTGTCTGGAGAGCGGCCGCAGCGTGTGCACCTCCAACAAGGAAATGGTGGCCACCTACGGCGCAGAGCTGCTGGCACTGGCCAAGGAGCACGGCTGTGCCTTCCTGTTCGAGGCTTCTGTGGGCGGCGGTACGCCCATCATCACCCCCATGCACCAGTGCTTGGCGGCTAACGTCATCACCGAGGTGGAGGGCATCGTGAATGGTACCACCAACTTCATGCTCACCAAAATGGTGCGGGAGAGCCTTGGCTTTGAGGATGCGCTGCATATTGCGCAGGAGCTGGGTTACGCCGAGACCAAGGACCCCAGCGATGATGTGGACGGCCGCGACGCCTGCCGCAAGATCGCCATCCTGTCCTCCATGGTGTGCGGCCACCAGATCTATCCCCAGAACATTCCCACCCGGGGCATCCGGGCCATTACCGTCGCCGATGTTGCCAGCGCCGAAAAGCTGGGCTGCGTCATCAAGCTGATCGCATGGATGAAGCTTGGCAAGGACGGCAGCGTTGCCGCCGGTGTAGAGCCGTGTCTGGTGCCCAAGGCAAACCAGCTGGCCAGCGTGGACGATGTGTTCAACGCGGTGCTGGTCAAGGGCGATATGCTGGGCGATGTGGTGTTCTACGGCAAGGGCGCGGGCAAGCTGCCCACCGCCAGCGCTGTGGTGGCAGATGTGGTGGACGCCCTGAAAAATGGCGCACAGGTGCACGACAGCCTGTTCTGGCAGCCTGCAGACCCGGTGGACGGCATGCTCACCGACCCGGCTCCCGCTGCATATTATGTGCGTGTGGCGGGCATTGCACCCGCTGTGGTGGAAGCTATCTACGGCTACGGCAAGGTGGTGGATGAGCGGTACGAGGGCTGCGCCTACTTTGTGGAGCGCGCCGACGAGCGTGCGCTGGCAGAGGCCGCGCGCAAGGTGGAGGCCGTGGGCGGCAGTGTGAAGCTGGTGCTCAAGCGTCTGCCTGAGGAAGTGTAACGGAAAGGAACTGCGGCAATGAAGATCAAGGTTTCGGTCCCTGCCACCAGCGCCAACGTAGGCTCCGGCTTCGATGCGCTGGGTCTGGCAGTTACGTTGTACAACACGGTCACCTTTGAGGACAGCGAGGTGCTGGAGATCTCAGCATCGGACGGCACCCGCATCCCCCGGGGCGAGTCGAATCTCGTGTACCGCTCCGCCAAAGGATTGTTTGAAAAGGTTGGCAAGCAGATCCCGCCCCTCAAGATCACCCAGACGAACCCCATCCCCATGGCACGCGGTCTGGGCTCTTCTTCGGCCTGCATCATCGCGGGTCTGCTGGGCGCAAACCGGATGCTGGGCGATGTGCTCAACACGCAGGAACTGCTCACGCTGGCAACTGCCATTGAGGGACATCCCGATAACGTGGCTCCGGCCCTGCTGGGCGGCCTGACCAGTAGCGTGTTCGAGGACGGCAAGGTGTATTCGGTCAAGCGGAATGTCGATGAAAGTCTCTGCTTTGCCGCCATCGTGCCGGACTACAAGCTGCTGACCGAAGCAGCTCGCGCTGCTCTGCCCAAGGAGGTATCCCACAAGGACGCGGTGTATAACCTGTCCCGTGCGGCGCTGGTGCCCGCAGCCTTCTGCGAGGGTCGGCACGACCTGCTGGCCATTGCCACCGAGGATAAGCTGCACCAGCAGTACCGTATGCCCCTGATGCCCGGCTCCCGCGAGGTGTTCGATATGGCGCGGCTGTGCGGCGCAAAGGCCGTGTATGTCTCCGGTGCAGGCAGCACGGTCATGGCAGTGGCAGAAAAGGCCGAAGCCGAAAAGTTCTATTCCAAGCTGGAAAAAGGTCTGGAGCTGCTGGAAGGTCTGGACGGATGTGAAGCATTTACACTGTTGCAGCTGGATGCCGATAACACCGGCGCAACCGTGGAATGATAAACGGGTAAGGGAAGTGCAAGAACGCTTCCGCCCGGCAAGCCCCCGCAAGCGCGGGGCGTTAAAGAGGAGAGTGACAAGATATGGCGTTGATCGTACAGAAATTCGGCGGTTCCTCCGTAAAGGACCGTGACCGTATCTTCAACGTTGCGCGGATCGTGGCCAACACCCACAACGCGGGCAATGACGTAGTGGTGGTAGTCTCCGCACAGGGCGACACCACCGATGACCTGATCGCCAAGGCAGGGGAGATCACCCATAACCCCTCGGCGCGTGAGATGGATATGCTGCTGGCCTCCGGCGAGCAGATCAGCATCGCACTGCTGGCCATGGCGCTGAACGAGCTGGGCTGCCATGCCATCAGCCTGACCGGCTGGCAGGCTGGCTTCCGCACCGACCGTGCCTACACCAAGGCGCGCATCACCCGGCTGGAGACCGAGCGGATCTCCTCCGAGCTGGAGCGCAACCGCGTGGTGGTGGTGGCAGGCTTTCAGGGCTTGAACAAGCTGGACGATATCACCACGCTGGGACGCGGCGGCTCCGACACCAGTGCTGTGGCCATTGCTGCTGCCCTGCACGCTGACCGCTGCCAGATCTATACGGATGTGGAGGGCGTTTACACCGCTGACCCGCGCAAGGTGCGCAACACCCGCAAACTGGAGGAGATCACCTTTGACGAGATGCTGGAGCTGGCATCTCTGGGCGCACAGGTGCTGAACAACCGCAGCGTGGAGCTGGCCAAAAAGTACAATGTGGAGCTGGAGGTGCTCTCCAGCCTGAACCCCATCCCGGGTACGGTGGTTAAGGAGGTTACAAAGGACATGGAAGGTATGCTGATCAAGGGTGTTGCCAAGGACACCGATGTTGCTGTTATCACGATTCTCAACGTTCCCGACGAGCCGGGCATGAGCTTTAAGATCTTTGGCCTGCTGGCACAGAAGAACATCAACGTGGACATCATCCTGCAGTCCACCGGCCGCGACGGCAAGAAGGATATCAGCTTTACCTGCGCCGAGGGCGAAGCCGAGGTGGCCATGCGTGTGCTGAAGGACAGCGCACACTTCAGTAATGTCAGCGTGGATACCACCTGCGCCAAGGTCTCTATCGTGGGTGCCGGCATGCAGAGCCACAGCGGCGTTGCTTCCAAGATGTTCGAGGCACTGTCCAACAACAATATCAACATCAAGATGATCTCCACCAGCGAGATCAAGATCTCCTGCATCATCGACCGTGCAGACGCCGACAAGGCTGTCAGCGCCATCCACGATATGCTGTTTGACTGATCTGCGTAAAATTTTCGGTTATGGCCTGTCTGCTCCCTGCCGGGGGCGGACGGGTCATAATTTTTTTACACACGGCGGCGTTTACACAAATTGCAAAGGGGTGTATAATATAGTTTGAATCTGTGCGGCGCACCGGCGCTGCAACAACGCCGAAAAGGAGCCCCGCCGCATGAGTGAACCCACCCGTACCTCCAGAGCGCCTGCTGATAAGCGCCTGACCTATCAACAATGGAAGCGCCGCAAAATGCTGCGGCTGGCCCGCAACTGGGTGCTGTTTCTGGCCGGCTGCGCTGCGGTGGTGGCGCTGCTGACCGGCGGCATCCTGTGGCTGCTGCCCAAGGTGCACGGCCTGTTGGCCGGGCCAAAGGTATTTGCAGCCAGCGTGTACGATGGCACAGACTATGTGTTCAACGCCGCAGATGCCCGGCTTGCGCTGGTAAATGCCAACCTGCCCTATACTGCCGAGCCCGCCCCGCTGCTGGACACTGCCGATGAGGCCACCGGCCAGCAGCTGGAAGCCGAAGCGGCCATGCAGTACCGCAGCATGGCCGCCGCCGCGCAGGCAGATGGCGTCAGCCTGACCCTTGTGGCCGGTTATCAGGACTCCGACACCCGGCAGGCCGCCTACGAGGCCCGGGTACAGACCTACCGCGATAAGCGCAAGAGCGAGGAGGAGGCCGCCCGTCTGGCGGCTACCATCCAGCCCGCCGCCAACGCCAACGAGCACGGCACCGGCTACGCGGCAGATATCCTCAGCGCGGACGACCCGCAGCAGGACACCAGCTTTGCCGAGACCCGCGCCTACGAGTGGCTTACGGCCTACGCGGCGGAATACGGCTTTATCCTGCGCTACCTGCAGGACCGGCAGGCTGCCACCGGCATCGTGTTTGAGCCGTGGCACTGGCGCTATGTGGGGGTGGAAAACGCCCTTGCCATCCGTGCCAGCGGCCTGAGCCTGGAAGAGTTCATCGCCCTGCAGCGGGCAGACTGAATCAAATGCTCTGTGCTGCGGCGCAGAGAGAAGGGAACTATCATTGGAACGTACTCTCATTGCACCGGGCGTGCATCTTTCCTGCGACCCGGCTTCTAAATTCAACCGCTGCCGCATCAGCATCCACTTTGCTTTCCCGGCCCAGCGTAAAACGGCCACTGCCCATGCGCTTTTGCCGCTGGTGATGGAGCGCGGCTATGCGGACTGCCCGGATATGACCCGGCTGACCAAAAAGCTGGCAAAACTTTACGGTGCAGACCTGACCGTGGACGCCCGCCCTATGGGCTGCAACCACAACCTTTGCGTCAGTGTGACCGGCATCAAGGATTCCTTTGCGCTGGAGGGTGAGGCGCTGACCGCCGAGTACACGAAGATCGCACTGGGTGCGGCCTTCCATCCCTATCTTGTGGATGGCTGCTTTGACCCGCAGGCTGTCAGCATTGAAAAGCAGATGCTGAAAAAAGGCCTTGAGGATGAAATCAACGATAAACGCATCTATTGCCTGCATCAGGCCAACCGGGAGTTCTTTGGCGACAGCCCGGCGGGCGTGCGGCAGGAGGGCTATCTGGAAGAGGTGGACGGTCTTACCCCGGCCATGCTGACCGCCGCCTACCGGCAGATGCTGCGCACTGCCAACATCGAGTTGCTGGTGCTGGGCTGCGATGCCGCCCAGACCGCCGCCATCCGGGACGCTTTGCTGGCAGAACTTGCCTGCATCGACCGCGCCCCGCTGCCGCTGGTGGAAAACATGGCCATGCCCGCCATCGCACCGGTGCACAAGACCGAAAATTACGATATGGTGCAGGCAAAGCTGTGTATGCTGTTTACGCTGGGACAGCCCATGCAGCCGCAGCAGTTGGCAGCCGTGCGCCTTGCCATGGCGCTGTACGGCGGCAGCGTGACCAGCCGCCTGTTCCTCAACGTGCGGGAGCGGGACCATCTGTGCTACTACTGCTCCTCCTCCTTCCAAAGTTTTACCGGCAGCATGGCGGTAAACAGCGGTGTGGAGCACGCCGATGCCGCCCGCGCAGAGCAGGCGATTTTGAAGGAACTTGCAGACCTGTGCACCGGCCCTATCACCGACGAGGAATTTGAGGATTGCCGCCGGGGCTTGCTCAGCGGCATGAACGGGGTAGAGGACAGCCTTGGCGGCATTGAGAGCTGGTACTACATCGAGGTGCTGCGCGCCGGTGCCAACAGCGCTGCGCCTATCCAGAGCCCGGAGCAGGCGCGGAATGCTCTGCGCGCCGTGACCAAGGACGAGGTGCGGGATATCCTGCGCCGCCTGACCCTCTCGGTCAGCTATCTGCTTACAAAGGAGGATGCTGCCCATGCCGCAGAATAACCAGACCCTGCTGGAAAAGACCGTGGCCGACCAGTGGCAGACCCTGCCCTCCGGTCTGACGGTGCTGGTGCGCCCCATGCCGGGCTATTCCAGTACCCATGTGATCTATGCCACCAAGTTCGGCTCTATCGACCGGGATTTCTGTCTGAACGGCCAAACGGTGCATCTGCCGGCGGGTGTGGCGCATTTTCTAGAGCACAAAATGTTCGAGGACGAGGACGGCGATGCCTTTGCCAAGTACGCAAAGACCGGCGCTAACGCCAACGCCTTTACCAGCTTTGACCGCACCTGCTACCTGTTCACCGCCACCCAGCAGCTGGACGAAAGCTTGGACGTGCTGCTGGGCATGGTAGGCCACCCCTATTTTACCGAGCAGACCATCGCAAAGGAGCAGGGCATCATCGGGCAGGAGATCAAAATGTACGATGACAGCCCGGACTGGCGGCTCATCACCGGCCTGTTCGAGTGCCTGTACCACAGCCACCCCATCCGCAGCGACATCGCAGGCACGGTGGAAAGTATTGCCGAGATCACGCCCGCCATGCTGTACAATAGCTGCAAGGCCTTTTATGCCCCGAGCAATATGGTGCTGGCTGCGGCCGGCAACACCACCATGGAGCAGATGTTGGCCGCCTGTGAGCGGCACGGCTTGATGGAGCTCCGCCCGGCACAAAAGGTGCAGCGGCTGTGGGCTTCCGAGCCCATGACCCTTGCCGCCACGGAAAAAACGCTGACCATGCCGGTCTCCAAGCCCTGCTTCGGCGTGGGCTTTAAGGAAGAACCGCTGCCTGCGGGCGACCTGCGCACTGAGGCACTGTACGACCTTGTGCTCAGCTGCATCGTGGGCGGAATGTCGCCCCTGTACCGCCGCCTGTACGACGAAGGTCTTGTGAACCCCGGCTTTGGCGGCGAGGTGCTGCGGGTGGACGGCTGCTGCTGCATCCTGTTCACCGGCGAGAGCGATGTGCCGGACACCGTGCGCCAGCTGCTGCTGGACGAGATCGCCCGGGTGCGCGCCGCCGGTGTGGACAGGGAAGTATTTACCCTGTGCAAGAACGAAAAGTACGGCCAGCTGATCGAAAACCTGGAAAACGTGGAGGACTCGGCCAGCCAGATGGCAGACTTTGCCCTCAGCGGCCAGACGGTGGCGCAGCAGATCTCCATGCTGGCCGGGCTGACCGCAGAGGATGCGGACGCTGCCTTGCAGCACATCCTGTGCACCGACCGCATGGCTACCATGTACATCCAGCCGGACGGCACGGCGCAGGCGGCAGAAGAGGACGAGGAGGAAGAAGAATGAACTATCTGACAAATCTGGTGCAGTTCCCGGGTCTGGGGCTGAGCTTTCACCTGAACCGCGTGGCCTTTACCATCGGCGGGATCAGCATCTACTGGTACGGCGTGTGCATCGCGGTGGGTCTGTGTCTGGCACTGGTCTTTGCCTTCCGGCACAGTCTGGAATTTGGCGTAGACCCGGACAGCATGGTGGACGTCATCCTTATCGGCGTGGTGCTGGGCATCATCAGCGCCCGCGCCTACTATGTGGCTATGGCACCTTTTAAATACGAGAGCATCTGGGAGATGATCGCCATCCGCGATGGCGGCCTTGCCATCTACGGCGGCATCATCGGCGGCTTTTTGTTCGGCGGTCTGGCCTGTAAGTGGCGGGGCGTGCCGGTGCTGCCCATGTTCGACCTGACTGCCATGGGCTTTCTCATCGGGCAGGGCTGTGGCCGCTGGGGCAACTTCTTCAATCAGGAGGCCTTTGGCTGCAACACCACCCTGCCGTGGGGTATGTATAGCGAGGCGACCCGCGCCTACCTGATGGGCAGCACGGTCACAGTGCCCAACGGCATGGTCATCGACCCCAACCTGCCGGTGCACCCCACTTTTTTGTACGAGAGCATCTGGTGCTTTGTGGGCTTCTTCCTGCTGTTCCGTTACATTAAAAAGCGCAAGTTCAACGGCGACATCACCCTGCGGTATCTGGTCTGGTACGGCGCAGGCCGTTTCTGGATCGAGGGTCTGCGCACCGACAGCCTGATGCTGGTGCCCTCCATCGGGCTGCGGGCATCCCAGCTGGTGGCAGGCATCGCCGTGGTGGCTGGCATTGCGGCAGAGGTGTATTTTACCCGCAAGTTCAAGGGCAAGCCTCTGCTGGTGCCGCTGGCACTGAACGCCGAGAACAAGGCAGCTCAAAAGAAGCTGGACGGCCCCATCTCCTTTGCGGGCAAGGACACCCAGCTGCTGGCTTCCAGCCCGCGCAAGCTGTTTTTGGAAAAGACCGAGGCCTATAATGCGCAGGTAAAAGCCGCCATAGAACAGGCCGGGCAGAAAAAAGCGTAAAAAATCTGCGCAAAGGGGAAATTTCCTCTTGCAATCCGGCTTGGTTTTTGCTATAATATTCTAGCCGCATGGTGTGGGCGCCTGAAATGGCCCGCTGTAAGGGCCTGCCTTTACGACCAGCGAGTACAACGAAAAGGAATGAACAAAATGTACGCAATCATTGTTACCGGCGGTAAGCAGTACCGCGTGGAGCAGGGCGACATCGTCTACATCGAAAAGCTGGACGTTGAGGCCGACTCCGAAGTGAAGTTTGATCAGGTTCTCGCTATCGGCGAGGAGGGTTCTGTGAAGGTTGGCGCTCCTGTTGTTGAGGGTGCTACCGTTTCTGCCAAGGTCATCAAGAATGGCAAGGGCAAGAAGCTGAACATCATCACCTATCGCGCAAAGAAGCACAGTGCTCGCCGTATGGGCCATCGTCAGCCTTTCACCAAGGTTGAGATCACTGCGATCAACGGCTAAGGAGGTAAATTACAATGGCACATAAAAAGGGCGTAGGCAGCACCAAGAACGGCCGCGATTCCGCAGCACAGCGTCTGGGCACCAAGCGTGCAGACGGTCAGTTCGTTCTGGCCGGCAACATCCTGGTCCGTCAGCGTGGCACCCACATCATGCCGGGTGAGAACGTTGGCAAGGGCAGCGATGACACCCTGTTTGCTCTGGTGGACGGCACCGTCCGTTTCGAGCGCGTGGGCAAGAACGGCAAGAAGTGCAGCGTTAAGCAGTAACTTCTTTCTGAATAACTGCAATCGTAGAGCCGGACCCTCGTGGCCCGGCTCTTTTTGATGAAATAAGGCTGCGTGTTGCACAATGCGGCAGCCTGTAAAACTAAGGAGGGGCTGTATGGCAGCACAGACTAACTTTATCGACATCGCCACGATATGGCTCCATGCGGGCAAGGGCGGCGATGGTGCGGTGAGCTTCCACCGCGAAAAATTCGTGGCCGCAGGCGGCCCGGACGGCGGCGACGGCGGCCGGGGCGGCGACATCATCTTTGTGGTGGATGACCATCTGTCCACCCTGATGGATTTCCGCTATAAGCGCAAGTATGTGGCCCCGGAGGGCGGCAAGGGCGGTGCAAGCCTGTGCCACGGCAAAAATGCCGAGAATCTGGTCATCAAGGTGCCGCTGGGCACCGTGATCAAGGATGCCGAGAGCGGCCTTGTCATCGCAGACCTGTCCGACCATACCCCGGTCACCATTGCTAAGGGCGGCCGCGGCGGCTACGGCAATGCACACTTTGCCACCCCCACCCGCCAGATCCCCAAGTTTGCAAAGCCCGGTATGCCCGGCGAGGATCTGCAGGTGACCTTGGAGCTGAAGCTGATCGCGGACGTGGGTCTGATCGGCTTCCCCAACGTGGGCAAGTCCACCCTCATCTCCACCATCAGCGCCGCCAAGCCCAAGATCGCCAACTATCACTTTACCACCCTTGTGCCCACGCTGGGCGTTGTGTCGGTGGGCGAGGGCGCAAGCTTTGTCTGCGCCGACATCCCCGGCCTGATCGAGGGTGCCAGCGAGGGCATTGGTCTGGGTCACGATTTCCTGCGCCATGTGGAGCGCTGCCGCCTGCTGCTGCACGTTGTGGATGTTTCCGGCAGCGAGTGCCGCGACCCCATCGAGGACTTTGAGAAGATCAACGAGGAACTGGCTAAGTTCAGCCCCGTGCTGGCCGAGCGTCCGCAGATCGTGGTGGGCAACAAGTGCGATCTTGCCACCGAGGAGCAGATCGAGACCTTCCGCCAGTATGTGGAGGGCAAGGGCCTGACCTTCGTGGCCATCTCTGCCGCCACCATGCAGGGCGTCAAGCAGCTGCCGGGGCTCGTGTACAACCGCCTCAAGGATATCCCGCAGGTACCGGTGTTCACCCCCGAGTACAAAAAGCCGGAGGCCAAGAAGAACGGCCGCGACTTCACCATCCAGCGCATGGAAGCCCATGTGTGGAGCGTGGATGCCCCGTGGCTGGAGTATATTCTGGCCGGCAGCAACGTGGACGACTACGAGAGCCTGCAGTTCTTCCAGCGTCAGCTGGGAGAGAGCGGCATTCTGGACGCGCTGGTGCAGAAGGGCGTGGAAGAGAACGATACCATCCTCATCGGCGAGTATCAGTTCGACTATATCTTCTAAGGATAAAGCATCATGAACGAATCAGAAAAGATCGACCCGCGGGAGCTCAGCCCGCTGGCGCTGGCCTTTGTAGGGGACAGCGTGCTGGAGCTGCTGGTGCGCCAGCGTCTGGTGGAGCACCATCGCCTTTCCGCCGGAAAGCTGAACGCCGAAAAGGTCAAGTATGTCTCTGCCAAGGCACAGTTCCGGGAAGAGCAGCTGCTGGAGCCGCTGTTCACCGAGGACGAGCTGGCCGTGTTCAAGCGCGGCCGCAATGCCAGCAAGGCCAGCGTAGCCAAGCACGCCTCCCCAGAGGAATACCGTGCCTCCACCGGCTTCGAGTGCCTGCTGGGCTGGCTGTACCTGAACGGACAGCTGGAGCGCGTGCACCAGCTGTTTGAGGTGCTGTGGCAGCAGTTTGACCCTGACCAGAAATAAGAATGCGAAAGCCCGCTGCTTTCCGCACTGGAAACCAGTGGTGGAAGGCAGCGGGCTTTGCTTGTTGGCATCTGTGGTCCGTCAGATGCTGCTTACGCCATCAGCGGCTGTTTTTTGCGTTGGTGGAACGGCTGTTGGTGGAGTTCTTGGCGCTCTCGTCATCGGCACCCTTGGTGTACTGGTTGGGGTGCTTGTGCTCGTTGGTGGCGCTGTTGGTGGTCTTGCTGCTGGTACGGTTAGAGGTCTGGTTCTTGCAATTGGTGCTGCGGTTCTCACTGCGGTTTTCCATGGTGTGAATGCTCCTTTCGGTCGTTGCTGTGGGGGCGGGGCCGCCCTCACAGTCCATAGTGTGGCCGCAGTCGGCGGCTTTATACATCCCATGGGAGGAAAAGAATATGCCTACGGAATATTTTGAGCAGCGGGAACGCGCCCTGCTGGGCCCGCGGTACGAGCAGCTGTATGCCGCCCCGCAGCAGACAGCAGAGCGCGGCGTGACCGTGTCGGCGCTGCGCACCACGCCGGAGCAGTTTGCGCAGAGGGTGGATTTCCCGCTGGAGCCATCGCCCTTCTGCAAGGCGGCTTTTGTGGTGCATCAGCCGGATTTTAAGCCCGGGCGGCATCCGTACCACCATGCGGGGGTGTTCTACTCGCAGGAGCCTTCGGCCTCCTCGGCAGCGCCGCTGCTGGGAGTGCAGCCGGGAATGCGGGTGCTGGATCTGTGCGCCGCGCCCGGCGGCAAAAGCAGCCAGCTGGCGGCGGCATTGCAGGGGCGCGGTGTGTTGGTGAGCAACGAGTATGTGGCTGCGCGTGCCGAAATTTTAAAAAGCAACCTTGAGCGCATGGGCGTTTCCAACGCCGTGGTGCTCAACGAGACCCCCGCCCGCATTGCCGAGGCGCTGCCGGAGTTTTTCGACCGGGTGCTGGTGGACGCGCCCTGCTCCGGCGAGGGAATGTTCCGCAAGGAGCCGGTGGCGCTGCAGCAGCACTGCGAAGCACTGGTAAAGCAGTGCGCAGAGTTGGGCGCACAAATTCTGGACTGCGCCGCAGCAGCATTGGCTCCCGGCGGGCAGCTGGTGTACTCCACCTGCACCTTTGCGCCGGAGGAGGACGAAGGGCAGGTGGCGGCGTTTTTGCAGCGCCACCCGGAGTTTGCGCTGGCCGATGTGCTGGGCAACGTGGACTACACCTTTGGCAGCGCAGGCGAAGAAAACCGAACCGGCGGTCTGCCGCTGGATGTAAGTAAGGTACGCCGTATCTGGCCCTGTCAGGGCGGCGAGGGGCACTTTATGGCGCGGCTGGTCAAGGCCGGCACGCCCCGCACTCTGCCGCCGGAAGGGGAATACACCCCGGAGGAGCAGCTTTGGCTTGCCGCTGCTGCCGAGGCCGGCAAAAAGGGCAAAGGCAAGGCTGCAAAACCCACCAAGGTAGCGGATGCCCGCAGCGCACGCCGCGCGGACAGCCGTGCCTGCCGGGACGCTGTGCAGGGCACGAGCCGCCGCACCCGGGACACCGGGGCAGGGGAGGCTACCCCGGCGCAGAGCCTTGCCGCATGGCAGGAGTTTGCCCGGCAGTATTTCCCCGCGCTGGCGCAGCGCCCTGCCGTGGTGCACGGCGGCGGTGTGCTGCTGCCGGTGGCCTTCCCGCAGACGGGGCTTCATGTGCTGCGGGCGGGGGTATTCGTGGGCAGTGTGCAGAAGGGACGCTTTGTGCCGGAGCATCATCTGTTCACGGCCTTTGGTAGCCTGTGCACGAACTGCGAACAGCTGACCCTTGCCGACTGCCGCTGCACCGAGTACCTCTCCGGCCGCGAGGTGGAAGCCCGCACGGCAGCGGACGGCTGGTGCTGCGTTACCGTGGACGGCTGGCCGCTGGGCGGCGGCAAGGTGTCCGGCGGGCGGGTGAAAAACCACTACCCCAAGGCGCTGCGGCTGCTGTAAACCGCAGATTTACACGCATCCGGGCGAAAATCGGGCTTTTCAGGCTTGAACGCGCCGGTGGATTGTGATAAAATAACAGAGTTAGATTTTGTGTGCTGCCACAAGCGGGCGACCACAGCCCGTCTGCCCGCAGGCGGAGATACCGATAAATTTAGGAGGCTCTTTCCCATGTCTGGACATAGCAAATGGAACAACATTAAGCGCAAGAAGGAAAAGACTGACGGCGCCCGCGCCAAGGTCTTTACCAAGATCGGCCGCGAGATCAGCGTTGCCGTCCGTGACGGTGGCCCCAACCCGGCTTCCAACAGCAAGCTGGCAGACCTGATCGCCAAGGCAAAGCGCATGAGCGTGCCCAACGATAACATCCAGCGCATCATCAAGAAGGCTGAGGGCGGCGATAAGACCGAGTTCGAGGCCATCACCTACGAGGGCTACGGCCCCGGCGGCGTGGCAGTCATGGTGGAGACCCTGACCGACAACCGCAACCGTACCGCTGCTGACCTGCGCCACTACTTCGATAAGAACGGCGGCAATCTGGGCGCTATGGGCTGCGTGGCCTTCCTGTTCAACCAGAAGGGCGTCATCGACATCTCTCTGGAGGATAAGGACGCCGACGAGGCCATGATGGACGCTCTGGATGCCGGTGCCGAGGACTTTGATGCCAGCGAGGACGCAGCCGAGATCACCACCGATCCCGAGAACTACTCCGCTGTGGTCAAGGCTCTGGAAGAGAAGGGCTACGAGATCCTGTCCGACGATCTGGCCATGGTGCCCATGACCACTACCCGCCTGACCGATCCCGATCAGCTGAAGCTGATGGGCAAGCTGCTGGATTCCCTGGAGGATAACGATGACGTCCAGAACGTCTGGCACAGCCTGGAGAACGAAGAGGACCTGCCGGAATAAGCTTCCGCAAGGCTCGTTGCTCCTGAAATAAGACGATAAAAAGCCGCTTTTTGTGCTGCAAGGCACGAAAGGCGGCTTTTGCTTGTTATCCCTGCGCCAGTGTCTTGCCTTTTTGATAGTAGCGCTGCATCTCTTCCCGGGGAACCATATTCCCGCCGGTGGCCCAGACCAGATGGGCGGCGTTTGCCAGCGCACCGGCGGGCAGGGCGGTTTCGGTGTAAGCACCAAGCAGCTGCCCGGGCTGGATGAGCACCGGGCCGTACATTCCCGCCAGAGCGCTGGGCTCAAGGAAAAGTGCTTCGGCGTCAGCCAGCTGTGCCAGAAGGGTATACATCCGCTCGTCCTGCAGGGTGTAGCAGCCGCTCATAAAGGGGCGCATCAGCCCGCCCACAAAACCGGAAGCGCGCCCCACAGCAAGGCCATCGGCGGCGGTGCGGTTGTCGATGCCAAAGTCCTGCACGCAAACGCTGCTGTTTTCGCCGGTAGCCATGCCCAGCATCATGCAGGGGGAGTGGGTAGGCTCGGCAAAAAAGCAGTGTGCGGCATCGCCGAACAGCATCTTCAGGCCAAAGGCCACACCGCCGGGGCCGCCGCCCACGCCGCAGGGCAGATAGGCAAAGAGGGGATGCTCTGCATCCACGGTGACGCCCTGTGCGTCCAGTTGCTTTTTCAGCCGCAGCGCAGCCACGGCATAGCCCAGAAAGAGGGTCTTGGAATTTTCGTCATCCACAAAATGGCAGTAGGGGTCACCCGCCGCCAGCTTGCGCCCCTCGGTCACGGCGATGCTGTAATCGGAGGCGTACTCCACCACCTTGACGCCCCGGCTGCGGAGCAGGTCTTTTTTCCACTGCCGTGCGTCAGCGGACATGTGCACGGTGACCTGAAAGCCCAGCTTCGCGCTCATGATGCCGATGGAAAGCCCCAGATTGCCGGTAGAGCCTACCGCGATGGAATACTGCGAGAACAGCTTGCGGAAACGCTCCTCTGCCAGCACGGCATAGTTGTCGGTGAGGTGCAGCATTCCGCTGTGCAGGGCAATGTCCTCGGCGGTTTTCAGTACCTCGTAAATGCCGCCCCGCGCCTTGATGGAGCCGGAAATGGGCAGATGGCTGTCCAGCTTGACCCATACCTGCCCGGCGATGGGGGTGCCGCTGCGCTCCTCCAGCACCTTCTTCATCCGGGGAATGGGTTGAACAGGGGATTCGATGATGCCGCCGGTCGCGGCAGTTTCGGGAAAGACGGCGGCAAGATAGGGCGCAAACCGCTCCAGCCGTGCGGCGGCATCCTCAATATCGGCCAAGGTCAGCGGACAGGCGGCCGCAGCCTGTGCAAAGGGCAGCTTGTCCGGGTTTACCCATGCAGTCTCCTTCAGGGCGCAGAGGTCGGAGAGTACGGGGTATGCCGCAATCCAATCGGCAACAGAACGCCCGGCAATGCACTTGGTAGGTGAAACCATAGCGGATCCTCCTTTATATATAGGACCAGATGGTGCGCCCCGGCGGTTTTCACGGAGCGCTGCGTGTCTTGAATATAAAGGTTTTTACAGGAATTGTCAACCGGCGGTGCTTTGCGCCGGGCGGGTCAGAGCGCTGCGATGTGCTGACCGCAAGAACAGAAGAAGCTTGGAAAGGGAGCAGCACACTGCCCAAAAACCTTGTTAAAAAACTGGCATTTTGCCGTTTTTGTGTAAAGTATACAAGAATAAACACAAAAAAATGGCATTGTGCGTATTGCTATTTTTCAACTGATATATTAGAATATAAGCAAGAAGAACGTGCAGGCGTACTGCGCGTGCCATAAGATAAAAAACGACAGGAGGAACTTCTCTATGCCTATGAAAATGGGTTGGCGCTGGTATGGCGAGGGCAACGACCCCGTCACCCTGAGCGACATCAAGCAGATCCCCGGCGTGACCAGCATCGTCTGGGCACTGCACAACAAGATGCCCGGCGAGATCTGGGAAATCGACGAGATCCAGAAGGTTGCAGACCAGATCCACGCCTACGGCTTTGATATGGATGTTGTCGAGTCCGTCAACGTGCACGACGATATCAAGATCGGTCTGCCCACCCGCGACCAGTATATCGAGAACTACAAGCAGTGCATCCGCAATCTGTCCAAGTTCGGCGTTAAGGTCATCTGCTACAACTTCATGCCCATCTTCGACTGGACCCGCACCGACCTGTTCCACCCGGTAGGCGACGGCTCCACCGCATTGTTCTACGAGAAGGACAAGATCAAGGGCGATTACAAGGCCATGGCTGAGTATATCATGTCCTTTACCGAGAAGTACCACATGACCTTCCCCGGCTGGGAGCCGGAGCGTATGGCAAAGCTGGACGAGCTGTTCAAGGCCTACGCTCCTGTCACCAAGGAGAAGCTGTGGGAGAACCTGAAGTACTTCCTGGAGGCTCTGATGCCCACCTGCCACGAGTGCGACATCAAGATGGCTATCCACATGGACGATCCTCCTTGGGATATCTTCGGTCTGCCCCGCCTGCTGGTGGACGAGCCCAGCATCGACCGCTTCCTGAAGATGGTGGACGATCCGTACAACTGCCTGACCCTGTGCACCGGCAGCCTGAACGCAAACCCCAACAACAACTGCGCCGAGATCATCCGCAAGCACTGCGACCGCATTGCCTTCGGTCACGTCCGCAACATCCACCACTTCCCCAACGGCGACTTCTCTGAGGCTGCTCACCGCGACTGCTGCGGCGAGACCGGCATCATTGAGGTGATGCGCGCTTACCATGACTGCGGCTTTGAGGGCTACATCCGCCCCGACCACGGCCGTCAGCTGTGGGAGGAAGGCCCCGGCGTCTGCCGCCCCGGCTATGGCAAGTATGACCGTGCTCTGGGCATCCAGTATATGCTGGGTATCTGGGACCTGCTGGACCGTCTGGATGAAGAAAAGAAGGGCTGATTACTATGAAGCTGTCTGATATCAAAAACGGCAATCTGTCTGCCGAGTGGGCAGAAAAGGGCTACGAGCTGCCCAAATTCGACATTGAGGCCGTTAAGGCTAAGACCCACGCCGAGCCCACTTGGGTACACTTCGGCGCTGGCAACATCTTCCGCGCTTTCCCCGCTGCCGTGCTGAACGATGCACTGAACAGCGGCAAGTACGACCGCGGCGTCATCGTGGCCGAGAGCTTCGACTACGAGATCATCGACAAGGCTTACCAGCCCTATGATAACCTGAGCCTGCTGGTCTGCCTGAAGTCCACCGGCGAGATCGAGAAGAAGGTCATCGCCTCCGTTACCGAGAGCCTGAAGGCCGATTATTCCTTCGGCGCTGACTGGGCACGTCTTGTTGAGATCTTCCAGAACCCCAGCCTGCAGATGATCTCCTTCACCATCACCGAGAAGGGCTATGGCGTTGCGCCCGCTGACTTGGAGCGCGGCCTGACTCCCGTGCTGGCCATGGGCAAGGTCACCGCTCTGCTGTACGAGCGCTTCAAGGCCGGCAAGCTGCCCCTGACCGTGCAGAGCATGGATAACTGTTCTCACAACGGCGATAAGGTCAAGACCGCTGTCCACGCCTACGCTGCAAAGTGGGTGGAGCAGGGTCTGGTGCCCGCCGAGTTCCTGGCCTATGTGCAGGACGAGACCAAGGTCACTTTCCCCTGGAGCATGATCGACAAGATCACCCCGCGCCCGGACGCAAAGGTGCAGGAGATGCTGGCAAAGGACGGCTTTGAGGATAACTACACCATCGTTACCGAGAAGCACACCTTTACCGCTCCCTTCGTCAACGCCGAGGAGACCCAGTACCTGTGCATCGAGGATCACTACACCAATGGCCGTCCTCCGCTGGAACTGGGCGGTGTGCTGTACTGCGACCGCGAGACCGTGGACAAGATCGAGAAGATGAAGGTCTGCACCTGCCTGAACCCCCTGCACACTGCCATGTCCATCTATGGCTGCATGCTGGGCTACACCCTCATCTCTGCCGAGATGGCAGACGAGGATCTGCGCTCCTTCATCCAGAAGATCGGCTATATCGAGGCGATGCCCGTTGTGGTTGATCCCGGCGTGCTGAACCCCTACGAGTTCATTGGTGCTGTCATCAACCGCCGTCTGCCCAACCCCTTTATGCCTGATGCTCCCCAGCGTATCGCTACCGATACCTCCCAGAAGCTGGCCATCCGCTTCGGCGAGACCATCAAGGCTTACGAGGAGCGCGGTCTGGACAAGTCCAACCTCGTGCTGATCCCGCTGGTGCTGGCAGGCTATGCCCGCTACCTGAAGGGCATCGACGACAACGGCCAGCCCTTCGAGATCTCTCCCGATCCGCTGCTGGCTGAGCTGCAGGCCATCGTCAACCCCTTGGAAGTCAAGGAAGGCGAGCAGGACTTCAGCTGCCTGAAGGCTCTGTACAGCCGTGCCGACGTGTTCGGCGTGGATCTGTACGCCGTTGGTCTGGGCGAAAAGATCGAGGGCATGGTCAAGGAGCTGTACGCCGGTAACGGCGCAGTGCGCAAGACCCTGCACAAGTACACTCTGGCCCGCTAAAACGTTATAACGCTATTTCCGTACCCACGCTGCGCTTTTGCTTTGCCGCAGCGTGGGTTTTTGTTTTGTCTAAAAGGTTTGCAAACCTTCCGGGCTTGTCTTTCCACGGGAATGGAAGCGCCCCCGCAGCGCGACTGTTTCCGAAGGAAACAAGCGCTGCAAATGCAGTTTCCGGTTACGACCCCTCCCTGTGAAAATGAAATCCCGGAGCGTCCGCAGACGCTCCGGGATTTCGAAAGAATCATGATTTTCCGCTATTCATGCGCAGAGTAAAGCAGAGCGCATGAAAAATCGTCCTTATACCCTTATTTCCGGCAGTCGTGCAGGCTGGCGGCGGGCAGGGCGCTGCCCAGCAGGCTCCATGCGGCATCCATGTTCTCGTTCAGCAGATAGGCCTGATTCCGCTGGACGTAGATGTACACCGCCTCTTTGGTGCGGTAGGCGCAGTACACGGTGTTCCAAGTGTAGCGGTTGGTAGGCTCAGCCTTGTTCTGTTCACCGGCCATCCAGACCGAAAGCCCGGCGGCGTCCAGCTCCAGCCGGTAGAAGGGGCGGGGCAGACCCAGCTTTTTGATCTGATTGGAGAGGTTCGAAAAGAAAGTGCCGAAGTATACGGCGGGCAGGCCGAGGGCGACAATAGCCAGCACGGCGGTCAAAAGCCCGGCACCCTCCCGCTTGCCGATTTGGCTCAGGCAGATGCCGGCACACACCAGCAGGATGGCGGTGAACACCGCCGGACGCTGCCAGCCCTTGTTGTGGCGCAGCAGGTCAAAAGATGCAAAATCGTGAAAGCTCTTTTCGTCCATCTGAACGGAAACGCAAACATTCTGGGTCATAAAGTCACTCTCCTTTTTGGGCATAGTACCACATTTATCGGCAAGAAGCAAGCAAAAGATGCACCGGCGGTGTATCCGGCTTGCAAACCGCCCGCAAGGCGTGGTAAAATAAGATATTATCCAACGGATATTATCCAACGAAAAAAGGGGGGAAGCTTTGCATGGAAAAGCGCAACTGGAAGCGCAGTGTTACGCTCAAGCAGCGTATGGTGCTGTGTCTGGCAGCCTTTTTTGCGGCCTTTGCGTTGCAGCTTGCCCTCAACGGCTATCAGGCACGGGCGGTGCAGCAGGTGCAGGACGACCAGATGGGCAACTTTAACGCCATCAGCCGGTTTCAGGGCGGCGTGGAAAGCTCTATCAGCATTCTGGAAGCATACCGCTGGGAGAACGGCGAGACCGAGGAAATGCTGGAAAAGCTCCGGGCAGCCTGTTCCACCAGCAACGCATGGCTATGGCGCATCCGATCCAATATGGACGGCTTGCAGAACGTCAGCGAGGAGCAGTGGGTGCTTTACGGCGCGGTGGAGACCACCTACGGCAGCTACAATGCCCTGCTGGAAGAGCTGGAAGGCTACCTTTCCAGCGGGCAGGAAGCAAAGGCATCCCAGCTGTACTATAACAGAGTGTCGGTCTGCGGCGGGTATCTGAGCCAGTACACCATGCAGCTGCTGAAAGCCTCGATTCTGGATGCCCAGACTACTTACACCGAGATCTCGGAGCTGGGCGAGCGGATTGCCCTGATGCAGATCGTGGTGGTGGCGCTGTGCGTGGCGCTGGGCTGCGCCTCCGGTCTGATGGTCATGCAGCTGCTGACCCCGGTCTCCCAGATGATCGAGGCATCCCGCGCCATCAGCCGCAGCCAGCTCGATACCCCGGACATCCCACTACCCAAGCAGCCGGAGATCGGCCAGCTGGCGGAATCCTTCAACCGCATGAAGCACTCCATGGCGCAGCAGGTGAATACCCTGCAGGAGAAAAACGAGATCGAGCGGGAGCTGCACCGCCAAAAGACCGAGGCGCTGGAACTGCAGAACCGCATGGAGCGCAGCCGGTTGCAGCAGCTGCGCAGCCAGATCGACCCGCATTTTTTGTTCAACACCCTGAACGTCATCCAGCAGATGGCGGGCACAGAGTCCGCCTACCGCACGCAGGCGCTCATTATGGCGCTTTCCCATCTGCTGCGTTACAGTCTGATGAGCAACGATGAGCAGGTGCCCCTCTCCCGGGAGGTGCGCGTTGTGGACGAATATTACTCCATCTACCATGTGCGCTTTGGCGACCGGGTGCAGATGGAGTGGGCGTTCTCGGATTCGCTGGATCTGACCGAGACCATGGTGCCGTCCTTTATCTTGCAGCCCATCGTGGAAAACGCTTTCAAGCACGGCATCTGCCCCAAGGAAGAGGGCGGCGTGGTGCGCATCCGCATGATTCCCCTGCGGGAAAAAGGTCTGCTGTGCATCCGGGTGCTGGACAACGGCATGGGTATTGAGCCGGAGCAGCTGGAACAGCTGCGCACGGCACTGGAGCAGCCCGCGCCCCGCTGGGAGCATATCGGTATTTATAATGTGGCGGCCCGCCTGCGGCTGCTGGATGCCCGCTGCCGGGTGGTGGTGCGCTCCCGGCCGGGGCGGGGAACTGCGGTGATCCTGTATCTGCCGCTGGTGGAGAATGAGGAGGAATTTGAGGAATGATTCGTCTGTTGATCGCGGATGACGAGAGGATGGAGCGGGAGGCGCTGGCAGATATCGTCATGCGCCGGTTCGAGCATGAGGTAACGGTGGAAATGGCTGAAAACGGCCGCAAAGCCGCGGATACCGCCGTGCTCTGGGGTGCAGACCTGATTTTGATGGACATCGAGATGCCGGGCATGAACGGCCTGGATGCCGCCCGCGCGGTGCTGGAACAGCGCCCGGAGTGCAAGGTGATCTTTATCACGGCGTACAGCCTGTTCCAGTACGCCCACGAAGCGGTGCATCTGGGTGCCTGCGACTATCTGCTGAAGCCGGTAGACCCGGACGAGACCGAAGCTGCCATCCGCCGCGCCATCCGGCAGATCGAAGCCGGACGCCGTCTGGCAGAGCTGGCTGCGGAAGCCCCGGAGCAGGAAACCGTCCCGGAACAGGAGACCGACCTCGCCGAAGAAGGGGAGAGCGACCGCAATGCACTGGTGATGGACCATGTGCGCAAGTATATGGAAGATAACTATATGGCTGACCTCTCGCTGGACAGCGTGAGCGAGATTCTGCACATCAGCCCGGCGTACCTTTCGGCGCAGTTCAAAAAGTACCAGAAGATGAACTTTCTGGACTGCCTGACCGAGCTGCGCATCAACGCCGCCAAGGAGCTGCTGTCCGACCCCTTCCGCTCCGCAGCGGAGGTGGCTTCTATGGTGGGCTACGAGGACGCCAGCTATTTTGCCCGGGCCTTTAAAAAGCGCACCGGCATGACCCCCACCCAGTACCGGAAGGAAGCGGCAAAGGCAGCCCGGGAGGCGCGGCTGTGACCCGCCGTCAGCTGCTGCACCTGCTGACGACAGCCCCGGCACTGGCAGTCACAGGCTGCACGGCGCAGTCTGCTTCTTCGCAGCAGGAAAAGCCGCTCATTTTGCGCTATGCCGAGAACCAGCCGGAGGACTACCCCACCAGCAAGGCGGCAAGAGCCTTTGCCGAACTTGTGGCGCAGCGCACGGGCGGCCGGGTGAAGGTGCTGGTTTACAGCGGGGCAGAGCTGGGCGCAGAGCAGAGCGTCATCCAGCAGATGCAGTTCGGCGGGGTGGATTTTTCCCGCGTGTCCCTGAGCCAGCTGGCAGAGTACGAGCCGGAGCTCAGCGTATTGCAGCTGCCCTACCTGTACAGCGATGCCCAGCAGATGTGGCGGGTGCTGGACGGCGGCATCGGGGACGAGTTTCTGGCGATGCTGGACGGGATGGACTTAGTGGGCCTTTCGTGGTTCGACGCCGGTGTGCGCAGCTTCTACACCCGGGAAAAGGTGACCGGGCTGGATGACCTGCAGGGGCTGACCATCCGGGTGCAGGAGTCGGACATGATGAGCGACATGATCACCGCACTGGGTGCAAAACCGGCGCAGGTGGTGTACAGCAAGGTGTATGCCGCCCTGCATAACGCCGAGATCGACGGGGCAGAGAACAACTGGCCCAGCTACGAGGTGATGGGACACTACGAGGTAGCGCCCTTTTTCCTGAAGGACGAGCACACCCGCGTGCCGGAGGTGCAGCTGGCAAGCCCGGCGGTGATGGAAAAACTTGCCGCGCTGGACGAAAGCTTCCCGGAGGTGATCCGCGCCTGCGCCCGGGAGAGCGCACAGACAGAACGGGAGCTCTGGGCACGGCGGGAGGCGAACGCAGAGCAGAATATGCGCAAGCTGGGCATCTGCGTCACCGAGCTGGACGAGGCCGAGAAGGCTCGTTTCCGCGCAGCGGTGCAGCCCATGTACGATGAATTCTCTGCCCAGCAGGAGCTGATCGACCGGATACAGAAAAGCTGAAGAAAACACCCCGAGAAGTGCCCGGACGGACATTTGTCGGGGTGTTATTTTGTGCTATGAATACAGGAATGTATCCAACTTGTCAGCAGTGTTGCACAAACAAAACGGAAAGCAGTTGTGCAATGTGGCAAAAACAATCTTGACATTCTTTCGAAAAACAGGACATTTTTTGAAAGCTCTTGTTTCATTTCGAAAAATTTGCTAAAGTGTGTACAGTCAATGAACGAAAGCTCCGGCACCTGTGCGCCCGGAGAAGTTCACAATTATTTTAAGGAGGACGATTCCTATGAAAATGATTTCTCGTCGCAGCTTTATGACTGTTGCCGGTGCAGCTACTGCTGCTGTTGCTCTGACCGCCTGCGGTGGTTCCAAGAGCGGCTCCACTTCTACCGCTGCTTCCACCACCTCTACCGCAGCTTCTGCTGCTGCCGGTGATGCAGCTGCCGCTGCCAGCGATCCCAAGGTGACTCTGGTCTACGCCGAGGTCAACCCGCTGGATACTATCGTTGGTCAGACCGGTTCTCACTTCAAGGAGAAGGTCGAGGAGCTGAGCGGCGGTTCTGTGGTCGTTGATGTGCAGGCTTCCGGTGTTCTGGGCTCTGAGAACGACGTTCTGGACGCTATTCTGGGCGGTTCTACCTCCATCGATATCAGCCGTATCTCTGCTTTCGCTCTGACCAGCTACGGCTGCAACAAGTCTAAGCTGCTGTCCATCCCCTTCACCTTCAACAACCGCGCTCACTTCTGGAATTTTGCCAACAGCGATCTGGCTCCTGAGTTCCTGAACGAGCCTCAGGAACTGGGCCTGCCCGTTCGCGGCCTGTTCTACGGCGAGGAGGGCTTCCGTCACTTCTTCACCGTCAAGCCCGTTGCTGCTATCGGCGACCTGAAGGGCATGAAGCTGCGTGTGTCCAACGACCCCGTTATGAACGGCATGGTCGAGGGTCTGGGCGCTAACCCCACCGTCGTTGCTTTCGGCGAGCTGTACAGCGCACTGCAGACCGGCGTTGTGGATGGCGCTGAGCAGCCCATCGCAAACTACAAGTCCAACGCCTTCCCCGAGGTTGCTAACAACCTGATCCTGGACGGCCACACTCTGGGCGCTGTGCAGGCTGTCATCACCGACAACGCATGGGGCAAGCTGACCGCTAACCAGCAGGCTGCTGTCATGGCTGCTGCTGCCGACACCCAGAAGTTCAACGCTGATCTGTCCGAGACCGCTGAGAACAAGGTTCTGGACGAGCTGCGTTCTTCCGGCTGCAACGTTGTGGATGTGGACGACAAGACTCCCTGGCAGGAAGCTTGCGCTAAGGTCATTAAGGACAACACCTCTGATCAGGCTGAACTGTACCAGAAGCTGCTGGACATGAAGGCATAAGCTGGCTTTCCATCCAATCTAAGTAGTACATTGCCCGGCGGAGGCCCACGGGAATACGCCCGCAGGCTTCGCCGGGCTTTTATATGGAGGAATTTCTATGCCGAAAATCTTTACCACTCTGGATAAGATCAGACCGGCGTACGACATTACCTACAAGGTGGTTCTGTTCATCTGCAAGATCCTGCTGATCGCAGATATCCTCATTACCACGATGTCGGTCATTGGCCGTTACGTCCCCTTTATCCCGGACCCCTCCTGGTCTGAGGAGGTCGTTCTGACCTGTATGAGCTACATGGCTGTGCTGAGCGCTGCGCTGGCTATCCGCCGCGGCGCACACATCCGCATGACTGCTTTTGATATGTACCTGCCCAAGAATGTGGTCAAGGCGTTGGACATCCTGTCCGACGTGGCCGTGATGGTCCTTGGCGTGGTCATGATGGTGGTCGGCTGGAACTACGCCACTACGCTGGGTGGCCGTGGCTTTTATGTTTCCATGCCCTGGCTGAGCCGCTTCTGGATGTACTTCCCGGTGCCGCTGGCCGGTGTTGCCATGATCATCTTTGAGCTTGAGTCTCTGTACAACCACGTCAAGAGCTTTTTTGTAAAGGAGGAAATGTAATATGACAGTTCAGACACTGGCAATCATTGTCCTTCTTGTCAGCTTCTTTGTTATGATCTTCCTGCGCTTCCCCATTGCATACGCCGTTGGTCTTTCCAGCGTGCTGTGTATGCTGGTGCAGGGTCAGGCACTGACCGATGTCTGCCGCCTGATGGTCAAGGGCATCTCTTCCTTCAGCCTGATGGCTGTGCCGTTCTTCATCACCATGGGCGTGCTCATGGGTTCCGGCGGCATCTCTGAAAAGCTGATCGCACTGGCCGACGCCTGCGTTGGCTGGATGCGCGGCGGCATGGCCATGGTCAACATCGTGGCTTCCTACTTCTTCGGCGGCATTTCCGGTTCTGCTTCCGCCGATACCGCCTCCATCGGCTCTATCATGATCCCCATGATGGTGGATCAGGGCTACGGTGCAGACTTCTCCACCGCTGTTACCATCACCTCCTCCTGCGAGGGTCTGCTGGTTCCTCCCAGCCATAACATGGTCATCTACGCTACCACCGCCGGTGGTATCTCCGTGGGCAGCCTGTTCCTGGCCGGCTACCTGCCTGGCGCTCTGCTGGCCATCGTGCTGATGATCGGTTCTTACATCATCTCGGTCAAGCGCAACTACCCCAAGGGTGATCCGTTCAGCATCAAGCGCTTTGTCAAGCAGATGGGCACCTCCATCTGGGCACTGGCCGCTGTTATCATCGTGGTGTTCGGCGTTGTCGGCGGCGTGTTCACCGCTACCGAGTCCGCTGCTATTGCCGTTATCTACTCCCTGTTCGTCTCTGTGTTCATCTACAAGGGTCTGGACTGGAAGGGCGTGTGGCACGCTCTGGACGAGTGCGTCAACACCCTGTCCATCGTGCTGATCCTGATCGCAACCTCTGCAGTGTTCGGCAACTGCCTGACCATGCTGCACGTTCCTGATCTGGCAGCAACCGCCATCACCGACCTCACCGACAACCCCTACCTGATCGCACTGCTCATCGACCTGATCCTGTTGGTGCTGGGTATGATCATGGATATGGCTCCCATCATCCTGATCGCTACCCCCATCCTGCTGCCCATCGCCACCTCCATCGGCATCGATCCCATCCAGTTCGGTATCATCGTGGTCCTGAACTGCGGCATCGGCCTGCTGACTCCTCCCGTCGGCGCAGTTCTGTTCATCGGCTCTGCCGTTGCAAAGCGCCCCATGGAGAAGGTGGTCAAGGCGACCCTGCCGTTCTACCTGTGTATGTTTATTGCACTGCTGCTGCTGACCTACGTCCCCGATATCAGCCTTGCTATCCCCAAGCTGCTGGGCGGCTATGTAAGCCCCATCGCAAACCCGCTGGGTCCTGTGTTCATCCACTAAGCGCAGCATAAGGGAAAACCCCTTGCATCTATAAGACCGGAGCCTGTCAGCCCTTTGGGCTGCGGGCCCCGGTCTTTTTAAAAACTTGAGTGAAGAAAAAGGGGCTGTTGCAAAATGGCGCAACACAAATATCTATAACGATTTCAAAAACAAGCGAAAAATCGAACAATATAAAAAGCAAGTGCATCACATCTCCATCAAAAATTTTGGCTTTCGAGAAAAAGTGTTGCACTTGCTTTTCTTTATGTGCGATTATAGTTTAAATTATTGCGTAATATCGTCAAAATAACGAGTGGTGCATTTTGCAACAGCCCCTTTTGACTTGTAGGCTGGCCTCATTTGGTTTTGACCACAATTCTGACCACAATGCGGGCGGTTTTATATTGAGATAACAAAAAGCGGGCAGCTGTTTTGTGGCTGCCCGCCGGGAATATAGAATGGTTTATCTGTCGTGCAATCTTATAATTTATATTGCATAAAATTGCCATTGTGAACAAATCCGAAATTTGAATATACCTATTTTTATATACGCTTATACGCTCTATCCCTCTGTAAACTGCGCTTTATCGCGCCTAAAGAGACAACGCTTTCGCCCGAGTTACAGAATATACTCCATCTGCCGTTCCTTGGTTTTCATGCCCATCTTTTCATAAAAATGCTCTGCCGAAGTGTTCCCCGCCCAGACGTTCAGGGTCACCTCGTAGCAGCCCAGCGCTTTTGCCTGCTGCTTTACATATTCAAACAGGCTTTTCCCGATGTGCTGCCCGCGCGTCTGCTTGTCAATACACAGGTCATCAATGAACAGCGACTTGAAGGGCACCATATTGGTGGAAAAAGGCTGCTCCTTTAGCTGACAGAAGGCATAGCCCATGCACACATCCTCCTCGTTCACGGCAACGTAGATGGGCTTATCCTCCTGCTTCAAAAGCGCTGTCAGTTCGCAGACGGTGTATTTTGTGGTGCCGGGAATAAAAATATCCGGGCGTATCTCTGCATGAATTTGCAGCACCTGCCCCAGCAGCGCCAGCAGTCTTGGAATGTCTTTTTCCTCGGCTTTACGAATGTTCATTTTTTTACTCCTTCCATTTTCTGGATTTTTACAGTTTCAGTATACCACATCGGGAGGCACTGGAAAAGAGAAAATGTAAGCAGCCCGATAGCAAACAAAAAACGCGAGCGACCGCTTTGGCTGCTCGCGTTTTTATGTGTATGATACTTTCAAAACAGCATTACCCGTCCAATTTCTCCTGCGCCCGGTATTGCAATGCTTCCAGCAGAGAGTCCTCGTCCAGCAGGGTCTTACCGGCAAGGTCGGCCACGGTGCGGGCTACCCGCAAAATGCGGTCGTGCGCCCGGGCAGAAAGTCCTAGCGTATCGTAGGAACTGCGCAGCAGCTGCTCGGCACCGGGGGTCATGCGGCAGATGCGCCGCACCTGCCCGGCGTTCAGCTGGGCGTTGCAGTGCACCCCTTTAAAGCCCGGCGCGGCGTAGCGTTTGGCCTGAATGGCACGGGCGGCAAGCACCTGTTTGCGCAGCTCGGCGCTGCTCTCGGAGGGGGCGGTAGTGTGCAGCTCGTCAAAGGCGATGGGGTCCATCTCCACGCACAGGTCGATGCGGTCCAAAAGCGGGCCGGACACCCGGCTGCGGTACTGTCGCACTGCACTGGGGGAGCAGGTGCAGGCGCGGGTGGGGTGACCGTAATAGCCGCATTTGCATGGGTTCATGGCGGCCACCAGCTGGAAGTGGCTGGGGTAGGTGGCGCTTCCGGCGGCGCGGCTCACGGTGATCTGACCGTCCTCCAGCGGCTGGCGCAGCACTTCTAAACTCTCGCGGGAAAACTCCGGTAGTTCGTCCAAAAACAGTACGCCGCAGTTGGCAAGACTGCACTCGCCCGGGCGGAACTGCGCCCCGCCGCCGGCAAGGGCGGCAGAACTGGCCGAGTGGTGCGGGCTGCGGAAGGGGCGGGCAGAGATCAACCCGCGCCCCTGCGGCAGCTGCCCGGCGATGGAGTAAATTTTAGTCGTTTCCACTGCTTCCTCCCGGGTCAGGGGCGGCAGGATGCCCGGCAGGCGCTTTGCCAGCATGGACTTGCCGGTGCCGGGCGCACCCGTCAGCAGCACATTATGCCCGCCTGCGGCCGCAATGACCATGGCGCGCCGCGCCAGAGATTGTCCCATCACATCCGCAAAATCCGGCACCTGCTGCCATGCGTCCTCCGGGTCAAAGGGGATGGCGGCGGCAGGGGACAGGGGACGGATACCCTTCAGTGCCTCCACCACCTCCCGGGCGGTGTGGGCGGGGTAGACGGTCATGGTGTCGGCACAGGCTTCGGCGGCTTCGGCGGCATTCTCAGCCGGGACATACAGCGCCCGGATGCCGTGCTCGGCAGCGGCCAGTGCCATGGGCAGCACGCCGGACACCGGACGCAGACTGCCGTCCAGAGCAAGTTCGCCCAGAAAGGCAGCATCGGCGGGCACTTCTTCCAGCTGCCCGCTGGCGGTCAGCAGCGCCAAAAGTAACGGCAGATCGTACACCGGGCCGGTCTTGCGCACATCAGCAGGGGCAAGGTTGATGGTGATGCGCCGGTCCGGAAAACGGAAGCCAAGGTTTTTGATGGCGGCGCGCACCCGGTCGGCGCTTTCCCGCACGGCAGAGTCCGGCAGGCCGACGATGGAAAATGCGGGCAGCCCGCCGGAAACATCGGCTTCCACTGCAACGGCAAAGCCGCGCAGTCCGTTCAGGCCAAAGCTGTTGGTCACAGAATACATGGTGTCCCTCCCTGCATGACGCATGGTTTGTCAAAAATGCCAAAAGTGGAAAATAATGGATATATCTACTATGCTTCGACAGTTTTTTCTGTTTGAAATCATTATAGTAAAGCACAGGAAAGTTGTCAATGCAGCAGAAAGGAGAACGAGAGATCATGACAAATGGGGAATGCTGCCGGTATATCCGTACTTATTCAGAGCTGGAGGGCTTGCAGCACGCCTGCACGCTGGTGTACTGCGCCGCTGCCACCCCGCAGGGGGTACTGGCACAGCTGCGCCGGGAGCAGGGCGGCAAGGTGCGCAGCAGCGCGGTGCTTGCTCCGGCAGACAGCTTTAGCCGGGTGATGGTGCTGCTGCGCTACCTGTGCGAAAACGGCGTGGGACCGGAGCAGTGGCTGGAGGTATTGGAGGATGTACGCCAGCCCTACCAGCTGCTGGATACATCAAAAAACGCAATGAATATGGCAGAAGAACCGGTTTTTTGTGGCATTTGTCGGTTTTAAGGGCACAAACTTCGGCCATATTACGCAATTGACATAAGCGAAGCAAGAGTTTATAGTATAAGTAGGTTTATACAAACCATTTCGATCCGGGGAAAAAGATTTTAAACAAAGGTAAGGTGTACAAGATGTATCTGGATGAATACAAGCGCTGGCTGGCAGCGGATCTGGAAGATGCAGACCTGAAGCCGGAACTGGCAAAGGTCGAGGGCAATGACGATGAGATCAAGGATCGCTTTGCTGTGGCGCTGAAGTTTGGTACCGCGGGCCTGCGCGGCGTGCTGGGTGCCGGTACCAACCGCATGAACATCTACGTTGTCCGTCAGGCAACGCAGGGTCTGGCAAACTGGGTGCTGACCCAGGGCGGTACCCAGACCGTGGCTATCAGCTACGACAGCCGCCTGAAGAGCGATGTCTTTGCCAAGACCGCCGCAGGCGTTCTGGCAGCCAACGGCATCAAGGTGCGCATCTATGATGCCCTGATGCCTGTGCCTGCCCTGAGCTTTGCTACCCGTTACTACAACTGCAACGCCGGTATCATGGTAACCGCCTCCCACAACCCGGCCAAGTACAACGGCTACAAGGCCTATGGCCCGGACGGCTGCCAGATGACCGATGACGCCGCCGCCATCGTCTACGACGAGATCCAGAAGACCGATGTGCTCACCGGTGCAAAGTACGTCTCCTTTGCCGAGGGCGTGGAGAATGGGATGATCCGCTTTGTGGGCGATGACTGCAAAAAGGCCCTGTACGATGCCATTGAAGCACGTCAGGTGCGCCCTGGTCTGTGCAAGACTGCCGGCCTGAAGCTGGTGTACAGCCCGCTGAACGGCTCCGGCCTTGTGCCCGTGACCCATGTGCTCAACGATATGGGCATCACCGATATCACCATCGTGCCCGAGCAGGAGTACCCCAACGGCTACTTCACCACCTGCTCCTACCCCAACCCCGAGATCTTCGAGGCGCTGAAGCTGGGTCTGGAGCTGGCCACCAAGACCGGCGCAGATCTGATGCTGGCTACCGACCCCGATGCCGACCGCGTGGGCATTGCCATGAAGTGCCCGGACGGCAGCTATGAGCTGGTGTCCGGCAACGAGATGGGCGTTCTGCTGCTGGATTACATCTGCGCAGGCCGCATCGAGAAGGGTACCATGCCCAAGAACCCCGTGGCAGTCAAGTCCATCGTGTCCACCCCGCTGGCAGACGCTGTGGCAAAGCACTATGGCGTGGAGATGCGCAATGTGCTGACCGGCTTCAAGTGGATCGGCGACCAGATCGCTAACCTCGAGGCTGCCGGTGAAGTTGATCGCTTCATCTTCGGTTTTGAGGAGAGCTACGGCTATTTGGCAGGCCCCTACGTCCGCGATAAGGACGCCGTCATCGGCTCCATGCTCATCTGCGAGATGGCTGCTTACTACCGCAGCATCGGTTCCTCCATCAAGCAGCGTCTGGAAGAGATCTACGCTCAGTACGGCCGCTACCTGAACAAGGTGGACAGCTTTGAGTTCCCCGGCCTGACCGGCATGGAGAAGATGGCTTCCATCATGCAGAAGCTGCGTGACCAGCCCCCTGTGGAGCTGGCTGGCCATAAGGTGGTCAAGGTGACCGATTACAAGAAGCCGGAAGAGACCGGCCTGCCCGCTGCCAACGTGCTGATCTACACGCTGGAAAACGGCGCTACCGTGGTGGTGCGTCCCTCCGGCACCGAGCCGAAGATCAAGACCTACTTCACCACGCTGGGTAAGGATCTGGCGGAAGCTCAGGCACAGAAGGATGCTCTGGCTGCCGCCATTGAGCCCATCCTGAAGTAAAAAACATCCCAAAGCATCTGCGGGGCTGCTGCACGTTTTGTGCAGCAGCCCTTTTTGCATTTATCAGAGTGCCGACCGTGGTAAAAGCCTTCCCCCAGTCGGGGGAAGGTGGATGCGAACGCAGTGAGCAGACGGATGAGGGTGCGGGCAAGCAACAGTCTGTGGGAAATTACCCCTCATCCGGCGCTGCGCGCCACCTTCCCCCCAAGGGGTGAAGGCTTACATGGAAATATACAGCACAGATGCACTTTTGCTGTGTAAAATCGGTTGAAGTTTGCGCTGTGATACGCTATAATAAAACATGGTTTATTATAAGCAGCTGTGGGCGCGCAGCGCGGCACAGCAGCAGGGCAGGTGGAAGAGATGGAAAAAACTGTATCGGCAGTATTGGTGGCGGCGGGCTCCTCGACCCGCATGGGGTTTGATAAGCTCAGCTTTGATCTGGGGGGCGAAACGGTGCTGCACCGCAGCATCCGCGCCTTTGCCCAGTGCCCGCAGGTCACCGAGCTTGTGCTGGTGGCGGGCAAAAACCGGGAATTTGTGGCGCAGCAGGCGGCGGATTGCCCAAAGCCTGTGCAGATCGTAGTGGGCGGGGCTACCCGCGCCGAGAGCGCAAAAAACGGTGTGCTGGCGGCGCACGGAGAACTGGTGGCGGTACATGATGCTGCCCGCCCCTTTGTGAGCGCGGCGGTCATTACGGCGGCGCTGGAAGCCGCTGCCCGCTGCGGCGCAGCTGCCCCGGCGGTGCCGGTGAAGGATACCATCAAGGCCGCTGCTCGGGGCGATGGCAAAATCGTGCCCCCGGATTGCACAGTGCAGACGACCCCGGACCGCAGCACCCTGTATGCAGTGCAGACCCCCCAGTGCTTTGACCGTGCGGCGTATCTTGCGGCGCTTGCGGAGCTGGACGAGACCCGCGCCCGCCTTGTTACCGATGATTGCAGCCTGTTTGAGCTGACCGGACGTCCGGTGCAGCTGACGCAGGGCGATTATGCAAACCTGAAGATCACCACCCGGGAGGATCTGCCCCGCCCGGCACAGAGGAAGGAAACTGAAATGCGTATTGGACACGGCTATGATGTACATCGTTTGGTAGAGCAGCGCAAGCTGATCCTTGGCGGGGTGGAGATCCCCTTTGAAAAAGGTCTGCTGGGCCATTCGGACGCAGACGTGCTGACCCATGCGGTGATGGATGCCGTGTTGGGCGCAGCGGCGCTGGGGGATATCGGCCAGCATTTCCCGGACAATGACCCGGAGTACGCTGGTGCCGACAGCCTGAAGCTGGCTTGCCGCGTGGCACAGATCCTCAAGGAGCACGGCTGGCGCATTGAGAACATCGACGCCACCCTGCTGTGCCAGCGCCCCAAGCTTGCACCCCATATCCCGGCCATGCGTGCCAATCTGGCGGCGGCTTTCGGCCTGCCGGTGGAAGCGGTAAGCGTAAAGGCCACCACGGAGGAGCATCTGGGCTTTACCGGCGAGGGGCTGGGCATTGCCGCCCACGCTGTTGCCCTGATCGAAGCGGTGTAAGGGGGGCACACACGCATGACACTGAATGCGATCATCGCAAATTTTCAGACCTTTAAAATTGTCGATCTGCTGGATATCATCATCATCGCGTTTCTGATCTATCAGCTGCTGGGCATCATCAACCGCACCCGCGCCGGGCAGCTGGCCAAGGGCGCGCTGCTGGTCATGGTCGTGTATCTGGTAGCCAACACCCTGAATATGCGCACCGTTACATGGCTGCTCAACTCGCTGCTGCAAGTTGGTCTGCTCACCCTTGTGGTGCTGTTCCAGCCGGAGATCCGCCGTGCATTGGAGCGCATGGGTCAGACCGACCAGTGGGCCTCCAAGCTGTTCAACGTAAAAGGGCGCTACAACGACCCCAGCCTGAAGGGCGCATGGCGCAGCGCCATCATTGCCATCTGCGATGCAGCCGAGCGCTTTTCTGAGACCAAGACCGGTGCCCTCATCGTGCTGGAACGCCACACCAACCTTTCCGAGATCGTGCGCACAGGCACCCCAGTAAACAGCGCGGTCAATCTGGAAGTGCTGGGCACCATCTTCTACGAGGGCACGCCCCTGCATGACGGCGCTGCCATCATCGAAAACGGTCGCATCAAGGCGGCGGGCTGCGTGCTGCCCCTTTCCAACAATCTGGATCTGGGCAAGGATATGGGCACCCGCCACCGCGCCTGCCTTGGCATTGCGGAAAACTCCGACGCCATTGCCATCGTGGTCAGCGAGGAGACCGGCATCATCTCCATGGCCAAAAATGGTGTGCTGATCCGTCATTTTGACCGCCAGAGCCTGTATACCCGCCTGATCGATGAGATGATCCCCAAGGAGGCCACGGTGGAAAAGAACACCGCCGACAGCTGGGCAGAACAGGCAAAGAAGCTGTGGAACTGGATCAGCCAGAAGGGGGAGGACGAGCAGCAATGAGCAACCAGCCGAACAAGACGAACGGCGCAAAGCCTGCCGTCCGCAAAAAGAAGAACCTTCTGGATGACCGCCGCATCCGGCTGGCACTGTCCGTGCTGGGCGCCATCGTTGCATGGATGGTGGTCACCATCATCGTCCAGCCCGGCACCACCAACACCATTTATAATGTGCCGGTGGATTACACCTACGATTCCGCTGCCTATACATCCCGCGGCCTGAGTATCGTCAGCGCCGAGGATAAGACCGTGAACCTGAAGCTCTCCGGCGATGGCTATACCATCGGCGGGCTCAGCGCCTCGGATTTTGTGGTCTACCCGGACTGGTCCAGCGTGCGCGACAGCGGCGAAAAGACCCTGCGGCTGCTGGTGCGCGGTGCAAACGGTCTGCTCAACGGTGTGACCGTGACCATGGAGGGCAGCGACAACACGGTGGATGTGGTGTTTGACGTGGTGGAGGAAAAGACCCTGCCCGTTACCGTTACCACCAACTATCTGCGCATTGCAGATGGCTGTATCCTTTACAGCACCGAGGTCTCCAAGGAGACCGTCACCCTGTCCGGCCCCAGCAGCGAGCTGAGCAAGGTGGCTACCTGCACCGCCGAGGCGTCTTACAATAGCGAACTGACCGAGTCGGTTACGCTGGACACCCCCCTGCGCTTCTACACCAGCGGCGGCAAGGAGGTCAAGTTCCAGTACACCACGCTGGAAGAGAGCAACGTGGACGTGACCCTGCAAGTGTACAAGATGGCGACCTTGCCGGTAAAGGTGAACTTTATCAACGCACCGCGCGGGTTCGATAATTCGGTGCTGAGCTATGCCCTCAGCTGCAAGCAGCTCAAGGTGGCGGGCCCGGCGGAAAAGATCGATGCCCTGTCTACTTTGTCCATCGGCACCATCGACCTTTCCACCTTCAGCCTGAACAAGGTGTACGAGATGCCCATTGAGCTGCCGACGGATATCTATCTGCTGGACAATATCTCCACCATCACGGTCAGCTTTGACTGCTCCGGGCTGGAGACTAAGACCATGAACCTGCCCGCCAGCTGCGTGCAGGTGGTCAACCTGCCCTCTACCTATCAGCTGACGGTGGAGACCGAGCGGCTGATGAACGTGATCCTCTGCGGCCCCAAGGGTGCTATGGAGACTTTGACCCCCGAGCAGGTGGTTATTGAGATCGACGCCGAGGACTTTGCCGTGGCCACCGGACAGCAAAACATTGCCTGCCGGCTGTATGTGCCCTCCAACGGCAAGATCTTTGCACTGGGCAGCTATGTGCTGCAGTGCCGCATCGACAGCAACTAAAGAAAAAGGACAACACAACAAATGATTCTAGTTCGCAACATCCGTCTGCCCCTCTCCGCAGGGGAGCCGCAGGCATTTGAAAAGGCGCTGCACACCCTGCGGGTGCCCCGCAGCAAGGTAGAGCACACCGGCGTGGCAAAGCTTTCGGTGGATGCCCGCCACGGCCAGCCCAAGCTGGTGTATACCGTGGCGGTCACCCTCAAGCAGCCTGGGGAGGAAGCCGCCCTTGCGGCGCGCTGCCCGGACGCCGCCCTGCACCGCCGGGCAGACTTTACCCTGCAACCCGGCACCCAGCCGCTTGCGCACCGCCCTGTGGTGTGCGGACTGGGCCCGGCGGGGCTGTTTGCCGCCCTGCTGCTGGCACGGCAGGGCTACCGCCCCATCGTGCTGGAGCGCGGCCCTGCGTTGGATGCCCGTGTGCAGGCGGTGGAGCACTTTTCCGCCACCGGTCAGCTGGACCCCAATGCCAACATCCAGTTCGGCGAGGGCGGCGCGGGCACCTTCTCGGATGGCAAGCTGACCACCCGCATCGGGGATGAACTGTGTGATTTTGTCACCGAGGTGTTTTTGCAGCACGGTGCCCCGGCAGAGATCGCGTGGAAGCAGAAGCCCCATGTGGGCACTGACCTGCTGCGCGGCGTCATCACCTCCATCCGCAAGGAGATCGAGTCTCTGGGCGGGGAGGTGCACTTCAACACCGCCCTTACCGGGCTGGAACGCAAAAACGGCCAGCTGGTGGGCATCACTACTACAAATGGCAGCTTTGCCTGCGAGACACTGGTGTTTGCAGTGGGGCACTCGGCACGGGATACCTTCGGGATGCTGATGGACAGCGGTCTTGTGCTGGAGTGCAAGCCTTTCAGCGTGGGTTTCCGCGCCGAGCACCTGCAAACCGAGATCGAAAAAAGCCTTTACCACGAAGCCGCCGGGCATCCGGCGCTGCCCCGGGGCGAATACCAGCTCTCTCAGCACGTCGGCGACCGGTGCGTGTACACCTTCTGTATGTGCCCCGGCGGTCAGGTGGTGGCTTCCGCCAGTGAGGAAGAGCGCGTTGTGACCAACGGCATGAGCTACCACGCCCGTAGCGGCAAAAACGCCAACGCGGCGGTGGTGGTCAGCGTAGGTGGGGCAGATTTTGCCAACGACCCCCGCCGCGCCATTGCCTTTCAGCGGGAGCTGGAAGCAAAGGCCTATGCCGCCGGTCGTGCCGCCGGAGCTTACGCCGCCCCGGCAGAGAATGTGCAAAGCTTTCTGGAAGGGCGCGGGCAGCTGCATATCGGCAGCGTACAGCCCACCTACGACCGCGGCGTGACTGCCGCAGACCTGGGCGCACTGCTGCCCGGGGAGCTGGCGGACACCCTGCGGGCTGGTCTGCGCGCCTACGAGCGCAAGATCGCGGGCTACACTGCGCCGGACGCTATCCTCACCGGCCTTGAGACCCGCACCAGCAGCCCGGTGCGGCTCAAGCGGGAAGAGGATCTCGTGTGCACCCAGCTGGAAGGGCTTTACCCCTGCGGCGAGGGTGCAGGATATGCGGGCGGCATTATGAGCGCCGCCGTGGATGGCCTGCGGGTCGCCCGCGCGATCATCAGCCGGTACGCACCGGCAGAAGGGTGAGAAAATTTAAATGTACGATCGTGAAAACGATAACCGAAATAACGAAGGCCGGCAGGTACAGCAGGAGCTGGAGGACCAGCTGCGCGCCTTTGGCGACACCATGACCGATGCCTTTGCCCACGGTTTTGAGGGCAGGGGCATGGACATCGGTGACCGGGCGTGGGACGTGGGCAAGGCCGCTGTCCATGCAGCCAACTATGGCATCGGGGAGGCGGCAAAAGCCTTCCGGCAGGGGCGCGGAAACTCCCCCTACGGGGATGCAAAGCAGACCTCTAATGAGGGCGCTGCGGATGCCGATGCCGCCGGGATGCCCGGCTGGTTTCGGCAGATCTTTGCAAAGCCGGAGCCGACTCCGGTGGAAAGCATCCGTATCAGCGCCAAAAAACGGTACAGCGCAGG
>CAKTGQ010000007.1 GCA_934561555.1 uncultured Faecalibacterium sp. | reverse complement strand
GTACGCACGTACGCAGGAAAATGGCAAAATTTCACTATATCGGGGGTGTTCTTTCATTGGAGAGTATGGTATACTCGGCTTAGTTCAACAAATAAGAATTTGAGGAGGAAAAGTAGATGAGAAAATTATTACCAATTTTGCAAATCATAGATTTGGTTTTGTTGTTATTGAGTCTGTATTTTCATAACGATATGCTTTTAATCGTCGCAGCAGTAGTTATAGCTGTTTGCGTTGTTCTTACTTTTAGCAATATGAAAAACAAACGATAACCTCCAGTTTGCTGTACTCGTTTCCAGCAGGGTCTGGGGCAGGCACGCCCCAACAAGAACACTTCAAAACGCGGGAGCGTTGCAGAAGTGCAGTCCCGGAAGGGCACAACATTTTCAAGAATTGAAAATTTGTGGCCACGGGACGATTCTTGCTCTCCCCTTTTTCGCTGCGTTTCGTAATTTTCACATTTCAATCTGCTCGCAGATTGCTGACAAGCTGCGCTTAACTCGATACTATAAAGGCAACCCGAACATACTGCCAAGGAGGTGCAACCATGACCGCCGTAATCTACGCCCGCTATTCTTCCGACAGCCAGCGCGAAGCGTCCATTGAAGGGCAGCTGCGCGACTGCAAGGACTACGCCGAGAAGAACGGTATCACCGTGGTCGGCACCTACATTGACCGTGCCTACTCTGCCAAAACGGATGACCGCCCGGACTTTCAGCGGATGATCAAAGACAGCGGAAAGAAAATCTTCGATGTAGTTCTGGTCTGGAAGCTCGACCGCTTTGCCCGGAATCGGTTCGATGCCGTGAACTACAAGTACCAGCTGGAAAAGAACGGCGTCCATCTGGTGTCTGCCATGGAACCCATTTCGCAGGGGCCTGAAGGCATTATGGTGGAGAGTATGCTTATCGGCATGGCGGAATACTATTCCGCCGAACTTGCCCTGAAAGTAGCGCGCGGTGAGCGCGAAAATGCCCTCCAGTGCAAGTACAACGGCGGTATCGTTCCGCTGGGCTTCACCATTGGCAAGGAGGACAGGCTGTACCATATCGACCCGGAGACGGCTCCCATCGTGCAGGAGATCTTCACCCGGTATGCCGACGGCGAACCGGCTGAGAAGATTGCCGCCTCCCTGAACGAGCGCGGCCTGCGTACCCGCACCGGGAAGCCGTTCGTGAAGAACAGCTTCTTCCAGATCTTCCGCAACCGCCGCTACATCGGCGAATACCGCTACAAGGACATCGTGACGCCGGGCGGCATTCCGGCCATTGTTGACAAAGACTTGTTCGACCGGGTGCAGCAGCGTTTCGAGCAAAACAAGATCGCCCACGGTCGGCCTGCAAAAGAGGATGTGAGCTATCTGCTGACGACCAAGCTGTTCTGTGGCAAGTGCGGCACCCTGATGGGCGGCGAAAGCGGCACCAGCCACATGGGAAACACCTACTATTACTACAAGTGCGGCAACGCCAAACGCCACGGCAAGGCGCACTGCGACCTGAAAGCCATCCGCAAAGAGCCGCTGGAACGGTTCGTGGTGGAGACCGCTATTAAAGTGATTTTTAGCGATGAAATCATCGAACGGCTGATAGATTTGATCATGGAAGCCCAGCAGCAGGAGAACACCCGGCTGCCTGTCCTGAAAGACCAGTTGCGGGATACAGAGAAGCGGCTGGCAAACCTTCTGGAAGCCATTGAACAGGGCATCCTGACCCCGACCACCAAGCAGCGGCTGGACGAGCTGGAAGCCCGGAAAGAAGCCCTGAACACCAGCATTTTGGAAGAAGAACTGAAAAAGCCCGTCCTGACCCGCGAATGGATGCGGTTCTGGTTTGAAAAATTCCGCAAGGGTGACATGAGAGACATGGAGCACCAGCGGCAAATCATTGATACCTTTGTCAACTCGGTCTACGTCTTTGATGACCGGGTCGTGCTCAATTTCAACTTCACGGACGATGCCAAAACGGTCACCCGTGAGGAAGTGTTGGGTTCGAGTGCTGTGGACAATGCTCCACCACATCCCCAGACCATTCGGTCTGGGGATTTTTTGTAGTGTGCGGTACAGAACGAGAACCGAAATAAGTGAAGGCAGGGTATCATCGTGGTGATGGTATCCTGCCTTTTGTGTTTATACAAATAGACAGCACAGAACCGCAGAGAGGACAGACAATCAAAAATGCAGCGTCCGCAAATATTTTTCGAAAAGGCTTGACATTCCCGGGCAGCTCTATATAATTATCAATGTTAATTACCTTTGATAATTGTTTGGAGGGAAATTTCATTATGACCATCGAACTGATCAAGCAGCTGCTGGATGCCTGCTATCTGGCAAAGCGGGCACGGGAGATGCTGCCTGCCCTGCCGGAGGGTGTGACGTCCTCCTATATCCAGTGTCTGGATGTCATTCAGAAATTGCAGACCCGTGGCATCCAGCCGAAGATCTCAGATCTCAGCGATGCGTTGAACCTGCCCCGCCCCGGTGTGACCCGCACCGTAAAGGAGATGGAGCGCAAGGGATACCTGAAAAAACAGGTATCCTCTGAGGATGGCCGCGTGACCTATCTGTTCCTCACCGAGAGCGGGCAGGCACTTTCTCAGAAGTACAATACGGACTACTTCTCGCAGTTGCTCCCGTATCTGGACAGCATTTCCGAGGAGGATGCAGCGTGCACCATCCAAACGCTGGAAAAATTTTATGCGATTATGTGCGAAAGGAAAGATTCTCTTGAAAAACGATAAGACTGATTTTACCCAAGGCAGCATTTTGCCAAAGCTCGCCTTTTTCATGCTGCCCATTCTGGGTGCGCTGGTGCTGCAGGCCGCTTACGGCGCAGTAGACCTTCTGGTGGTGGGGCGTTTTGGCTCCACTTCGGGCTTGTCTGCGGTTTCCACCGGCAGTCAGGTGCTCAACCTCGTCACCTTTGTTGTCACCCAGCTTGCCATGGGCGTCACAGTGCTCATTGCCCGCTATCTGGGCGAAAAACGACCGCAGTATATCGGGCAGGTCATTGGCGGGGCAGCCATTGTGTTCACCCTTCTGGCAGCTGCACTGTTCGTGGTGCTGGTATTTTTTGCCCGGCCTATTTCCAGCCTGATGCAATCTCCTGCCGAAGCCTTAGACCTGACCGCCAGTTATGTGCGCATCTGCGGCGGCGGCATCTTTTTTATTGTGGCCTATAATATGCTCTCGGCTCTTTTCCGCGGTCTGGGCGACAGCCGCTCTCCGCTGATCTTTGTGCTGGTGGCCTGCATTGTGAATGTTATTGGCGATCTGGTACTGGTGGCTGGTTTTCATCTGGATGCTGCCGGTGCTGCCATTGCTACGGTAGCGGCACAGGCTGTCAGTGTAGTCTGCGCAGTCGTGATGCTGCTGAAGAAGGAGCTGCCCTTCAAACTCCATCGCTCGGACTTCAAGCTGAACTCCCAGTGCAAAAAATTTCTGGGCATCGGTCTGCCGCTGGCTTTGCAGGAGTTTTTGACCCAGCTTTCCTTTCTGGCACTCTGCGCCTTCGTCAACCGGTTGGGGCTGGAAGCATCTTCCGGCTACGGTGTGGCGTGCAAAATCGTTAATTTTGCCATGCTGATCCCCAGTTCTCTGATGCAGTCCATGGCATCCTTTGTGTCGCAGAACGTGGGCGCCGGCAACAAAAAACGCGCCGAGCAGTCCATGTTCACCGGCATCGGCATCGGTCTGGTGTTCGGCTGCGCCGTATTTGCACTGGTGTGGTTCAAGGGTGATGCTCTCTCCGGTCTCTTTACGGCAGATGCTGCTGTCATTGCCAACGGCTACGCCTATCTCAAAGGCTTTGCACCCGAGACCATCGCCACTGCCATCCTGTTCAGCATGATCGGCTACTTCAATGGCAACGACAAAACGCTCTGGGTCATGATACAGGGACTTGTGCAGACTCTGCTGGTACGCCTCCCCATGGCGTATATTATGAGCATCCAGCCCAACGCCAGCCTGACGATGATCGGTCTGTCTGCACCCACCTCCACGGCAGTGGGCATCTTACTAAACGTCTGTTTCTTTTTCTGGCTCAAACGGTACGAAAAGCAGGGGCTGGGGCTCCGCACCCACCAGCAAGAGTTTCTGAAGTAAAGTCCCCCTCACGCCTTTGGGCGCTGCGGGCATTCCACTTTACCGACCACCCCGTGCTCTCTATCGACCCGGAACGGCTGGAGCGGCTGGACGGCATCCTGCAATTCCAGCTGGACAAAATACTGGCATAACAAACCCCCGGCAGGCTATCACTCTTGCGGCGGCAGCCTGCCGGGGGCATATTTTTCAGTTATTCTCTGCGGCGATGCACCTAAAATTCAGCATCATCACCGCATTTGTCTGCACTCAATAGACGACAGCATCCGTTGCCGTAAAGCCTTCCAGCGTGTTCTCCCGCACCTGAATGCAGATGTAAGTGATCCCGCTGTCGGCTGCGGCGGCAAACTGGCGCTTGGCAGCCGGGGCGATCTTCAGCCAGTCACCGGCGGTAAGGGCAACAGCCGTGCCATCGATCACAGCGGTGCCTTTTCCCTCAAGGATTCCATAAATTTCCTCGTTGTGCTGATGAGAATGCACGAACGGTACTCCTGCACCGGCAGGCAGTCGGTTGATGCTCACCTCTGCACCGGTCAGCGCCAGCTTGTCGTGCAGCTCTGCGCGGTTTTCGTTTCCGACATTGATCTTTGTATAGTTTGCCATGGTCGTAACCCTCCAATTTGTTTTGCAAGTTTCCTTGCTGTTTGTAGTTTACACGGACGCGACTGTGCAGACAAGTACGCACCTTTTTATAACTGTACATACAAAACAGAATGTGCTATTCTTATAAAGAGAGGTGATATCCGATGAAAACAAAGGAAGAGCTTCCGGCTTGTCCGGTTGCCACCGCTGTGGCGTTGATCGGCGGAAAATGGAAACTACTGATCCTGCGCAACCTGCGGGTAAGACCATGGCGTTTCAATGAGTTGCAGCGGGATCTGGAGGGCATTTCGCAGAAAGTTCTGACCGACAGCCTACGTCAACTGATGGAGGACGGTCTTGTTTACCGTCACGACTATCAGGAATTGCCGCCCCGGGTCGAATATGGGCTGACGGCGCTGGGCAGGGAACTGCTGCCGGTGATGGATGCCCTTGCAGACTTTGGCAACTACTATAAATCCGTTGTACAGTAAGCGCAGCCTTCCGCAAGGCGCGGTTCTGCTGCGCAGGCTATGGTCACATACACAGGAAGGGTCCGGCAACTGCCGGACCCTTCCTGTGTGCTTATAGTATCGTTTCCGCCTTACGCCTCGTGCTCGGCCCAGTCCTGACTGCGGCCCACGGCCTTGTGCCAGCCCTTGACCAGCTTTTCCCGCTGGGCAGCGTCCATTTTGGGTTCAAACAGCTGGTTGCAGCTCCACAGGTGGCTGATCTCCTCCCGGCTCTTCCACACACCGGTGGCAAGGCCTGCCAGATACGCCGCGCCAAGGGCGGTGGTCTCCCGGATGGCCGGGCGCAGCACCTCCTTGTTCAGGATGTCGGACTGGAACTGCATCAGGAAGTGGTCGCGGCTGGCACCGCCGTCCACCTTCAGAGTGCTGATGGTGATGTCGGTGTCCTTTTCCATGGCCCACATCAGGTCGGCGCTCTGGTAGGCGATGGATTCCTCGGCCGCGCGGATGATGTGGTTCTGGGTGGTGCCGCGGGTGATGCCCAGAATGGCACCCCGGGCGTACATATCCCAGTAGGGTGCGCCCAGACCGGTAAAGGCGGGCACGATGTACACGCCGCCGTTGTCCGGCGCCTTCTGAGCGTAGTACTCGGAATCGCAGCTGTCTTGGATCAGGTGCATCCCGTCCCGGATCCACTGGATGACCGCGCCGCCCACAAAGACAGAGCCTTCCAGCGCATACTCCACCTCGCCGTCAAGGCTGATGGCAATGGTGGTGACCAGACCGTTCTTGCTCTGGTAGATCTTGTTGCCGGTGTTCATCAACAAAAAGCAGCCGGTGCCATAGGTGTTTTTTACGTCACCGGGCTTAAAGCAGCCCTGCCCGAACAGCGCAGCCTGCTGGTCGCCCGCAATACCGGCCACCGGCACATCCACGCCCTGAATGTTGGTGTAGCCGTACACCTCGCTGGAGTCCTTCACACTGGGCAGGATGCAGCGGGGGATGTCCAGCGCCTTGAGCAGGGTGTCGTCCCAGTCCAGTGTGCGGATGTTGTACAGCATGGTGCGGCTGGCGTTGGTGCGGTCGGTGACATGCACCTTGCCGCCGGTCAGTTTCCAGACCAGCCAAGTGTCCACCGTGCCAAACAAAAGCTCCCCAGCCTCGGCCTTTTCCCGCGCACCGGGGACGTTGTCCAAGATCCACTTGATCTTGGTGGCTGAGAAGTAGGCGTCTGGCACAAGGCCGGTGTTTTCCCGGATATAGTCCGCCATGCCGGGTGTCTTGAGAAGCTCGTCCACAAGGGGCGCGGTGCGGCGGCACTGCCAGACGATGGCGTTATACACCGGGCGTCCGGTGTTCTTGTCCCACAGGATGGTGGTCTCACGCTGGTTGGTGATGCCGATGCCCGCAATGTCCCTGGGGTCTACGCCGCTCTGGGCGATGACCTCGTTCATCACGCCGTACTGGCTGGACCAGATCTCCATAGGGTTGTGCTCCACCCAGCCCTGATGGGGGTAGATCTGCTCGAATTCCCGCTGCTGGACGCAGACGATGTTCTGCTCGTTGTCAAACAGGATCGCCCGGCTGCTGGTAGTGCCCTGATCCAATGAGAGGATGTATTTGGTCTGGCTCATGATGCTCTCTCCTTGCTCTCAAGCTGGGCGCAAAACAAAAAAGAGCGCACCAAACAAAGCTATCTGCTCTGTCTGTCGCTCTCCTGCTCTGCGCAAACATATTCTGTGTTTATTGTACACGCTCCGCAGGCAAAATACAAGCTTCAGCGCGATTTTTGGACGTTCTGCACAAGGGAGCCGCCCCGCCGTTGAACACTCTGCCGAAAGGGAATGCAGTGCAGCCGCCGGGGATGTGAAAGACTTGGATACATCGCGCGATTTTGCGAAAAAGACGTGACGAAACAGCGCGGATGTGGTATCGTTAAGGGGTAGATTATTGTTCGGAAAGGATTTCTTTGCTATGACCCGGATCGCTTTCTGTGATGACGATGCTGCCCTGCTGCATCAGATGCAGGATTTTCTGGAGCAGTACCGCACCTTGCGGGGGGTGCAGCTGGAACTGACTCCCTATACAAAGCCCGTGGAGCTTCTGGCAGATATCGAGGCCGGGGTGCGCTTTGACGTGCTGTTTTTAGATGTACTCATGCCCGGCATCAACGGCATCAATGCCGCACGGGAGATCCGCCGGTACGACACGGCGGTGCAGATCATCTTTGTCACTTCCTCGTCGGAATTTGCCGTACAGTCCTATGTGGTGGGCGCCTACTATTACCAGCTCAAACCCATCTGGAAGGACAGCTTTTTCCGCCTTACCGATGCCGTGCTGGCCGAGTGCCGCAAGCGCACCCAGCACAGCCTGATCCTGCGCTGCAAAAGCGGCGTGACCCGCATTACGCTGGACAGTCTGGAATACTGCGAGGTGCAGGGGCGCACACTGGTGTTCCATCTGCTGGACGGCACTGTCATCGAGAGCAGCGGCAGCATGGATGAGCTGGCCCGGCAGCTGGCAGATTACCCGGGCTTTCTGCGCCCGCACCGCTCCTATCTGGTCAATATGGAATACATCCAGAACATCACCGCCAAAAGCATCACCATGGAAAGCCTTGCCGAGGTGCCGCTGCCCCACGGGCGCTTTACCGCCGTGCGGGACCAGTATCTGGAGTACTCCTTTGCGGGAAAGAAGGTCGTTCTGTGACCGCCCCGGGGGCGCTGCTGGAGCTGCTGGACGGCGCAGCGGTGGGCGTTTTCGGCATCCTGCTCAGTGCGGCGTTCTGCTCCATTCGCTGGACGGACAAAAAACGCTGGGCGCTGGCGGGCTGCACCGCCGGGCTGCTGGCGCTGCAAGGGGTGTTCTACTTTGGTGCCAGCCCCACGGCTGCCCAGTACCTTTACCCGCTCATCACCCATCTGCCGCTGTACGTCGTGCTGGTGTTGTTCAGCGGGCAGAAGGTCTGGCCGCTGGTGGCGGTGCTCACGGCTTACCTGTGCTGTCAGGTGCGGCGCTGGGCAGCGCTGGTGGTGGCGCTGTTCTTCCCGCAGCATCCGCTGGTGCTGCCGGTGGCAGAGCTGCTGTTCACCCTGCCGCTGCTGCTGTTGTTCATCCGGTTCCTTGCGCCCTCCATGCGGCAGCTTTCCCGCTACCCGGCCTCGGTGCAGTGCCAGTTCGGCGTTGTACCGCTGGTGAGTTATCTCTTTGATTACATCACCCATGTCTACACCAGCCTTTTGTCCGAGGCAAACCCGGCGGCGGTGGAATTCATGTTCTTTGTGTGCTGCGCGGCCTTTTTGTGCTCCATCCTGCGCGCCTCCCGGGTGGAGCGGCAGCGCATCCAGATGGAGCAGCTGCAAACCAGCCTGAATTTACAGGTCACGCAGGCCATGCGCGAGATCGAAGCGCTGCGCCTTTCCCAGCAGCGCGCCAGCACCTACCGCCACGACCTGCGCCACCACATGCAGTTTCTGGCGGGCTGCATCGAGAACGACCGCACCGAGCAGGCGCTGGGCTACATCCGCAGCGTGTGCAGTGAGATCGAAGCCGGTAAGGTGACCGTCTACTGCGAGAACGAAGCCGCGAACCTGATCTTTTCCGCCTTTGCCGCCCGCGCCGCCAAGGCCGGGGTGCAGTTCACGGTGCAGGCGGGCATCTCGCAGGCACTGCCGGTCTCAGAGAGCGACCTGTGCGTGCTGCTTTCCAACGCGCTGGAAAACGCTCTGCACGCCGCCGTGGGCTGCCGCGAGGCAGGGCAGGGGGCTTTTATCGAGACCTCCGGGCACGAAAAGGGGAAAAAGCTGTTTTTGCAGATCACCAACAGCTGTCTGCCGGACGTGCAGTTCCGGGAGGGCATCCCGGTCACCGACCGCACCGGCCACGGGCTTGGGGTGCGCAGCATCTGCGCTATCTCGGAGCGGTACGGCGGCCTGACCAGCTTTGCCGCCAAGGACGGGCAGTTCACCCTGAGAGTGATGTTATAATGAAAAAGGGACTTGGATGCGCCGCGGCGTTTCCAAGTCCCTTTTTTACAACATGAATTTCTCTCTGTGAAAATGGGGCATCGGAGCGTCCGCAGACGCTCCGGTGTCCCGAAATCAAAAATATTCTTTCCGCTGAACATGGCCAAAGCAAAGCGGAGGCCATGCAAAATCGTCCTGTTACAGCTGCTGCTTTGCCAGCACGTCAGAGGTAGGGGTCTGGAACACCGGGATGCCGGCATAGGGGTCGGCAGCGGTGTCGGCGGGCAGGCTCTTCATATACTCGTCCATAGCCACAGCCACCTTCTTGGCAACAGCCACAGCCTCCACCACGGTGCGTGCGCCCATGACGGCATCGCCGCCGGCAAATACGCCCTCGCGGGTGGTGCGGCCGTCCTCACTGACGCTCAGCAGGCCCTTCTGGTTGGTCTCGATGCCGGTCGTGGTCTTGACGAGATTGCTCTCAGAGCCCTGACTGACCGACACGATAACGCCGGTGTGGGGGTACAGGGTCTCGCTGCCCTCCACCTGCGTGAACTTGCCGTCCTCTCCCTTGACGGTGTCACGGCAGATCAGGCCATCCTCCCGGATCTCCACCGGTGCCTTGCAGAACCGGAAGCCTACGCCCTCCAGCTTGGCGTAGCTCACCTCGTACTCGGAAGCGCTGATGCAGCTCTCGTCCCGGCGGGCGTAGCAGGTAACATGGCGGGCACCATTGCGGATGGCGGTGCGGGCGCAGTCCATAGCGGAGTTGCCCACGCCGATGACGGCTACGTCATCGCCCAGACGGAAGGCCTTGGAGTTTGCCAGATAGTCGATGCCAAAGGCCACGTTGCCAAGGCTCTCGCCCTTGATGTGCATGGCGTTGGCCTTCCACAGACCGGCACCGATGAACACGCTCTTGTAACCGTCGCGGAACAGGTCGTCAATGGTGATGGTCTTGCCGATGGTGGTGTTGGGGCGCACCTTGATGCCCTTCAGCTCCAGATGGCGATACTGGAAATCGTCCAGCACGCTGTCCGGCAGACGGTAGTTGGGGATGCCGTAGCGCATCACGCCGCCGATCTTATCCCGGGCGTCAAAGATGGTCACATCGTAGCCCCAGCGTGCCAGCAGCACCGCGATGGTCAGACCTGCCGGGCCGGAGCCCACCACAGCGGCCTTCATGCCGTTTTTCGGGGCAGGGCCTGCGGTCATCTTGTTGGCGTAGGTGGTGGAGATATAGTCCTCGATGATGGAAAAGTGCACGGGGTCGTGGCTGGGCATCCGGTTGCGGATGCAGTGGCCCTCGCACTGCTTTTCGTGGTTGCACACCAGACTGCACACAGTGGTCAGAGGGTTGTTTTCAAACAGCATCCGGCCTGCATCGTCCATCTGGTTTGCCTTGAGCAGACGGATGACCTCCGGGATATTGGTGTGGATGGGGCAGCCCTCCTGACACATCGGCTTTTTGCAGCCGAGGCAGCGGTTGGCTTCGTCCAGAACATGAAGTGCCATGGGTTCCTCCTTGTGTTTCCCCTGCGGGGACAGTCGTTTTTACAGGTTCGTTGTATCCAACATTGCATTGCTTTAATCATACACCCGAACCGCGCCGGATACAAGAGGGCACAATATAAAATTTTTCACGTTATTTTTTGTCAATTCGTCAAAAAGATAATTTTTTGACGATATATCCCGCCCATTGGCTCCGGTTTTGCCCGGCACAGTGCGCCAAGGTCGCTGGCTCTGCTCTGGGCAGCAGCCATTTGGGCGCAGGTCGCGTTTTCCCGCGCCAGCCGCGCCAGCGAGTGGGACAGCGGCAACGCCGTCTCCCCGGGCAGGGGCAGTGCCTCCTTGCGTGCGCCCAGCAGATGCAGGTAAGGCGGCAGCGCCGGGGTCTGGGCGGTGTAGCCCAGCGCCGCATCCATCGCCAGCCGCCGCATCCGCGCCCGGGGGTAGCGCACGGTAGTCAGGGCGTCCAGCAAAGCGGGCAGGCTTGCGGTCTCCCGCACGGCATTTTCCAGCCGGTGCTCCAGCCCCTCGGATACCCCGCGCACCGCGGCAAAGGGGGATGGTTCTGCGCAGGCCGCCCGCAGCAGTGCCAGCTCACAGTGCCCCATGACCGCAAAATCCGTATACTTTCCGTCATATTCTGCCTGCTTATACAATTCCAGAGCCTTTTCCGGCACATAGGGTGCCAGCGCTGCCGCGCCGCCCTCTGCCCAGAGCGCCCGCAGGGCGCTGGCACTGGCAAAGGCAGCGTGAGCGCTTTCGGTCAGCGCCTGTCCGTGGTTCGCCCCCTGACGGGGCAGGGCAATGGGCTGCATTTCTGCATTTTGTTCTATAATGGCTTTACAATACTCTACGGCAAGATTATTGTTGGGCTTGTCCAGCAGGGCGGCAATGTCCGACCCCGGGCACAGCGCCTGCACCGCCGCCTGCCGGGCGGCGGCAAAGCTGCGCGCCCCGGCGGCAAGCTGCTGCCTGAGCGCGGCGCGGTATTCCTCGCTGCACAGCACCCGGGCGGCCTTTTGCAGCAGGGCGGTGTCCGGGGTCTCTGCCCCAAAGACCAGCGCATCGCACCCGGCAGCGGCAAGAATGCGCACCCCCGCCCGGGCAAAGGCCTCGGCACCGGCGCAGGCGCAGGGCGCGGGCAGGGCAAATACAAGGTCTGCCCCGCAGGCCAGCGCCGCCTGCACCCGCACCGGTTCCGGCAACAGCGGCAGCGCGCCCCGCTGGGTAAGCCCGCAGCTCATGGCTACGGCCACCCGCTGCGCCCCCAGTGCCCGCGCCTGCGCCAGCTGCCATGCGTGGCCGTTGTGGAAGGGGTCGTACTCCGCAATGATGCCTGCAAACTTCATGGAACTGCTCCTTTTCGCCAAAAGATTGTTAAATTTATATCGCATATACAGAAAAATCCTGCCGTCTCCGGGATTTGTGGGCAGGATGTACAAAAACCTTGTACACAAGTTTTACCGCTTTGCCCGGGTTGCGCCTTGAAAAGCCGCCATCCCTATTATATAATAAACGTAGGAATCTGTAAAATTCTGTCCGCAGGTTTTTCAGGCTGCGGATGGTACAAAAATTTTCAGGAGGCAACACAGATGAAAGTTCTGGTTATTAACTGCGGTTCTTCTTCCCTGAAGTATCAGCTGATCGATATGGACGGCGAGAAGGTGCTGTGCAAAGGCCTGTGCGAGCGCATTGGCATGGAGAGCAGCATGATCACTCACGAGGCCAACGGCACCAAGGCTACCACCCCGGCGATCTTCCCCACCCATACCGAGGCTTTTGCCGAGGTCGTGAAGAAGATGACCACCGGCGCCGGCAAGTGCATTGATGACGTGAGCGAGATCGACGCCATCGGCCACCGCGTCGTGCACGGCGGCGAGAAGTTCAAGAGCAGCTGCCTGATCACCGATGAGGTCATCAGCACCCTGCGTGAGCTGAGCCCGCTGGCTCCTCTGCACAACCCCGCCGGTATTCTGGGTATCGAGGCCGCCCGCAAGGTGTTCGGCAACATTCCCATGGTGGCCGTGTTCGACACCGCTTTCCACAGCACCATGCCGCCGAAGGCTTATATGTACGCCATCCCCTACGAGTACTACGAGAAGTACGGCGTGCGCCGCTACGGCTTCCACGGCACCAGCCACAAGTACGTTGCCCACAAGGCAGCCGAGTATCTGGAGGAGCCCATTGAGCGCCTGAAGCTGATCACCTGCCATCTGGGCAACGGTTCTTCCATTGCCGCAGTCGATCAGGGCAAGGTCGTGGATACTTCCATGGGCATGACCCCGCTGGCCGGCCTGATGATGGGCACCCGCTGCGGCGACCTGGACCCCTCTGTGGTCAACTACCTGAAGTACACCCTGAACATCACCGGCCACGAGCTGGACGAGATCCTGAACAAGAAGTCCGGCCTGCTGGGCATCTCCGGTGTTTCCAGCGATAAGCGCGACGTGGAAGAGGCTGCCGAGGCCGGCAACAAGCGCGCACAGCTGGCTTCCGATATGCTGAACTACCAGATCAAAAAGACCATTGGCAGCTACATTGCAGCCATGGGCGGCGTGGATGCCATCGTCTTTACCGGCGGCATCGGCGAGCACGATGCCATTGCCCGTGCAAAGATCTGCCACCACATGGATTGGCTGGGCATCCGCATCGACACCGAGAAGAACAAGCACCCCGTGGGCGATGTGTGCGAGATCACCGCTTGGGGCGCAAAGGTGCGCACGCTGGTCATTGCTACCGACGAGGAGCTGATGATCGCCCGCGACACTAAGGAAGTCATCGAGAAGTAAGCTTTTCCCAAAGGGCTTTGCAGGGGCTGCTGCACAGAATGTGCGGCAGCCCCTTTTTTGTGTAGAACGATTTGAATGGCTGCCGCTCCTATTTTTTGCAAAAAAGCACAAATCCACCGGCCTGCCTTCGGCAGAATCCTGAATTTCTGCTTCTGCCTTGACATTTTTTTAAACGCGTATTACGCTTGCTTTGTGAAAGCTTGGGGAAGCTTTGCAAAAATTTTTAGGAGGTATTTTATGAAAACAAATTTGTGGAAACGTGTGGCGGCGCTGCTTACAACAGTTGCACTTGCCGCAGGCATGGTTGTAGCGAGTGCGGGTGCAGTAAATCTTTCCTACGAAGAGGCCTGTAGCAACATCAATAAGCTTATGTATGATGATTATGCGATAAGCGCGCAGGAAGCTTATGACCGCTATACTTCACTCATTCAGCAGTATCCTTCTGAACCAGCAGCATTTTCTGCCCGTGCAGAGCTGATGTACTACAGTCATCAGGAGGATGGAAAATGGGTTCTCGGTTCTCCTTCCTATCGTGACCCAGCTGTCCTGAACCTTATTCTGAATGATTACCAGACAGCGATTTCTTTAGCGGAAGCCAAAATTGCTGCTCAGCCCAATTATTATGACTCCTATAGCTACTATTCTGAAGTAAGCTGCGATCACTCCATGATGGCAGATATTTATGCAGAAGATCTGGGCGATCAGGCTTCTTATATTGCCCACATGGAAAGCAGCTATGCTGCACTGCGGCGTGAAGCTATTGCCTCTTGGAACGATCCTGAACTCTATGCAAATGAAGAGGCCCAATTGAAAGAAATCAAGCGCTGGTATTCTTCTTCTGAAAAGTCCTTTACCACACGGGACAACCACGTGTCTGTGACGGTTGCTGTGGGTGATATGACCATTCCATTTTCTTTTTCTGATGTTTCCGGTTATTATTGGGATCCTGAAACCGATACAGATATTCCCTATACTGCTTCTTATGGTACGTTGAATTTTTCAAAGCCTGTTCAAAAAGTTGTTCGGACGCTCGGACATTTGATTTTGTTCGTTCCAAAGGATACAGTTTTTTCCAGAACAGAGTATATGACGTTAAATAATGGTCAAGTTGTTTCTTATCCGGTTGAACAGTGTTTGCTTTCCGAAGAGCCTGACTCGATGAATCCCCCTGTTCATTGCGTCGTTAGCGCTGATTTTTCTTATGACAGGAACTATCGCTTTGAGTATTATGACATCTGTCTTGTCGGAATTTGAAAATTCATCGAAGTGCTTTCGTCAGAATGTTCATTTCCGCTCCGAAATATTGTACTATCTATACAAATAGAATCCCGGCTGTCTGTTTTTCGGTTGACAAAAGCCTAAATTAACGGTACAATAGGAAAGTCCTCAATCCGAGGGCGTTTATCTATTCAAGCCCCTGGTAAGCTTACTGATCAGCGCGATGGTCCCAAAACCAAAGGTATGGTTACAATCCTTCCGTGGGCAAGAACTAACTAAAGAGGAGATACTACTATGTTTGAAGACAAGACTCTGGTCTGCAAGGACTGCGGTAAGGAATTTGTTTGGACTGCCGGTGAGCAGGAGTTCTACGCTTCTCGCGGCTTCGAGAACCAGCCCCAGCGCTGCAAGCCCTGCCGTGACGCCCGCAAGAACGGCGGCGCACGCAGCAACAGCGGTGAGCGTCAGATGTTCGACGCTGTCTGCGCAGCTTGCGGCAAGACTTGCAAGGTTCCCTTCCAGCCCCGTGAGGACCGTCCGGTCTACTGCTCTGACTGCTTCGCTCGCATGAAGCAGAACTAAGCGCTGATTTTCATTTAAATCGGTAACAAAGCCCCCGCTGCCAGCTGGCAGCGGGGGCTTTTTGCGTTTCTCTTTAGGTATTCTTACGCTGATTTGCGCCCGAGAGCAGCAGCACCGTGCGGTACAGCCGCAGCTTGAGCAACAGCAGCTTTACCCGGTCGTTCCGGCTCAGCATGGCGTGCAGCGGGGTGGTGCGCACAGCGGTGCGCACCCGGGGCTTTTGCAGAGTACTGCGCAGCCATGCGCTCTGCTCTGCAAGGGAAAGCGGACTGCTGCCAAGGTTCTTGACCCCCATCATCAGGTCGCGGACGGTGCAGTAATTGGCCTTTGCGCGGTGCATGGGGCTGTCCTGCATGCCCCACGCGGCAACGGTGTCCCACACGGCGTCACTGAGATAGAAGTTATCCTCCAGCCGTTCCGGGTGGTAGCGGTTGGACAGGCTGCCTTGCCGGGCAATCGTGTAGTGGTACAGCGGCTTTTCCAGCACCACCAGACAGCCGGGATTCTGGCGATAGAAGGCTACAAAAAACAGCCCGTCCTCCCCCAGCTGATGGCAGGGAAAGCGCAGATGGTACTGTTCCAGAAATGCCCTGCGGAACAGCTTATTGATGATCAGATACGAGGATGCCATCTCGTCGAAATGCTCCTTGAAGGGCTCGCCCCGGTACATGCCGGAGAGGGCGCAGCTGCTGGTCTGTGTGTGCAGCAGCTGGTCGTTTTCATCATAACTGTCCAGATACATCCCAAACTCCACGCAGTCCGCATCCGCGTCCCGGGCGGCACTGTACAGCACCTCTGCGGCGTCCGGCTCCACCCAGTCGTCCGGGTCCAGAAAGAAGATATATTCTCCCCGGGCGGCATCCAGACCCGCATTGCGGGCAGCGGCTACACCGCCGTTGGGCTGGTCGATAAAGCGAAACCGCGCATCCTCGGCAGCAGCCTGTGCGCACAGCGCGGCGCTGCCGTCCTTAGAGCCATCGTTGATAAGGATAGCCTCAAAGTCGGTCAGGGTCTGTGCCCGCAGTGAGCGCAGCGCCCGGGGCAGCAGGCGCTCCATATTATAAATGGGCAGTATAAACGTAATACAGGGCATGATCCAAACTCCTTGAAATGATTATCCCGGCAGGCCGAGCCGCCGCAACAGCGGCCGCAGATGCAGTCGGCCGGCAAGCCAACAGAGCAGGCACGGCATTACCAGACTGGCCGCACCGCAGATGAAAACGGTCCAGCCTGCAGAAACACCCAGCTTATCATACAGCACAAGCCCCGGCACTGCGCAGCAAAAGGGCTGATGATACAGATAGAACAGCATAGAATTCTTTCCCAAAGGAACCAGCCGCCGCAGGGGCTTTTGCAGCAGCACGCACGCTGCCCAGATGCCCACACAGAACCCGCTGACCGCAAAATAGTCCACCCATGCGCGCACAGCCTCGGCAAACAGACCGTCCGACCGGATCATAGTGGGGGACAGCAGCTCCCACACCACCCACAGGCCGCACAAAGCGCCAAAAAGCACCAGCGGCTTTGCATGCTGTTCAGCCTTTTCACGCGGGAGTACGCAGCCCAGAAAGAAAAACGCGCCCTGCTGAAAATAGCTTTTTACCGTCCAGAACCAACCGGAGAAAAGCAGTTGATAGCACACGGGCAGCGCAACCACCAACGCCAGCTTTGCCGCCCGGGCTGCCGCAGGGGACAGGGTCTTGTCCAGCAGCCATGCCGTGAGGACAAACCAGAACAAGGTGGGCAGATACCACAGATGAAAACCGTAGGGGTTTTCGTTGCGCAGCACCAGCCAGAGATATTCTGCGGGCTGCCGCAGCTGGTATGCGCTGCTGGCTAACAGCGCTCGCACCGGCGGCAGCTGGTTTGCCAAATAAAACAGCAGGTACAAAAAGGCCGAATACACGCCCCATGGCAGCAATAGGCTGTGCGCCTTTTTGTGCAAAAACTGCCGGGCAGAAAGGCTGCGGTTCTTCTGCGCGGTCAGGGTGCAGCCCATACCGGAGAGCAGAAACAGCAGCGGAACGTGGAACCGGTAGACGAAGGTATACGAAAACGCACACCATGGATGCATGGCGCGCATGGACATCCGAAAGGTGTGGCCGTAGATCACCAGCAGCAGGCCAATGGCCTTAGCAATGTCGATGTGATCCAGACGCTTGGCAGTTTGTTGCATCCTGCTGCCTTACCTTTCGCTCAGCTGCAGGTACTGCTGCTGTAAGCGAGCGGCGGCGATGTTGATATCGTAGCCCGCCTGCCGGATCAGTTCTGCACCGGCAGAGCGTTCGCAGGGCTGTTGGAGCATCCGCTGCAAGCCTGCCGCCCAGTCTGCATTGCTGGCAGAAAGCGGGATCTGGATGGCATGGGGCGAAAGCAGAACCTCCTCCGGCACTGCGTCCGAAAATACGCACCCCAGCCCGGCGGCCTGCGCCTCGATGCCCACCACCGGCAGACCCTCGAAGCGGGAGGGCATGACGAAGAGGTCCATCAGCTGGTACCAGTCTGCCACATTGCTTTGCAGTCCGGCAAACAGGATATGGTCTGTGATGCCCAGTTCCTGCGCCTGTGTGCGGACAGCCTGTTCCAGTCTGCCGGTGCCGATGAGCACCAGCATCGCCCGGGGCTCCAGCTGCAAAAAGGCGGCAAAGATCTCCAACAGACGCTCGTGGTTCTTGCGGACATCAAAGCGTCCCACATGACCCAGCACCACCCGGTCCTCCAGTCCGTAGCGGGCGCGCATTTCGGCGCGGACGGCGGGGGAGAAGCGGAAGGTCTCCGGCTCGATGGCGTTGGGAATGATCTGTCCCCGGCGCTCCCAGTCTGCTTTGCCAAAGTAGTAGATGCCCGCGTCCCGGCCGCAGGACCACAGGTGGGTAGCCGCGCCGGGCAGCAGCTGCTTGCAGAACATCTTCAGCGGCCACTTGTAGTCCCGGACGATCCAGATATTATGGGCATGGGCAATGCGCACGGGCAGCCCCGCCTTCTCCGCGCCCTTCAGGGCGTACAGTTCCATGGCCTCGTTGTGGGCGTGCAGGATGCGGATGCGGGGGTCTGCGGCTACGGTCTGCTGCACAAAGCGCAGATACGCCGGGTAATGCAGCGGGTCAAGCCCCGGGCTTTGGTAGATGTGGCCACCCAGACGGCGGATCTCGTCATCGTAATCGCCGGGCTTTTTCTTGTTGACGATAAAATCGAACTGGACTTTGCTGCGGTCGATATGCCGGTAGTAGTTCATCAGCATGGTCTCGATCCCGCCGCGGTCCATATTGCTGACCGAATGCAGCACTCGTATCATAGGTACTCCTCACATTATAACAATTGAAATCTTCTGCCGTAGCGGCACCACAGCCCAAAGTTCCGCTGCCGCAGGGCGCGGGCACCCCAGCGGGCACGGCGGGGCAGTGTGCCTTCCTGTGGCAGCGCCTTGGCGTACATAGCGCAGCACAGCCGGAAAACCGCCTGCTGCGTTTCCGGTGGCAGGCCGGATACGGTGGCATAGCAGAAAGCCGAAAGCTGCAGCGTCAGGGTGCAGCGGTATAGCGCATCGTGGGGCAAGCCCAGCGCGGCATCCTGTGCCAGCAGCTGCTCTATGATCCAGTAGCTCTGCACGGCGGCAGGGCGGTGCTGGCTGGTGGCAGTAAGCCCCTTGGGATTTTTGCGCCACAGATAGACCATCTCCGGCACAGAGGCCACGGTTTTGGCCTGCCGGAACACCAGAAAATGAATGATGGCGTCCTCAAAGCAGGTATAGTAAGCCGGAAAGCGCACCTGCGCAAACAGCTCCCGCCGGTAGATCTTGCCCCATGGCATCCCGGGCAGCTCGAACCGCTCCGGCGCGGCGGCACCGGTGTAGACTGCCGCCGGGTAGCGCTGCACCGGGCCGTGGGTGCCGTCGGTGTACAGGTACTGCCAGCCGCCCTGCACCACATCGGCGTCAAGGCGCTGCGCGGCCTCCAGCAGGGTGCGGACGGCGCCGGGCAGCAAAAGGTCATCGCTGTCCACGAACATCAGCCAGTGCCCCACGGCATGGCGCAGCCCTTCATTGCGGGCGGCGGCAGCGCTGCGGGGTGCGCTGCAATTGCACAGCACCACTCCGGGCTGTGTCCGGTAGCGTTCCAGCACGGCGGCTGTGCCGTCGGTGGAATTGCTGTCTACCACGATCAGCTGCACGGTGCAGCCGGTCTCCTGCTGCAAAATGCTGTCCAGACAAGCAGCAATGGTGGCTTCGCCGTTATATACCGGCACGATGACCGAAAGGGCCACCGCCGGGTCCTGCGGCGGCAGCGGCGGGCAGGTCTCCTCCGCTGCGGGCTTCGGGCACAGCGCTGCCAGCGCAGCGCGGTCGGCCTGTGTGCTGTCCGGCAGCGGCGCACCGCCCCGGTGCAGCAGACGATACAACGCAAGGTCTGCGTGGCCGCAGGCGGCGCCGCACACGGCAGCAGTGCCCGCCAGCAGACGGCTGTGGGTGCGGCAGTGGATCAGCTGATAAGCGCGTCGATTCTGGATCATACTTTACCACGCTCCATTCCGGCAGGGGCAGAGCCGCCCGCTTCTGCGATCAGGGACATTTTTTTCTGTGCCGTACGCACCAGATCCCGCACATTATAGATGTCATCCTCCGAGGAAGTCGCCCATGCGGCGGTGAACAGGATGGGGTATTCCGGGTTCAGCTTGTTGTACTCGTCCACCTGACTTTGCAGGATGCGGATCATGACCTCTGCCTTCCGGCTGCTGCATTCACTAAAGAAGGCAAGGAACTTGCCCACGCCGTTGTAGCCCACTATGCCATCGGTATCGCCCATCAGCAGCAAAAGACCGGAAAAATCCTTCAGAATACCGTCGCCCACATGGTAGCCGAAGCGGCGGCTCATATCAGACAGATTATCCAGCTGCAGGGCAAAGCAGGTATAATCCTCCGGCAGGATACGGTCTGCCAGACTGCTGATATAAACATTGAGCTTTTCGCGGTTGGGCAGCCCGGTCTTTTTGTCCACATACAGCAGGTAATCCACCACATCCGAGATGCGTCCCAGCAAAATGGCACCGCAGCAGCCGATGACGAAGAACAGCACCAGCGCCAGCATCAGATACAGTTTGACATTGATGGCGGCAGCCACCTGCACCGAGCTGATCATCTTCAGATAATCCGCGCTGATGTACAGGTTTAGTTCCTTGCTGCTGGTATTGATGATCTCGTAGTATTTTTTCAGCTCTGTCTCGTAGTCATTGATCAGACTTTCCATCTTGGTGTGCTGCTCGTCTGTGCCGCCAAAATCCACGTTGCGGAAGTTTTGCAGGATCTCCTCCTGAAACTGCCGGTCGATCTGGCTGGCAGCGACCTGCTGTTCCAGCGACACCAGCTTCAGCACCAGACCGTCGTAGGTGGTCTGTGCCTTAGCGCCTGCGCCTTCCAGTTCGATGTTGCCCAGGATGTAGTCCGAGGACACCACCTCGCCCCGGTCGGTAAAGTAATTTTCCAGCAGGTCGGCGTTCTTATACACATACTGGTCGGTCAGGCTCCACAGGCTGTCCCGCTGCTCGGTGCTGATCTGCTCGTTCTGCTTTGCATTCTCGATGCTGTTGGCCAAATACTCCTGCAGCACCGTGCCGTCCCGCACCTGCGGGCCGTTGAGCACATAGGCGTACAGCTCCGGGATGGTATATTTTTTAAAATCGGAATAAATATCGCACAGGTCTGCATAGGCATAGCCGGTGCGGGAGGAGCGAAAGTCCGGGTAGTGCTCCTGCTTGCTCTGCAGGTAGGCCTGCATCTCATTGGTATCGTTTTCCAGAATGCGGATACACTCGTAGTAGTCGTAGCCGTTGTCCAGCAGGCCGGACGAGGGGTTGAGCGAGAGTTTCTGCTCCACATATTTTTCGGTATAATAGGTGCAGTAGCTCTGGATGATGGCATCCAGCATATTGCGGGCATAGCCCGCGCCCTGCGACCCATCCACCACAAGGCTTACCTTGTAGGTGTCGGGGAAATAGGTCGTCTCTTCGCCCTTTTTCAGTAGGGCCTCGTTGATGGTCTCCTGATCCTCCGAAATGACCGGGGTCACCGAGATGTTGGAGCGGATGGTGCTTAGCCGCCCGGAAGCGCCCAGCGCATCCATGGCCTGCGAAATGACCGTGGAGGAATAGATCTCGTTGACGTCCAGATCGCTGCCGTCCGGGGTGTAGCCGTCTGAGATGCCATCGTTGGTATAGCGGATGATGACAGAGGCGGTGTACCTCTGCCGCCCGTCTGCATACAGATAGATGGCGGCCGCACCTGCCAGCGATACCAGAAAGATCAGCAGGCTGAAACGCTTCAGATAGCGCAGGATCTCAAACTTTTTCATTTGCGTTTTTCTGCCTTTCTGCGTTTGCGTTCGTGGAGCAGCCATGCGCCGCCCAGCATGACGGCAACAGACTCCATCAGGGTCTTTTTCGGGTTCAAGCGCTGCAGGAAAGAGACCACACCATAGGTAAAAGTGATATAGTTCTGGGATTTATACTTGATGTAGGACTTATCCAGCACGAACAGCTGCTCCGAGATCTCGTTGATGGCGGTTTCCAGCTTGTTCACCATGGCCTGTGCTTCTGCCAGACGAGGCTGCCCGGCGTCCAGCTCCCGGATCTTCTGGATCACATAATTTGTGCTCACGATCTCGGACTGATAGCCGGTGGCATCGGACAGGGCACTATCTGCCGACCGCGCCAGCGCGTCCATGGCGGTCTTGGTGCGGGACATATAGTATTCGCGGGCCTCATCCACGGTGGGGATCATCATGATGGAGGTCATGGACTTTTCGTAGAAGGAGATGCCCTTTTTGTCTGCATCATAGTAGGCTTGTTTCTTGCGCATGGCAATATCATCGATCTTATTCTTATATTCCAGAATACTGGTCAGCATGGACGGATCCCGGGCAACGCCGCCTTCGATCACAAAGGCCATGGCGTTGGGCAGGTCGTAATCCACCAGATTGTTGATTTTTTTACCCAGCGTAGTAAAGTTGTTGGTGGCAGAGTCGGGGTTTGCTTCATCCGTAAAGCTTTTGTTCGCCTGTAGGCGGGCGTTCAGGTAGCGGTTCAGCGCAGCGGCGCGTACTTCCAGCTCGTTCAACCGCAGGTAAGGCTCGCACGCAGTGGTCACTTCCAGGTTTTCCATGAGGATGCTCTGATTGTCGCAGTAGTTGCTCTGAAAGATCTCCCGGTAGGATTCGCACACGCTCTGCAAAAGATCCGTGGGTTTGCGGCTGCCCAGATCCAGCTTGCGGGTGTTGATGGAAAGGTAGTAGTTGGTGCTGATGTACTCGCTGCCATTGGCGCTGCCGGTGCTGTCCGGGCTGAGATAAAGGCACGCAGCCAGCTGGGACGGGGTAAGGCTGTCCTGCAATCCCACTCGCCGGATGGCGCGTTCCATCACCTCGTCCGAAACGATCTCGTAGGCGTTGAAGCGGGTCTTGTTGGGGTTCATGCCCAGCGCGGCTTCGGAGTAATTGAAGGAGATGCTGGCGGTGGCGCTGTCGGCACTTTTAAAATAGTGGAACAGCCCGAACAGACAGCACAAGGTCAGCAGGCAGAGAAACAGGCGGTATTTATTTGTCCAGATATGGCGCAGCGCCTGTTTGATCTTTTCTTTGATGTCATCCATGGTATTCTACCCTTTTGCAGCGGCCTGCACGCGCAGCGCAGACTGCTTAGTCGATGTCAATGACCGAAAGCTCCGGCACGTTGTTGATGCGGGGCACCCGGCTGGAATCGCCCAGTCCCCGGCTTACGATGAGGGTGGCGTTGTTGGCAAGCCCATAGCTGCCACCGGCATAGTCGGGCAGAAAGCCCTCCTCGGCGCTGTATAGCGGGCCGACCTTCGGCAGACGGACGATGCCGCCGTGGGTGTGCCCGGCCAGACCCAGCTCAAAGGAATAATTTTCCAGATACTCGGTAAAGTAAGTGGGCACATGTGCCAGACAGATGCGCAGGTCGTAATCTGTCTGCGATTCCACGCCGTCCATAAAGGTGCTTGCTCCGTAATTATAAAAGTCCTCCGGGCTGCCTTCCACGCCCAGAATGCTGATAACATTGTCGTGGACGGTGTAGCGCGCCTCCTGATTGCGCAGGATGGTCACCCCGGCGGCGGTGAACTTTTCCACCAGTGCCTGATCGCCGTCCAGAAAATACAGCTCGTCCTCGTGGTTGCCCAGCACCCCGCACACCGGCGCGATCTCGCTCAGCTGGCTGCACAGGGAGAGCATATTATCATAGCTGGAACCTGCGCCATAGGTCACAAGATCGCCGCCCAGCAAAATCAGATCCGGGGCAAGACTGCGGATATCCTGCACCAGCTCGCAGTTGTCCTCTCCGTATTCCCGCAGGTGCACATCGGTCAAAAAAACGACCCGGCAGCTCTGGGTCAGCTTGCGGGAATGGATCTGATAAAACTCCGTGGTGTAGTGGGTGCGGTTATAACAGATATTCTGCCACAGTGCCCCGCCCAGCAGGGCGAGCAGAACAATAAAGATCAGCAGCGTCAGCAGCACCTGCTTCCAGCGGGATGCCGGTGTCTGTGCGTAGCTGCCGCTGTGTTTCTGTTTGCCGCTTTGCGCTGCATCTTTTCTGTGTTTTGCTTTGATAAAGGCCACATCCTTTCTGCCGGGAAGCGTTGCAAAGAGAAGGTCACGGCACCAGACCGCAGCCCATCTCTCCAAAAACGGATACAAAAATCAATATATGGATAAATTATAACATATTTAGTAGGAAAAGCAAAGAGTGCATCTCTGTCATGAGCGGATTTCACAATTGGGCGTTTCCCATCAAAAAAGGGATGCCGCGCACGCAGCATCCCTTTTGTATATTTGCAGATCAATCGTCGTCGCTGTCCAGCTTGAGCACTGCGGTAAACGCCTCACTGGGCAGGGAAACACTGCCCAGCTGACGCATCTTCTTTTTGCCTTCCTTCTGCTTTTCCAGCAGCTTCTTTTTACGGGAGATATCGCCGCCGTAGCACTTGGCCAGCACGTCCTTGCGCATGGCCTTGACCGTCTCGCGGGCAATGATCTTGCCGCCGATGGCTGCCTGCACCGGGATCTCGAACAGGTTGCGCGGGATGTTGTCCCGCAGCTTTTCGCAGATGCGGCGTCCCTTGGCGTAGGCGTTGTCCCGGAACACGATCATGGACAGGGCGTCCACGGGGTCGCCGTTGAGCAGGAAGTCCAGCTTGACCAGATCGCTCTCGCGGTACTCCTTGAACTCGTAGTCGTAGCTGGCGTAGCCCCGGCTGCGGCTCTTGATGGCGTCAAAGAAGTCGTACACGATCTCGCCCAGCGGCAAAGCGTAGTGCAGGTCCACCCGCACATCGTCCAGATACTTCATATCGATCAGCACGCCGCGCTTGCTCTGGCACAGATCCATCAGGCCGCCCACATAGTCGTTGGGGGTGTACAGGTGCACATCCACAAAGGGCTCTTCCTGCTTGACGATATTGCTGGGGTCCGGGTAGCTGGAAGGGTTATCGATCATCTCCACTGTGCCGTCAGTCAGGGTCAGGCGGTAGCGCACGCTGGGGGTGGTAGTGATGATGTCCAGATCGAACTCCCGCTCCAGACGCTCGGTGATGATCTCCATGTGCAGCAGACCCAAAAAGCCGCAGCGGAAGCCGAAGCCCAGCGCAGCACTGGTCTCCAGTTCGAAGGTCAGGGAGGCATCGTTCAGCTGCAATTTTTCCAGTGCGTCCTTCAGGTCGGGGTACTTGGCACCATCGGCGGGGTAGATGCCGCAGAACACCATGGGCTTGACCTGACGATAGCCGGGCAGCGCCTCTGCGGTGGGGCGCTCTGCCAGCGTGACGGTATCGCCCACGCGGGTGTCCTGCACTGTCTTGATGCTGGCGGTCAGGTAGCCTACCTCACCGGCCTGCAGCTGGGCACAGGGGGTCAGGGCGGTGGCACCCATGTGACCCACCTCCACCAGCGTAAACTCTGCGCCGGTAGCCATCATGCGGATGGTGTCGCCGGGCTTCACCGTGCCCTCGAACACGCGGATGTAGACGATGACACCCTTGTAGCTGTCGTAGATGCTGTCGAAGATCAGTGCCTTGAGGGGTGCGTCCGGGTCGCCGGTGGGTGCGGGGATATCGCTCACCACACGCTCCAACACCTGATCGATGTTCAGGCCGGTCTTGGCGGAGACGCGGGGCGCGTCCATGCAGGGCAGGCCGATCACATCCTCCACCTCCTGCGCCACCTCGTCCGGGTGGGCGCTGGGCAGGTCGATCTTGTTCAGGATGGGCACCAGTTCCAGATCATGCTCCAGTGCCATATAGGTGTTGGCCAGCGTCTGCGCTTCCACGCCCTGCGTGGCGTCCACCACCAGAATCGCACCCTCACAGGCGGCCAGACTGCGGCTGACCTCGTAGGCAAAGTCCACATGACCCGGGGTGTCGATCAGGTTGAACTCGTAGGTCTTGCCGTCCTTTGCGGTATAGTTCATGGTCACGGCACGCGCCTTGATGGTGATGCCGCGCTCGCGCTCGATATCCATGTTGTCCAAAATCTGGTCTTCCATGGTGCGCTCGTCCACGCTCTTGGTCAGTTCCAGAATGCGGTCGGACAGGGTGGACTTACCGTGGTCGATATGTGCAATGATGCAGAAGTTGCGGATGTTGTCTCTTGCCATGTAGTTCCTCCGGGCAGCTTTATGCTTCTAAGATCCAGTCCTCCACAGCCACGATCTGTCCGTGGTCGCGGTAGACGCGGGGCACGCGGCGGGAAACGCCGCACAGCACTTCGTAGGGGATGGTATCGGTCTTGCGGGCAATGGTCTCTGCGGTGTCGCTCACGGTGCCGCCCCACAGGATGGCCTCGTCATCCTCGCGCACTTCCGGCACGTCGGTCACGTCCACCATCATCTGATCCATGCACACCCGCCCCAGCACAGGGCAGGCCTTGCCGTGGATCTCCACCACGCCCTTGCCGCAGCTCAAAAGCCGGGGGTAGCCGTCGGCATAGCCGGTGCAAAGGGTGGCTACTTTGGTGGGCTTTTCGGCGGTAAAGCGGCGGCCGTAGCTGGCGCACTGACCGGGCTGCATCTCCTTGATCATGCTCACCACGGTCTTGAGGGTCATTACCGGCTTAAAGCGGCCAAAGCGCACCTCGTCGCTGGGGTCGTAGCCGTACAGGATGATGCCGGGGCGCGCCATGCAGCGCTCCCGGGGCAAGCCCTCCGGCCAGTCCGGGTGCAGCATGACCCCGGCAGAGTTGTCGCAGTGCACAAGGGCAGGCTCCCGCCCGGCAGCCTTCAGCGCGTGGAAGGCTTTCACGAACAGTGCGTGCTGTTCGGCGGTGTAGGCCACATTCTCCGGGGCGGTATCATCGGCCACGGAAAAATGCTGGAACAGGCCGGTCATCTCCAGCCCGGGCAGCGCACAGGCTTCCAGCATCTCCCGGATGGCGGCGTCAAAATCGGTGCGCAGGGCAAAGCCGATGCGTCCCATGCCGGTGTCGGCCTTGAGATGGATGTGTACCCTGCCCCCTGCCGCCACGGCAGCGTCGCTCAGGGCGCGCGCCTGCCCAAGGGAGTAGCAGGCCACGGTGATGTCGTTCTGGATCAGAGCGGCGGCGTAGGCGGGCTGCACATGCCCCAGAATGAGGATGGGCAAAGTCTGCCCTGCCTTGCGCAGCTGCACGGCCTCGGTCAGGCAGCTGACCGCCAGCCATGCGGCGCCCTCCTCGGCGAACACCCGAGCGCACTGTACCGCGCCATGGCCGTAGCTGTCCGCCTTGACCACTGCGCACAGGGGCAACGCCCCTGCCCGGGCTTTGACTTCCCGGAAATTATACCGAAGGGCCTCGAGGTCGATCTCGGCCCAGACGTGTTTTTCAAACGGTTGTGTCTGCATGATCTGTTTCCTTTTTTGGTACGATAAAGCTGCCCCGGCCCGTATGGACGGGACGCCAGCCGTCAATGCCGCTCTCCTGCAAGGCATGGAGGGTCTTTTGGCGGAAGGCGTGGTCGGTGCGGCAGCGTTCCTGCACAAATTCCTTGGTCTGTTCCCGCACGGTAACGCCGTCGGCGGGGCAGCGGCTTTTCACGATGGGCAAGCCCGCCTCCCGCACAGCGCACTGCACCTCGTACTCCGTTGCCAGCAGCATGGGACGGATGAGGGTGAGGTCCCGCTGGGAGAGGTAGGTCACCGGCGAGAAGCAGCCGATGCGTCCCTCCCGCCAGAGGTTCATATAAAAGGTCTCCACGGCATCGTCCAGATGATGCCCCAGCGCCACCTTGTTGCAGCCCAGTTCCTGCGCGGCGGTGTGCAGCGCGCCCCGCCGCAGCTTGGCGCACAGGGCGCAGGGGTTCTTTTCCTTGCGGTACTCGAACACCACAGGGCCGATCTCGGTGCGGCGCACCTCGTAGGGGATGCCGTGCTGCCGGAACAGCTCTGCCAGCGCGGAGTAGTCCATGGGCTGATGGTCGAACTGCGGGTCCAGCGTGACCGCCACCACCTCGTAATCAAAGCCGATGTACTTGCGCAGCATGGAAAGGCCGATGGTCAGCGCCACGCTGTCCTTGCCACCGGAAACACCCACCATCACCCGGTCGCCGGGGGCGATCATTTCATAGTCTTGTACGGCCTTGCGCATCAGGCCGCACAGCCGCTGCATTGCACGAAGATCACTCATGACAGGCTCACGCTTTCTACCAGATTGACCACATCGCTGATGGAGGCAAGCTTTGTCAGCGCCGAGACATAGACCACATCGCCGCTGTCGTAGGTGATAGTCGCCAGCACGGCGTAATAGGTGCGGATATCGCAGCGCACAGCCTCTACGGCTGCGCCTTCCACGGTCAGGTTGACCTTGCGGGGCTTGATGACGCCGTAAGCCTGCTTGAGGTCGGTTTCCGAATCCTCAATAAAGTTGTCGTAGCTGTCGGCGGTGCCGCGCTGCAACAAAACGGCCTGATAGTCCTCGCTGTCTGCCGTGTCGGCGGTAGCCAGTTCCAGCACGGTGCCGAGGGTTGCGTCCTCGGTCATGCGGCACACGCTCCACACGCTGCTGTCGTAGTAGACAGAGACGCCGTTTGTGCCGGTATAATGGGTGTCGGGTGTCGCGGGGGTCTGCCGGTTCACCAGCAGGGTGAGCACCATGTAGGCTGCAATGCCCAGACAGATGAAAATGGCCATCGCCGTCAGCAGCTTGGAGCTGCGGCGCTGCGCCGAAGAAGTGCGGTCGATCTCATTTGGCATGGATGTATTCTCCTTGTGTTGGCAAGGCAGCGGTACGCCGCCCATATCCTTTATAGTATACCACAACCGCAGCGGGATTTGTAGCGGGCAAATGGCAAAAATATGCCAGGGCGGGCAAAAAACTTTTGCAAAAATCGGAATTCAGAAATCAAGAGCATTCAAGAGAAAACAGGCGATTTTGAGAGTTTCAAAAATCTGCGCCGAAAAAATCCAAAAATCATGTTGACAGGCGCGTTTTTGTGTTGTATACTGACACTCGCGCCCCAAAAGGGCGCCTGAAACGTACAAAAAGCTTATCAGGAGGAAATAGATATGAGCACTACTCTCGTAAAGCCCGCTGAAGTCGAGCGTAAGTGGTACCTGCTCGACGCTGCCGGCAAGAGCCTGGGCCACGTCGCTGCTGAGGCCGCTGTTCTGCTGCGCGGCAAGCAGAAGGTCGATTACACCCCCAACGTTGACTGCGGCGATTTCGTTGTTGTCATCAACTGCGATCAGGCTGTTCTGACCGGCAAGAAGGCCGAGCAGAAGTTCCACATCACCCACAGCAAGTACATCGGCGGCCTGAAGAAGGTCCAGTACAGCAAGCTGATGGCTGAGAACAGCGATCTGGCCATGACCTACGCTGTCAAGGGCATGATCCCTTCCAACACCATCGGTGCTAAGGCTCTGACCCGCCTGCACTGCTACCAGGGTGCCGAGCACGCTCACGCTGCTCAGAAGCCCGAGAAGATCGAGTTCTAAGAAGGAGGCAATTGAACATGTACGAAACCAAACCTTATTTCTACGGCACTGGTCGTCGTAAGGATTCCGTTGCCCGCGTTCGCGTTTACACCGGCACCGGTAAGATCACCATCAACGATCGTGATATCGACAACTACTTCGGTCTGGAGACCCTGAAGCTGATCGTCCGTTCTCCGCTGGTCCTGCTGGGCCTGGAGGGCAAGTACGACGTCGTCGTCCGCGTTTCCGGCGGCGGTGTTTCCGGTCAGGCTGGCGCTATCCGTCACGGCCTGAGCCGCGCCCTGCTGCAGCAGAGCGACGAGAACCGTCCTGTGCTGAAGAAGGCTGGCTTCCTGACCCGCGATCCTCGTATGAAGGAGCGTAAGAAGTACGGTCTGAAGGCTGCACGTCGTGCTCCCCAGTTCTCTAAGCGCTGATTTATCTCAGTATGCGACTTTACGGCTCTGCCTCGGCAGAGCCGTTTTTTGTTTTAAGAGGGAATCCGCCGCAAAAAGGTGCGTTCCCCCTTTTTTTGCGCGGCAGACTGTGCTATACTATAATAGCATTGGTGCGTGCCGCAAAGGCAGCAAACCGGTGCGTTTTACCCAAGGTAGCGTATCCCGGGCAAGGTGCACGGAAAAGGCTGTCTTTTGAAAAAAGGATAAAGAGGTCATTTATTATGCTTACTGCAATTACGGGTATCAACTGGGGCGATGAGGGCAAGGGCCGCATGGTCGACCTGATCAGCCAGGAGTACGACATCGTTGCACGGTATCAGGGCGGCAATAACGCAGGCCATACCGTTAAAAACGAGCGCGGCAAGTTCGTGCTGAACCTGCTGCCCTCCGGCATCCTGCGCCCCAACGTCGTGTGCGTCATGGGCAACGGCATGGTCATCGACCCGCATCATCTGGACGGCGAGATCAATAAGCTGCGCGAGCAGGGCATTGAGATCACCCCGGAGAACCTGAAGATCTCCGACCGCGCAACCATCACCATGCCCTACCATGTGGAGCAGGATGGTCTGGAGGAGGCACGCCTGTCCAAGACCGGTGCACAGTTCGGCTCCACCAAGCGCGGCATTGCCTACGCTTACGGCGACAAGTACATGAAAAAGACCCTGCGCATGGGCGACTTGCTGCATCTGGACGACGCTGTGAAGAAGCGTCTGGTCACCATGGTGGATTCCAAGAATCTGGTCATGGAGGGCAGCTACAACGCAGCACCCATCAGCGTGGACGAGATGTGGGCATGGCTCGAAAAGTATGCCGCCATCTTCAAGGACTATATCTGCGATGTGGGCCAGTATCTGGCCGATGCCGATGCAGCCGGTAAGAAGGTGCTGTTTGAGGCACAGCTGGGTGCCCTGCGCGATATCGACTTCGGCATCTACCCCTACACCACCTCCTCTAACGTCATCGGTGCTTATGCCCCCATCGGTGCCGGTATCCCCGGCCACAAGCTGCACAACTCCATCGGCGTCATGAAGGCCTACTCCTCCTGCGTGGGCGACGGCCCCTTTACCGCCGAGCTGGCTATGACCGAGGAAGAGAAGCACGCCCTGCGTGAGGCCGGCCACGAGTACGGCGCAGCCACCGGCCGTCCCCGCCGCGTGGGCCCCATCGACTTGGTGGCAAGCCGCTACGGCGTGTTCTGCCAGGGCTGCGACGAGGTCGCTCTGACTCTGCTGGACGTGCTGGACTACATGGAAAAGATCCCCATGGTCACCGCCTACAAGCTGACCGACGGCACCACCACCACCCGCTTCCCCATGGGTGAGGCACTGGATACCGCACAGCCCGTGGTGGAGTACCTGCCCGGCTGGCACTGCGATATCACCGCAGCCCGCAAGTGGGAGGACCTGCCCCAGCAGACCCGCGATTATGTGGAGTATCTGGAAAAGGCTGTGGGCTGCAAGATCACCTATATCTCGGTGGGCGCAGAGCGCGAGGCTTACATCCATCGCGGCTGAGCTGCCGCCAAAAGCAGCCCCTGAGTTTCAGAAAAGGAAGCGTCACAGATGTTTGATATCATTACCGACAGCGCCTGCGACCTGACGCTGGACACCGCCAAGCAGCTTGGCATCGAGGTCGTGCCCTTTTATGTATCGCTGGACGGCGAGCATTACCGCAAGGAAGGGTTGGAGATCCCTGTGCGGGACTTCTATCAGTTCATGGTAGATAATCCGGCGGCCTATCCCAAGACCAGTCTGGCCTCCATCGAGGACTTTGAAAAGGCCTTCCGCGCATACGCCGAGGCGGGTCGGGAGGTATTGTGTCTGGTGTTCACCGGCAAGATGAGCGGCTGCGTGGGCAGCGCCCGCAACGCCCGGGATCTGGTGCTGGAGGACTACCCCGATGCCCGCATCGAGGTTATCGACTCTGCCGCCGCCACCGTGACCGAATCCACCATGGTGGAAAACGCCGTGGCCATGCGGGACGCAGGCTGCACCTTGGACGAGACTGTGACCTGGCTGGAAGCGGAAAAGTCTACCAACCAGATCTTTTTCACCGTGGGTGATCTGGACTACCTCATCAAGGGCGGGCGCATCGGCAAGGTGACCGGCCGCGCCGCCAATATGCTGGGGCTCAAGCCCATGATCCTGTTCAAGGAGGGCGAGATCTTCTCCGGCGGCGTAGCCCGCGGCCGCCAGAAGAGCTTTGAAAAGGCGCTGGAGCAGCTGATGAACTATCTGGATGCCCACGGCGGCACCCCGGATGACTACCGCATTACGGTGGGCTACGGCTACGATGCCGACGAAGGCAAGCGTCTGTGGATGCAGACCCGTGCCGCCCTGCGCGCCAAGTACCCCGGCGCACAGTGCGAGGTAGGGCTTTTGCAGATCGGCTGCACCATCGCGGTGCACACTGGCCCCTATGCACTGGGCATGGGCGTCATGCGCCGCTGGAAAAAGCAGAACTAATAGGATAAAAACCAAGAAGGGACAGCCTGCGGGCTGTCCCTTCTTGGTTTTTATAAAAGAAAAAGCGAAATACAGCCAAGCCCGCAGGCTTGGCTGTATTTCAAATTAAAAATATTCTTTCCGCTTACAGCAGCGGGATACCGGCCTTGGCACAGGCTTCGCGGGTGGCCTTGTCCCAGACGCTGGACTGCACCTCACCGATGTGAACACTGCCCAGCAGCAACATACACAGGCGGCTCTGGCCGATGCCGCCGCCGATGGTGTAGGGCAGCTCGCCAGCCAGCACTGCCTTGTGGAAGGGCAGGGCGCGGCGGTCGTTGCAGCCCGCCATGGTCAATTGCTTATCCATGCTCTCCGGGCTGACGCGGATGCCCATGCTGCTCAACTCGTAGCTGCACTGCAGCGGGTCGTTCCAGAACAGCAGGTCGCCGTTCAGATCCCAGTCGTCATAGTCCGGGGCGCGGCCATCATGGGGCTTGCCGCTGCGCAGGGGTGCACCGATCTTCATCAGGAAGGTGGTACCGTTCTCCTTGACAAAGGCGTTCTCCCGCTCCTTCGGGGTCAGATCGGGGTACTTATCCTCCAGCTCCTGCGTGGTGACAAAGGTCACGTTGGGGGTGTGCAGGGGCAGATCCTGCAGCTGGGGGAACATGGCGTGCAGGTTCATCTCGGTGGCACACACCGCAGATACGATGCAGCGCACCACGTTTTTCAGATAGGTCTCGTTGCGGTCCTCCACCGTGATGATCTTTTCCCAGTCCCACTGGTCCACATAGACCGAGTGGAGGTTATCCAGCTCCTCGTCCCGGCGGATGGCGTTCATATCGCAGTACAGGCCCTTGCCAACGCGGAAATCGTAGTCCTTCAGTGCCTGACGCTTCCACTTTGCCAGCGACTGCACCACCTGTGCTTCGGTGCCGCTGTCCTTGATGTCAAAAGTCACCTTGCGCTCCACGCCGTTCAGATCGTCGTTCAGGCCGGTGGAAGCCTCCAGAAACAGCGGTGCAGACACGCGGTACAGGTTCAGCGTGGCGCACAGGGTATCGGCGAACAGCCGCTTCACCGTGCCGATGGCGCGCTGGGTGTCGTACAGGTTCAGCGCGGGTTTGTAGTTTGCCGGGATGATGATCTTGCTCATAACGTTTACCCCTCATTTTGTGTGGTTTGCGCCCCGCTTTCCCGAGCCGGGGCGTGGCTTTTGCAAAGCCGGAATACTGCACCCATTATGGCACAATTTTTTACGAAAGTAAAGTGATAACAGGAAAAAGCAGTTCCGAAACACCCAAGGGCGTTTCGGAACTGCAAATCAAACTATTTTTCCGTTTACCCGCCCAGATAGGCGCTGCGGACGCGCTCGTTGGTCAGCAGCTCGGCACCGGTGCCGTCCATGACCACACGGCCGGTCTCCAGCACATAAGCGCGGTCGGCCACCGAAAGCGCCATCTGCGCATTCTGTTCCACCAGCAGGATGGTCATACCCTCCTTGTGGATGTCGCGGATGATGTCAAAGATCTCCTGCACCAGCAGCGGCGAAAGACCCATGGAAGGCTCGTCCAGCATCAGCATGGAAGCGTTGCTCATGAGCGCACGCCCCATGGCCAGCATCTGCTGCTCGCCGCCGGACATGGTGCCCGCCAGCTGCTTGCGGCGCTCCTTCAGGCGGGGGAACAGGGTGAACACCTTTTCCTTGTTGGCGGCGATGGTGGAAGCGGGCTGGGTGTAGGCACCCATGTCAAGGTTCTCGTCCACCGTCATGTGCAGAAACACATGGCGTCCCTCCGGCACCTGTGCAAGGCCGCTTTCCACGATCTTGTGGGCGCGCACGCCCTTGATGCTTTTGCCCTTGTACAGCACATCGCCGGTGCGGGGCTTCAAAAGGCCGGAAATAGTTTTCAGGGTGGTGGATTTGCCCGCGCCGTTTGCACCGATCAGGGTGACGATCTCGCCCGCATTGACGGTGAAAGAGATATCCTTTACGGCGTGGATGTTGCCGTAGTAGACGTTGATGCCGTCCACCTTCAGTAATGTATCAGCCATGGCTCAGCCCTCCTTTTTGCCCAGATAGGCCTCGATGACCTGCGGGTTATTGCGGATCTCGTCCGGGGTGCCCTTGGCGATGATGCGGCCGAAGTTCAGCACCGCAATGCCCTCGCAGATGCCCATGACAAGGCTCATGTCGTGCTCAATGAGCAGCACGGCAATGTTGAACTCGTCGCGGATGCGGCGGATGGTCTCGGTCAGCTCGGCAGTCTCGGAGGGGTTCATACCGGCGGCAGGCTCGTCCAGCAGCAGAAGTTTCGGGCCGGTAGCCAGTGCGCGCATGATCTCCAAGCGGCGCTGTGCACCATAGGGCAGGCTGCCGGCCTGTGCGTTGGCAAGGTCTGCCATGTGGAAGATATCCAGCAGCTCCAGCGCACGCTCGGTGCACTGCTTTTCCTCTTTCCAGTAGTTCGGCATCCGCAGCAGAGAGGAGGCCAGATTATACTTCATGGACTCGTGCAGACCCACCTTGATGTTGTCGATGACGCTCAGCTCCTTGAACAGGCGGATGTTCTGGAAGGTACGCGCCACGCCCATACGGTTGACCTGGTAGGTCTTTTTCCCGGCGGTGGGCATCCCGTCGATCAGGATGGAGCCGCGGGTGGGCTGGTAGACGTTGGTGAGCAGGTTGAACACGGTGGTCTTGCCTGCGCCGTTGGGGCCGATCAGACCGGCGATCTCGTTGCGGCCGATCATCAGGTTAAAGTTGTCCACGGCGGTCAGACCGCCGAAGTCGATGCCCAGCTCACGCACGTCCAGAATGGGCTTTTTGTCCTTGTCGCGGTCGGTCAGAAAACCGCCGGAGGGCACACTGTGCAGTCTGGTCTGGAACTCACTCATGGTCAGCGGCCTCCTTTTTGGTATGTTTGCGGAACAGTTCGCCATTCATGGCCTTTTCCACGATGCGGCTCAGGGAGAAATCGTAGCTGCCCAGCAGTCCGCCCGGGCGGAAGATCATCATCAAAATCAGCACCAGCGAGTAGACCACCATGCGGTAGCTGTCGAAGCTGCGGGTGGCCTCTGGCAGGATGGTCAGCACGGTAGCGGACAGGATGGAGCCCAGCATGGAGCCCATGCCGCCCAGCACCACCATGACCAGAATTTCGATGGACTTCATAAAGCCGAAGGTGGAGGGGTTCAGCACGCCGATGTAGCAGGCATACAGGCCGCCCGCCAAGCCTGCAAAGGCAGCAGAGAAGGCAAAGGCCATCACCTTATAATAGGTAGTCTGGATGCCGCAGCTCTCGGCAGCGATCTCGTTGTCGCGGATGGCCAGCACGGCGCGGCCGTGGCGGCTCTTCATCATGGCGTGGATGAGGAAACAGGTGATGACCACGCACAGGAACACATTGGTAAAGTTGGAATACTTGGGGATGTTCTTCAGGCCCTTTGCGCCGTAGAACAGCTTGAAGCCCAGCACATCATCAATGTTGTTCAAGGTGATGCGGATGATCTCGCCAAAGCCCAGCGTCAGGATGGCCAGATAGTCGCCGGTCAGGCGCAGGGCAGGGATGCCGATGAGCACCCCGAACAGCCCGGCGATCACCCATGCCAGCACCAGACCGATGGCAAAAGCCACGCCCTTGGGCAGATTGGAGGATTTGGTAAACAGGGCGCAGGCATAAGCACCTACTGCCATAAAACCGGCGTGACCCAGCGGCAGCTGCCCCAGATAACCGGTGGCAACGTTCAGCGAGACGGCCAGAATGATGTTGATGCCCACGGTCAGCAGCACCTTATTCTGGTAGGTGGACAGCATATTGCCGGTCACATAGGAAAGCCCCACGAACAGCAGCCCCACCAGCACCAGATTCATCAGGTAGCGCACGGGCATTTTGAGGGTCTTGCGTTTGGTATTCATCGTTATGCCCCCTTACACCTTTTCCTGCACCTTGCGGCCAAGGAAGCCCGTGGGCTTGACCAGCAGCACGATGATCAGAATTGCAAACGTAACAGCGTCCTTCCATGCAGAAAGGCCGATGGCAGAAACAAAGCACTCGCACAGGCCGATGGCAATGCCGCCGACCATGGCACCCGGGATGGAGCCGATGCCGCCCAGCACGGCGGCGACGAAGGCCTTCAGACCCAGCATGGAGCCCATGGTGGGGGTGGCCTGCGGGTAGGAGCAGCAGTACAGCACGCTGCCGATGCCCGCCAGCGCCGAGCCCACGGCAAAGGTGAAGGAGATGGTGCTGTTGACATTGATACCCATCAGGCGGGCAGCATCCATATCCTCCGAGACGGCGCGCATGGCCTTGCCGAGCTTGGTCTTTTGCACCAGAAAGGTGAGCACCAGCATGGACAGCACGGTGACCACCAGCGTGATGATAGAAGTAAGGCCCAGCGGCACCTTGCCCAAACGGAAGGTCTGGTTGGTGTAGTAGGCGGGGATCACCTTTGCACCGGAGCCGAGGATCAGTTCTGCCGTGTACTCCAGAAAGAAGGAGACGCCAATGGCGGTGATCAGCAGCGAGATGCGGGGTGCGCTGCGCAGGGGGGTGTAGGCGATCTTTTCGATCACCACACCCAGCAGCGTACAGGTGAGGATGGTGGCGCACACAGCGGTGACCGGGCCGAGACCCAGCTGGTTCATGACGAACCAAGACATGTATGCGCCCACCATGATGACATCGCCGTGGGCAAAGTTCAGCAGCAGGATAATGCCGTACACCATGCTGTAGCCCAGTGCGATCAGTGCATAGATGCTGCCAAGGGACAAGCCGTTGATCAGCTGGCTAAAGAACACTGTCATGGTTGGATACTTCCTTTCTTTGCGGCGTTTACACTTTTTGATATAAAAAACGGAGAACGCCTGACCAGAAAAAAGCTGTTCCGGCGTTCTCCAAAAAATCATGGGTTTTGCTCTGTGCGGGCGGCTCCATCACCGGTGGATGGAACGGCGCGGATCAGAACATTTCCTTCAGCTCGGGCTTGCCGTCCACATAGGTCAGGATGGCAGTGCTCTTGATGGGGTTGTGGTGCTCGTCGAAGGTAAAGGTGCCGGTGATGCCCTCAATGGTGCCGCCGGCAATGGCGTCGATGACGGCCTGCTTGTACTCGTCAGAGCCAGCCTCGAGGCCCTGCTCCTCGGCTGCCTTGATGCCGTACACAACGGTCATGGCGGCATCGTAGCCCAGAGGTGCAAAGCCGTTGGGGTAATCCTCGCCGTACTCAGCCTTATAAGCGGCCTCAAAATCGGCGCTGGAGCCCTTGGCGTAACCGGCGCAGAAGTAGGAGTCCTTCAGCTGGTCTGCGGTAGCGTAGCCCTCCAGACCATCCCAGCCGTCACCGCCCAGGAACGGAACAGTCAGGCCAACGCTCTCGGCCTGCGCCAAGATCTGACCCACATCCTGATAGTAGTTGGGGCAGAACACCACCTCAGGGTTCTTGCCCAGAATGCTGGTCAGCTGGGTCTTGAAGTCCACATCGCCCTCGGAGTAGCTCTCCTGATCCACGACGGTACCGCCCAGACTCTCGAACTCGGTCACAAAGTTCTCGGCCAGACCCTCGTTGTAGTCTGCGCCCTTCAGGAAGATGACGGCTGCCTTGGTGTAGCCCAGCTTCTTGTAAGCGTAGTCAGCCATCTTCACGCCCTGGAACGGGTCGGTGAAGCAGGCACGGAACACGTTGGCGTTCACGGTGTCGGTCTCGGCATCGTAGGTGACGGCCTCGGCAGTAGCGGAAGCGGTGACCATGGGCATATTGTAATCGGCGCTCTCAGCGGCGACAGCCAGCGTCGGGGTGGTGGTAACATCGCCCACCAGAGCGGTGATGCCCTGATCGCACATCTTGGTAAAGCTGGTAACAGCCTGGGTAGCATCGCCCTGCTCGTCCATGGTGATGATCTCCAGCTGCTTGCCGTTGACACCGCCATCGGCATTGACCTGCTTCAGATACAGGCTTGCGCCGTTGATAACAGCCAGACCGTAAACGGAAACATCGCCGGTCATGGGGCCCAGAACGCCCACCTTGATGGTGCTGCCGGAAGCAGCAGCGGAACCGGCGGTAGAACCGGCAGCAGAAGAAGCGGCAGTGCTTGCGGAAGAACCGCCGCAGGCAGTCAGAGCGCTTGCTGCGGCAACAACACCGGCAGCAGCCATGAACTGACGACGAGTGATCATCTTTTTCATAAAAATCTCCTCCTTCGGAGTGTTCTATAAAGTAAATTGATAAAAACGGAAGCAAGGCCCTTCCCCTCTAAAGCGGCCTTGCTCCTGTCCTTGTCTGTTATTATAGCTATCCGGGTCCAAATCCGCAATTCACAAACCGTCCATACTTTTGGGCGCATTTTCTCGGCTTTGTTGATACTTTATACAAAAATTAAAGCGCGATTTTGTGCACTATTTCAAATTGTTCATTTTGTTTATTTGTGACATGAAACGGATTCACAAGTTGCAAAAAGGTTACAGCGTCTCCATCTCGGCGTCGGCTGCAAATTCGGCCTCGGCGCGCATCTCGGCGGCCTGTCCCTCGGCCTCAGCAGCAGCCACCGGCTGTGCCAGTGCCTTGCGGATGGCGGTGGCGTAGAACACCATGGAAAGCGCCGTGCCGATGCACCAGCCCACAGGCCATGCCATCCAGATGCCGGTAGAGCCCAGTGCGGTGGCGCTGAGCACGGCGGCAATGCCTACGCGCAGGATCAGGTCGGTGAAGGTGGCGATCATGAACCGCACCATCAGGCCGCAGCCGCGCAGAATGCCGTCGGCCACCAGCTTGACCGACACCACAAAGTAGAAGGGAGAAAGAATGCGCAAAAACAGCATACCGGTGTCAATGGCGGGACCCTGCGGGTCGTTCATGAACAGCAGCAGCAAAAAGCGGCCAAAGAAGAAGTACAGCACCACCAGCGGCACGCACAGCAGCCACACCAGATTGCGGCCTGCGCCAAAGCCCTCCTTGACGCGCTCCATCTTACCGGCACCCATGTTCTGGGAGGTGTAGTTGGAGATGCCGTTGCCCAAGGTGGTAAAGGATGTGATGACCATGTTGTTCAGCTTGACGGCGGCAGAGTAGCCGGCAATGACGCTGGCGCCAAAGGTGTTGATGATGCTCTGCAGGATGATGTTGCCCACCGAGACAAAGCTCTGCTGCAGAATGCTGGGCACAGCCACCACAGCCACCTTGCCCAGCATGACCCAAGAGAACAGCTGCACATGACCCGTGGTGTGGAAAGCGCGGATGCGGCGGAACACCACCACCATGGCCAGCACACAGCTGACACCCTGACACAGGAAGGTGGCCCATGCCACACCGGCAATGCCCATCTTAAAACCGGCTACGAACAGGATATCCACGCCGATGTTGGACAAAGACGAGACCGCAAGGAAGTAGAAGGGGGTCTTGCTGTCGCCAAGGGCAGAGAAGATGCCGGTGGCAATGTTGTAGAAGAACATGAAGGGCAGACCCAGAACGTAGATGTCCAGATACAGTGCAGAATCTGCAAGGATCTCCTCCGGGGTGTTGATGAGCTCCAGCAGGGCGTCGCAGCCAAACAGGCCAATGGCCATCAGCACCGCGCACAGCACGGCAGAGCCGATGAGGGAGGTGTAGACCGAGGTCTTCATCTCGCCGTATTCTTTTGCGCCGAAGTAGCGGGACACGATGACCGAGCAGCCAATGTTGCAGCCAAAGGCAAAGGCGATGAAGGTCAGGGTGATCTCGTAGCTGTTGCCCACCGCAGCCAGTGCGTTCTCGCCGATGAACTTGCCCGCCACCAGACTGTCAGCGATGTTGTACAGCTGCTGGAAAATGATGCTGCCGAACATGGGCAGACAGAATTGCCACAATACCTGTGACGGCTTGCCCACCGTCAGATCCTTATTCATTGCAAAAATCCTCCTCTATAACGACTATAAATGGGAAAAACAGCGTAAATGCCGCAACCAGTATAGAACTGAACTGCCAAAAAGTAAAGAGAATTTTTGGTGTATCTACCATACGAAATTTACATGGCAGGCATAGCGTATCCCCGCTGCCGCAAAGGGGCAGACTGTAAACGGGTTTTCCACGGCGGTTTGCGCCCCTGTTAAAAATTTAGGTCTGCAAACATACGCACCGGCTCTTGCGCCGGGGCGCAAAGCGTGGTAGGATATTGGCAGTTAGTTATATATAACTATCTAAAGAGACAATTCCCCGTCTGCCCGCCCCGGGCAGGATGGGAGAGAAAATGATATTCAGGAGGGTTTCAAGATGAATTATCTGGAAATTGAATCTGTTGTTGGCCGTGAGATTCTGGACTCCCGCGGCAATCCCACCGTGGAAGCCGAAATCACGCTGGCAGACGGCACCGTGGCGCGCGGCTGCGCCCCTTCCGGTGCATCCACCGGCGAGTTTGAGGCGCTGGAGCTGCGGGACGGCGACAAGAGCCGCTATCTGGGCAAGGGTGTGACCAAGGCGGTGGAAAACATCAACACGGTCATCGCGGACGCAGTGGTGGGCATGGATGCCTCCGACATCTACGCCATCGACGCCGCCATGCTCAAAGCCGACGGCACCAAGGATAAGTCCAATCTGGGCGCAAACGCCATTCTGGCGGTGTCCATTGCAGCCTGCCGCGCAGCCGCCGCTTCGCTGGAAATGCCGCTGTACCGTTTTTTGGGCGGCGTAAACGGCAACCGCCTGCCTGTGCCCATGATGAACATCCTGAACGGCGGCGCACACGCAACGAACACTGTGGACACGCAGGAGTTCATGATCATGCCGGTGGGTGCCCCCTCCTTTAAAGAAGCGCTGCGCTGGTGCGCCGAGGTGTTCCATGCGCTGGCTGCTATCCTGAAGTCCAAGGGGTTGGCGACCTCTGTGGGTGATGAGGGCGGTTTTGCGCCCAACCTTTCCAGCGACGAGGAGACCATCGAGACCATTCTGGCGGCTATCGAAAAGGCGGGATATCTGCCGGGCAAGGACTTTATGCTGGCAATGGACGCCGCCGCCTCCGAGTGGAAGAGCCCCAAGGGCAAGGGCTTCTACAAGCTGCCCAAGGCGGGCACCGAGTTCACCTCCGCCGAACTGATCGCACACTGGAAGAGCCTTGTGGAGAAGTACCCCATCATCTCCATCGAGGACGGTCTGGATGAAGAGGACTGGGAGGGCTGGCAGCAGATGACCCGCGAACTGGGCGGCAAGGTGCAGCTGGTGGGTGATGACCTGTTTGTGACCAACACCGAGCGTCTGGCAAAGGGCATTCAGCTGGGTGCGGGCAACGCCATCCTGATCAAGCTGAACCAGATCGGTTCTGTCTCCGAGACCTTGGAGGCCATCAAGATGGCACACAAGGCCGGCTACAACGCCATCAGCTCCCACCGCTCCGGCGAGACCGAGGACACCACCATTGCGGACTTGGCTGTGGCGCTGAACACCTGTCAGATCAAGACCGGCGCGCCCAGCCGCACCGAGCGTGTGGCAAAATACAACCAGTTGCTGCGCATTGAGGAGCAGCTGGGCGAAAGCGCCGTTTACCCCGGCATGGAAGCGTTTTAAGTTTTCCAGCATTTACCACCATGGTATTTGCAATCCTGCGGCGGGCTGGTTCGTATATAAGGCAGACCGGCACCCGGCAGCAGCCGGGACGGAATGAAACGAAAGGAGCAAACCTTCCATGTTTCAAAGCCTTGGGCCGCTGCTCAGCCTTTTGGGCGGCGGCAGCTTTACAAAGCTGCTTCTGTTTTTGCTAAAGGGGCTGTTCGGCTGAAAACGGACGGTCTGAAAGGAGAATACCATGCTGATCGTATTGGAGCATCTGCTGGGTCGGATCAACCTGCCCGGTATGTGGTGGATCATCGCAGAGCGCTGGCTGTGAGGTGACACCCCGCAAAGCCGCTGCACTTTTTGTGCGGCGGCTTTTTTGCTGCGCGGAACGATTTTGAATGCCCTCCGCTTTGCTCTGGGCATTTTCAGCGGAATAGTATTTATGATTTGTTGCTCAGAAACGCCTGCGGGCGTTTCTGAGCAACTTTTTCACGGGAAGGGGCGTAAAGGGGAACGGCTGCTGCCTTTCCATTGGCAAAAAATGCTTGCATCTAGGCGGTTTTGATGATAAAATTACACTGTTACAGTACGCCCAAAATTGGGACGTCATAGGAAGGTGAATTTGCATATTGCGGCAACAGGGGGGACCGTGTGCTGCCAAGGCGCGGTGCACGGAGAAAGAGGCAGGGAAAAACAAAATGGAAACAAACGAAGCGACAACTGAAGAACTTCTGCAGCTGGAACGCTATGCACAGAATATGCCGGGCGGCGTTCACTACTGTGCAGACGACCCGGAAAACGGCTATCCCTTTGTTTATATCAGCGACCGCTTTCTGGAGATACTGGGCTGGGAGCGGGCAGAGTTTGCGGCAAGGTTCGATAACCGCTATGTCGCGCTGCTGCACCCGGACGATCATGAGGCCGGGCTGCGCTACCGGAACGCGGAAAACAGTGCATCCTACGCGCAGGAGGGCGACAGCATCTTCCGGCTGCTGGGCAAAAACGGCTACCGCTGGGTCTCCAGCGCCGCCAATAGGATCGTATGGCACGGCGATGGCTACATCATAGCTACCGTCACGGATATCACCCCCTATGTGGAACTGCGGGAAAAGCTGGAGCAGCAGAGCCGCACCCAGAAGGAAGCGCTGGAAACCGCCAATCGCAACCTGCTGCAGATGATGCGGCAGATGGAGGAGCAAAAGCTCCGGTTCGACCAGACCACCGCCCGGAATATGGAAAAGGAGCAGCGCTATCAGCAACAGCTGAACCGGGACGCCCTGACCGGCACTTACAACCGCCGCTATTACGAGGAGGTAGTGCGCAATAACCTTGGCCCGGCGGGCATTGCTCTGATGGATATCGACGATTTCAAGATCTGCAACGATACCTACGGCCATCACGCCGGAGACATGGCGCTGGAAGCCGTTGCAAAGGCTGTCCGCAGCTGCATCCGGGAGACAGATCTGCTGATCCGCTACGGCGGCGATGAATTTTTGCTGGTGCTGTCCGGCATCCCGGCAGACTTTTTCAGGACAAAGCTGGAGCAGATCCGCGACACAGTGCAAAAGGCTGTGGTGCCGGGCTACCCCCATTTCCGGCTCTCGCTGAGCATCGGCGGCGCGATGCAGACCCTTGCCGACCCCATGGAGAACGTGGTGCGCCGGGCAGACTTTTTAATGTATCAGGCAAAAAACCACAAGGACGCAGTGGCGGTGGACACACAGGATGGCCGACTGGCTGCACAGAAGGATGTCTTAGAGGAAAAGCCCGTGATCCTGCTGGTGGATGATTCCATGATGAACCGCATGATGCTGGCCAGCATTCTGGGCGAGGATTACCGCATTCTGGAAGCCGAGAACGGCAAACGGTGTCTGGAGCAGCTGCGGGCAAAGGCGGGGCAGATCTCGCTGGTGCTGCTGGATATCAATATGCCGGTCATGGACGGCTTTGAGGTGCTGCGCACCATGAACACCAACCACACCATCGAGGATGTGCCGGTGATCATGATCTCCAGCGACGACTCGGAAGAAGTCATCCGCAAAGCCTACGAGCTGGGCGCAAGTGATTATGTCAACCGCCCCTTTGACGCTAAAATCGTCTACCGCCGGGTGTCCAACACCATCAAGCTGTACGCCAAGCAGCGGCGGCTGGTGCAGATGGTGTCCGACCAGATCCGCGCCCGCGAAAAGAACACCGATGTGCTGGTAGGCGTGCTGAGCCAGATTGTGGAGTTCCGCAACGGCGAGTCCGGCTCTCATGTGCGGCACATCCGCGTCATCACCGAGACGCTGCTGCACCGGCTGATGGAGCTGACCAGCCGCTACGACCTGACCCCGGAGCAGCAGGATAACATCCCGCTGGCGTCGGCGCTGCACGATATCGGCAAGATCGGCATTGACGAAGCCATCCTGAATAAGCCCGGTAGGCTGACCGCAGAGGAATTTGCGGTGATCAAGACCCACAGTATGCTGGGCGCAGAGATGCTGCAAAAGACCGAAAGCTTTGCAGATCAGCCGCTTTTGCAGACCGCTTACGAGATCGCCCGCTGGCACCACGAGCGCTGGGACGGCAAGGGCTACCCGGACGGGCTGAAAGGCGACGATATCCCCATCAGCGCGCAGCTGGTCTCCATGGCGGATGTGTACGACGCGCTGACCAGCGAGCGGTGCTATAAAAAGGCATTCCCGCACGAGACCGCCGTCCAGATGATCACAAACGGCGAGTGCGGGGCGTTCAACCCGCTGCTGATCCAGTGCCTGCTGGACGTGCAGGGGGAACTGAAACAGGAAATTTTACAATGGTAATGTGAGGAAAATTACGCGTGACAGAACAGCGATTCAACCATAAAATACCCCGCCGCACCTTTTTAAAGGTGTGCGCGGCGGCTGCGGCAGCCGGGCTGACCGCCTGCGGCAAAACGCAGGCGGCGGAAGCGCTGCCCGTACTTACGGTGGGCAGCGATTCCTATCCGCCTTTTGTCTACCTGAGCAATGACAGTACGCCCACCGGCATTGATGTGGACATTGCCACCGAAGCCTTTGCCCGCATGGGGTATGCGGTGCGGATCGAGATCATTGACTGGGAGCAGAAAACCAATCTGGTGGAAAGCGGTGCCATCGACTGCATCTGGGGCTGCTTTTCCATGGACGGGCGGGAGCAGCTGTACCGCTGGGCAGGGCCGTATATGACCAGCCGTCAGGTGGTGGCGGTCAATGCGGACAGCGGCATTGAAACGCTTGCCGACCTTGCGGGCAAGACCATGATGGTGCAAAGCACCACCAAGCCGGAGGAGATTTTCCTTGCCGGCACCGACCCCCGCATCCCGCAGCTGGGCGAGGTGCTGAGCACCGAGGACCGCGGCGTGCAGTACGCTATGCTGAACTGCGGCTATGTGGACGCCGTTGCCGCCCACGAAACCGCCATTTTGCAGTATATGCAGGACTGCAATGCCAATTTCCGCATTCTGGATGAGCCGCTGCTGGTCACCGGCATCGGCGTGGCTTTTGCGCTGAATGACACCCGCGGGCTGGACGAAAAGCTGACCGAGACCTTTGCCGCCATGCGCGCCGACGGCACAATGAAGCAGATCGTAAGCAGGTATCTGCCGGACCCGGAAAAATATCTGGAGGTGGACGCCCTTGAACCGTAAAAAGAAAACGTTCCCCTCCGGGATGCGGGTGGCGGCGCTCTATCTGCTGATGGGCGTGCTGCTTTTGTTGGCAGTCACCCTCTTCTCCGGGCGGGAGTCCATGCGCGTTACCGAGGAATACTTTGAACGCACCATCAACTTTGTAAAGGTGCAGTCCACCAGCTACGAAAAACATAACGATACCATCACCGCAAAGGCGCTGCGCCGGATGGCGGTGGCGGTGCGGCAGCTGGCTGAAAACGACGCCTTGGACCTCTACGACCCCGAAAGCCTCCGGGCAGAAACGGAATCCCTCTGGCTTACCGGCATTGCCGTACTGGACGAAAACGGAAAATCATTGTGCGAATATACAAGTGGTAATATCGACTATGCGCAGTTTGCGGAATCGCTGCGGGAGAAAGCCGCGCTGAACGTGCTGCAAAACCCGCAAAAGACCTACGTCAAGCGCATTCTGCTGCAGGATGGCACGGCGGTGGATGTTGCCACCCGCCGCGCCGCAGCGGGAGACGCCGTGCTGCTGGCGTACCGGGTGACCCCGCCGAAGTTTGTGGAGGGGGCAGCCCTGTCCATCCAGAGCGTGCTGGACGGCTACCCGCAGAACATCAGCGGCACCATCTTTATCGTGCAGGATAACAAAGTGATCGCCGCAAACGACCCAAGCCTTATCGGGCTGTACACCACGAACAGCCCGCTGGTGCAGGGCATCCGCAAAGCCGGTGCGCCCGATACTTTGACCCATACCCGCGACTGGGCAAATTCCGGCTGTTATTTCGGAATGTACAGCAACGGACGGAATTTTGATCTGTATATCTATATCAACGAAAAATCGGTGTTCCGCAATTCCAGCAGCACACTGCTGGCCACCCTGATCCTTTATCTGATCTGCGTGGCGGTGCTGCAAACGCTGCGCCGCCGCTCCATGAAGCTTGCGGAACAGCAAAAGCGGGAGCAGGAGCAGAAATACCACGCCCAGCTGGAAGAGCAGAACCGCAAGCTGGAGCTTGCCGTCCGGCACGAGGCAGCGGCAAACCGCGCCAAGCGGGAGTTCTTGTTCAACATGAGCCACGACATCCGTACCCCGATGAACGCCATTATCGGCTTCACCTCGCTGGCGGCGACCCATATTGAGAATAAGGAACAGGTGCTGGACTACCTGAAAAAGATTTCCATTTCCAGCCAGCACCTGCTCTCCCTCATCAACGATGTGCTGGATATGAGCCGCATCGAGAGCGGAAAGGTGAAGATCGAGGAAAAAGCGGTGCATCTGCCGGATCTCGTGCACGATATACGCTCCATCATCCAGCCCAACATCAGCTCCAAGCGCCTGGCGCTGTTCATCGACACCATGGATGTGGTGGACGAGGACATCATCACCGACCCGCTGCGGCTGAATCAGGTGCTGCTGAACATCCTTTCCAATGCCATCAAGTTCACCCCCACTGGCGGCATGGTGAGCATCCGCATCGCCCAAAAGCCCGGCGCGCCCAAGGGCTGCGGCAACTACGAGTTCCGCATCAAGGATAACGGCATCGGCATCAACAAGGAGTTCCAGAAGCATATCTTTGAGGAGTTCACCCGGGAGGAAAGCTCCACCGTCAGCGGCATTCAGGGCACGGGTCTGGGTCTTTCCATCACCAAGAATATCGTGGACCTGATGGGTGGCACCATCACCCTTGAAAGCGAGCCGGGCAAGGGCAGCGAGTTCATCGTGAACCTCTGCTTCCCCCTCAGCGGGCAGAAGGCGGAGATCAAGCAGCTGCCCCAGCTGGAGGGGCTGCGGGCACTGGTGGCGGACGATGACACCAACACCTGTCTGAGCGTCAGCACCATGCTTTCCAAGATCGGGATGCGGCCGGAGTGGACCATCTCCGGCAAGGAAGCGGTCATCCGCACCAAGTACGCCGTGGAGCAGGGCGATGCTTTCAGCGTGTATATCATCGACTGGCTCATCCCGGATATGAACGGCATCGAGATCGTGCGGCAGATTCGCAAGGTCATCGGAGACAGCTGCCCTATTATCATCCTGACCGCCTACGACTGGGCGGATATCGAGGAGGAGGCGCGCGCCGCCGGTGTGACCGCTTTCTGCGAAAAGCCGCTGTTCCTCTCGGAGCTGCGCAAGGTGCTGGCAGAGCCCTTCCGGGTGCAGCCGGCGCAGACGCCCGCTCTGCAGCCCAAGGCAAACTTTGACGGCAAGCGCCTACTGCTGGTGGAGGATAACGCCCTGAACCGGGAGATCGCCGTGGAGATCTTAAAGGAAGAGGGCTTCCTTGTGAACACCGCCGAGGACGGCGTTGAAGCAGTGGAAAAGATGGAGCAGTCCGCGCCCGGGCAGTACGACCTGATTTTGATGGACATCCAGATGCCCCGGATGGATGGCTACGAAGCCACTCGGCGCATCCGCGCCCTGCCCGACCCCCGCAAGGCGGGCATCCCCATTTTTGCCATGACCGCCAACGCCTTTGAGGAGGACCGGCAGAACGCCCTGAATGCGGGCATGAACGGCCACATCGCAAAGCCGCTGGATATCCCGCACCTGATGAAGGTGCTGGACGAAGCGCTGAAATAAGAACCCTCTCAGTCATCGCTGCGCGATGCCAGCTCTCCCGAAAGGGGGAGCTTTTTTGTTTCTGCGGGGCAGAAAAGCATGGGTTTGCGTCTATTCTGCAAACTTTTTGTGAACCCTATTGACAAAGAGGGTGGATAAGAGTATATTTTTAGCAGTCGAGCAGATAGAGTGCTAAAAACAAAACGAGCTGCTCCGCAGGAGGTGTGCAAGACCATGAAGAAGAACATCAATACAGTTGAATCACGGCTCTGCCGCCGCCGGGCGCGGAGCTGTTAGCAAAGAACTTATCCGTCCGCTAAAATAAACCTTCCGGTATGAATGGAGGCTTGACTTTATGAATACCAATCAATATACCCAAAAGACCCTTGAGGCTTTGCAGGCAGCCCAGCAGCTGGCTGTGGAGTACCAGCACAATGCGCTGGAGCCCGCCCACCTGCTGCACGCACTGGCTGCGCAGGAAAACGGCCTGATCCCCCAGCTGCTGCAAAAGCTGAATGTTGACCCCGGCAGTTTTGCCGCCGCCGTGGCGGAAAAGCTTTCCGCGCTGCCCCGGGTGTCCGGCTCCGGCCGTGACCCCGATAAGGTCTATATCTCGCAGGCCACTGATAAGGTGCTCAGCGCCGCCGCCCGCGAAGCCAAGGCCATGAAGGACGACTTCATCAGCGTGGAGCATCTGTTCCTTGGCCTGCTGGACGAGCAGGACCAGACCACCAGCGAGCTGTTCCGCGCCTTTAACCTGAAAAAAGACGCCTTTTTGCAGCAGCTTACCGCCGTGCGCGGCAACCAGCGGGTGACCACCGATAACCCGGAGGACACCTACAACGCGCTGCAGAAGTACGGTCAGGATCTGGTGGAGCTTGCCCGCAAGCAGAAGCTGGACCCCGTCATCGGACGCGATCAGGAGATCCGCAATGTGATCCGTATCCTGTCCCGTAAGACCAAAAACAACCCCTGCCTGATCGGCGAGCCCGGCGTTGGTAAAACTGCCATCGCCGAGGGTCTGGCGCAGCGTATCGTGCGCGGCGATGTGCCCGAAAACCTGAAGGACCGCACCGTGTTCAGCTTGGACATGGGCGCTCTGGTGGCCGGTGCAAAGTACCGCGGCGAGTTCGAGGAACGCTTGAAGAGCGTGCTGAACGAGGTGAAGAAGAGCGAGGGCAAGATCATCCTCTTCATTGATGAGCTGCACACCATCGTGGGTGCCGGTAAGACCGACGGTGCCATGGACGCAGGCAACCTGCTCAAGCCCATGCTGGCCCGGGGCGAGCTGCACTGCATCGGCGCGACCACGCTGGACGAGTACCGCCAGTATATCGAAAAAGACCCCGCACTGGAGCGCCGGTTCCAGCCGGTGCAGGTGGATGAGCCCACCGTGGAGGATACCATCTCCATCCTGCGTGGCCTGAAGGAACGGTACGAGGTGTTCCACGGCGTAAAAATCAACGACAGCGCCCTGATCGCCGCTGCCACCCTTTCCGACCGCTATATCACCGACCGCTTCCTGCCGGATAAGGCCATCGACCTTGTGGATGAAGCCTGCGCCATGATCAAGACCGAGATGGACAGCATGCCCAGCGAGATGGACGATCTGGCACACCGCATCACCCAGCTGCAGATCGAGCAGGTGAGCCTGAAAAAGGAGACCGACGCCCTGAGCCAGAGCCGCTTGAAGGATCTGGAAAAGGAACTTGCCGAATTGCAGGATAAGTTCCGCAGCATGAAGGCAAAGTGGGAGAACGAAAAGAACGCCATTGGCAAGGTGCAGACCCTGCGTGAGCAGATCGAGCAGACCAATGCCGCCATCGAGAAAGCCCAGCGCGAGTACGACCTGAACAAGGCCGCTGAGCTGAAATACGGCAAGCTGCCCCAGCTGCAAAAACAGCTGGCCGAAGAGGAAAAGGTGGCTGCCGCAAAGAAGGAGGACAGCCTGCTGCGTGACCGCGTGACCGACGAGGAGATCGCCCGCATCGTGGCACGCTGGACCGGCATTCCGGTAGAAAAGCTGGTGGAGGGCGAGCGCGAGAAGCTGCTGCATCTGGACGATGTGCTGCACCAGCGGGTCATCGGGCAGGACGAGGCTGTGACCAAGGTGAGCGAGGCCATCCTGCGCAGCCGCGCCGGTATCGCCAACCCCAACCGCCCCATCGGCAGCTTCCTGTTCCTCGGCCCCACCGGCGTGGGCAAGACCGAGCTGGCCAAGGCGCTGGCACAGGCACTGTTTGATGACGAGCGCAACATGGTGCGTATCGACATGACCGAATATATGGAGAAGTTCAGCGTCAGCCGTCTGATCGGCGCGCCTCCGGGATATGTCGGTTATGAAGAGGGCGGCCAGCTGACCGAGGCTGTGCGCCGCAAGCCGTACAGTGTGGTGCTGTTCGATGAGGTGGAAAAAGCCCATCCCGATGTGTTCAACATCCTGCTGCAGGTGCTGGACGATGGCCGCATCACGGACAGTCAGGGACGCACCGTGGACTTCAAGAACACGGTCATCATCCTGACCTCCAACCTTGGCAGCGACATCATCCTGAACGATCTGGAGCAGCGCCGTGCGCAGGGCTCCAACGAGCTGAGCGAGGACGCAAAGCACCAGATCGACCTGCTGCTTAAGAGCAAGTTCCGCCCGGAGTTCCTGAACCGTCTGGACGAGATCGTCTACTACAAGAGCCTGACCAAGGACGAGATGCGCAAGATCGTGGATCTGCAGCTGCAGGATCTGCGTAACCGCATGGAGGAGGGCAAGCACCTCAAGCTGGAGGTCACCACCGCCGCCAAGGACTTCATCATTGATTCTGCCTACGACAGCGTTTATGGTGCACGTCCCATCAAGCGCTTCATCCAGAGCCGCGTGGAGACCCTGATCGCCAAGGCCATCATCAAGGGCAGTTATGCCGAGGGCAATACCCTGACGGTGGATTATGACGGCAGCGCACTGGTTCTGCGCTGAGCATCTGGCTGTGTATTCTGAATAAAAACTGCCGTTCCTGATCTTGAATTTTACAGGATCAGGAACGGCAGTTTGCTTGTATGCGAAAATGAGATGTGCTATAATGAGCCTGAAAATGGCTGTGGTGCGGAACAGCTGATGTGCCATAGCCAGAAGGGACAACTGAATAAGAGAACGGTAGGGAGGAAGCTTTTATGCGTAGACCGATTTCTCGAAGAGATTTCATCAAAGGTACAGCAGCGGCGGCAGTATCGGGTCTGCTGGTGGGCTGTAGCGATATCATCCCCCCGATTGGAGGGGGAAGCTCCTCCGGCGGGTCAAACTCGGGTGCGGCGAGCCGGCCTGGTTCGGGAACGTCCACAGGCGGGGATGACAAAAAGTCTCCGTGGAGATATACGGTTCAGAGTCATGCCTATATGACGGCGGTACTGACCGGCTATGATGCTTCGCTTCTCAACATGCCAAACGGCGTGCTGACCCTGCCAAGTGAGATCGACCACTATAAAATTGTGGAGATCGCAACGGACGCATTTGCAAAGGACACAAATATCCGAAGCGTGATCATCCCCAATACGGTAGAAAAAATCGGAGGCTTTGCCTTTGAAAAATGTACGAACCTTTCCAGTGTGTCGCTGCCGGGCTCGTTGAAAAAAATGTTGAACGGTGTTTTTATGGGCTGCACAGCGCTGACTGGAATCGTTGTTCCGAACACGGTGGAACAAGTCGGAAATATGACTTTTTCAGGCTGTAAAAGTCTGGAAAGTGTGCAGCTTCCGGCTTCGCTGAAAACGATCCCGGGCAACCTTTTTGACAACTGCTTCAAATTGAAAAATATCACGATTCCAGTAGGGGCTGTTGCGATCGAGCGGTGTGCATTTCAGTATTGTACAAGTCTGGAAAGTATTGTGATCCCGGCTACGGTCAAGGAGATTTACAACTATGCATTCTGCGGCTGTACCGGCTTGAAAACTGTGACCATGCTGGAAGGCGGCGTAAAACGAATCGATGGTAGTGCCTTCGCCGGCTGCACAGCTTTGGAAAAGGTACAGTTTTCTTCTACGCTGGAAACCATTGAGCCGCTGGCCTTTGTGGGAAATACGAAGCTGAACCATGTTGTTATCCCGGAAAATACGGACGGCAAAGAAACCATCGTGGAGCACTGTGCATTTCAGGGCTGTACCGCGCTGGTGAAGGTCTATATTCCGCGCAGCATGAAAAAGTTTGAATGCCCGTTTTCTTTCCCGGCAGCAGATAAGGAACTGTACTATCAAGGCAGCAGGGAAGAGTGGGAGCAGCTGGGCATCACGGACGAGATGAATATTGTCGGGGACAGCAGATGCACGATCACGCTGCATTATAACGCAGATCCGCAGGATGCACAGATGGAATGAAAGCAGAAAAATGTCAGACTTTTTACCTGTTTTGTACATACACTGTGGTCAGAAAGCTTGCATCACCGTACAGAATATGGTATTATAACAAATAACATTGATGTGCTTTTTATCGCGGAACAGCCACGGTGGAGAGCACATTTTTGTATACGGAAAAGCCCGCTTGGCACTGTTGAAGCACAATGGGAATACAACGGGCAAATAAATCTAAATCTAAATTTAAAACAGAAAGTTGAGTGTGATTTCCCTTTTTATGGACGATGGCAGTAGTATGACGCTCTGGGTAGCGCTGGTAGTATTGGTGGCATTCTCCGCCTTTTTTTCCGCATCCGAGACCGCATTTTCTTCCCTGAATCAGATCCGCCTGAAAAGCCGCGCCGAGGACGGCGATGCCTCTGCCGCCCGGGTGCTGGCAATGGCTGAAAAATACGATAAGCTGCTTTCCACCATCCTTATCGGCAACAATATCGTGAACATTGCCGCAGCCTCTATCGGCACCATCATTTTCACCAAGATGCTGGGTGCAGAGCGGGGCGCTACGGTGTCCACTATGGTGCTGACCGTGGTGGTGCTGATCTTTGGCGAGGTGACCCCCAAGAGCCTTGCCAAGGAGATGCCGGAAACGGTAGCCACCGCAGTTGCACCGGCGCTCAGCCTGCTGATGCTGGTATTTACCCCGCTGACATGGCTGTTCAGCCAGTGGAAGCGCTTTCTGGGGCACTTTGTCCACAGCACAGAGGAGGACACCATCACCGAGGGTGAGCTGATAACTATGGTCAGCGAAGCCGAGAATGACGGCGAACTGACCGACCGGGAGAGCGAACTGATCCGCAGCGCCATCGAGTTTGATGACGTGGAGGTGGAAGAGATCCTGACCCCGCGCGTGGATGTGATCGCGGTGGAGGACGACATGCCGCTGGAAGAGGTGGCGCAGACCTTTGCCGAGTCTGGCTACTCCCGCCTGCCGGTGTACCACGACACCATTGATAACATCATCGGTGTGGTACATGAAAAGGACTTCTACATGGCGCGCCTGAAAAAGGAGGTCAAGCTGGAAGAGTTGGTCAAGCCCACCCTCTACACCACCGGTTCCACCCAGATCTCTCAGCTGCTGCGCACCCTGCGCGAGCAGCACCATCACATGGCTGTGGTGGTGGACGAGTACGGCGGCACCGAGGGCATCATCACGCTGGAGGATATTCTGGAGGAGCTGGTAGGCGAGATCTGGGATGAACACGACGAGGTGACCGAGGACTTCCGCAAGCAGTCGGACGGCAGCTGGATCGTGCTGGGCAGCGCCGGCGTGGATGACCTGTACGAGCGGCTGGGACTGCCGGAGGATGAGGACATCGACTCCAACACGGTGAACGGTCTGGTGCAGGAAAAGACCTGCCGTCTGCCCAAGGTAGGCGACCGCTTTACGCTGGGCAGCTACGACGGCGTGGTCACCCGTACCGCCAAGCGCCGCGTGACCGAGGTGCGCCTGACCCCCGCAGAAAAGCCCGACTCCAAAAAGGACGAAGAGGAAAAAGGCCACTTTGGCCGGATAACCTCTAAATAAAACGTTATAAAACACAACACCCCCGGCGCTGCAAAAGCAGCGCCGGGGGTGTGTTTTTGTGTGCTTTTACTTAGGCTGGCGGCCGATATAGGCCAGAATGCCGCCGTCGGCGTAGAGGATCTGGCCGTTCACGAAGTCGGATGCGTGGCTGGCAAGGAACACGCAGGGGCCAACCATGTCCTCCGGGTCGCCCCAGCGGCCTGCGGGGGTCTTGGCAACGATGAACTGGTCAAAGGGGTGACGGCTGCCGTCCGGCTGGATCTCGCGCAGGGGAGCGGTCTGGGCGGTGGCAATGTAGCCGGGGCCCATGCCGTTGCACTGGATGTTGTACTCGCCGTACTCGGAGGCGATGTTCTTGGTCAGCATCTTCAGTGCACCCTTGGCGGCGGCGTAGGCGGAGACGGTCTCGCGGCCCAGCTCGCTCATCATGGAGCAGATGTTGATGATCTTGCCCTCGCGCTTTTCCATCATGTCGGGCAGCACGGCCTTGGAGCAGTTGAAGGCACCGCCCACATGGACGTCGATCACCCGCATAAAGTCGGCGTGGCTCATCTCGATCATGGGAACGCGCTTCATCAGACCGGCGTTGTTCACCAGAATGTCCACAGAGCCGACCTCGGCCTTGATCTTTGCTACCATGGCGTTGACGGCGTCCTCGTCGGAAACGTCTGCCACATAGCCGTGGGCATCGATGCCGGCAGCCTTGTAGGCGGCCATGCCCTTCTCCAAGCTGGCCTCAGAGGAGCAGTTGAAGCAGATGACGGCACCGCACTTGGCCATGCCCTCTGCGATGGAAAAACCGATGCCGTGGGCACCGCCGGTGATCAGGGCTACCTTGCCCTGCAGGTTGAATGCAGACAGATCCATGATGTTCTCCTTTTTTTACAGTATCCAAGTTAATTTTTTAGCAAAACGCCCCGTACCGGCAACCCGGTACGGGGCGTTTGATTGGTGCTTTTTAGCGCAGGTCAGTGGTAGCGATGTTGTCCATGTCGTCAAACTCCATGTTCTCGCCGCCCATTGCCCAGATAAACGTATAGTTCGAGGTGCCTACGCCGCTGTGAATGCTCCAGGAGGGGCTGATGACAGCATCCTCGTTGTGCATCACGATGTGGCGGGTCTGGGTAGGCTCGCCGCACATATGGAACACCACCTGCCCCTCGGGCAGTTCAAAGTAAGTATAGATCTCCATGCGCCGCTCGTGGGTGTGGCTGGGCATCGTGTTCCAGTTGGAACCCGGTGCCAGTTCGGTCATACCCATGCTCAGCTGGCAGGTCTTCAGCACATCCGGGTGGATGAACTGGTTGATGGTGCGCTTGTTGCAGGTGTCCACGCTGCCCAGCGGGCGGTGGTTTGCATCAGCCATCTTGATCAGACGGGTCTGGTAAGCGCAGTGTGCCGGAGCGGAGACCATGTAGAACTTGGCGGGATGCTCCGGGTCGGCGGAAGCAAAGGTGACTTCCTTGGTGCCCTGCGTAATGTACAGGCAGTCCTTATAGCCCAGCTCGTACTTTACGCCGTCGGCCACCACGATACCGGTGGAATCCTTGCCGATGTTGAACATACCGATCTCGCGGCGCTCCAGGAAGTAGTGGGTGCCAAAGTTGGCCCAGATGTCGATGCCCTTGTCGATAGACACGGTCTCGTGCACCGGCATGCAGCCCAGCGTGACCATACGGTCCACATGGCTGTAAACGGCCACCACTTCATCAGCCTTGTACAGGCCGGCGATCAGCATCTCGTCCCGCATTTCCTCGGTGGTATAGCGCTTAAAATCCTTCTGGTTGCAGGAATAACGGATATCCATAGCGGACTCCCTCCTGCACTTAGCGCTGGATACGGCCGGAACCGTCGCCGCCGGCCAGCTTCTCGACCTCGGACACGGTCATCATGTTGTAGTCGCCCTCGATGGAGTGCTTCAGAGCGGAAGCTGCAACTGCGAACTCGACAGCCTCCTGCGTGCTCTTGCCGGTCAGCAGGCTGTAGATCAGGCCGCCGCCGAAGGAGTCGCCGCCGCCAACGCGGTCGATGATGTGCAGGTCGTACTTCTTGGAGAAGCAGTACTCGTTAGAAGCAACATCGTACAGCATAGCGCTCCAGCCGTTGTCGAAAGCGCTGTGGCTCTCACGCAGGGTGATAGCCACCTTCTCGAAGTGGAACTTGTCAGCCAGCTGCTTGGCAACGCTCTTGTAGCCCTCAGCATTCAGCTTGCCGCCGTAGATATCGGTAGCCTCGGCCTCGATGCCGAACACGTCCTTTGCGTCCTCCTCGTTGGAGATGCAGACGTCAACGTACTGGCACAGGTCGGTCATGGCAGCGCGGGCCTGCTCACGGGTCCACAGCTTGCCGCGGTAGTTCAGGTCGCAGCTGATCTTCACGCCGTGAGCCTTAGCAGCCTTGCAGGCCTCGCGGCAGATCTCGACAACGTTCTCGCCCAGAGCCGGGGTGATGCCGGTGAAGTGGAACCAATCCACGCCCTCGAAGATCTTCTCCCAATCAAAGTCGGAAGGCTGAGCCAGCTGGATCGCGCTGTTGGCACGGTCGTAGATGCAGACGGAACCACGCTGAGAAGCGCCCTTCTCGTTGTAGTAGATGCCCACACGGTCACCGCCGCGGGTGATCATGCTGGTGTCAACGCCGTAGCGGCGCAGGCTGTTGATAGCGGCCTGACCGATTGCGTGTGCGGGCAGCTTGGTAACGAAAGCTGCGTCCAGACCGTAGTTGGCCAGAGAAACAGCAACGTTAGCCTCACCGCCGCCGAAGGTGAACTCCAGGCTGTTGGCCTGAACGAAACGCTCGTAGTTGAAGGGCTGCAGACGGACCATCAGTTCGCCAAAAGTAACGACTTTCATTGGTTATTCTCCTTTATATCAAGTGTTTCATCATCCCGCCGCAGGGCATACCCGCTGCGGCGGGGCTTTTACGGGTAAAAGGGGACAGGCGCTTATGCCTGCACCAGATGGAAGGCAAAGCCGGCGATCTCGTCTGCCATGTAGCAGGCAACGGTCTTGCCGTTCTTCACGTTCTTGCTGTCCAGATCGAACTTCACGCCGCGCTGAGACAGGTGGTAGATGGCGCGGTCCACGTTGTTGCAGCCGATGGCGATGTGGCCATTGGTGCCGCGGCCGGGCTTCTTCATGATCTCGAACTCCTTGTTGCCGACAAAGATGCTGGAGTTGCCGGGAGCAACCTTCATGTTCAGCATAGCGCTGATCAGGTTAGCCACCTTCATGGCCTCTTCCTCGTTCTCGGTGTTGATGCCAACGTGCAGCAGCTTCAGGCCCAGCATGGTGTCAACGGCTTCCTTGCTCTGTGCGGTGATCTTTGCCCAGTCGCCGGCCTTGATCACGTCGCTCTTGCACATCCAGGTGCCGCCCACAGCGAAGATCTGGTCATAGCCCAGATAATCGTTGACGTTCTTGGCGTTGACGCCGCCGGTGCACATCCAGCGTGCGCCCTTCAGGGCAGCGCCGATGTTCTTCAGCATGCCCACGCCGCCGTTTGCCTCAGCGGGGAAGAACTTCAGAGCCTCGCAGCCCAGGTTCATGGCCTGCTGCATCTCGCCTGCGGAGCAGGTGCCGGGCATCATGATGCCGCCCTTGTCGATGACGTGCTTGCAGACCTCGGGGTCGAAGCCGGGAGCAACGATGAAGGAAGCACCGGCAGCCATAGCACGGTCAGCCTGCTCGCAGGTCAGAACGGTGCCGGCACCCAGCAGCATCTCGGGCATCTCCTCGTGGATCTTGCGGATGCACTCTTCAGCACAGGCAGTGCGGAAGGTGACCTCAGCTGCGGGCAGACCGCCCTCAGCCAGAGCCTTGCACAGGGGCAGGGCCTCATCAACGCTGTTGAAAGCGATAACAGGGATAATGCCGATCTGATAGACCTTTTCTACGATGGGATTCATAACGCATTTCTCCTTTTATATTTGAACTCTCTCGGTGCGTCGGGTTTGCTCCTGTGGGCGCAATACCCCCCTACGCGCTTATGATACTAGTATAAACGAACAGCCCGACTTTGGTAATACTCAACAAGCACAATGTTTAGCATAATAGCTTGTATACATTGCACAAAAATGACGAACGAACCGAAAAAACGGGGCAAATGCCGGTGAAAATGCTGTGAAATCGCTGTAAAAAATGGCTCAGATGCCAAGCTTTTCCAGTATCTCTGCTACGCCGTCGTGGTCGCAGTCGGCCTTGCTGACAAGGTGCGCCAGCGCCTGAATTTCCGGCATACCGTTTGCCATCACGGCGGCCACCCCGGCTTTTTGCAGCATGGCGCGGTCGTTCTCGCTGTCGCCCACCGCAAGGGTGCATGCGTGCGGGACGCCCAGCCGGTCGGCCAGCGCGCGCAGCGCCTCGCCCTTGTCCACACCGGCGGCGGTCACCTCCACATTTTTCGGCGACCCCTGCACGACCTCCACGCCCGGGACGGCGCGGAAGCGGGGCAGCGCAGCCGCAGCCTGCTGCGGGTTTTCAAAGAACACGCAGAGCTTTTCAATGGCAAAGGCGTTGCGGCTCATCCACTCGGCTGCGTCCCGCAGAATGGTAAAGCGGCCATCGTTGGGCTGGCGCGCTTCGGTGCTGTCCTTCTTTGCTGCCCGGGCAGCGGCCAGCGCAATGCTGCGGGCATCGGTGCAGGCGTATCCGTCCGAAAAAATGCGCAGGTCGGCGTGGCAGCTCTCGCAGACCGCAAAGGCTTCGCGGGCAGTCTCCACCGGCATCAGGCTGTGCAGCAGGCAGACCGGGGTGCTGGTGCGGTGCTCTTTTGCGTTGGAATAGCGGCTGTACACTGCACCCACGGGGTCGGTGCCCAAGTCCCACACGGCGGCACCGTTGCAGGTGATAACGTAGCGGATGCCGGGCAGCTGCGCCACCTCCGGCGGCAGACTGGCCAGCGGACGCCCGGTGGCGGGCACGATGTACACGCCCTTATCCACAGCAGCTTGCAGGGCGGCGCGGGTGCGGGGCGTGACGTGCCCCTCGCGGTTCAGCAGGGTGCCGTCCAGATCCAGCGCGACCAGACGGATGGTGGGAAATTGTTGTGGCATGACGTACTCCTTTTATAATAAGATCCAGCTTATTTTTATTGTATCGCAGGGGCAGCAATTGCGCAAGTGGACGGAATATGCTATAATAACACGTCAATTCACATAAAAAATAGGAGAAACGACATGAAGCTTAGTCAACTGCGCAGCCGGTGCCGCCCGCACCTGTGGTACCAGCTGTACTGGGTGGTGTACCTGATCTGGTTCTTCTGGCTGGATCTCACCGTCACCGCCCCCAAATATATCCTGCACAGTCCGATGGACGATCTGATCCCCTTCAACGAGTGGTTCGTGATCCCCTATTGCAGCTGGTTTTTGCTGCTGGCGGGGGTAACGGCGGCATTGTGGTGGTGCGATACCGCCAGCTACGATAAACTTTGCCTGACCATGTTTTCCGGCATGACCTTCTGCCTGATCGTGTACATGATCCTGCCCAACGGGCTGGAGCTGCGCCCCGCCGTGGAGACCCTCGGCCGGGATAACCCGGCGCTGTGGGTCATGCAGCTGCTGTGGAAGGCAGACGCTGCCGTAAACGTCTGCCCCTCCATCCACTGCCAGAGCTCTGCCTGTATGGCAATGGCCTTCAGCCACAGCAAGCTGGCAGAGGACAAGCCCCTGCGCAAGGTGCTGGCATGGGTGTGGGCGGCGCTGATCTGCCTGTCCACCGTGTTCACCAAGCAGCACTCGGTCATTGATGTGGCCTGCGGCTTGGCAGTGGCTTTTGTGTGGCTGCCGGTGGTTTACCGCCCGGCGCGGGCACTTCATTGAACAAAATAGCAAAAAATTGCCCGCAAATTTCGGTTGCTCCTGCTATTGACAGTTGCCCGGCAGTTGGGTAATATGGTCATATACTAGTATATCACCAATTGACCCCGAAGGGAGAACACTGCAATGGCATCTTTGAGTGCGAGGGAACAGGCGTATCAGACCATCCGAAGCCGGATCATCACTATGGAGCTGAAGCCCGGCGACCCCCTGAACGACAGGGAGCTTGCGGAGCAGATGGGCATCAGCCGCACCCCCATGCGGGAGGCGTTGATCATGCTCAACATTGCCCACATGGTGGACATCAAGCCGCAAAGCGGCACCCATGTGGCCCCCATTGACCTGAAACGGATGGAGCTGGAGCAGTTTGCCCGCTTTACTCTTGAAAAAGAGATCCTGAACCGCGTGCGCGGCCACTTGACAGACCAGCAGGAGCAGGAGTACCGGCAGATTATTGAAAACTACCGCCTGCTGGAGGCCGACCTGACCCAGCCGGACCGGGAGACCCGCCTGCTGGAACTGGACAACCAGTTCCACCGCAAGGCCTTTGAGATCACCGGTATGGAGGCGCATTTTGACCACATGCTCGGAGAGCTGCAGCACGTGGAGCGCATCCGCAAGTTCAGCTTGCAGACCAACGAGAACAAATCCGTCTGTGCCGCCCATACCCGTATTCTGGAAATGGTGCTGCACGGCACCGCCGAAGAACTGGGCGAGGCGCTGGAAAGCCACCTGAACCGCTATAAGCTTTCGGTGGAGCAGGCCCGCAGCGTCCACCCGGAATACTTTACCGAGGGGTAAAAAGAAATTATTTACATAATATAAAAAGCCCGTCGGCAGAGCAGTGCATCGCTGTCTGTCGGCGGACTTTTTTGTTAAGCAGCGGAAAAACCGCAGGGGGGAAAGCTTAGTTCTGCTTGCCGGTCTCGGCCTTCATGGCGTTGTAGCCGATGAGCACGGTCCAGACGTAGGCGCAGGTCTTGGGGATCATCAGCATACCGATCAGGGGGTTGACGTCTGCCCACAGCACTACGGGGATATAGAAGCCGAAGCTCAGCACGATGGTCAGCCACATCCAGCGGAAAGCCTTATCGTTGTTCTGCTTGGCGCTGCGGTAGAACAGCACGATGATCAGCAGACCCAGCAGGGCAAAGGGCACATTGCGCAGGATGCCCCATGCCAGCGGGGTGTGGTTGGTGAGCCACTGGTTCTGCGGCATCATGCACAGCACAACGCGCACAGCGGACAGGGCGTACACCGCGGCGGTCACGTTCTTCTGCCCCTCGATCTGGTAGCGCTTGCGCCAGACGTAGTACAGCAGCACATAGAACACGGTCATGGTCATAGAGGTGATCCACTTGCCCAGACCCAGCGGCACGGCGTAGCTTTCCAGACCGGTGGTGCACAGCGCCAGTGCGCGGGGCACCAGATGGAAGGAATCGCCCGCGCCCAGCACAACGGCCATCAGGCCAAACAGGCGGAACTGGGTGCCGGCCTTGCTGCCGCAGATCATGCGGATGCCCACCGTGAGCACGGTGACCAGATAGAAGATGTCGAAAACGGTCTCAATGATTGCTCTCATACGTTTTTCTCCTTTGTTTGTTTTGATCGCAGGTTTTTGTTTTTTGATTTTTATAGCGAACCGGCGCGGCACAGCCGTACCGGAGGCATCGTAGGGAAAAGGGCTTGCAGTAGTGTGGTCTGCGGGGCGCTGAAACCAAATTGAACGATGTTCATATTGGGGCTTAAAAAACTCCCACAAGGGCTGTGGGATGTTTTTTTGTTTAATAAATGGTTCTGCGCACGATCTCCAGCACCGCAGAAGGGTCGAAGCTCTGCTGCACCACCGCAGACAGCATCAGGGAGAACAGGATGCCTGCAAACTGCTCCGGGGTGAACTGCTCGGTAAAGGCACCCGGGCGAATTTTGGCATCGTGGCGCAGCACGCTGCACAGGGCATCCAGAATGTGCTGCCATGTCTGCCGCATCTGCTGCTTGCCGTCGGCAGTGTCCTGCTGTACAAAGCCCAGTGCATGGTGAGTGAAAAAGCCGGGATACTGCCGGCAGCCGTATTCCATCTGCCGGTACATCCACCGGATGCAGGACTGGGTGTCCTGAAACACGGCTTCGTCCTCCGGGTGGTGGAAGATGTCGTTCCAGATGCTTTCCACGGCTGCGCTTACCAGCTCGGTCTTGGAGCCGAAGTAGTTGTAGATGCAGCCCACAGAGACCCCGCAGGCGGCGGCGACCGCACGGATGTTGACCGCTGCCCAGCCGTTCTGCTGGATCAGCTCCCGGCTGATTTTCAGGATGTCCGCTTTGGACGTTGCCATTGGATTCGTAAGCTCACCTCCCAACATGAACGCTGTTCACTATGCTTAGTGTACAACGGCGGTGGGCTGCTGTCAAGGGGGAAAATAAAAATTTTTTTGTCCGCTCTCCGGCGGGCGCACAGGGACAGACCGGAGCAGAAGAGCGTATCAACGATTTGCTTCAAGTTTACATCTCCTAAAATGTGCCAGATTCATGTCAAAATGGTAACAGTTCCTGCTTCATCGTTGGTTTTTAACGAAAAAAGCTTGCTTTTTTCGTTAATGTGCGTATAATAAGAGAACATCAGGCCAACCAAGGCGGTGAGTATGCTGCCGGGGGCCTGAAACCAGACAAAAGAAGAAAAAGGAGATATCCCTATGAAGCTCAAGACTGTTGCAATTGCCGCTGCCGCTCTGGCACTGGCTGTTGGCATGACCGCCTGCGGCGGCTCTGCCTCTACCGCTGCATCCTCCACCGCATCCTCTGCTGCTGCCTCTTCTGTGGCCGCTTCCTCCGAGGCTGCTTCCTCTGAGGCTGCTTCCTCTGAGGCTGAGGCTGCTTCTGCCGAGTACACCGTGTACAACACCACCGGCAGCAAGGTGACCGAGCTGTACCTGTACGATGCAGGCTCTGAGGACAAGGGTGAGAACCTGGCAGGCGAGGGTCTGGCTGACGGCGAGAGCATCGTCATCACCCGTGACGTCGAGGCTGACAAGCAGGCTGACGTTGTCTACGTTCTGGAGTTCACCACCGAGGACGGCAATACTCAGAGCTTTGATACCCTGCACTACGAGGTGGCTCCCATCTCTCTGAAGAGCGTGGACGCCGCTGCCGGTGCTACCGCTGTTGCTTTCGAGGCTCCCCAGAAGTAAGAGCAAACCCTTACATCCGCAAACAGAAAAAGGCTGCTGCACCGTGCGTGCAGCAGCCTTTTTTGTATAAAATCATATCACATCCGGAATCCACGGAAGCCCCAGCCGCCGCAGCAGCAGTTGCACAGCAGGTTCAGCAGGATCATGCTCCAGCACCAGCTTCCAAATCCGCCGGGCTGGGCGTAGGTGGTCTGGGTGCGGTAGGTCTGGCCAGGGTTCTGCATCCGGCGCAGGTGCATCTGGTACTCGGTGTTGTTCGGGTCCAGCTGCACGGCGCGGCGGGCGTCCTGCAAAGCGTCCACGCTTTTGCCAAGGCCCTGATTGGCCAGCGAGGAGAGATAATACCACCGCGCGTTGCGGCCGGTCATGCCGTCCAGTACGCGGCGCGCCTCAGCGTAGCGGCCGCTGGCCACAAAATTGCGAGCGGCCTGCATTTCCGGGGTGTCGGTGCCGGAGGCGCTGGGCCCGGCCTGCTGGTAGCCGCCAAAGCCAAATCCGAAGCCAAAGGGGTCGAAGCCCTCAAACCCGTCAAAGCCGTCAAAACCGGTGTAGCCGTAGTTCTGCTGGCCGTAGCCCTGCTGCCCATAGCCCTGCCGGTTATAGCCCCGCTGCTGGTAGCCGCCGTAGGGGTTGCCGCCGTAAGGGTTGCCACCCATCTGCGGGCCGGTATCGCCCTTGGTAATGGCGTCGTAGGCGGCCTGCACCTCTTTGAAGTGCTCCTCGGCCGTGGGGTCGTTGGGGTTCAAATCCGGGTGCCAGCGCTTGCACTTGGCGCGGTATGCTTTTTTGATCTCGTCGTCGCTTGCGCCGCGCTGAACGCCCAGCACCTCATAGGGATCTCTCATGCTCGGTATACTTCCTCACTCATTATACTGACGGTACAGCATCGCTGCACCGCATCCGTTTTATTTTACCGGAACATCGGCACAAAATCAAGACGCATCGGGCTTTCCGGTGCGTTTTGCATTTTTGCAGTTGTATTTCAGCCACACGCCGGAATACAGGATATTGCGCAGCAGGTCTGCGTCCTCCACGCAGGGCAGACGCTCAAAGTTCTGCGCACAGCGTGCCAGCAGCAGCTCGAAGATGTCCAGCATCTCTTCCTCGTAGTCCGGGTGGGTGCTCAGTTCTCGCAGGGGGTTGTACGCGCCCCGGCGCTTGTCGCGGGGCAGGTCGTCGTAGGCGTCCAGCAGGTAGATGAACTTGCCCAGATGGAAGCCGATGCTGCGCAGCTCCGGTGCCCAGCGGTCCTGCCGGTAGTCGAACAGTTCCGCCATCAGGGTGCCGAAGCAGCCGGACACCGCGTCAAGGTCGGTGCTGCCGGCGGCCTCGTACTCGGAAAGCTTTGCAAGACACGCGCGGATCGCATTGCACTGGCGCGGCCAGCGCAGGGCGGCTTCGGCGGTGCTGTTGTCCAGCAGGGCGCTGTACCCCAGCGCCAGCAGATTATGGTCGTCCTGCCATTTGTCCTGCGCATTATAGTAGTGCAGCGCCACGCTCAGGTCGGCGCAGTAGTCGGTGGGGTCGGCGCTGCGCCAAAGTACACCGCGTACCGGGTGGATGGGGCAGCGGCTGATGCCGCTGTCTGCGGGGGTCTCGCCCTCGTACAGACTGCACAGCAGAATGTTCAAAAAGGTCAGGTCATAGCTCAGGCTGAACCGTCCCCGCAGCCCATGCAAAGCATCAATGCGGCGGCACAGCCCGCAGTAGGCCGAGCGGTAGCGGCTCTGTGCCTCGGTGCTGAGGGCGGCCCGATCCGGGATCACATATCCGAACATGGCGGCTCAGCTCTTTTTGATGAACTGGGTGCCGCAGCGCGGGCAGGAGATCTGGATGCGCCCGCGTCCCCGGGGCACGCGCAGCTTCTGGCGGCACTGGGGGCAGCGGTAGTAGTGGTACAGCTTGCGGTTGGCCCACTGCTCTTTCAGGCTGCGGAACTTGTTATTGAACCGGTCCTTCAGGCTGTAATAGCGGTAGTTCTCCTCGGTGCGCTTGGAGATGTTGCGGCTCAGGCTGCGGTAGTAGCACAAAATCAGCAGCGCCGCGCCCAGCCATGTGAACAGGGAAACGCGGGTGAGCAGCGACAGCAGCAGCATCACGATGGAGCTCATGCTCAAAAACTGGTTCAGGCCATCGGTGCCGTAGCGCCCGATCATGAATTGACGGAATTTTTCTCTCATAGCTTTTCGCATCCTCTTCTCTGGGGCTTTACACACGGAAACGCAGGGCAGCAGCGCCGCCCTGCGGAATACTTTGTACCTCTAGAATATCAGCCATCCATGATAAAATTTTGAACAGACTGCAAATCTATCATGAAAGGACGAAAATTAAACGTTTTACTCCTCCCGGCAGCGCACGGTGAGCACCGCTTCGGTGTCCAGTGCGCCCTCCATGCGGCAGTGCAGCACGGCGCGTCCGGCCTCGCCGGTGGTGGCAAGATAGGTGCCCGCCATGCCGCCCCGCAGGGGCACCACGCTGGGACCCAGAATTTTCAGCGGCCCTTCCACGGACAGGCAGACGGCTTCACCGCAGTAGGGCAGCAGGTTGCCGTTCTGGTCGATGGCGCGCAGACTGACCGCGGCACAGTCCCATGTGGGGCCGTCGGTCAGCAGGGGGTTATGCACGGTGCATTCCAGCCGGACGCTCTGCACCGGCTCTCGCACCACAGTGCGCACGGCGCGGCCATGCCACACCGCCTCGAACCGGTACACCGGCGCGGAACTGCCCAGCACGCCGATGTATTTATAATACATCCGCAGCAGCTCGTTCCAGCTCAGCCGCAGCGAGAGCATCCGCGCCTTGGACAGGGGCGAAAGCGCCATGGCGTCCCGCCGCAGCTCGTTGAGGATGGCGGCAGCCTGCGCGGCGGTAGCGTGATCCATGCCCTCGTACTTTTCCAGCAGGGAGCCCACAAAATCGTTGATCTCAATGGGCGGGTGGGGCAGGGCGGCAAAGCGTCCCCGGCGGTCGGGGGTAAACTCGGCCACAAAGTCGTTGCCGCGGTACAGACGCACGCTCTCGGCGTTGGTGAACACCCAGCAGGCAGCGGCTGCGCCGCCGGGCAGGTCGCCCAGTGTCATGGCAGAGGAAACCTCCAGCACGATGTCGGAGGGCGCGCGGGGCGTTTTCTGGCTGGCGTAGACGGCGGCGGAGAGCTTCGGGTTGCGGAACGGGTCCATCACGCCATGGTAGCAGATGCGGTCGCCGCTGCCAAACTCCCGGTGGGTGTTGTAGTCAGTCATGCACCAGCCAAAACTGCCCGCTACGCCCGGCTGGGCAATGCTGTCGTTGAGCACGGCGGCGTGATGCAGCGCCTGCACCAGACGGTGGGGTTCATCGTCAAAGGGCTTGGCGGGGAAATTCTGCCCGCCGAATTCGCTGATAAGGTAGCCCTTGCGGGTGTCGGGGGTCACGGCGGCGCGATTCTCGCAGCCCGCGCCGCGCCCGGCGTAGGAATAATCGTTGTAGGCGTAAACGTCCTCCAGCAGCTGGCTCTTGCGGGTGCTGCGGCTGCCCGCCGTGGGGCGGGTGGGGTCCAGCCGGTGGATGGCTTCGTTGGTGCGCTTATAAAAGGCTTCGTTATCGGGGCTGCCGCTGATGCGGGCACCCCACAAAAAGATGCTGGGATGGCTGCGGTACTGGCACACCATCTCCCGGCAGTTTTGCAGCGCCTGCGCCTGCCACACCTCGTCGCCGATGTGCTGCCAGCCGGGCATTTCGGGGAACACCAGCAGACCCAGCTCGTCGCAGGCGTCCAGAAACGCCGGGCTGGGGGGCGCATAGCAGGTGCGCACGGCGTTGCAGCCCAGCTCCTTTTTCAGCAGCTGAGCGTCCAGCCGTTGGATGCTGTCCGGCATGGCGTAGCCCTGATAGGGGTAGCTCTGGTGCCGGTCAAGACCGCGCAGCTCCACCCGCTGTCCGTTCAGGTACAGCCCGCCTGCCACGAACTGCACGGTGCGGAAGCCGAACCGCAGCGTTTTTTCGTCCAGCACCCGGTCGGGCAGACCGCCGGTGCCGGGGCGGATGAGCCGCACGGTCAGGGTGTACAGGGTGGGGTGCTCCAGGCTCCACGGGTGCACGTTGTTCAGCGTGCCGGTGATGGGCAGCGAAAGTTCGCCGCTGTACACCGCCCGGCTCCCGGCGGGGCTGCGGATCTCAGCCTGCAGGGTGCAGCCGATCGTCTCGCCAACGGTGGCGGTGTAGATGCGAAAATCGCCCTCGGCCTTTGCCTCAATGAACACGTCCCGCAGGTAGGTGGGCTCCTTGATATCCAGACTGACGGCGCGGTAGATGCCGCCGTAGGTCAGCGCGTCCAGCTGCCCGCCGAAGGGCGGGATGTTCAGATCCTCGCGGCTGTCGCAGCGCACAGCCACCACGTTTTTCTGCCCCAGTTGCAGCGCGCCGGTCAGGTCCACCGTAAAGGCGGTGTAGCCGCAGCCATGGTGGAACACCCGCCGCCCGTTGCAGAACACGGTGGCGTCGTGCGCCACCGCCCCAAAGGTAAGCAGCACGGTGCGGCCCAGCCACTCCTTGGGCGCAAAAAACTCCCGCCGGTAGCCGCACAGGCGCTGGTAGTCGTTCTCGCTGCAATAGTTATAGGGCAGGGGTCTGACCGTGTGCGGCAGCCGCACCGGGGTAAGGGAAAGCTCCGGGCACTCCGGGCGCACCAGCGCCGGGTCAAAGGTGGGGGCGAACAGCCAGCCCTCGTTCCAATCGTAGTGTTCCATAGCAGGATCTCCGTTTGAGTGATAAGCTTATAGAGGTATGGTATCACAAAGTTATGAACGAAAAAAGCATTCACGCCCCCTTTTGTGCCGGTTCAGCAGAAATTTTGTGGTGCGCGAAAGCTGCCGGCGGCAGGTTGCCTAAGAAATGCTTGGAAAAATTGTATAAATCTGCCCATGAAAATGGAGCACCGGAACGCCGCTGGCGTTCCGGTGCTCCAAAATTTATTTTTATTTCAGCGGATATAGTTGGTCATGGGACGGGGCGGGTTCTGCGGGTGGTCGATACCGGCGGCCTTACCGGCTTCAATGCAGTGCAGCAGCCATGCCATGTTGCGGCCCAGCTCCTGCATCACGGCGCAGCCTTCGGCGTCCTGCAGTACCTGCTCGGGGTTGGAGCCATGTACCATCGCCCAGTAGGAGCCGTTGACCAGCGGCATATGGAAGAACTGGGGGTACTTGACCAGCTGGTCAAGGGTGGAGGTGGTACCGGCGCGGCGGGCAGAGCAGCAGACGGCGGCGGGCTTGTAGGCCAGATACTTGCCGCCCGCGTAGGCCAGCCGGTCCATAAAGCTGGCCATGTTGCCCGCAGCGGAGGCGTAGTGCACCGGGCTGCCGAACACAAAGGCATCGGCGGTCTTTGCCTTCTCGATGGCCTCGTTGACCACGCCGCCGAACACGCACCCGTTGCCGCTGCGGCAGCCGCCGCAGCCGATGCAGCCGCCCACGGGCTGACCGCCGACGTGCAGGATCTCGGTTTCGATGCCCTGTGCCTTCAGCTCCCCGGCAATAAGGGAAAGGGCGGTGTAGGTGCAGCCCTTCTCGTGGGGGCTGCCGTTGATAAGCAGAACTTTCATGCTGTATACTCTCCTTTGCTGAAATGCGCCGTAAAATGCGCAATATTGCTGCTATGATTGTAGCACAAAGCCGTCCGCAGCGCAATGCGGGCTCTTGACAATGCTATGCAGTTGGGAGATAATAAAGGATACGAAAGAGTTAAAACCGGCTGCCGCGGGGGCGGCAGCTACGGCAAGGAGGTAACATCATGCGCGTGATCGCAGGAGAAGCCCGGGGCCGCAGGCTGGAAGCACTGCCCGGCACCGATGTCACCCGCCCCACCCTCTCGCAGGTGAAGGAAGCGATGTTCAGCATCGTACAGTTCGACCTGCCCGGGGCTCGGGTGCTGGATCTGTATGCCGGCAGCGGTCAGCTGGGCATCGAGGCGCTGAGCCGGGGTGCGGCCCGGTGCGTCTTTCTGGACGAGAACCGGGAGGCCGTAAGCATCGTGATGCGCAACTGCAAGGCCTGCGGCGTGTTCGACCGCAGCCGGGTGAATATCGGCGAGGCTGCGCGGTTTTTGTCGGCCTGCCGGGAGCAGTTCGATCTGGTGCTGCTGGACCCGCCCTTCCGTGGCGGCACGCTGGAAAAGATCTTGCCTGCCGTGGAAAAGTGCGTTGCCCCCGGCGGCATCGTGCTGTGCGAGAGCGAAACAGGCATTGTGCTGCCCGCGCAGGCGGGCAGTCTGACCCTGCAAAAACAGTATAAATACGGCAAGGTGCTGCTGTGGAAGTACACAAAGCCCATGCAGCCCGCCGCTGAGCAGGAGGGAGAAGCCTTATGAACGTGAACGAGCTTTTGGATACCATCGAGGATGCACTGGAAGAGAGCGCAAATATGCCCCTTTCCGGCGGCAAGCGCATCGTGAACGTGGAGCAGATCCGGGATTATCTGGACGAGGTGCGGGCGGCTCTGCCCGGCGAACTGCGGCAGGCACAGCAGATCGTGAACGACCGGGCGCAGATCGTGGACAGCGCCAATGCACAGGCACAGGCCATTGTGAAAAAGGCCGAGGAGCGCGCCCGCATTCTGGTCAGCGATGCCGAGATCGTCAAGGCTGCCCAGCAGCGCGCGGCTGAGATCACCGTTGCAGCCCAGACCGAGGCGCGCACCCTGCGCCAGACCGTGACCGACTACTGCGAGAATATGCTGCGCACCACCGAGGACACCATGGTGGAAAACGCCGCACAGGTCAAAAATATCCGTGCCAGCCTGCGCCAGAACGCCAAGAAAAACGGCTGACGGCACGAAACTTTCCACACAAATTCCACACATTGCGGAAAACACAGTCCCTGCGAGCAAAAATGACGGCTCACAGGGACTTTTTTTGTGGACTTTTGCGGCAAAAAGCCGCCCGAAAACCCTTGCATTCACAGATTTGATTTGCTACAATAAAGATGTGTCAGTGGGGCAAAGTGGGTAAAAGTAGGGCACGCGCCCTGCAAACGCCCCTGAAAGGGGGTACAGCGCGTGTTTTTTGGCCGGTATGATTACACCATCGATGCCAAGGGGCGGCTGAACTTCCCCGCAAAATTCCGGGACGCCATGGGCGAGAGCTTTGTGGTGCTGGAATGGGTGGACAACTGCCTGTTCGCACTGCCCATGGAGGAAGTCCAGCGGCTGGCGGACAAGCTGGAAAGCGATGAACTGATGGACAGCTGGGCCATCTCCGGCGACCTGTTCAGCACCGCCTGCGAGGTGATGCCGGACAAGCAGGGACGCATCCTGCTGCCCGCAGAGCTGCGCGCCTACGCCGGGCTGGAAAAAGACGTGACCATCATTGGCAACCGCAACCACGCCGAGATCTGGGCCACCGAAGTCTGGAACGCCCGCCGCGCCGCCGTGACCAACGACCAGCGCGCCGAGCGGCTGCGCAAACTGCACCTCTGATGCAAAAAACTAAAATCGAGAAAGGAGGCCGTGCCAATGGCCTTTGAAGAACAGCAGCCCTTTGACCCGGCCTCGTTTGAGCATATCCCCGTTTTGCTGAACGAGTGCCTGACAGGGCTTGCCCTCGACCCGGCGGGCACCTATCTGGACGGCACCGCCGGCGGCGCGGGACATTCCCGCCAGATCGCCCTGCGGCTGGACGCCGCCAAGGGCGGCAGACTCATCTCGCTGGATCAGGACCCGGACGCAGTGCAGACCGCGCGTTCCCGTCTTGCCGGGCTGCCTGCCACCGTGGTGCAGATCAATTTCCGCTATGCGGGGCAGGCGCTGGAACAGCTGGGCATTGAAAAGATCAACGGTGCTCTGCTGGATCTTGGCGTTTCCAGCCACCAGCTGGACGATGCCGCCCGGGGCTTTTCCTACCGGGCAGATGCACCGCTGGATATGCGCATGAGCCAGCAGGGCGAGACCGCCGCAGACCTTGTGAACACCGAAAGCCGCGAGGAACTGGCCCGCATCCTGCGGGACTACGGTGAGGAACCCTACGCATGGCAGATCGCAGGAAAGATCGTGGAGGCGCGGGAAACTGCGCCCATCCTGACCACCCTGCAGCTGGCAGACATTGTAGCAAGCGCGATGCCCCCGGCAGAGCGCCGCAAAAACAAGAACCCCTCCCGCCGCACCTTTCAGGCGCTGCGCATTGCAGTGAACCACGAGCTGGATGCGCTGGAGGAGGGCTTGGATACCATTTTCGATCACCTTGCACCGGGCGGCCGGCTGTGCGTGATCACTTTCCACTCACTGGAGGACCGGCTGGTCAAGAACAAGTTCCGCCGCTGGTCCACGGCCTGCACCTGCCCGCCGGAGTTTCCGGTGTGTGTATGCGGCGGCAAGGCCAAGGCAAAGCTTATCACCCGCAAACCCATTGAAGCGGATACGCAGGAGCTGGAGGAGAACCGGCGCAGCCGTTCTGCCCACCTGCGTGTACTGGAAAAATGCTGAGATGCCGGAAGCACCGGCATTGTGAGGAGGAGAGGAACCATGGGTCAGCCAGCATATGATCGTAACGCGGCGCGCCGCCGCAGGGCACCGCAGCCCCAGCGCAAAGCAAACCTGCGGGTAGCAAAGGGCGGCAAGCGGCGGTTGAGTCCACTGCAGGCCGCTGTACATAACGCTATGAATCTGGTGGCGGCAGCACTGCTGGTGGGCTTTGCCATCAGCCTGCTGTGGAGCGAGGCACAGCTGGTGGAGCTGAACGACCAGATCCAGGCCGCAAAGGCACGTCTGGTCAGCGAGCAGAGCCAGTATACCTACTACAACAGCACCCTGAACAGCAAGACCAACATTGCCAGCGTGGAGGAGACCGCCGGGCGGCTGGGTCTGATGAAGGTAGACCCCAGCCAGATCACCTACATTCGCCTGGGCGAGAGCGGCGAACTGGTGCGCCGGGAATCCACCGTGCGGCAATGGACCGACTTTTTGTACACCGGCGCGGTGAACATTCTGGGCACCGTGAGATAAACGGAGAAAGCGTGCGGCAGCGCACGCTTTTTTCGGTTTATGGACACCGCAGTCTGAACAAATAACAGCGCAGGGCGCGCGGAATGCAGTGCACGCCCCGCAGGAGAGAACCAATGCAAGAACCTTTCCGTAATAAAAAAAGCAGGGGCTACCGCCTGCGTCCGGCCACCGGCCGGGACCGGCTGGACAGCCGGGTGCGGCGGCTTTGCAGCCGTCTGGGCATCCTTGCGGTGGTGGTGGCGGCTGCCATCGTCATCCGCAGCCTGTATAACATCCAGATCGTCCACGGGGCAGAGTACCGCCAGTACGCCGCCCAGCAGCAGCTGCTGGATACCACCATCAAGGCCACCCGCGGCGAGATCTACGATGCCTCCGGCATCACCCTTGCCTCCACCAGTGTGGTGTGGACCATCTGGGCAGACCCCAGTTACAGCAGCATCCTTTATACCAGCAAGACCAACGATGACGACACCGTGACCAAAACGCTGGACCCCGCCATGTGTGCCGAGGTGAGCCGGGAGCTGACCCTGCGTCTGCTCTCCGGGGACGGTGAGAGCTTGGACAGCGTGGACACTTCCTCGGCAGAGTACCAGCAGCAGTACCAGACTGTTTACGATGCACTTTCCCGGCTGGATTCTGCCTACGTCACCCTTGCCACCAAGGTGAACAACGCGGTGAAGCTTTCCATTGAAAAATACGTCACCAGCTTCAATAAGGCGCACAAAAAGGCTACCGACACCTCCCGCAAGGGGCGCATCTCGGTATCCTCGGAAAAGAGCTTCCAGCGCAACTACCCCTACGGTGCCTTTGCCGCAGCGGTGCTGGGCTTTACGGACGCGGACGGCGTCGGCACCTACGGACTGGAAAAATCCTACCAGTCCACCTTGGCCGGTGTGGATGGCCGCACCATCACCCAGCGCAACGCGGTGGGCAACGCCATTGCAGACGCCAACGCCACCACCTTTGCCGCCAAGGACGGCTCCAATCTGGTGCTGTCGCTGGATGTGAACGTGCAGGAGATCGCGGAGCGGTACCTGAACGAGGCCATTGCAGCCAACACAGTGGAAAACCGCGGCTGCGCCATTGTGATGAACGTCAAGACCGGTGCCATCCTTGCCATGGCCTCCAAGCCGGACTTTGACCCCAACGACCCGCTGAACTACACCGCCAACGAGGCTTACCTCAACGAGCTGGTGCACGCAGAGCCAGAGCTTTACGGCATCTATAAAAAGGACGCCGACGGCAACTACATCACCGACGAGCAGGGCAACAAAATTCTGGACGAGGAAGCGGACTATTCCGGCTACTACCGGGATATCCTGTGGAAGAACAAGACCATCACCGAGCTGTACTACCCCGGCTCTGTGTTCAAGGTCATCACCTCCGCCATGGGCATCGACTCCGGCGTGGCGACCATGAACACCACCTTTACCTGCTCCGGCGCTTACGGCGTGGCCAAGGAGACCTACCACTGCGCCGGACGCAAGGCACATGGCACCATCAACATGGCCGAGGCGCTGCGCAAGAGCTGCAACATCTACTACATCCAGCTGGGGCAGCGTGTCGGCTCGCAGCAGTTCTATAACTACTTCGATGCCTTCGGCTTTACCGCCCGCACCGGTGTAGACCTGCCCAGCGAGACCAACTTTATGCAATACTACCGCGCCGACCAGCTGGGCGAGGTGCAGCTGGCGTCCTCCTCCTTCGGTCAGGCCATGGCCATCACCCCGCTGCAGATGTGCACCGCCATTGCAGCCACTGTCAACGGCGGGTATCTGGTCACCCCCCATGTGGTGGATAAGATCACCGATTCCAACGGCAATGTCATTCAGGAAATCGGCGCAAACGTGCGCCGTCAGGTCATCAGTCAGAGCGCCAGCGAGGTCATCCGGCAGATGATGGAGTACGAGGTGGGCAACGGCACCGGCGGCGGCAAAAACGCCTATGTGTCCGGCTACCGCATCGGCGGCAAGTCCGGTACTTCCGAGCAGCTGAATATGCACCGCCGCGCCGACGGCGACTATAAAAAGGTGGCCTCCTTCGTGGCGGTGCTGCCCGCCAACGACCCGGAAATTCTGGTCTACGTCATGCTGGACGACCCCAACAACGCACAAACGGACTATTCCTCCATCCTTGCAGCCCCTGTGGCGGGCAATATCATCAGTGAGGTGGCCCCCTATCTGGGCATCGCCACCGACGGCGAGGACTGCAGCGGCACTATCGTTACGGTGCCGAACCTTGTGGGCAACGAGTGGAGCAACGCACAGGTCAGCCTGAACATTCAGGGCTTAAAGCATCAATTGCAGGAGAGCCAGAGCAGCCAGACCGCTGCCCCGGTCACCTACCAGTACCCCCACGCGGGCACCAAGGTGCCCTACGGCACCACCATCTACCTGTATACCGATACCTACGAGGGCAGCCGCACCGAGGTGCCGGATGTGACCGGCAAGAGCCCGGACTTTGCCCGCCAGATGCTGAGCGCCGCCGGGCTGAACTGCGTGGTGGAAGGCAGCGGCACGGTGCAGGCGCAAAGTGCCGAGCCCGGCTCCAGTGTGCAGCGCGGCACCATCATCACCCTGACCTGTGGGTAAAAACGGTACGCTGCAAAGGCTTGTTGCGCAGGGCAACGGCCTCGCCCTCTCCGTCACGGCTAACGCCGTGCCACCTCTCCCAAAGGGAGAGGCCTTGGCAAAGAGATGAAGTTTGCGTGGACTGCCAAGGGCTCTCAATTTGAGGGCCGACTTCCCCCGGCCGGGGGAAGATGTCGCGCAGCGACAAAAGGGGAATCTGGCATCGCGCAGCGATGACTGAGAGGGCGAGCCCGCTTAAAAATAGCAAGAATTTCAGTTGATAACAATCGTATGGATTGAGAGATTTTATCAATATAGAGAGGGGATACAACAATGGAAAAGATCCATGCAAGCAAGCTTCTGGCAGGGCTGGTGCCTGCCGGAACACTGACCAGTGACCCGGAGGTGGCACTGGTCACCACCGACAGCCGTGAGGTAAAGCCCGGCTGCATTTTTGTGGCCTTCCCCGGCGAGCGGTTCGACGGCCATGATTTTGCCGCCCGTGCGCTGGAGCAGGGCGCGGAGTATGTGGTGGTCAACCACCCGGTGCCCGGTGTGCCGGAGGAAAAGGCCATCCTTTGTCCGGACAGCTACCATGCCATGATGGTGATGGGCGCAAACTACCGCAGCCAGTACCACCCCAAGATGGTGGGCGTGACCGGCAGCGTGGGCAAGACCACCACCAAGCAAATGACCTACGCCGCCCTGTGCGGCTTTGGCGAGACCATCAAGACCGAGGGCAACCAGAACAATGAGCTAGGCATGCCCCGCACCCTGATGCGGCTGGAAAGCAGCACCGAGTACGCGGTCATTGAGATGGGCATGAGCCATGCGGGCGAGATCGACCGTCTGGTGCGGGCAGCACGCCCGGATGTGGGCATCATCACCTGCATCGGCGTGTCCCATATCGGCAATCTGGGCAGTCAGGAGAATATCTGCAAGGCAAAGCTGGAGATCTGCAACGGTCTGACGGAGGGCGCACCGCTGGTGCTGAACTACGATGACCCCTTCCTGCGCAAGGCAACGCTGCCCGCCCATGTGCGCCCGGTGTGGTTCAGCCTGAGCGATGAAAACGCGGATGTCTGTGCCCTGTCCATCCGGCAGGAAGCCGACGGCATGAGCTTTGTGCTGGAAGATCAGGAGCACGGCACCTTTGTGGTGAACATCCCCGCCATGGGACGCCACAATGTGGCAAACGCTCTGGCTGCCTACTGCGCCGCCACCCGTCTGGGGTGTGACGCCAAGGGGGTCATCCGGGGTCTTTCCAACTTTGAGCAGACCGGCCGCCGCCAGAAGGTGGTGGACAGCGAGGGCGTGACCGTCATCGAGGACTGCTACAATGCAAACCCGGACAGCATGAAGGCTGCACTGGCGATGTTCAAGGATTTCCCCTGCAAGCGCCGCTTTGCCCTGCTGGGCGATATGCTGGAGCTGGGCGAGCTGAGCCGCGAAGCACATGAGGAGCTGGGACGCCTTGCCGCCGAGAGCGGGCTGTACTGCCTGATCACCTACGGCGAGCAGGCCAAGCGCACCGCCGTGGTGGCTGCTGCCAAGGGGGTAAAGACCCTGCATGCGGAAAATTACCGCGAGGCCGCCGATGCTCTGCTGGACCGGGTGCAGCCCGGCGATGCCGTTCTGGTAAAGGCCAGCCATGGCATGGCACTGGAAAATGTGCTGGATATCTTCTACGAAGAGCATAAAGAAGCGGAAGTATAACTATTTGGCGAAATGGAGTGTCTGATCTATGGAGCGTTTCGCCTTGGCAGCGGCGGTGGTGCTGGGTTTTGCCCTTACGGCAGCCCTGTGCAGCCTGTTTGTGCCGCTGCGGCGGGTGCTGGAACGCCGCGAACAAAACCAGCAGCCGGTACAGTCTGAGCAGCCCCGGCCTGCACCCCTGCGCGCCCCGCTGTGGGGCGGGCTGTGTGCGGCGGCGGGCACAGTGACTGCGGTGGGCGTGGGCTGGCTTGCCGCCTGCGTAGGCCGGCCGGAGCTGCTGGGCAGTGAGAGCCGACTGATGACACGTCTGCTCACGGCGCTGGCGGGGGCGCTTGCCTTTGGGGCAGTGGGTTTTGCAGAGGACCTTGCCCGGATGCGCAGCCCGGCGGCGCTGGGGCTGCGGCGGGACGTGCGGCTTTTGCTGGAAGCACTGGCGGCGGCCTTTGTCCTTTTGCTGCTGCGGGCAGCGGGCTGTCTGCCCCGGGGGCTGGGCGTGCCCGGGGCGGGGTATGTGCTGCTGGGCAGTGCCGTGCCCCTTTTATGGGCGGTGCTGATGGTAACACTGGCCGAGTGTGCCCGCATCGCCGAGCGGGACGAGGGCACGGTGTGCGGTGCGGCCTTTGTGGCCATGCTGGCGCTGATGATGGTAGAGGCCGGTCTGGGCGTTTCCGGGCTGGCGGTGCTGCCTGCCGCGCTTGCCGGGGCACTGGTGGCGCTGGGGCTGTGGGCATTCCCTCCGGCAAAGCTGGGGGCGGGCTGCTGCGGCAGCCTGCTGGCGGCGGGTGCCATCGGCTGCATCCCGCTCAGTCTGGACATGACCAGCCTGACCGTGCCGCTGGCGCTGCCCTTCTGGGCGGCGGGCGGTCTTTTGGCAGCGCAGCTGCTGTGTGCAAAACGCACCGGCAAGCCCTTGCGCTGCTGGGTAAAAAAGCATAAAATGAGCCCGGAGACGGTGTTCCTGTGCAGCTTTGCACTGAGTGCTGTCGGCTATGTGCTGGCGCTGGCGCTGCTGCGCTGGTGCTGACCGGGCACAGAGAGGGAAGGGAGCGCAGATGGCGACTATCCGCAAAAAACACAGAGCGCCGGTGCCGGTGTTCCAGCGAGACCCGGGCCCGTGGTCCCGGCTGCTGATCGACTGGCTGGCTACGCTGGCCGTTATTATGATCTTTGGGCTGGTGATGCTGTTCAGCGCCAGCTACACCACAGGCTACCTGCGCATGGGCGACAGCTTCCATTACATCAAGCAGCAGGCATTGTGCATGATGCTGGGGCTGGGCTGTATGTTCCTGATGAGCTATATGGACCACCGTTTTCTGCGCAAGATGGTGGTGCCGGGGTACATCATCGTGCTGGCCATGCTGGCCGTCACCCTGACCATGGCTCCTCTGAACGGCTGCCGCCGCTGGATCCGCTTCGGCGGGCTTACGCTGCAATCTTCGGAGGTGGCAAAGTTTGAGATGATCCTGTTCAGCTCCCATCTTGCGGCCAAAGCGCCGCAGGTGGAACGGCTGGACCCGGAGCGCCGCATCCTGCTTACCCCCGGGGAGTGGCTGCGGGTGCGGGTGTGGAAGCAGCTGGTGGTGCCGGTGCTGCCCCTTATACCGGTGGTCATCCTGCTGGCGCTGGAGCCGCATATGTCCGGCATCGTGCTGACGGTGGCGGTGGTGGGAACCATCCTGCTGCTGTCCGGCAGCGGCGGTGTGCTGACATGGGCGGGTGCCATCACGGCGGGCGCCTTGCTGGAGACCCTGCTCTCCCATGTGGACTCCATCCCTTACCTGCAAAAGCGTCTGGACGGCTGGACGCAGGATCTGAGCAAGATGACCGACCAGACCGTGCAGAGCCTTTATGCCATCGGCTCCGGCGGGCTGAAGGGGCTGGGGCTGGGCAACAGCGTGGAAAAGCAGCTCTGGCTGCCGGAAAGCACCAACGACTTCATCTTCAGCGTGGTGTGCGAGGAGCTGGGCTTCATCGGCGCGGTGCTCATCATCGTGCTTTTCGTGCTGTTCATCGTGCAGGGGCTGCTCATCGCCTATAAGGCAGAGAACCTGTACTGCACCATGGTGGGCATCGGCATCATGGCACAGATCGCGTGGCAGGTGTTCTGCAACATCGCCGTGGTCACCAACACCCTGCCCAACACCGGCATCAGCCTGCCCTTCTTCTCCTCCGGCGGCACCAGTCTGATCCTGCTGCTGGCAGAGATGGGCGTAATGGTGAACATCGGCCGCAACGGCGAGCGGGCAGCGCAGCAGCGGGAGCAGATGCGTGCCCAGCGGGAAGCCGCCCGCGCCGAGCGCGAGGCAGAGCTTGCCCGCAAGACCATTGACTTGGCTTCTGCCCGCGCAGCCCGTACAGAACAGTAAAACAAACCGCAAGCCCGCCCGGCCCGTAGCCGGGCGTTTATAAGGAGGAATCACCATGCGTGTTCTCATCGCAGCCGGCGGCACTGCCGGACATATCAACCCCGCACTGGCCATTGCCGGTGCTCTGAAAAAGGCCGACCCCACCGCCGAGATCCACTTTGCAGGCCGTAAGGAGGGCATGGAGTACCGTCTGGTCACACAGGCAGGCTACCCCTTCCACCACATCGAGATCACCGGCTTCCAGCGCAAGCTCAGTCTGCACAACATCAAACGCAACATCGTTACCTTGTGGAATCTGGCCCTCTCCGGCCCTAAGGCCAAGGCCATGATGAAGGAGGTAAAGCCGGATCTCGTCATCGGCTGCGGCGGCTATGTGTCCGGCCCGGTGGTGCGCTGCGCTGCCAAAATGGGCATCCACACCGCCCTGCACGAGCAGAACGCCTTCCCCGGTGTGACCAACAAACTGCTGGCCCCGGATGTGGATATCGTGTTTGCCGCCGTGCCCGCCGCCGTGGAAAAGCTGGGCGCACCGGACAAGACCCTTGTGGTGGGCAACCCCGTGCGGCCGGAGGTGTTTGTACAGGCCGCCAACCGCGAAGCCATCCGCGCACAGCTGGGTGCGGGCGACCGCACCGTTATCCTGTCCTTCGGCGGCAGCTTGGGTGCACGCCGGGTCAACGAGGTGGTGGCAGACCTCTGCGCTTGGGAGCAGCACGAGCACAAGCCGGTGCTGCACCTGCACGCCACCGGACAGTACGGGGTGCAGCTGTTTGAGCAGCTGCAAAAGCAAAAGGACTTTGCCCCCGGTGACAGCCTTGTGGTAAAGGAATACATCAACAATATGCCGGAGCTGCTGGCTGCGGCAGACCTCGTCATCAGCCGCGCCGGTGCGCTGACGCTGGCCGAGCTGGAAGCTGTGGGACGCGCCGCAGTGCTGATTCCCAGCCCCAACGTGGCCGAGAACCACCAGTACTACAACGCTATGGAGCTGCAAAAGGCCGGGGCAGCTGTGGTCATTGAGGAAAAAGACCTGACCGGCGAAAAGCTGGTGCAGACGGTGGCCGAAATGCTGGCACAGCCCGGCAAGCTGGCCGAGATGGGCAAAAACGCCCGCAGCCTGTCGGTGGACGACAGTCTGGACCGCATCACTGCGGCGCTGCTCAAGCTGGTAAAGATCCCGTGATGCAGACGTGGAATAAACAGGAAAGAAGGTGCGAATGATGCAGCAGAACCGTGACCGCAACGGCAGACCCCGGAACACCAGACCCTATGACCTGAACCGGGATATGGTGCGCACCTCTGCGCCTTCGCAGGATCATACGCCCCGGAGCACCGGCAGCAGCCGCTACGGCTATAACGGCGAGCCCCTCAGTCGCCCGCCCTCCCGCAGCGCCAACGGCAGTGTGCGCACCTCCCGGGCAGATAACAGCATCCAGTTCCCCACCCAGACCCAACCCCAGCCCCGCCGTCCGGCGCAGGGGAGCAATACCACCCAGTACCCCACCGGCAGCCGCCCGAAAAACGAGAAATCCGGCGGCAAGCAGCGCCGCCCGGCAAACAATGCCCGCAGCGGGCAGAGCAACCGGAAAAACCAGAACGCGCAAAACCACCCGAACCGGCAGCATCCGGCAGGCGGTCAGCGCCTGCGCCCGGCGCAGAGCGCCCCGCAGCAAAGCCCTGCCCGGCGGGAACAGCTCAAAAAGCGCAAGGTGACCCGCGCCACGCTGCGCCGCCGCCGGATGCTGCGCCGCCTGACCGCCTTTGCCATGCTGCTGTGCGTCATTGGCGCAGGCATCTACCTGACCATGACCATGCTGTTCCGCATCAATTCCATTCAGGTGCAGACCCCGGACGGCAAGCAGGTGACTGAGATCGCGGGCTATTCCGCAGACAGCATTTTGCAGCGGATGGGCGTGCAGCTGGAAGAGAACATTTTCAGCTTTGAACCCGGCGAAAAGGCTGCGGTGCTGGAGCAGAACTTCCCGCTGCTGGGCTCCATCAAGGTGATCCGGGACTACCCCAACACCGTGGTGGTGCAGGTGACCGAGGCCGTGCCCGCCTACGCGGTGCAAAACGGCAGCAAGTGGCTTGTGATCTCGGACAAATGGAAGATCCTGTCCGAGGAAAGCACCCAGCCCGAGGGGCTTTGCACCCTGTACGGTGGCAAGCTGCAGGACACCACCCCGGGACAGGGCTTCTGGTTCGTGGACGACGCGGACGCCGCAAGTGCATCCGGGTCGGAAGCTGCCGGGAGTGAAAGTACGGCGGACACAGAGGATGCCCGCATGGAAGCGCTGCGCACTTTGGTGGGCAAGCTGGAGGAATACGGCCTGTCGCAGGACGTGACACGGCTGGAAGTGGCAGACACCGAGCAGATCGCATTTTTGTATCAGGACCGCATCAGCGTGCTGCTGGGTACGCTGAACGATCTGGATTATAAGCTGGACCGCGCCCGCTATGTGCTGACCAACGCCGACGGCAAGGGCTGTGGCCCCACCGACACCGGGCGGCTGGACTTCAGCCATACCAGCGCCAGCAGCACCCGCAAGATCTATTTTGCACAGGGCGAGCCCACCCTGCCCTCCGGCTATGTGGTGCCGCCCAAGGCAGAGGAACCCGCCCCGGCAGAGGACACCGCCGACAGCACGGAAAGCACCGAGGGCGCTGCGCCCGCGGATACCGCCGAACCGGCAGCTGAAACGGACACCGGGCAGCTGCCCCTGACCCACCCTGACCGCATGACGGCCAACGTAGAAGAAAACCCCATGTAAAGAAGCTCTTTGGAGGAGACTGTATGAAGCTTGAACAACTGATGGAAGGCGTGCCCTTTACCCTTGTGCAGGGCAGTCTGGATACTGAGATCGCAGATATCATCTACGACAGCCGCAAGGCTGCCCCGGGGCTTTTGTTCGTGTGCATCGTGGGCACCCAGCGGGACAGCCACGAATTTGCCGCCGACTGCGCCGCCAAGGGGGTCAGCGCGCTGGTCATCCAGCACGATATCGACCTTTCTGCCCTGTCCGGGGTGACCGTGGTCAAGGTGGAGAGCAGCCGCTATGCCATGGCGCTGATGAGCGCCAACCTCTTCGGCAACCCTGCCCGGCAGATGACCATGATCGGCGTCACCGGCACCAAGGGCAAGACTACCACCACCCACATGATCAAAAGCGTGCTGGAAGCCGCAGGCCGCAAGGTGGGCATGATCGGCACCAACGGCATCTACTATATGGGACGCCACAAGGACACCGCCAACACCACCCCGGAAAGCTACGAGCTGCAAAAGACCTTCCGGGAGTTTCTGGATGCCGGCTGCGATACCGCGCTGATGGAGGTATCCAGTCAGGGCTTGATGATGGACCGCGTGGCGGGCGTGCACTACGATGTGGGTGTGTTCACCAACCTTTCGCCGGATCACATCGGCCCCGGCGAGCACAAGACCTTTGAGGAGTACCGCAGCTGGAAGGGACAGCTGTTCAAGCGCTGCGATGTGGGTGTGGTGAACATCGACGACGAGAACACCGCCGCCCTGCTGGAGGGCCATACCTGCAAGCTGGTCACCTACGGCCGCAGCGAAGCCGCCGACTACCGCGAGACCGGCTACGAGCTGCTGCGCACCCACGATTTTCTGGGCGTTGCCTTCCACGTTACCGGCAAGGACGAGATGGACGTCAAGGTGAATATGCCCGGCGAGTTCAGCGTGTACAACGCGCTGGCCGCGCTGGCTGTGGGCAAGGTGCTGGGTCTGCCGGATGCCGCCATCCACGACGGTCTGGGCAAGTGCGTGGTGAAGGGCCGTGTGGAGCTGGTGCCCATCAGCAAAAAGTTCACCATCCTGCTGGACTACGCCCACAACGAGGTGTCCACTGAGAGCCTGCTCACCACTCTGCGCGCCTACAAGCCCCACCGTCTGGTGGTGGTGTTCGGCTGCGGCGGCAACCGCTCCAAGCTGCGCCGCTACGGCATGGGCGAGATCTGCGCCAAGATGGCAGATTTCTCCATCCTCACCGAGGACAACAACCGCTTTGAAAAGGTGGAGGATATCATTGCGGACATCCGCACGGGCATGAACAAGGGTAACCCGGACGCAAAGTTCGTGGAGATCCCCGACCGTCTGGACGCTTTGCACTATGCAGTGGATCACGCACAGGAGGGCGATTTGATCGCCGTCATCGGCAAAGGGCACGAGACCTACCGCGACCGCGAGGGCGTCAAGACTCCCTTCCTGGAGCGGGAACTGCTGGAGGAATACGCCCAGCAGATCGGGCTGGAATAAGCAAAAAAGAATAGTTGAAATCTGGAACACCGGAGCGTCTGCGGATGCTTCGGTGTTTTGTTTTTATTAAAAAAACGTGGATTTTTGTTGCAGATTCATTTGTTTTTACGAGAATACCGGTAGATGCTAAAAAGCTCCCCCTTTCGGGGGAGCTGGCAAAGCCGAAAGGCTTTGACTGAGAGGGTTACTGCGCAGCGGCCTTTTTGCGCCCTGCGGGAGCCCCTATATAAAAAGGAAGCAAACTGTGACAAAAATGTAAAAGATAAAAATATTTAACTAAAACCATTGACTTATCCGACGGTTTGGCTATAATGGTCGTGTTCGATACCTCATAAATTTTAGGTAAATAATCAAATACAAACAGTGAACATAAAGGAGAATACTACCATGACTTTCGAGGAAATGAAGAAGATCGTTGTCGATACCCTGAGCTGCGATGAGGACAAGGTGACCATGGAGGCAAGCCTGACCGAGGATCTGGAGGCTGACAGCCTGGACGCTGTGGAGCTGAACATGGCACTGGAAGAGGCCTGCGGCGTATCCATCCCCGATGAGGAGCTGGCAAACCTCAAGACCGTGGGCGATATCTTCAACTACATCAATGCCCATGTCTGAGGCTGACCGAGGCGAAACGCGATGAACAGTATCAAAGACCTGCTGCCGGGCAGCATGCGGGAGCGTACCTTCCAGCTGAAAGCCCGGCGGGATGCGGGTGCCGTATGGAACGACCCGCAGTTCGTGGAATGCAAAAAGTGCGGACGCCGCGCCACCCGCCAGATCTGGAACAAGGCGCAATACGTCTGCCCCAACTGCGGGGTGCACCTGCCCATCGGCGGGTACTACCGTCTGAGCCTCGTCCTTGACAAGGGCAGCTTCCGGGAATTGGACGCCGACCTTGCCCCGCAGGATGTGCTGCAGTTTCCCGGCTACCCGGAAAAGCTGGAAGCACAGACCGGCAAGACCGGCCTAAAGGAGGCTGTCATCACCGCCACGGGGCGCATCGAGGGCACCCCGGTGGTGGCTGCAGTGCTGGACAGCCGGTTCTTTATGGGCAGCATGAGCACCACCGTGGGCGAAAAGATCACCCGCGCCGTGGAGCACGCCGCTGCAAAGCACCTGCCGCTGATCATCTTTTCGGCCAGCGGCGGCGCCCGGATGCAGGAGGGCATTTTCAGCCTGATGCAGATGGCCAAGACTTCTGCTGCCATCGAGCGGTTCTCCGCCCGGGGCGGGCTGTACATCAGCGTGTTGACCCACCCCACCACCGGCGGCGTGACCGCCAGCTTTGCCAGCCTTGGCGACATCATGCTGGCCGAGCCCGGGGCGCTGATCGGCTTTGCGGGCCCCCGGGTCATTGAACAGACCATCGGCGAAAAGCTGCCCGCAGGCTTCCAGCGCAGCGAGTTCCAGTACGAGCACGGCTTTGTGGACAAGGTAGTGCCCCGTACCGAGATGCGCGAAACACTGGCGCAGCTGCTGCGTCTGCACGCCTGAGGAGGGAGCGCCTTATGATCAAGGACATCTTACAACAGCTCGCACCGCTGGATGAAAAGATCGCCGCTCTGCGCGGCGACCCGGCGGACGAGAACATGACCGATATCACCAACCACGCTGCCGAGCTGGCAGAGCTTTCCGCACAGGAGGACGCTTTGCTGTCCGGCTGCGGGGCGCTGACCGCAGAGGACAGGGTCTTTCTGGCACGCCACCCGGAGCGCCCCCACATCGACGAGATCGTGGATGCACTGTTCACTGACTTCTTTGAGCAGTGCGGCGACCGCCAGTGCAAGGAAGATGCCGCCATTCTGGGCGGTGTGGCGCTGTTCCACGGCCAGCCGGTCACGGTCATCGGCCACCGCAAGGGCAGCACGCTGGAAGAAAACCTGCGCTGCAACTTCGGTATGCCCGGGCCGGAGGGCTACCGCAAGGCCCTGCGCCTGATGAAGCAGGCGGAAAAATTTGACCGTCCCATCATCACCTTCATCGACACCCCGGGCGCATACCCCGGCAAGGACGCCGAGGAGCGCGGACAGGGCGAAGCCATTGCCCGCAACCTGATGGAGATGAGCGGCCTGACCGTGCCGGTGATCGCAGTGGTCACCGGCGAGGGCTCCTCCGGTGGTGCGCTGGCGCTGGGTGTGGCAAACCGCATCCTCATGCTGGAAAACGCCGTCTACTCGGTGCTCAGCCCCGAGGGCTTTGCCAGCATCCTGTGGAAGGATTCCTCCCGCAGCGGCGAAGCCTGCGAGATCATGAAACTGACCGCGCAGGATCTATACAAGGACGGCATCGTGGAAGAGATCATCCCGGAGCCGGTGGGCGGCGCACAGCGCGCCCACGGGGTACTGTTCGGCAATCTGGACGAGGCGTTGCAGCGTCAGCTGCGCAGCCTTGCCCGCATGAACGGCCGTCAGCTGGCCGAGCAGCGCTACCAGAAATTCCGTCAGATCGGAGAAATGAGGAAAGCATGAAGGGTTTGCGTCTGATCGCCACCGGCGGGGCTTTGCCCGGCCGCACGGTCACCAACGAAGAGCTGAGCCGCACCGTGGATACCAGTGACGAGTGGATCACCACCCGCACCGGCATCCGCACCCGGCACTACTGCACCGAGGGAGAAAACGCCGCCACACTGGCCATTGCCGCCGCAAAGCAGGCGCTGCAGCGCAGCGGCCTTGCCCCGGCAGACATTGCCTGCTGCGTCTGCGCCACCCTTTCCGCACCGGATGCCACCCCAAGCGTGGCCTGTCAGGTGCAGGCGGCGCTGGCACTGCCGGAAAACCGCCCCGCACTGGATGTGAACGCCGCCTGTTCCGGTTTTTTGTACGGCACGGCGGTGGCGCGCGGCCTGCTGGCTACGCTGGGCGGGCGGTACGCGCTGGTCATCGGCACCGAGGCGCTCTCCCGCCTGATGGACCCCGCCGACCGCTCCACCTGTGTGCTGTTCGGCGATGGTGCTGGTGCGGCGGTGTTTGAACTGACCGACACCTCCGTGCCCTTTGCCATCACGCTGGGTGCCCGGGGCGATGCCGCCATCCATGCCGGCGGTCCCAGCCGCGCAGGCTCGGCACCCATCAGCATGGACGGCAGGGCAGTGTTCCGCTTTGCGGTGGATGCCCTGCCCAAATGCCTGCACACCGTGCTGGACGAGACCGGCCTTACGCTGGACAATCTGGACTGGGTGGTCTGCCATCAGGCCAACAGCCGCATCATTGACCACTGCGTCAAGGCGCTGCACGCCGACGGTGCAAAGTTCTACAAAAACATGGACCGCCACGGCAACACCAGTGCTGCCAGCATCCCGGTGGCGCTGAACGAGCTGGCTGAAAGCGGCCAGCTGCACCCCGGCCAGACCCTTGCCTGCATCGGCTTCGGCGGCGGCCTGACCTGGGGCGGCATGATCGTGGAATATAAAGGATAAAGACCATGAAACTTTTAAACGAAATCCTGGGGACGAAATACCCCATCATTCAGGGCGGTATGGCCAACATTGCCACCGGCGAGTTTGCCGCCGCCTGTTCCAACGCCGGTGCACTGGGCATCATCGGTGCGGGCGGCATGAATGCCGATACCCTGCGCCAGAACATCCGCCGCTGCCGGGAGCTGACCGACAAGCCCTTTGGCGTGAACATCATGCTCATGCACCCGCAGGCGGATGAGTTTGCCCAGATCGTGGTGGAGGAAAAAGTTGCCGTGGTCACCACCGGCGCAGGCAACCCGGGAAAGTACGTTCCCATGTGGAAAGCTGCCGGTATCAAGGTGATCCCGGTGGTGGCTGCTGCCGTGCTGGCACGGCATCTGGAGCCGCTGGGCATCGATGCTGTCATTGCCGAGGGCACCGAGAGCGGCGGTCATGTGGGTGAGATGACCACCATGGCACTGGTGCCGCAGGTGGTGGACGCGGTCAGCGTGCCGGTCATCGCCGCAGGCGGCATTGCAGATGGCCGTCAGCTGGCGGCTGCGCTGGCACTGGGTGCCTGCGGTGTGCAGGTGGGCACCTGCCTGCTGGCAAGCGAGGAATGCCCCATCCACCCTAACTACAAGGCCGCGCTGCTCAAGGCCGGGGACAGTGACACCATCGTCACCGGGCGCACTGTGGGTGCACCGGTGCGTGTGCTGAAAAACCGCATGAGCCGCGAGTATGTCCGTCAGGAAAAGGCGGGCGCCGATAAGATGGAACTGGAAAAATACACGCTGGGCAGCCTGCGCCGCGCCGTCTTTGAGGGCGACACGGTAAGCGGCAGCCTGATGGCCGGTCAGGTGGCCGGAATGCTGCACGAGGTACGCCCCGTGGCGGACATCCTTGCCGACCTGTGGCAGGGCGGGAGGCAGCGCATCGCCGCGCTGAACACCGAATGCTGACCCTTGGCGGCAAGCCCCTGCAACTGCCTATTTTGCAGGGCGGCATGGGCGTGGGCGTCTCGCTGGGCGGGCTGGCAGGTGCGGTGGCGGCCTGCGGCGGTATGGGGTGCATCTCCACCGCCGATGCAGGCTACCGGGAGCCGGATTTTGCCCGTGACCCGGCGGCAGCCAACCACCGCGCCCTGAACGCAGAAATTCAAAAAGCCAAGGCCATCGCCGGGGGCATGGGTGTGGTAGCCATCAACGCGATGGTAGCCACCCGGGACTATGCCGAGGCCATCCGCACCGCCGTGGCGGCGGGGGTGGATGCCGTGGTCTCCGGTGCGGGTCTGCCGCTGGAGCTGCCGGGCATCGTGGGCACCAAAGAGGTGGCCATTGCGCCCATCGTATCCAGCGCCCGGGCGGCAAAGCTCATCCTGCGCCGCTGGGCAAAGGGCTTTGACCGCACCGCCGATTTTGTGGTCATCGAGGGCTGCAAGGCGGGCGGGCATCTCGGCTTTGCCGAGGAGGACCTGCTGGCCGACCGCTGCCAGACCTTGGACGAAATTCTGCCCGGGGTGCTGGCTGAGGTAAAGCCTTACGAGGAACAATACGGCCACGCCATCCCGGTGTTTGTGGCGGGCGGCGTGTACACCGGTGCCGACATGGCACACTTTACAAAGCTTGGCGCTGCGGGCGTGCAGCTTGCCACCCGCTTCATCCCTACCTACGAGTGCGACGCCTCCCAGACCTACAAGGACGTGCTGCTGTCGGCTAAGCCGGAGGATGTGCGCATCATCCACAGCCCGGTGGGAATGCCCGGCCGTGCGCTGAACACCCCGCTGGTGCAAGCGCTGGCCGAGGGCAAACGTTTCCCGCCCAAGCGCTGCGCCCGGTGTCTCAAGACCTGCGACCCCGCCGCCGTGCCCTACTGCATCACCCACGCCCTTATCGAGGCGGTGAAAGGCAACGTGGAGGAAGGGCTCTTCTTCTGCGGCGAAAACGTGGGCAGGCTGGACCGGATGCGCACCGTGCGTGAGCTGATGGACGAACTTGTGACCGAATGGAGGCAGAATTTATGAAGCTTGCCGTACTTTACGCCGGTCAGGGTGCGCAGCACCCCGGCATGGGCAAGGAATTTTACGAAGCATCTCCCGCCTTCCGGGCGGCCTTTGACAGCGCAGCGCTGGATTTTGATCTGCACCGCGTCTGCTTTGAGGACCCGGACGGCGTTTTGAATCAGACCGAATACACCCAGCCCTGCATGGTGGCCTTTGCCTGTGGCGTGACTGCCGTGCTGGCTGAAAAGGGCGTGAAGCCCGCCTATCTGGCAGGGCTTTCGCTGGGCGAATACTCCGCGCTGCAGGCAGCAGGGGTGTTCACCGCAAAGCAGGCCATCGAGCTGACCGCCTTCCGGGGCAAGGCCATGGCCGAAGCTGCAAAAGGCCTTGACTGCGGCATGACTGCCGTGCTGGGGCTGGACAGAGAAAAACTGTCTGCCTGCTGCGAACAGGCTGCTGCGGCGGGCTGTGTGCAGATCTGCAATTACAACTGCCCGGGGCAGCTGGTCATCGGTGGCGAGAAAGCCGCTGTGGAGCAGGCTGCCGCGCTGGCAAAGGAAGCCGGTGCCCGCCGCTGCATCCCGCTGAAGGTCAGCGGCCCCTTCCACACAAGGCTGATGGCTCCCGCAGGGGATGCGCTGGCACAGCGCTTTGCGGGCGAAAGCTTCGGCGCTATGGAGACGCCGGTGCTGTTCAACTGTCTGGGGCATGAAAAGGCCGAGACCGACAGCATCCCGCAGCTGCTGGTAAAGCAGGTGCAGAGCAGCGTCTACATGGAGGACACCCTGCGCCGTCTGGGCGAGCTGGGCGTGGACCACATTCTGGAAGTCGGCCCCGGCAACGCCCTGAGCGGTTTTGTGAAAAAGACCCTGCCCGGGGTGGTCTGCACCGCAGTGGAGACCCCGGAACAGCTGGATGCGGTGCTGACCGCATGGAAGGAAGCAGAATGAGCGAAGAAAAGCTGACCCGCGCCGCCATTGTTACCGGCGGCAGCCGGGGCATTGGCCGCGCAGTGTGCGTGGCACTGGCAAAGCAGGGCTGCAATGTGGTGGTGAACTACTGCCACGGCGCAGAGCCTGCGGAGCAGACGGCAGCGCTCTGCCGCGCCGAGGGCGTGCAGGCGGTGACCGTGCAGGCGGATGTATCCACCGCCGAGGGCTGCAAAGCGCTGTTCGATGCCGCCGCCGAGGCCTTTGGCCGGGTGGATGTGCTGGTGAACAATGCGGGCATCACCCGGGACAACCTGATTTTGCGCCTGACCGAGCAGGATTTTGACGCGGTGCTGGACACCAACCTGAAAAGCGCCTTTCTCTGCTGCAAGGAGGCCGCCCGCCGCATGGTGCGCCAGCGCTATGGCCGCATCGTGAACCTTTCCAGCGTGGTGGCGCTGCGAGGCAACGCCGGGCAGACCAACTACGCCGCCAGCAAGGCGGGGCTCATCGGTCTGACCAAGAGCCTTGCCCGGGAACTGGCCGCGCGGAACGTGACCGTGAACGCGGTAGCGCCCGGCTTTATCGACACCGACATGACTGCCGTGCTGCCGGAGGCGGTGCGCACCGGCATGACGCAGGGCATCCCCGCAGGCCATGCAGGCCAGCCGGAGGATGTGGCGCAGGCAGTGGCGTTTTTTGCCGCAGAACAAAGCAGCTATCTCACCGGGCAGGTGCTCTGTGTGGACGGCGGCATGGCAATGTAAAGGAGAACCCTTATGGATAAACGCAGAGTTGTGATCACCGGCCTTGGCACGGTGAACCCGCTGGGCAACAATGTAGCCGACAGCTGGGCGGCAGCCCGTGCCGGTAAATGCGGCATCGGCCCCATCACCCAGTTCGATACCACCGACTTCAAGTGCAAGCTGGCCGGTGAGGTAAAGGGCTTTGACCCCGAGACCGTGGTGGACAAAAAGGAAGTCCGCAAGATGGCACGCTTCACCCTGCTGGCACTGGGCGCTGCCGCCGAAGCCATTGCAGACAGCGGCCTTGATACCGAGGCCGAGGGCAAGGACATCGGCGTCATCCTGTCCAGCGGCATCGGCGGTCTGCCCACCATCGAGGAGCAGCACGCCCGCGGCGAGGAAAAGGGCATGGAGAAGGTAAGCCCCTACTTTGTGCCCATGGCCATTGCCAACATGGCAGCGGCACAGGTGGCCATCCGCTTTGGTCTGAAGGGCATGTGCACCTGCCCGGTCACGGCCTGCGCCGGCGGCACCAACGCTGTGGGCGACGCCTTCCACCGCATCCGGGACGGCTACGAGCCGGTGATGGTCTGCGGCGGCGCGGAAAGCTGCATCAGCCCCTTGGGCATTGGCGGCTTTACCAGCATGAAGGCGCTTTCCACCGCCACCGACCCGGACGCTGCCAGCCTGCCCTTTGATGCCCGCCGCGGCGGCTTTGTCATGGGCGAGGGCAGCGGCGTGCTGGTGCTGGAAGAATTGGAGCACGCAAGAGCACGCGGCGCACATATCTATGCTGAGGTAGTGGGCTACGGCGCCAACTGCGACGCCTACCACTTTACCGCCCCGGCTCCCGGCGGCGCGGGCGCTATCGACTGCATGAAGTTGACCTTGGTGGATGCCGACATCGCACCGGAGCAGGTGGACCACATCAACGCCCACGGCACCGGTACCCACATGAACGATGCCTGCGAGACTGCCGCCATTCACGCCGTGTTCGGCGCACACGCAAAGGAGATGACCGTGGTCAGCACCAAGAGCATGACCGGCCATCTGCTGGGCGGTGCGGGCGGCATCGAGGCGGTGTTCACCGCGCTGGCACTGCGGGATCAGTTTGCCCCGCCCACCATCCACTATGCGCAGCCCGACCCGGAGTGCGATCTGGACTATGTGCCCAACACCGGGCGGCAGCAGAAGATGCAGTATGCGCTGAGCAACAGCTTGGGCTTTGGCGGCCATAACGCCTGCATCGCCCTGCGCAGATGGGAGGGCTGACCCATGGCAGAGCCCCGTACCGTGCGTGAAAACGCCAATACCCTGAGCAGTGTGCAGATCGCGGAGATTTTGCCCCACCGCTACCCCTTTGCCCTCGTGGATCGCGTTCTGGACTACGAGCCGGGGCAGTGGGCCATCGGCCGTAAGTGCGTCACCCGCAACGAGGAATTTTTCAACGGCCACTTCCCGGCGCAGCCGGTCATGCCCGGCGTGCTGCTGCTGGAGGCACTGGCACAGACCGGCGCTGTGGCGGCGCTGAGCCTGCCGGAAAACAAGGGCAAGCTTGCGCTGTTCGGCGGCATCAAGAGTGCCCGCTTCCGCAAGCAGGTCATCCCCGGGGATGTGCTCACCCTGCACTGTGAACTGGTGCAGCAGCACGGCGCTGTGGGCGTAGGCAAGGCTTCGGCATGGGTGGACGGTAAGTGCGCCGTCACCGCAGAACTGACCTTTGTGCTGACCGAAGCAGCAGAATAAAATCAAATGCAAAAAGAGATAGGTGATCCCTTTTCGGGAAAGCCTATCTCTTTTTTGTTGGGGTTATTTGTGCTTATTCCGGCCGGCTTACTCTGCGGCGGCTGTCCCGGCGTCTGCTTCATCAGCGGGGGCAGGCTCTGCCGGGGCGGTCGCCGCCAGTTCCTTCTCCATCCATTCCCGCACACGGTCGGGACGGTTGGTGATGTAGGCATCGGCGTTGGTGCGCAGCAGACTGCGGACGGAATCCTCCGTATCCACCGTCCACAAAGACACCTTGATGCCCATCTCGTGCAGTTTGTCAATGAAACCGGCGTTTTTGTAGGCGGTGTGGTACTCGCAGCTGACCCACTCCGGCACAAAATCCAGACTGCGGATGTAAGCGGGCAGATCCCGCTGCGCCATCAGGTTTTTATAGATCTCGTTCAGGCTCTCACCGGGAAAGCTTGCCCGCAGCATACTTACCTTATCGGTCATCCAGCGGGTCATCCAACTGCAATTTTCCTCGTCTGCGTCTGTCTGCGGCAGGGCGGCGTCCATGGCTTCCATGTCGTCCATGCCGTTGGTCAGTCCCAGATCCTTCCAGATGATGGGCGGCGGCAACAGCATGCTTTCCAGCTCGCCGTATACCAGCGCACCTACCCGCAATTCAGGCATCAGCTGCTTTGCCTGCCGCAGCAGCGCGTGGTTGAAGGAGACAAGGATCACCTGTTCTGCCATCTCCGTCTGCCGCAGCACTTCCAGCACCCGGGGCACAAAATCCGGGTCGTTGTCCATGGTGGATTTCAGCTCCAGATGCACGGTGCAACCCGGCATTTGTTTGCACAGCTCCATGGCCTCCTGCAGGGTGGCAATCTTCTCGTCCCGAAAGCTGACGTCCTTCCAGCTGCCGAAATCCAGTTCCTTTAAATCGCCCATGGTCATATCGTAGATCTTGCCGGAAATATCCGTGTGCAGATCGATCATATAGTCATGGTGGATCACAAGCCCGGCGTCAATGGTCTGCTGTACGTCCATCTCTACGCCGTCCGCGCCCAGTTCCATGGCTTTTTTAAAGGCAGTCAGGGTATTTTCCGGTGCAAGATAGGAAGCACCGCGGTGTGCAATGATCTGTGGTGTCATAAATTCTTCTCCGTTATTGGTTCGTCCTCACACACTTTGCCCCGGCGCTGCTGTTCCGCAAACAGTGCCGGGGCGTTGGCTCAGGCCAAGTCCTCGCCGTCCGAGGCAATGACCTTTTTGTACCAGTAAAAGCTGTCCTTCCGGCTGCGGGCAAGGGTGCCGTTGCCGTCGTTGTCCTTGTCCACATAGATAAAGCCGTACCGCTTTTTCATCTCACCGGTGGAGGCGCTTACAAGGTCGATGGGACCCCATGTGGTGTAGCCCATCAGGGGCAGACCGTCCTCGTTGATGGCCTTTTCCATCTCCTCGATGTGCGCCCGCAGATAGTCGATGCGGTAGCTGTCGTGGATGGAGCCGTCCGGCTCTACGGTATCCACCGCACCCAGACCGTTCTCCACAATGAACATGGGCTTTTCGTACCGGTCGTAGATGGTGTTCAGGGTCACCCGCAGACCCACCGGGTCGATGGCCCAGCCCCACTCGCTGGCCTTCAGGTAGGGGTTCTTCACCGATGCGAACACGGCGTTGCCTTCTGCATTCTCTGCCGCCATCAGCGCTTTATCCGCCGTGATGCAGCGGCTGGAATAGTAGCTGAAGGACACAAAGTCCACCGTGCCCTCCCGCAGCGTGCGGTCATCCTCCGGCTGGGTGCGCAGCTGCACCCCGGCGCGCTCCATCCGCTTTTTAGCCCACACGGGGTAGGTACCGCGCACCTGTACGTCGGTAAAGAAGTAGTTGTCCCGGTCGGCCTCCTGCGCCGCCCGCACATCCTCCGGGGCGCAGGTGCGGGGGTAGAACTGACCCGCCGCCAGCATACAGCCCACCATGGCGTCCGGCATATTTTCGTGCGCCAGCTTTACCGCCTTTGCACTGGCCACCAGCTCGTGATGGGCGGCCTGATACTTGACCTGCTCCACGTTCTCGCCGGGGTAGAACACCAGCCCCGCACCGGTAAAGGACAGGTGCAGCAGCATGTTGATCTCGTTGAAGGTGAGCCAGTACTTTACCTTGCCCTTGAAGCGGTCGAACAGCACCTCGCAGTAGTGGACGTAAGCGTCCACCATGCGGCGGTCTTTCCAGCCGCCGTATTTTTTGATGAGGGCAATGGGGGTGTCAAAGTGGCAGATGGTGACCAGCGGCTCGATGCCGTACTTATGGCACTCGTCAAAAATGCTGTCGTAGAAGGCCAGCCCCGCCTCGTTGGGCTGGGAATCATCGCCGTTGGGCAGGATGCGGGTCCATGCAATGGACAGCCGGAAGCACTTGAAGCCCATTTCCGCAAACAGGGCGATATCTTCTTTATAATGGTGATACAGGTCAATGGCCTCGTGGCTGGGGTAGAAATGCGCAGCATCGCAGTCCAGCATTTCCATATAGCCCATTGCTACCGGAAAACGGTCCGCACCGAAGGGGGTCACATCCACCGTTGCCAGACCCTTGCCGTCTGCCTGCCATGCACCCTCGCACTGGTTGGCGGCGGTAGCGCCGCCCCACAAAAAGCCCTTGGGGAATTTGCCCATACTCTTTACCTCCTCATCCGCTCTGTACACCCCTGCACGGGTGCACGTTTTCTTATACCCTTATGATACCGCAACCGGCGGCGCTTGTCCATGACTGCATTTTGCAAAGGTGGGTGCATTTGGGGATAAAGTACGACTTTTATCGTCAAAACGCCGAAATTCCTTGCTGTTTTTTGCGCACTTTTCACGATAAAAATACAAATCCGGCTCGTTTTTCTTTTATTCTGTTCCTTTTAAACCGTGCGGCAGTATGGTAGAATAGTAGGGTAAGAACTGCGCCGCGCTGCTGCGCTGCCGAGAACATGGAAAAATGGAGTGTTTGATTATGACAGAGTTCAAACCCATCAAAGAAGGCAAAGTCCGCGAGATCTACGACAATGGCGACAGCCTGATCATGGTTGCTACCGACCGCATTTCTGCGTTTGACGTCATCCTGAAAAACAAGGTCACCAAAAAGGGCACCGTGCTCACCCAGATGAGCAAGTTCTGGTTCGATTACACCCGTGATCTGCTGCCCAACCATATGCTGAGCGTGGATGTGCAGGATATGCCGGAGTTCTTCCGTCAGCCCCAGTTCACCGGCAACAGCATGATGTGCCGCAAGCTGACCATGCTGCCCATCGAGTGCATCGTGCGCGGCTACATCACCGGCAGCGGCTGGGCCAGCTACCAGAAGACCGGCAAGGTGTGCGGCATCCAGCTGCCCGAGGGCCTGCAGGAGTCCGATAAGCTGCCCGAGCCCATCTACACCCCCTCCACCAAGGCAGAGATCGGCGACCACGACGAGAACATCTCCTACGAGCAGAGCATCGACGTGCTGGAAAAGCAGTTCCCTGGCCACGGTCTGGAGTACGCCACTAAGCTCCGCGATTACACCATTGCCCTGTACAAGAAGTGCGCCGAGTACGCACTGTCCCGCGGCATCATCATTGCCGACACCAAGTTCGAGTTTGGTCTGGACGAGGACGGCAACGTGGTGCTGGGCGACGAGATGCTGACCCCGGACTCCTCCCGCTTCTGGCCGCTGGAGGGCTACGAGCCGGGTCACAGCCAGCCCTCCTTCGACAAGCAGTTCGTGCGCGACTGGCTGAAGGCCAACCCCGACAGCAACTACGACCTGCCGCAGGATGTCATTGACAAGACCATTGCCAAGTATCTGGAGGCCTACGAGCTGCTGACCGGCAAGAAGCTGTAAGCGTATCCTGTATCCATAAAAATCAAGGCTGCTGCGGAAATTTTTCCGCAGCGGCCTTTTTGCGCCATAGGAATCAACTTTTTCAGTTTGACCCGGAGCAAAAGCCTTCACCCCTTGGGGGGAAGGTGGCATTGCGTCAGCAATGACGGATGAGGGGTAATTCTCCTACCGCTGCTGCTTGCCTGCGCCCTCATCAGTCTCGTCACTGCGTTCCTCGACAGCTTCCCCCGACCGGGGGAAGCCTTTATTCGGAAAACTGACTTCCGTGTTTTTGCGTCCCGCCCTCTTGACAAGGGGAGGGGAGATGGATAAAATATGTATTGTATCAAACAGTTTCACATCGAACAATCCGAACAAAACAGAGGAAAACCATTATGTGTACAGAGCACCCTATTGAACAGTCCTGCAAGCTGGACCCGCCGTGGGAGGGGCCGCAGGTCATCCCTGCCCAGCTGCACCGGGTGGATAACCTGATCTTCCGCAGGCTGAACCAGTTTTCCCGCGCCAACGGGGTAGAGCAGACCACTCCCATGCACGGATGGATCATCGAGTATCTCTACCGCCACCGGGACGAACCGGTGTTCCAGCGGGACATCGAGCGGGAGTTTTCCATCACCCGCTCCACCGTGACGAACATTTTGCAGCTGATGGAGCGCAAGGGTTACATCCAGCGGCTGAGCGTGCCGCAGGATGCCCGGCTCAAGCAGCTGGTGCTGACCGAGGAGGGCATCCGTCTGCACGAAAAGACTATGCTTTCCTTCCGCCAGACTGATGACTATGTGACCGGTCTGCTGACCGAGGAGGAGAACGCAGAGCTGCTGCGGCTGCTGAACAAGCTGCGGGAAGCGTTGAAATAACCACCTTTTCCGTCAAAGCGCCGAAAAAGGACTTGTTAAATTAGTAATTATGAACATTTTACGAAACGCCTTGACATTTAAATTGTTTTGTATAAAATTGTTTCGTACCAAACAAATAAATTCAAATAGGAGGGAACTCAGATGATCAAAAAGCTTGTGTCGCATCTGGGCGAGTATAAAGCCGCCTCGATCAAGACACCGCTCTTTGCTGCGCTGGAAGCCATTATGGATGTGCTGCTGCCCACCATCATGGCCTTTATCATCGACCAGGGCATTGAAAAGGGCGATATGAACGCCATCATCCGCTACGGCCTGCTTACCTTTCTGGTGGCAGCCATTGCGCTGGTGCTGGGCGTGCTGGCGGGCAAGTACGCCGCCGAGGCATCCACCGGCTTTGCCGGAAATCTGCGCGATGCCATGTATGAAAATATCCAGCATTACTCTTTTTCCAACATCGACAAATTCTCCACGGCAGGTCTTGTTACCCGCATGACCACCGATGTGACCAACGTGCAGAACGCCTTCCAGATGATCCTGCGCATGTGTGTGCGCGCCCCGGTGCATCTGGTGTTTGCCATGTTCATGGCTGTGGTCATCGGCGGCCCGCTGTCGCTGGTGTTTGTGGTGGCAGTGGCTTTTCTGGTGGCGGTGTTGGCTGCCATCATGATCCCCACCTTCCGCATCTTTGACCGGGTGTTCAAGAACTACGATAACCTCAACGCCTCGGTGCAGGAGAACGTCTCTGCCATCCGTGTGGTCAAAAGCTTCGTGCGCGAGGGCTTTGAAAACGAAAAATACACCGCCGCCTGCGAGAGCCTGTACAAGCAGTTCGTCAACGCAGAAAGCCGCCTGAGTTTCAATAACCCCGCCATGCTGGTGGCGGTGTACGGCTGCAACATTGCGCTGAGCTGGTTCGGTGCAAAATATGTGCTGCACGGTGCCATTACCACCGGCCAGCTGAACGCCCTGTTCGGCTATATCATGAACATCCTCATGGCACTGATGATGCTGAGCATGGCCTTTGTTATGATCGCCATGTCTGCCGCCTCGGCCAAGCGTATCGTGGAGGTGCTGGACGAGCGCACCGACCTGCCCCCGGCAAAGCAGCCGGTGCAGCAGGTGGCGGATGGCAGCATCCAGTTCGACCACGTTACCTTCAAGTATAAGCACGGCAGCGGTCAGCCGGTGCTGAACGATATCAGCTTTACCATCCAGCCCGGCGAGACGCTGGGCATCATCGGCGGCACCGGCAGTGCAAAGTCCAGTCTGGTGCAGCTGATCCCCCGCCTGTACGATGCCGAGAGCGGTACCATGCGTGTGGGCGGCGTGGATGTGCGGGATTATAACCTTGACGTGCTGCGCCGCGAGGTCTCCATGGTGCTGCAGAAGAACGTGCTGTTCAGCGGCACCATTCTGGATAACCTCCGCTGGGGCGATGCCAACGCCACCGAGGAAGAGTGCATCCGCATGGCAAAGCTGGCCTGCGCGGACGAATTTATCCAGCGCTTCCCGGATAAGTACAATACTTGGATCGAGCAGGGCGGCTCCAACGTGTCCGGCGGCCAGAAGCAGCGCCTGACCATCGCCCGCGCCCTGCTGCGCAAGCCCAAGGTGCTGATTTTGGATGACTCCACCAGCGCCGTGGATACTGCGACCGATGCCAAGATCCGCAAGGCCTTCCGGGAGGAGATCCCCGGCACGACCAAGATCATCATTGCACAGCGTATCTCCTCGGTGCAGGATGCAGACCGCATTCTGGTGCTGGATAACGGCCAGATCAACGGTCTGGGCACCCATGCAGAGCTGCTGGCGACCAATGCCATCTATCAGGAGGTCTACAACAGCCAGACGCAGGGCGGCGGCGATTTTGACAAGCAGGGAGGTGCGCAGTAATGGCAGTAAAAGAAGTACATGGCCCCGGCCCGCGGGGCGCACGGGGGCCGCGCCCCAAGGTGGAAAACCCGGGCAAGCTGCTGAAGCGCATCATGGATGAGGTGTTCCGCAACTATCTGCCCCACTGCATCCTTGTGCTTGTCTGCATCGTGGTCAGCGCGCTGGCCAATGTGCAGGCCAGCCTGTTCTTGCAGACTTTGATGGACGATTACATCGTGCCTATGACCCGCCAGCAGGACCCCAGCTTTGCACCGCTGGCCGGTGCACTGGTGCGGATGGGCTGCATCTACCTTGTGGGCATTCTGGCCGCATGGGCCAACGCCCGCATTATGGTCAACGTAACACAGGGCACGCTGCGCAATCTGCGCACCAAGCTGTTCACCCACATGGAAAGCCTGCCCATCCGGTATTTTGACACCCATCCCCACGGCGATATCATGTCCGTGTATACTAACGATGTGGATACCCTGCGCCAGATGCTCAGCCAGAGCATCCCGCAGCTGGTGTCCAGCGTCATCACCATCGTGTCGGTGTTCTTCAGCATGTGCATGCTCAGCTGGCAGCTGACCATCGTTACCATGCTCATGGTGGCGCTGATGCTGTTCTGCTCTAAGCAGATCGCAAAAAGCTCTTCCAAGTACTTCATCCAGCAGCAGCGGGATCTGGGCAAGGTGAACGGCTATATCGAGGAGATGATGGAAGGCCAGAAGGTGGTCAAGGTGTTCACCCACGAGCAGCAGACCCTTGCCGGCTTCCGTGAGCTGAACGACCAGCTGAAGGAAAGCGCCAAGCAGGCCAACGCCTTCTCCAACATCATGATGCCTGTCAACGCCCAGCTGGGCAACATCAGCTACGCCATCTGTGCACTGGTCGGTGCAGCCATGGCCGTTGGCGGCGTTGGCGGCATGACCCTTGGCACTGTTGTGGCCTTCCTCAGCCTGAACAAGGGCTTTAATATGCCCATCAGTCAGGTGTCCATGCAGGCCAACAGTGTCATCATGGCACTGGCCGGTGCCGAGCGCATCTTCAAGATGATGGACGAGCCCAGCGAGACCGATGAGGGCTATGTGACGCTGGTGAATGCCAAGTACGACCGCAACGACCAGCTGGTGGAGACGAGCGAGCGCACCGGTCTGTGGGCATGGAAGCACCCCCACCACGACGGCACCGTTACCTACCACAAGCTGGCGGGCGACATCACCTTTACGGACGTGGACTTTGGTTATGTGCCGGAAAAGACGGTGCTGCACGACATCAACCTGTATGGCCGTCCGGGGCAGAAGATCGCCTTTGTCGGCTCTACCGGCGCGGGCAAGACCACCATCACCAACCTGATTAACCGCTTCTATGATATTCAGGAGGGCAAGATCCGCTACGACGGCATCAACATCCACAAGATCAAAAAAGCCGACCTGCGCCGCTCGCTGGGCATCGTGCTGCAGGACACCCACCTGTTCACCGGCACGGTGATGGAGAACATCCGCTACGGACGGCTGGATGCCACCGATGAAGAGTGCATCGCCGCCGCCCGTCTGGCCAACGCCGATGGCTTTATCAAGCGTCTGCCGGAGGGCTACAACACCATGCTGACCGGCGATGGTGCCAACCTCTCGCAGGGACAGCGTCAGCTGCTGGCCATTGCCCGCGCAGCCGTGGCAGACCCCCCGGTGCTGATCCTGGACGAGGCGACCTCCTCCATCGATACCCGCACCGAGGCGCTGGTGCAGCGCGGCATGGACGGCCTGATGTACGGCCGCACCAGCTTTGTCATCGCCCACCGCCTGTCCACCGTCCGCAATGCAGACTGCATCGTGGTGCTGGAGCAGGGCCGCATCATCGAGCGCGGCAGCCACGACGAGCTGATCGCCAAAAAGGGCAAGTATTACCAGCTTTATACCGGTAATCTGGCCGAGAATTAAGCGCTTTCGTAAGCCCGGAAAGTCCGCAGACTTTCCGGGCTTACGCTATATAAAAATATTTTTCCGCGTATACAAACGCCCCGGGCTGTGCTAGAATGGAGCAAACGAGAAAAAGGCTGGTGAGTGTATGCACCCTCTGACGGAATATCCCCGCCCGGCCATGCGCCGGGACAGCTACGAGAACCTGAACGGCCTGTGGCAGTACGCCATCACCGCCTCGGCACAGCGCCCGGCGGGCTGGGATGGTGAGATCTTGGTGCCCTACGCGCCGGAGTGCCGCACCTCCGGGGTGGGGCGCACACTGCAGCCCGGGCAGTGGCTGCACTACCACCGATACTTTGCGCCGCCCGCCGGGACGGGCGGCCGGGTGCTGCTGCACTTCGGCGCGGTGGACTACGCCTGCGCTGTACAGGTGAACGGCCATCTGGTGGGTGGTCACCGGGGCGGCTACTGGCCCTTTACGCTGGATATCACCGCGCAGCTCAACGGCACCGGCCGCAACAGCCTGTGGGTGGCGGTGCAGGACCCTACCGGCCACGGCACACAGGCGCGGGGCAAGCAGACCCTGCAGCCCGGCGGGATGTTCTACCCCGCGCAGAGCGGCATCTGGCAGACGGTCTGGTTGGAGCGTGTGCCGGAAAACTACATCCAGTCTCTCACCATTACACCGGACTACGATGCCCGCACCGTGACCGTGAAAGCCCATACCTCTGCGCCCGGCGGCGCGGCGAACCTGTGGGCTGTGGTGCGCGCCGGGGGCGTGACCATCGCCGAGGACTGGGGCAGCGACGAGGCCGACCGGGACGGTGAGGTGACGCTGCATATTGCGGACGAATATTTCTTTCCGTGGAGCCCGGACACGCCCTTTTTGTACGACCTGACCGTGGGCACCACGCAGGGAGAGGAAGAGCAGTTCGACACTGTGCACAGCTATTTTGCTCTGCGCAAGTGGAGCTGCGCACCGGACGCAAGGGGCGTGCTGCGCTTTTGCCTGAACGATAAGCCCATCCTGCTCAACGGCCTGCTGGATCAGGGCTACTGGCCGGAAGGGCTGTACACCCCGCCCTCGGATGCGGCGGTGGAGCGGGAACTGAGCGAGGTAAAGGCGCTGGGCTACAACCTGCTGCGCAAGCACGCAAAGCTCGAGCCGCAGCGCTGGTACTACCACTGCGACAAGCTGGGGCTTGTGGTCTGGCAGGATATGGTCAACGGCGGCAGCAAGTATAACCTGTGGTTTGTCACCTACCTGACCAATGTTTTACAGCCGCTTATGCGCCGTCTGCCGGACAAAGCACCCCTGTGGGGGCTGCTGAGCCGGGGGAGCGAGGGCAGCCGGGAAGAATACCGCCGGGAGCTGGCAGATACGGTGCAGGCGCTGCGCTGCCACCCCTGTGTGGGCTGCTGGGTGCCCTTCAATGAGGGCTGGGGACAGTACGATGCCGCCGGGGCGGTGCAGGCCATCCGTGCGCTGGACGACACCCGCCTAGTAGACGAAGCCAGCGGCTGGTACGATCAGGGCGGCGGGGATGTATACTCCCTGCACAACTACTTCTACCCCCTGCGGGTGCGCCCGCAGAAGCGCACCGTGGCGCTGAGCGAGTACGGCGGCATTGCATGGCCCATGCCGGGGCACGAACCGCCCCGCAAGACCTACGGCTACGGCACTGCCAAAAGCCGGGAGGAGCTGACCGCCCGGTACAAAAAAATGCAGCTGGGCACAGTGCTGCCGCAGCTGCAAAAGGGGCTTTCGGCGCTGGTGTACACCCAGCTGACCGACGTGGAGGACGAGGTGAATGGCCTGTTCACCTACGACCGCACCGCCATCAAGCCGGACGCCAACGCCGTCCGCTCGGTGAACGCCGCCCTTGCCGCAGAGTTTGCGAAAATAATAAAATAAACAACACGCCCGGGTTTTCCACCTTCCGTAGGAAGTGTGTGGAAAACCCGGGCGTGTTGTTTTACAAGATCATCAGCTGTTGGCGCTGGTGTTGTTCACGATCTTGGCGGCGGGCAGCTTGCTCATGGCAGAGCTGCTCAGGGTGCTTGCCATCTGGGCACCGTAGGCGGCAAGAGCATCGTCCAGCTCCTCGCCCTTCATGTCGCTCAGGATCTGGCTGCGCAGAGCATCCAGCGTGGAAACGCTCAGCGGGTCCAGACGGACGGCCAGCATCATGGCGTAGCCGGAGTACTGGATGGCGGCTGCCTGCCCGTAGGCAAGACCGCGCAGGGTATCGGCGGCACCCTCCTGCGTAAAGGCGTCGGTCAGGTCGCTTTCGCTCAGCAGGTCGGTCTGCAGGGTGCTGGTGGAGGGGACCTCTGCGTCCAGCACGGCGCAGATCCCGGTCAGTGCGCTGCTTGCAATGCTGTTAAAGGCGGTCAGCTGGCTGGAGGTATCCTCCGGGGCGCTGGCGTTGTAGCTGTCCGCAGCTTTCTGGGCAAGGGAAAGCATCTCGGCCTTCTGGTCATCGCTGGCAAAGGCGAAGGTGCTGGTGTTGTACAGCGGCACAGTGATAAAGCCGATCTCGTACATGGTGCTGTCCAGATGCTCGGTCAGCTCGCCGTCCTCCACAGGGGTCTCGCCGTCCTTGCCGTAGACAAGATCCAGCAGCAGGGTGTGCTTGTACTGCAGCTGCTGGAACAGCTTCAAAGTCTCCAGCCCGATGCCGTTGGCGGTGTAGGCATCGCCGTAGTTATCCATCAGCTGCTGGGCGTAGCTGTCGGCGGCGGACTTCTGCTCCTCGGTCAGCTCGCCGCCCAGTTCGGTAAAGCGGGCATCCACGGCGGCAAGGGTCTGCAAGGTCTCAAGGGTCTTTTGCGCCACATAGTCCTTTACCACGGCGGTCTCGCCGGTGTCGGCATCGGTGGTGATGGTGGCTTTGAGGAAGGACTTTACCTTGCTGGTGTCCTGCTCAGAGCCCGCCAGCTGCGCAGCCTGCTGGTAGGCATCGTACTGCGCCAGCAGGTACAGGCCGCTGGTTACCTCGAAATCGCCGATCTTGCCCACGGTGTCCGGGGTGGAGAGTGCACAGCCCACAAGGCTGACGGTCAGTGCAAGTGCGCATACCAGCGCAAGCAGTTTCTTTTTCATGCGTTTTGCTCCTTATTTGTTTTTATAAAACCCTCTCAGTCACGCTTGTGCGCGCCAGCTGCCCCTGTTTGGGGAGCTTTTTCGCGTTCGGTGCCGGTCAGGATATCTGCCATAGCTTTCAGGATGTTTTGCAGCAGTTCCAGCGGCTTTTCGTCCGGCTGCAATACCACCGAGAGATAGGGCTTTGTGCCCGCCCCGGCGGTGACACGGCCATTGAAAGCCTGCAACAGGCCGCGTATCATGGCAAGGTCCAGCGTTTCCAGATTCAGCAAGAGGGTATCCTTCTTCTGGGTCACCTCATATACGCCCACGGCAGCGGCCTGCACGCGGACAAGGGAGACGTTGACCAGATCACTCACCGAGGGCGGCGGGTCGCCGTAGCGGTCGATGAGCTCGTCCAGCACATCGGCGGCGTCCTCCGGGGTCTGGATGGCGGCAATGCGCTTGTAGGCTTCGATGCGGCCCGCGCCGTCTGGGATATACTTTTCCGGGATGAAAGCGTCCACCCGCAGGTCCACAAGACAATCGCTCTTGTCCCGCTGGACGGGTTCGCCCCGCGCCCGGGCAATGGCCTGTCCCAGCATTTTGACGTAGAGGTCGTAGCCCACGGCTTCCATGTGGCCGTGCTGGCTGTGCCCCAGCAGACTGCCCGCGCCGCGAATTTGCAGATCCCGCATGGCGATGCGGAAGCCGGAGCCAAAGGCGGTGAACTCCCGGATGGCGGAAAGCCGCTTCTGGGCGATATCAGTCAGGGTCTTGTCCCGGCGGAAGGTGAAGTAGGCGTAGGCCTTGCGGCCGGAGCGCCCCACCCGCCCACGGATCTGGTACAGCTGCGCCAGACCCATGCGGTCAGCATCCTCAATGATAAGGGTGTTGCAGTTGCGCACGTCAATGCCGGTCTCGATGAGGGTGGTGCAGACCAGAATGTCAATCTCGCCGTTCAGCAGGTGCTGCCACACGGGGTTCAGCTCTTCTTCGGTCATCTTGCCGTGGGCGATGCCCACCCGCGCACCCGGCACCATCTGGCTGACATGGGCGGCGCAGGATTCGATATTGTCCACCCGGTTGTGCAGGTAGTACACCTGCCCGTCCCGGGCAAGCTCCTTCTTCATGGCTTCGGCAAGAATGACATCGTTATATTCCAGCACAAAGGTCTCCACCGGCTGCCGCTCGATGGGCGGCTGCTCGATGGTGGAAAGATCCCGGATGCCGCTCATGGCCATGTTCAGGGTGCGGGGGATGGGGGTAGCCGACAGGGTGAGCATATCCACCCCGATGAAGTTCTCCTTCAGCTTTTCCTTGTGCTTCACGCCGAAGCGCTGTTCCTCGTCGATGATGACAAGGCCGAGGTCGTGGAACTTCACGTCCTTGGACAGCAGCCGGTGGGTGCCCACCACGATATCCACGCTGCCGGCCTGCAAGCCGCGCAGGGTCTCCTTTTGCTGCTTGGCGGTGCGGAAGCGGGACAGCATCCCGATCTTCACCGGGAAGGCCTCCATGCGGGAGAGCAGGGTGTTGTAGTGCTGCCACGCCAGCAGGGTGGTGGGCGCCAGCAAGGCGCACTGCTTGCCGCCCATGATGCACTTGAAGGCGGCGCGCAGCGCCACCTCGGTCTTGCCCACGCCCACATCACCGCAGAGCAGCCGGTCCATGGGATAGCCTTTTTCCATGTCCTGCTTGATCTCGGCGGTGGCGTGCAGCTGGTCGTCGGTCTCGTCGTAGTCAAAGCGGGTCTCAAAGTCCCGCTGCCAGTCGCCGTCCGGCGGGAAGGCGTAGCCCGTGGCCTGACGGCGGCGGGCGTAAAGCTCGATCAGCTCCTGCGCCATCTCCTCGGTGGCCTTTTTCACCTTGGCGCGGGTGCGCTGCCACTCGGTGCCGCCCAGCTTTGCCAGCTTTACCTTTTCCTCGTCGCCGGGGGCGGTGTAGCGGCTGAGCAGATCCAGCTGGGTCACCGGCACATACAGCACATCCGAGCCGGAATACTGCACCTTGAGGTAGTCTTTGGTAGCGCCCTGCACCTCCAGCCGCTGGATGCCGGCGTACATCCCGATGCCGTGGCTCTGGTGCACCACATAGTCCCCGGGCTTGATGTCCGAAAGGCTGGACAGGGCGTTTTTATTTTTCTTGCGCTTTTTGGCTTCGGCGGCGGCTTCCTCGTCCAGCCCGTGGCGGCGGCTGGAAAGCACCGCTGCGTGGGCAAAGGGGAAGGTGCACCCGGCGGTCAGATGCCCGGGCAGCACCTGCAAAATCCCCTTGGCGGGGCGCACATCCCGGCTCATGCTCACGGCATAGCCCTTGTCGGCAAGGTCGCGGGTCAGAGCGGCTGCGCCCTTGGGCGTACCGGCAAACAGGGTGACGGCGTAGCCTTGGGCGATGAGCGGGTCGAGGTCCTCCCGCAGGGAGGAAAGGTCGCCGTTCCAGTTGGGGGCAGCAAAGGCTTCGGCGTTGATGAGGTCTTTCAGCTTGAACTCATTCATCCCGCGCAGGAAGTTCTCGCACAGCAGGGTGCTGTGGTTCTGGGCGGCAATGACAAGGTCGTCCATGGTCTGGTACAGCACGTCCAGCCCGGGGCAGAGCACGCCCTCTTCCAGCAGCCCGGTCAGTTCCTCGCTGCGGCGGAACTCGGTGGCCTTTTGCGCATCCCGGATGCCGCCCACCTCGTCCAGAATGAACAGCGGCGCGTCCAGATGGTCCAGCAGCGTGGCGGGGGCGGGGTAGCGGATGCCGTAATATTTATCCATAGCTTCCGGCATCAGACCGGAATCCAGCTGGGAAAGGTCGGCTTCGGTGGCCTTTTCCAGCGCAGTGCGGCGCTTGCCGCGCGCCTTTTTGATGACGGTGCGCAGCGCTTCGGCGGTCTCGGCGGTGCTGCCGAACAGCACCTCGCGGGCAGGGGAGAGGTATATTTTTTCCAGTGCGCCGTCCCGCCGCTGGGTCAGCAGGTCAAAGGAGGACATGGAATCGATCTCATCGTCCCAGTACTCCACGCGGGCGGGCTGGCGCATATCCGGCGCGTAGATGTCCACGATATCGCCGCGCACGCTGAACTGTCCCGGGCCGTCCACCTGACTGCGGCGCACATACCCGGCGGCAAACAGCCGCGCCACCAGTGCTTCGCGGTTATACATCATGCCGGGCTTTAAGGTGAGGGTGTTCTGGATGAATTCTGCCCGGGGCACGGTGTACTGCAAAAGGGCCTCGGCGGGCACGCAGACGGCCTGCAGCCGCCCGCCCGCCAGTGCGCCCAGCACCGAAAGGCGGCGGTACTCGTACTCGCGGCCTGCGCCCTCCACCGGGCGCAGCATAAAGTCCCGGGGCGGGAACACCGCAGCGGTAAGCCCCAGCGCCTTGAGGTCGTCCGCAAAGTGGGTGGCTTCGGCCTCGCCGGGGGTCACGATGCAAAGCGTGCGCCCAAGATCTTTTTGCAGGGCGGCATACAGCAGCGCCCGGCCTGCGGGCGGCAGACCGAACAGCGCCGCCGGCCCAGCCGAGCCAAAGCTTGCGGCGACCTTCTGATATTCCGGTGTGGCCTTGAGTAAGGCTTCGTACATGGAAAAACCTCCTTTCCTGCTGGGATGACCATTGAAAATGCGCGGCGGTTAGCGGGCTCGCCCTCTCAGTCAAAGCCTTAACGGCTTTGACAGCTCTCCCAAGGGGAGAGCCAAGAGCACTGCCGGAAGCTTTCTCGTTGCGCCTAATACTTTAGCAACGAGCCTTAAACCTTGGCTCTCCCTTCGGGAGAGCTGGCGCGGGAGCGCCTGAGAGGGTGATTACCCGTTATACTTGCTCTGTGCCAGACTCAGCTTACCGTCCATGATGAGCTTTGCGGCGGCTTCAAGGTCGGGGTAGCGGTCGGCGATGGCCTTGGCGTCCTCCGGCGGGAACTTGCCCAGCACCCATGCGGCAAGGTCGTAGTCCGGGTGGGGCTTTGCGCCGATGCCGATGCGGATGCGGGGGAAGTTCTCCCCGCCCAGTCGGGCAATGATGCTCTTCAGGCCGTTGTGCCCGCCCGCAGAGCCGGAGGGACGGATGCGCAGCTTGCCGGGTGCCTGTGTAATGTCATCGCACAGCACCAGCACATGGTCGGCAGGAATCTTGAAAAAGCCCGCCATGGGGGCGATGGAATCGCCGGAGAGGTTCATGTAGGTCAGGGGCTTCAGCAGCACCACCTTGTGGCCGTCCACCTCGCCCTGTCCCCACAGGCCTTGGAACTTGGTCTTGCCCACAGAGATATTCCACTTGTCGGCCAGCGCGTCCAGCGCGGCAAAACCGGCGTTGTGGCGGGTGCCATCGTATTTTGCTTCGGGGTTGCCCAGCCCTGCAATGAGCCAGATATCGTTTTCGTTCATGATATGATAATACCTTTTCCTGATAATAGTGTGATACAACATCTAAGTATAACATACGCGCGCGCAAAAAGATATACATTATAAGCAAAAAATGCCCCCATGCCGCAGGGCACAGGGGCAAAAGGGTTTATTACAGGTTCAGCGTGATGGCAGCGGCCTTCCAGCGGCCATCCTCCTTCACCATAGTGATGGTGCCGGATACCTGCGCGGCGGCGGTGCTGCCCGTAGCGGTCAGCAGGGTGGCAGAAAAGTCGTAGCAGTTTTCTGCCCCGGCGCGCTTTTTCAGGGTGAGGTCGCTGGGCACCAGCTTGTCGCCGGACTGCCCTGCCAGCGCGGTGATGCGGGTGGGCAGACGGTTCGCCATGACTTTGTTCAGGCAGTCGGCCGTCATGGCATCGCCCAGCTGCGCCTGAAGAAAGGCGTACAGCCCATCGCTGTCCGCTGCGGCAAGCCCCGGTTCACTGCCGGAGGGCGCGGCGGCGGTATCCACCGCCTGCTCCACGGCAGAGGAGCAGGAGAGCAGCTGCTGCACCACGAACTCGGCCTGCTTTTTGGCAGGGTCGCTGCGCAGACGGGTCAGGGCGAACACGGCGGCAACAGCTGCGAAGAAAAGGATCAGGCTCAGCGCCTGCTTGCGAAAGCTTTCAGACTTCATGCACAGCTCCCTTCCGACAGAGCGTTACTTGCTCTGCTCGTTTTCCAGCTTCTGCTTTTTGGCGATGTAGGCTTCCATCTTGGGTTCTGCCCAGCCGTCCAGATTGGTCTGGCGCTCCCGGGCGATGCCCAGCGCCTGCGCGGGCACGTCCTTGGTGATGGTGCTGCCGGCGGCGGTATAAGCGCCATCGCCCACCTTGACCGGAGCCACAAGGTTGGTGTTGCAGCCGATGAAGCAGTAATCGCCGATCTGGGTGCGGAACTTGTCCTTGCCGTCATAGTTGCAGGTGACAGTGCCGCAGCCGAAGTTGCAGTACTTGCCCACATCGCTGTCGCCGATGTAGGTCAGATGGCTCACGGTGTTGCCGCGGGCAAAGTTGGAGTTCTTGGTCTCCACATAGGCACCCAGATGCACGCCGTAGTCGGTGACAGTGTTCACACGCACATGGGTGAAGGGGCCGATGTTGTTGTGCGGGCCGATGTGGCTGCCGTAGATCTGGCTGGCATTCACGGTAGTGCCTTCGTCCACGGTGCTGTCCTCGATCAGGGTGTTGGGGCCGATGACGCAGCCTGCGCCGATGACCGTCTTGCCCCGCAGGATGGTGCCCGCAAGGATCACAGCGCCCGGGGCGATGACCACCTCCGGGTCGATCTGCACGGTGCGGCTGTCGATGACCACGCCGTTTGCAATGTGCTGCACGAGGATGTCCTCGCGGGCAGTCTCGGCGGCATCCAGCTGTGCCAGAGCAGCGGCGCGGGCCTGTTCAGAAATAGAATTCTGCATGAAAAAATCTCCCTTCCCACCAAAGCGCGCGGCGGAAGAGAGACAGAAAAGGCGACCGGAAAATTGTTGCCTGTCCGCCCCAGCATACCCGCTGCGGAAAGCTTTGTTCCGACAAAATAGAATTTGAAAAGTTACAAGGATAGAAAGTTGTATCCAACAGGACGAGAAATCGCGTGTATAAACAAAAAACCTCTCGAACTTTCTCCCATTCTATACTACCTTAAAACTTGGAAAATTTCAAGAGATTTGCATAAAAAATAACAGACAAATTCGGGATTTTGCATGGTGGAAAGGAATGGATTTTCTGGTATAATAGTTTAGCATTCACAAAACAATGTTCATCGTACGTTCAAGACAAGGCAAACGATGAGACCACGGCAAGTGTACCGATGGTCACGAATGGGAGGTAAACAACGCATGAGCAAAAAGTATCTGTACTACTTCAGCGAAGGCAATGACGCTTTCGGCGGTGACAAGGTCACCATGAAGAACACGCTGGGCGGCAAGGGTGCCGGCCTGGCCGAGATGACCGCAGCCGGTATGCCGGTGCCGCAGGGCTTCACCATCACCACCGACGCCTGCACCCAGTATTACGCAGACGGCCGTCAGATCAATGACGACATCACTGCTGACATCTTTGAGCACGTCAAGGGCTTGGAAGAAATCACCGGCAAGAAGTTCGGCGACAACACCAACCCTCTGCTGGTCTCCGTCCGTTCCGGCGCACGTCAGTCCATGCCCGGCATGATGGACACCATCCTGAACCTGGGCCTGAACGACGAGGCTGTTGAGGGTCTGGCTAAAAAGACCGGCAACGCCCGCTTTGCATACGACTGCTACCGCCGCTTCGTGCAGATGTTCGCCGACGTCGTTATGATGGTCCCGAAGAGCCTGTTCGAGGTCGAGATCGACAAGATGAAGGAAGCCAAGGGCGTCAAGAACGACGTGGACCTGACTGCTGACGACCTGAAGGAACTGGTCGGCACCTTCAAGAAGATCTACGAGGAGAACGAAGGCCGTCCCTTCCCGCAGGATCCCCGCGATCAGCTGATCGAGGCTGTCAAGGCCGTGTTCCGCAGCTGGGATAACCCCCGTGCAAACGTCTACCGTAAGATGAACGAGATCCCCTACGAGTGGGGCACCGCTGTCAACGTGCAGCAGATGGCCTTTGGTAACTCCGGCGACCGTTCCGGCACCGGCGTTGCCTTCACCCGTGACCCCGCCACCGGCGCTAAGAAGCTGATGGGCGAGTACCTGATCAATGCACAGGGCGAGGACGTTGTTGCCGGCGTGCGCACTCCTTCTCCCATCAGCCACCTGAAGGATCAGATGCCTGAGGTGTACGATCAGTTTATCGAGATCGCTACCCGTCTGGAGAACTACTTCCGCGATATGCAGGATATGGAGTTCACCATTGAGGACGGCCACCTGTACATGCTGCAGACCCGTAACGGCAAGCGTACCGCACAGGCTGCTCTGCAGATCGCCTGCGATCTGGTGGACGAGGGCATGATCACCGAGCAGGAGGCTGTCCTGCGCGTGGAGCCCAAGCAGCTGGATACCCTGCTGCATCCCCAGTTCGACGCTGCTGCCCTGAAGGCTGCAGAGGTCGTCGGCAAGGGTCTGGCAGCTTCTCCCGGTTCTGCCTGCGGCCAGATCGTCTTTACTGCTGAAGAGGCAGAGGAGATGGTCAAGTCCGGCAAGATGAAGAAGGTCGTTCTGGTGCGTCTGGAGACCAGCCCCGAGGATATCGTGGGCATGCAGGTCTCTCAGGGCATCCTGACCGTCCGCGGCGGCATGACCAGCCACGCAGCCGTTGTTGCCCGTGGTATGGGCACCTGCTGTGTCTCCGGCTGCGGCAACGACAACGAGGTGAAGATCGACGAAGAGGCTAAGACCTTCGAGATCAACGGCCACAAGTTCGTCGAGGGCGACTGGATCTCCATCGACGGCTCCACCGGCAACATCTACGGCGAGCAGGTCGCAACCGTGGCCGCTACCGGCAACAAGAACTTCAACCGCTTCATGGGCTGGGCAGACGCAGCACGTCAGCTGCTGGTCATGACCAACGCCGACAACCCGCGTGACGCACAGCAGGCAGTGGATCTGGGTGCTGAGGGCATCGGTCTGTGCCGTACCGAGCATATGTTCTTCGCTGAGGACCGCATCAAGGCTGTCCGCGAGATGATCTGCGCACGCACCGTGGAAGAGCGCGAGGCTGCTCTGGCCAAGGTCGAGCCGTTCCAGCAGGGCGACTTCGAGGCGATGTACCGCATCATGGGTGAGCGCCCGATGACCATCCGTTATCTGGACCCGCCCCTGCACGAGTTCCTGCCCACCAAGGACGAGGACATCAAGGAGCTGGCTGCCGACATGGGCATGACCTACGACGACCTGAAGAACGTGGTTGCTTCTCTGCACGAGTTCAACCCCATGATGGGTCACCGTGGCTGCCGTCTGGCTGTTACCTACCCCGAGATCGCTGCTATGCAGACCCGCGCTGTGATCAAGGCTGCTCTGAACGTCTCTGCTGAGACCGGCCATGTGATCACCCCGCACATCATGATCCCGCTGGTCGGCGAGGTCAAGGAGCTGAAGTTCGTCAAGGACGTTGTCGTCAAGGTTGCTGACGAGCTGATCGCTGCTGCTGGCGTTGACATGAAGTATCAGGTCGGTACCATGATCGAGATCCCCCGTGCAGCCCTGACTGCCGGCGAGATCGCCAAGGAAGCTGAGTTCTTCAGCTTCGGCACCAACGACCTGACCCAGATGACCTTCGGCTTCAGCCGTGATGACGCTGCCAAGTTCCTGGGCGCATACTACGAGAACAAGATCTACGAGAGCGATCCGTTCCAGCATCTGGATCAGATCGGTGTCGGCAAGCTGGTCAAGATGGCTGCTCACGACGGCCGCGAGACCCGCCCCGATCTGGGTCTGGGCATCTGCGGCGAGCACGGCGGTGACCCCACGAGCGTGGAGTTCTGCCACAACGTCGGTCTGGACTACGTCAGCTGCTCTCCCTTCCGTGTGCCTATCGCACGTCTGGCCGCTGCTCAGGCTGCTATTAAAAAACCGAGAGCATAAGGATTTTATAGCGAATTATCGTTAAAAATCAAGCATAAAATAAGGCTCACCGTCAATTTTGGCGGTGGGCCTTATTTATTTGCTCATGTATGAGGTGAATTGCGTTTAACACAGGGCCGCTTTCCAGAAGCATCACAGATACACCTCCACGGTCAGGTCGGTCCACGCTGCACGGCGGAACTGGTGGGGCATCTTGTTGGCTTCCCGGTAACGCTTGGCAGTTTCAAAGTCGATGGTGAAGGTGAGGATGGGCTTTTCCGATACAGCCATCAAGTCAGCGCGTTCATCTTTGTCTTTCCTGCGGCCAGTATTTAATTTCCAGTGGTACTGGTTCGTGAGTACGGCATTGAGCCTTTGGTGCGCATAATGGTCCACGACACCTGCCAGAAGTACGTGTCTCAGGTGGTAGCAACCATCAAAAGCAAGGGCTGTGCTGCTTGAGAGAACTTCTGTACGGATTTGTGATTTGTTATCAAAAGCTTACAGTGAGCGAATAGGTCATTCGAATAGCCTGTGGACGGAGTGCTTGGTTCAATTAGAGAGATAAAAGGTTACTCCCTGGTATGAATGAATCCTCAAAAGTTAGCCCAAAATAAGAATTAACTGTACCGCAGGACGACCCATTCGTCTTTCTTTTTATTCTGCTTTGTAACACATCTATTGCAACCCTTAGTAAACTATGGTATACTTTTCTTGATACACTGAATAAAATTTAGAAAAATGGTTGTTGAAATAGAAAACAACAGGTAATTGGTTTTGCGAAAGAAATTAGAGACTCCCTAGTTGAAATTCCTCCTGAAATGTTCATGAAAAGGATAAAAGGGTGGGCGGTGAACATGCAAGTATATGTTGAAATAATAACTATATGTGGCACCAAACAGGGATTCTGCCGATGGTGACGGGATTCCTGCCGATTTGTATATCACACAACGAAAGCCGGAAAATAGTGTAAAGGTTAGGGTGAGGTACTAAGACTTATGCAATGCACGCACATGATTAAATTCTGGGAGGAAATGATTCAATGGAAGAAATGGATGCTACTGCACAGTTGGACTCAACAAGAAGAAAGGATGGGAATATAAAAAGCATTCGGCTGATTCGGACGAAAGAAGCAGCAGCTGAGAAGGAATTTCTCAAAGAGTTTTTTCGAGGCATTGGATGTTCAGTAAATGATGCTATATGCGTTTCTAAAAAGGAAATGCAGAGAGAACAGGAACAAGAAAGTCTCTTTGACGTTTCACTGGTACTATATCATGAGGCTCTGCCGGAACAGCTGCAAGATAAAAAAGGAATTCACTTTGCGTTCAATTTAAAAAAAGGCTTCTTCTGCTTAGAAAATCAGCAATGCATTACAACAGGTACAAACACTGTCTGCGGGTTTGAAGAAAAGGCATTGGAGGAGCTAATTAAAGCGATTTGGTCAAGACCGAATGAAGCCATGATTCAAACAAGCATACAGAAAATCAGCGCGGCCTTTTGCCAGCAGAAATTATTTCCCTATATGCAGGTGAAAAAGACATTCCGAATCGTTAATATGGGCGAAGTGCTTTCCTTGGGTATCAGTCATTATGATATTCCGGATGACCCATATATTGACGATATGTTGAAGGCTTTAAAGGGATTTCAAGCAGAACTGGAAAAAATCCCGGTAAGCGTTTATTCAATCTATGCACAAGTGAACTGTGCACGTAAGATTCGAGAAATTTATAATGTTCTTGCGCCGGATTCGAAAATTCGTAAAAAAGCGACTGCGTCAATAGCGTCGGTTTCGGAGCTTTTAGAAAAGCTGAAAAGAATTTATGAGCTTGACCCGAATTATATCGGTGCATATCATCTTGCTGCATATATCTGCCAATCAGACCGACGCTACTGGCTCGATGCATATGCTTATTATCAGGAAGCAAAATGTCGAACATCGGTAGAGGCCAAGGAACTATATGCGTTCAGCATTTATCAGCTGGGACGCTATGCACAAAAATATCAAAGCGAAAAAACATTTGCAGAACAATATTATTTGCAGGCAAAAAACCAATGGTCCGGCTGCTATCAGGCTGCTTTTCAGAGTGCGTGCTACCATGCGGAGCGCAGAGAATTTGAGGACGCAAAGGCAGAACTTAGAACAGTTATCAATATATTAAATAGAAATCTTGAACTAGAAGGCTTTCCGAATCCAGACAAGCAGGAAATCGACTTATCAGAGGATTGGAAATGCTTATCACTAAAAGAAATTCAATATCTTTATAAGACCTATGTCTTAATGGCAAAAATTGCGTTGAATCAGCAAGGAGAAAATGCAATTGGCAGATATGCACTAAAAGCTTTGTTGTGTGTGATTGCATATAGAAAAGCGTTGATTTTGAAAAGCGGTTGTGACGACAGCGATTACAGTAAACTGTTGCAGTATCATGAAACAGATATCACAGTTCGTGCACTCTTAGTCGTTCTGAGCGAAGTGATTGGAGACTCTCCGATTAATAAGTTGCTGCACAATCAGGTGGATGAAATTATCGGGAAATCATAATTTTGGGCTGAATGAGCTGGCTTTTAAGGAATGAGGATATAGACATGGGACAGGAAAACCGGGAGAATCCGAAGGGTGTTTTACTGCAGTACGATAATATATTAAAAGATAGCTATGTGTTAGAGCATGGAAAAAATCCTGCATTTAAAAAACAATATGAGCACGCATCGAGAATCGTCTGTGAAGCGGTACAGAACGCACAGCACATTCAGGATGGAGAGTTCCGGCATCACAGCAACAATGTCATTGCGTTTACAGGCGACCGAGGAATGGGAAAAACTTCGGCGATGATATCATTTCAATGGGCATTGAAAGATTTCAACCCGGAGAGAAATGAGATCTCGGAGATTTTTTCGTATAGCTCGGAACAGGCAGAATTTGTAAAACGATCCCGTTATATCACATTACCTTGTGTGGATGTCAATGCCCTGAAAGAAAATGATGACATCATTGAAATCATTTTGGCACGGATGCTGAATAATCTGGTCAATTTCGTGAAAAATGCGACAACGAGAACAAGAAATTCCTACCAGGAAAGGCTGCGCGGTGTCTATCAGGAGTTTGATGCAGTTTTTCGGAATTTTCGATATTTGCGGAGCGCAAAAGTTGAATGCATCTCAGATGGTGAGTCGGCGTTGCATACCCTTCAGACATTATCCAGCAGCCAGACTGTGATAAATTCGTTTGCAAAATTGGTGACGGATTATCTGGACTTTTTTGACTGGGCCGGAGAAAACAGCTACTCAGGTTTGCGGCGAACAAGCTTTCTGGTAATTGCGCTTGATGACGTGGATCGCTATGATCCGCGGGTGAAAAACGGAGCAACAAAAGATGTATATACGCTGATGGAACAAATCTATGATTATCTGATGTTTCCACGTATCATTGTTTTGTTGTCAACGACAGATTTTTTGCTGCGCAAAAGTTGCACGAATCACCTGCAAAAGCAGTATGAAATGTCAGAGCTGGATGTCTATCCGCAGACAAATCAGTTTATTACAAAAATTATTCCTTCCCACCGGGTTGTTCAAATGCCAGATTTCAGACACAATGTGTGGAGTGGCGAACTTTCAAGAAATCAATGTCTGGAAATTGAATTGCCACAGGAAATGGCAGAGAAACTTGGGTTTGAAAAGACAGCCGTAGTAGCGAAACAACTGACCCTTCATCTTCTTGCAGCAAGGACCGGACTTTACTTTGATGCAAAAGGAATTGGAATCCATTTCTTTGACCGACGGAATATCCGGGATGAGCATGATTTTTTAAAGCTTCTGGATGAGATGAAATCAGAACCTTCTAGTTCTGTAATTGTCCAAAATTGCAATAGGCTGTTGGACTATATTACATCTACGTTTTACTCGGAAAATCTGCACGATAAAGGTTTAAAATTCTTTGAGGAACTGTTGACCTATTCGATTGGATATCGAAGCGAAAAATTACTGGATAGGATTGGAACAGAAAATATGCGGAATGAAGCATACAGCTGTGGCAATCTGTTCTGGGCTATGTATCAATACTCCAGAACAGCGGGTGCACCAAAACGGCTGGTTCAGTGTATTTTGGCTTTGTACACAGCGGAGTTGAATCAGCTTTATTTCAGCTGTACGGCAGCATCCGGAAAGGATGCCGAACTTGCACATAAAACGATTCTGGACGTAATGGGAACTTCGATTTCCGGCAGGTGGACAAATAAGATGCTTCCAGAAGTGAAATGCATGGTATATGCGCCTATCCCACAGCAAAATATGAAAATCCGGACAGATTCTTTCTGGGCAAGCGATATCGAAAACATTCAGAATATTTATATGGTAAGTGCAAAGTTTCCAAAGGATGGTGGATGGGAAAAACTTATCACTGATATAGTTCGATCAGTTGAGGTTCAAATGATGTTTTTTACCAATTTAAAGGCGATGGGAGTTGAAAAACCCTTCGCATTTAAAATTGCTGAGGAACAATCCAGTACAGATAGAAGTCTTGTGGTTTCTATTGAAAATAAAATATCTGGAAACTTTGGAGTTTTTAATTTCTGCGTCAATTCGTTTGATTGGAAAACATACTTTGCATTTATGGAAGAAGCATTGATAAGGGCATTCAAGAATTACTTTGAATCGATAAAGCATGAGATGCCGCAGAGCAGATTGCGAAAAGCTGTAGAAGATGCTTCTATGCGCCATGACTATGAAGTGTGGAGCGCAAAATATGGGTCACTCGCTGTTCCGATCCATCAATTTGATTTGACGTATAACAGCTTCAAACGACTGGCTAATCCTTCGCGGAATGGTATGCCTCCGGAAATTGACAGTGATAAGGCGTTGGGATATTGCTGCAGAGCATACAACAATTTGTCGATACAGCTTGGTGAGCAAACAAAATTTTATAAAGGCTCAAAGGGCAGCAGCGCTGATTTTCAGGCGGCATTTGAAGAATGCCCGTTTGTCAAAGAGATTTTTGCCAGCCAGAATAATAAACAGCAGGTAAGCCCGGTGGGAGTCATGCTGAGAGAGTTCTTTAAAAATATTTCCAAGCAGATCCGTTTGCAGACCAGTATGCGGAACGATTTTACCAATAATATGTAAAAAATATGATGAATAGAACAGTTCTTCTGACTAATAATCTGGTTTCACTGACGAAGGTGCTGCTTCGTCGTGTGGACGTGCAGGAAATCCTTGCGGGTAGACTGGCTTATGATGATATTTCATATCAGACGGCGGCTGCCTACATGTGCAAGGATGAAGAACAATACTTAAATTATAGCCATTTGGAATGTTTGCAAATGGTGGAATCGATTGCAGATTATATCTGCGACCAGGATGCACACGGGCTGCGTATTGCAAGATATGGTCGGCTTAATGTGTTTACGCTTTTGCTGGAAACGAATGAACTTCTTCTCACGGACACGGAGCCGGTCACTTGTCAGTACAATCAACTGCTGTCATGGCGCAAACTTGCCAAGGAAATCGGAGAAGAAATTCCGGTGTCTGCAATGTATGCGTTTTTGGACGCACGACATGGATCTGGGCCGCGAAATAAATTTGATTGGGAATATGTTCTCCACCACAATAATTATCAGCTGAATGCTGTTGTGGAGCGGGGGATCTCAGATCATCATTTTCACTTGTTTGCCTCTATTCCGTATTTTCAGGTGTCATGGATAAACCTGATGAATTCGGTCTGCAATGATCAGTTTGAGAGGTCCTTGTGTAGGATCGAGAGACAGAGCAGAGTCCCATTTCCAAGGCAGTATATTGATGATCTGCTCAACAGTTCTGGAGAGCAGAAGAATGAAGTATTCCCGCTGATTGTGCATCATTTGCAGGCAGCATTGATTCGCTTTTATCTCTGTACCCGGCTGTGTGGCTATAGCGCGGAAAATGAAAGCTGTCGAAATAACTTTATTTCGCTAGAATATGTTCGCTATCTTTTGCAGTCACCGGAACAACTGATACTGGCGATTTCTGATTTGCAGAGCGCGTTTTCTCAGTTTGGATTAAATGATTATCCGGATTACGCGCTTTCACTTTTCCCGTTTTCAATCACAGAAAGCCATGAAACACAGTATGTTCTGTATGGGGAACGGTGGTTCTTGTACAGTATGTTCCGGGATATTTATGCTAAGATGGAGACTCGCTGCCTCAGCCCGGAAGAGCATAATCTGTTTTACGCATATTTGTGTTTGCAAAATGAATTGCGTTTCTATATGGTGCAGGTCAATAACCATGTGGGCTTCGATAATTTTCAACAATATCAGGGTCGACACGGGTATTTTTTCACCAGTGGCAGAGAGACAGGCATTTTGAGCACGAAGCTGGCCGTGCAAGAACCGCTTTTGAAAACACCGTATCTTCTTGAAATCGAAGCACGAATATCGCCCCACAATACGGCAGAAGGGGACTATGATTTTATTTCACAGTTGGATGAAGCAATCTGTGATTCTCTGCAAGAGCCGGAATTGGTGGGGCTGGACGGAAATGGTTTTGATCTGGACGCATTCAAGAAGCGGTTCTATTATGTGTTCCATTTCATCAAACGGCGAGACATCCGAAGGGCAGAAAGGCCGCAAGGTATCCTTGCAATAGAGTTTGAGCGGCGGGAATGCCGTCATGCAGAACTGAGACGACGGTTGGAGATACAGGCGCGTGCTTTGCTTCGATTCCGGGCAGAATATCCGAACACGGCTTCACGTGTCAAGGGAATCGATGCAGCGTCTCAGGAGATCGGATGCAGACCGGAGGTTTTTGCGCCCGTTTTTCGGCTGCTTGGAAACAGTGCGCTGGAGGGAAATTGGGTGACAAGCCCTACCTTAAAGCGTCTGCGAAAGACCTATCATGCTGGAGAAGATTTTTTGGATGTCATAGACGGCTTGCGTGCGATTGACGAGGCGATTCATTTCTTGAATCTGGATTGCGGAGACCGAATCGGACACGCCATTGTGCTGGGCATCGACCCGGAGGCGTGGTATAAAGGAAAAGCCTATCAGGTGTCGCTTTATGCACACGACTATCTGGATAATCTGGCATGGATGTATCATGCGCTGGAAAGAATAGGGACGGAAGAGTTTCAGCCGCTCAAGGATTACATTGTAAAGCAATTCGATATTTATTTCCGTGAGATCTATCTGGTAAATATGGATGAGGAGGAGCTTGCGGGCATTATGCAGCGTGCAGAAAGGGCGTATGAGGAAGCTTCGGATACTCGGGGCTATCATGAGCATCGCTGCAATTTTAACATTGAGATCTATTACAAGGCGTGGACACTTCGCGGCGATGATCCAAAGCTTTATCGGGATGGATTCTATCAAAAAGGACAATTTACACCGGACTGCTTTGAGGTAGAGGATGTGAATCAGCGGTTTCCGCCGACCTTCGAGGATCGGTATATTCCGGAGTGTTCGCTCTTGTACTACAATTATCATTTTAATCCTCAGATAAAGGACGCTGGATGGAGAAAAATCACCGTCCCCATTCGGAAGGATTATGCAAGAGCATGTTCGGTCATCCAGAAGTGGATGCGCACGCAAGTTGCGCAATATGGACTTGCCATCGAGACAAATCCTTCGTCGAATGCGCTGATCAGTACGTTCCGCGAGTATGCACAGCACCCGTTGTATCGGTTTTATAACAAGTATCTTGCAAGCAGCGCGGAACAGGAAGCGTGTATGCAGTTGAATGTTTCAATCAATACGGACGACAACGGCGTGTTCTTCACAAGCTTGGAGAACGAATACGCATTGATGGCGCGTGCGGCAGAACTTATCTGTGACGAAGATGAAAAACCGAAGTACAAAAAGTCGGATATTTATGAGTGGCTGGATCATATCCGCCAGATGGGAAATGACCAGAGTTTTCAGAGGTGAAAATGAGGAATGGAGTTAAAAGAGAGCATAAACAAAATAAAATCGTTTATATGCTTAAAAAAGACCAACGACAAGCCTGACGATTCCAGCAAATCCGAGGAATCTCAACCGGAAAATAAAGAAAGTAAGACGGAAGAAAAATCCAACGGAAAAACGAAAAAAGATTCCTCTAATAAAAATGTAAAGACTAAAACAGAAGAGAAAACGGCGGACAAGACTTCTGAGGCAAAGACGGATTTGAACAAATATATTTTTGGCAGCTGGGAAGCAGCATGGAAAGGCAACGATGGAACATGCGTTGGCTGCAAAGAAGAATTTTGGGTGCTGGTCAAGGAAAACTATAAAATCTTTGCGGATGGCGCAACAAGAAATCAAAAGAATAACTTTGCAGAAAAAGATGGAATATTGGACAGTGTAAAGGGAGTAGTTGCTTTTCAGGCCGTTATAGGAGTAGTAGGGGGTATATTTTATAAGCTAGAGTATATTGATTTCTCTATCTTTTTAACGTTTTTTTTAGCTGCTGCGGCTTTACTGAGCATTGTACTGTACGCAAAAGAAAAGCACATCGGTGTTCACAAGTACCAGGAAACTTGGGTAAGGTACAGGAACTCGCTGTCTAAGATTCAGATGGAGATGGTGAAATACAGCCAAGAGCTTGCGCCATATGATGTCCAAGACGGCGACGAAAGAGATATGACGTTCAAGATTCGCTTTATGGAGATCATGAACGAGAACAACGAAAAATTCGTCGATAACATGGAAAATAAAGAAATGCCGCTCTCGGATTTGCCGGACAAGCTGAATCTGAAAGCGATAAAAGACGCAATTACTTGATTCAAAATTAAGAGAAAGCGGATTCAGAAAGCGTATCAGGACATCAGAAAAATCAGTCTAAATAACGCAGTCCAAACAACAAGGGCGAACCGAACAACGATTTTATGAGTCGGAATGCTGCATTTTACGTTATCATGGTTCGCCCTATTTATTGGATTATAGAGACAAATGAGTTTTCCGAGGAAAAGACGCTTGAACTGGCAAGAGGATACCTTGAGTTGAAGAAAAACAGTAAAAAATTACCTGAAAATGCGTTAGGCAAAGAACCGTTATGAATGCCTAATTATTAGAAAACGAATCGAATAAATTGATATAATATGATGGCATTTTCAGTTGCGACAGGTACTTTGTCGATGAAAATGACAATGTAGGGAAGGCTGACAGGTTATATATACAATGAAAAAATAGGAATCAACTGAAATTTGCATAGTGTAATAAAAGGCTCTTAGCTTCTATAATGGGATGCCAAGAGCCTTTTACGTCTTGTTTTGTGAGAAGAAAGAAGGTACAATAATAGCAAGTGACTCACGTCTGCGAGGTGATACGATGCTGAACATCTACTTTGGAGATATGCCGGAAGCAGTCTACAATACGTCGGTTTATTTCAACTACACTTATGAGGATGAATGGTTGACTTCTGATTTTGCGAAAGAAGTTATCAAAAAGATCGACAAATCTAACGTTCTGGGGCCTCATGCAATCGAAAGCCCAGTTTTGGGTGTGATTCCGCCGGAGAGCTTGTCTGGCGGCACAAAAACGCTGCTGCTTATGGCAAATGACCCGGAAAAGATATTCAATGCCTCGACTTGTGGTGACAACTGCGCACCTTTTATTCTTAAATTGGCCAAGAAAAAAGACCTGACGATCAATCTGCGGCACCTGATGGATTTTGGAAAGAAAAAATTCCCGGTGGGCGTAAAAGTTCTGAATACAGGTGATGTGGTACACAGCATGGAAGAACTGATGCCGGTTGCATTCAAGTTCGTGTGAGGCTATGAGATGAGCGGTAAACATAAAACCGAAGTTCGGAGCAAACGGATCGTTTTTACCATAGAACTGGAACGCAACATCACGATTCTGTGTGGTGACAGTGCCACGGGCAAGACAACACTGGTTGAGATGTTGAGCGCCTATGAGAACTATGGTAGAAAAAGCGGCGTTACGATTGTCTGTGATAAAATGTGCAGAGTCCTGTCTGGTGCACTCTGGGAAGCTCAACTGAAAGACATTAAGGATACCATTGTGTTTGTGGATGAAGGCAGCGCCTTTGTTTCAAGCCTTGACTTTGCCCGTGCAATTCACAGAAAACGGACAACTACTATGTGCTTGTGACAAGAGAAGATCTGAGTACACTGCCGTACAGCGTAAATGCAATTCTGGAACTGAAAAAAGACGACCAGTCGATTCAAACGGACTTATAATAAAGCGTACCCGGTCTATGATTCGCTGACAGCCAGCAATGTGCAGATGGAATGTGTCGAAAAGCTGCTGACGGAGGATGCAAATTCCGGGTATCAGCTGTTTACAAAAATCGGTGAGAAATACGGCATTGTCTGTATCTCTGCGGCAGGCAAAGATAACATCAAACAAATGATGTTCCCGATGAAATCCAAGAAGGTTCTGATAATTGCAGACGGTGCAGCATTTGGCCCACAGATGAACGACATTTATCGCCTGATGCAGGAGGATAGCGCAAAGTTCAGCTTGTACCTGCCGGAATCGCTGGAATGGCTGCTCTTGAAAGCAGACTTGCTCGGACAGCCGGATATTCCTGAAATTTTGGAACACCCGGCAGATTTCATTGAGAGCAGCGAATTCTTCAGCTGGGAGCGCTTCTTCACCAACTTGCTGGAACGGCGAACGAAGGATGTTCCCTATATGCGGTATGACAAAGCAAAACTGCCGGAATTTTATTTGCAGGAAGAAAATTTGGAGAAGATCATTGCGGAGATGGAGTAAAGCAAACTGAAAATTTTCAAACAACGCACCACTGCAAATCCAAACGCCCTGTAATTTTGGCACCCGCTCAGGCTGCTATTAAAAACCCGAGAGCATAAGGATTTTGTAGCGAATTATCGTTAAAA
>CAKTGQ010000006.1 GCA_934561555.1 uncultured Faecalibacterium sp. | reverse complement strand
CCTTTGGCGAGGAAGTGGCGCTGCTGGTGGACGGCGTGACCAAGCTGACCAAGATCCAGTTCTCCAATATTGAGGAGCTGCAGGCCGAGAACCTGCGCAAGATGCTGCTGGCTATGAGCCGCGATGTGCGCGTGATGATCATCAAGCTGTGCGACCGGCTGCACAATATGCGCACCGGCGACGCTTGGCCGGAGCAGAAGCGCCGCGATAAGGCCCGCGAGACCATGGAGGTGTACGCCCCCATCGCCAACCGCCTTGGCATCCTGAACGTCAAGGAGGAGCTGGAGGATCGCAGCCTGCATTATCTGGACCCAGTGGGCTATTCCGAGATCAGCCGGATGCTCAGCGAGCGCTCTGGCGAGGAGTTCCTTATCAAGGTTTCCGGCGTCATCGAGCGCCGTCTGGCGGAGAGCGGCATCGAGGGTGTCACCATCAAGCGCCGAGTCAAGAGCATCTATGGCATCTACCGCAAGACTATCATGCAGAACAAGTCCTTCGATGAGATCTACGATATCTACGCGGTCCGTGTCATTGTGGATTCTCTGGCAGAGTGTTACAGCACCCTTGGCCTCATCCACGATATGTACCACCCGCTGCCCAACCGCTTCAAGGATTATATCTCCACCCCCAAGCCCAACGGCTACCAGAGCCTGCACACCACCGTCATCGGGCACGAGGGCATTCCCTTTGAGGTGCAGATCCGCACCCGCAAAATGGACGAGCAGGCCGAGTACGGCGTTGCCGCCCACTGGAAGTACAAGGAAGGCCGCGAAGGCCACGATAAGCTGGACGACCGTCTGGCGTGGGTTAGCCAGCTGCTGGAAAACCAGCGTCTGAGCGAGGATTCCGGCAACCTGCTCCACGATTTAAAGAGCGACCTTTTGCCGGAAGAAGTGTTCGCCTTTACCCCCAAGGGCGACGTCATCAACCTGCCCACCGGCGCTACCTGCATCGACTTTGCCTACGCCATCCATTCGGCGGTGGGCAACCGCATGGTGGGCTGCAAGGTGAACAACCGCATGGTGCCCATCGACCATGTGGTGGCTACCGGCGAGATCATCGAAGTGCTGCTGGGCCCGGCAGATAAGGGCCCCAGCCGCGACTGGCTCAAGATCGTGCGCACCAGCGAGGCTAAGAGCAAGATCCGCAACTGGTTCAAGAAGATGCGCCGGGAGGAGAATATCCAGCAGGGACGGGACGCTTTGTCCAAGGAACTGCGCCGGGAGATGATCCTCATCCCGGACGACCAGCTGGATGCCTTTATCGACGGCTGCTCCCGTCGGATGCGCCAGAACAACGCTGAGGAGCTGTACGCCGCCATCGGCTACGGCGGCATGACCATTGCCAACTGCCTGCCCAAGCTCAAGGAGGAGTGGCAAAAGCTCAAGGCTGCCGAGGCCGAGGAGAACAAGTCGGTGGAGGATCTGCCCAAGGTAGACCTGAGCCGCGTGCACGCCACCGACGGCGTGGTGGTGGAGGGCTTTGATAACACCCCCATCAAGTTTGCCAAGTGCTGCAGTCCGCTGCCCGGCGACCCCATCGTGGGCTTTATCACCCGCGGCTTCGGCGTTTCCATCCACAAGCAGACCTGCGCCAACGCCGTTGCCAGCATGAAGGACCCCTCCAACGCTCCCCGCTGGGTCAAGGCCTACTGGGCAGACAGCGTGAAGGACAGCTATAAGGCCGGGCTGGAGATCATCGCCCTGAACCGCAACGAGCTGCTGCAGGACGTGCTCAGCGCACTGGCCGATATCCGGGTGCCCATCTATGCCATGAACGCCCGTCAGGTAGAAAACAACTGCGCCGTGGTCAGCCTGACCATCGGCATCAACAATACCGAGCACCTCAACCGTGTGGTGGCGCGCCTTTCCAAGGTGCGGGACGTGCTCAAGGTGACAAGGAGTTAACGCAATGCGAGCAGTCATTCAGGCCGTATCCTCCGCCAGTGTGCGGGTGGAAGGCGGCGAGCCCCGCACCATCGGCCCTGGAATCATGATCCTGCTGGGGGTCAAGGACACCGACACGCTGGACATCGTGCCCAAGCTTGCCGATAAATGCGCGGGTCTGCGCATTTTCCCGGATGCGGAGGGCAAGCTGAACCTGAGTGCCCGGGATCTGGGCTATTCCGCGCTGGTGGTCAGCCAGTTCACCCTTTACGGCGACACCAAAAAGGGCTACCGTCCCAGCTTTATCAAGGCTGCAAAGCCGCCCCTCTCGGTGGATGCCTACGAGCTGTTCCTTGCCGAGATGGCTAAGCACGGCCTCAAGGACGTGCAGCACGGCGAGTTCGGTGCCCACATGCAGGTGTCGCTGGTGAACGAGGGTCCCTGCACCATCATCATTGACACCGACGAGTGGAAAAAGAAGGAGTAACCATGCAAGGCTTTCACATTCCTGCGGCACCGCCGCTGTATACCAACACCTTTCTGCTCATTTCCGATGCAGGCCATGCCGTGGTCATCGACCCGGCGGCAGAGGTGCAGAGCTACGATGAAATTTTAAAGCAGCACAATGCCACCCTCACCACCATCCTGTGCACCCACGGCCACTACGACCATGTGGGCAGCGCTGCCGCGTTGAAGGCGGAGTGGAACGCCACCCTCTACTGCGAAAAGGCAGACCTTGCCGGGGACCGGATGTACCCGCTTTCCGCTGCGGACTGCGGCTATACAGAAGGGGAGCAGATCACGGTGGACGAGCTGCGTTTTACCGCGTGGCACACCCCCGGCCACACCCCCGGCAGCGTGGTGCTGCTGTGCGGTGAGCATCTGTTCTGCGGCGATACGCTGTTTGCGGGCAGCATCGGCCGCACCGATCTGGAGGGCGGCAGCAGCGCACAGATGGCAGACAGCCTGCGCAAGCTGGCACAGCTGCCCATCCCCCGCGAAACACAGGTGCTGCCCGGCCACGGCGAATTTTCTACCTTTGGCGCGGAGCTGGACAATAATTACTATATCCGCAGCGCCCTGCGCGGCGGCAACGACATTTTTTAAAGAGAGAACGACATGAAGATCTATATCACTGGGCTGCCCTCCGGGTACGAGGTGGAGCACCTTGCCCGCCTGTTTTACCCCATGGCACCCCTGACCCTGACCCCGCCGGAATCCGCCGAGGACTGTCTGTGGGCAGAAAAGACCGATACCGGTCTGCGGGTGCTGGTGCGGCAGGGAGAAAAGAGCAAAACGCTGGAAGCCCCGCTGCCGCTGCCGGTGGAGCAGGGCGGCGAAACGCCGGAGTTTGCCCTTGCAAGCCTGACCTATGACCTGCTGCGCCAGTGGACGGGCATCCGCCCGCCCTGGGGCAAAATGACCGGTGTGCGCCCGGTGCGCCTGATCCACGACAAGCGCGCCGCCGGGTGGAGCGCAGAGCAGATCGACCGCTTCTTTTTGCAGCGATTCGACTGCTCGGAGCAAAAATACGAAATGGCGAAGGAAATTGCCGACCTGCAGGAGCCTATTTTGCAGCTGGGCAGCGCTCCCAAGACGTATAGTCTGTATATCGGTATCCCGTTCTGTCCCTCCCGGTGCAGCTATTGCAGCTTTGTCAGCTGCAATCTGGACCGCGACCGCAAGCTGGTGCAGCCCTATGTGGACTGCCTGTGCAAAGAGGTGGCGGAGATCCGGGTGCAGGCCGAGCGTGCCGGGCTGACCTTGTGCAGCATCTACATCGGCGGCGGCACGCCCACCAGCCTTTCCGCTGCCCAGCTGCGGCAGCTCATGGGCACCGTGCGGGAGAATTTTGACCTGAGCAAGGTCGTAGAATATACCGTGGAGGCGGGCCGCCCGGACTGCACCGATGCCGAAAAGCTGGCGGTCATCAAGGAATACGGCGCTACCCGCATCTCCATCAACCCGCAGACCTTCTCGGACGCGGTGCTGGCAAACATTGGCCGCAAGCACTCGGCACAGGATATTCTGGATTGCTACGCCGATGCCCGCCGCGCCGGGCACGAGGACATCAACATGGACCTCATTGCCGGTCTGCCCGGGGATACGGTGGAGGGCTTTGAGCACAGCCTGCGGCAGGCCATTGCCTTGCAGCCGGAGAATATCACCGTCCACACCCTTACCCTCAAGCGGGCTTCCCGCATCGTCATCGAGGATCAGAAGGAGAACGACTACGCGGACGTAGCCGCCATGCTGGAAAAATGCCATCTGCTGGCCGAAGCGGGCTACCGCCCCTATTACCTCTACCGGCAGAAGAATACGCTGCAAAATCTGGAAAACGTGGGCTGGTGCAAGCCGGGTCACGAGGGTTACTATAATATCTATATCATGGAGGAAGTCCAGACCATCCTCTCGGCGGGTGCAGGCGGCAGCACCAAACTGGTGGCCGATGGGGGCAAACGGATGCAGCGCATCTTCAATTTCAAGTATCCGAACGAGTATATCCAGCGCTTTGCGGAGGTACTGGAACGGAAAAAAGGAGTGGCTGAGTTTTATGATCACGATCTGGGTACCGAAACGACTGGTTGAAGTAGATCTCTATAACGTAGCAGCCCGCAGCCCGCAGGCGCTGGCACAGCTGAGCGAGAACAGCTACGCCCGGCGGGTGCAGTATGCCGCCCAGAAGGTGCGCGGCTCCGGGGCAAAGATCGTTATGCTGACCGGCCCCTCAGCCAGCGGCAAGACTACCAGCGCCCACTGTCTGGCAAAGGCTCTGGTGCAGCAGGGCACCCCGGCACAGGTGGTCAGTCTGGATAACTTTTTTAAGGGTGCTGCCTACTACCCCAAAATGCCGGACGGCACGCTGGACTACGAAAACCTAGAAACGCTGGATCTGCCCCTCATCAAGCAGTGCCTGCGCCAGCTCAGCGAGACCGGCAGGACCGAGCTGCCCATCTACGATTTTGCCACCGAGCAGCGCGCTGCTGCGGTGGAGCCCATCGACCTGCAGGGCGGTGTGTGCATCGTGGAGGGCATCCACGCCCTCAACCCGGAGCTGACCGGCCTTGTGCCGGACGACCAGATCTACCGCATCTACGCCGGTCTGCGGGAGGAATACTGCATTGACGGGCGCCGGGTCATCAATACGCAGGACATCCGCCTGTGCCGCCGCACCCTGCGGGATGCCGCCGCCCGCGGCCGCAGCCCCGCCAAGACCCTTTCCATGTGGGACAGGGTGCTGGACGGTGAAACGCGCTATATCAAGGGCTTCAAGACCACCGCAGACTTTTTGCTGGACACCTCCTTTACCTATGAGCTGGGACTGATCTCCCGGCTGCTGGGCGAGGTGCGCCGCCAGTTCACGCTGGAAGGCCACAACGCCGAGCTGTGGGACGAGACCGCCCGCCGCTTTGAGCAGGTGGACCCGCTGCCGCTGGAGCTGCTGCCCGCCGACAGTATGCTGTGCGAGTTCTACGGCAGCCGCACCTAACCGGTGAAAAATGCGTAAAATTTGTTTCCAAACCAGCACCAAACTGTAAAAATTGCGGTGCATTCGTTGCAATTGCCATAACGCTGCGCTATAATGGGAATACGACCCCGGTATGGCGCACAGGATGCGCCGCCATCTGCAGAGAATATACTGCCAGAATAAGAGAGGTGTCTATTATGGATTTTAACAAGATCAAAGCAATGGGTCTGGAATATGCCGAAAAGGGCAAGAACGCCGCCATGGATCTGGCCGAAAAGGGCAAGACGCAGGCGCTGCTGGTCAACGAGCAGGGGAAGCTGCTCAAGGCACAGCGTCAGCTGGGCGCACTGGTGTACAGCCTTGCAAAGGGCAAGGAGGAAAACCAGCCGCTGGTGGATAAATACATCGAAATGATCGATACCATCGAGCAGGAGATCACCCGCCTGAAGGCTACCCTGACCCCGGCTGAAGCCGCCGAGGTGGACTACGAAGCCCCTATGGAGGAGGCAGAAGCCGCCGCCCCGGAACAGCCCGCCCAGCCTGTCCGCAAGACCTGCCCGCAGTGCGGCGCACCCGTCTCGGATGATGCACTGTTCTGCAATAAGTGCGGCGCACAGCTGTAAGCCCGTAACCGGAAAAGTTTGCAACAGGGCGGTATCCCCCACAGGACGCCGTCCTGTTTTTGTGAAAAGCGCAGAAAACCATGAACAAAGCGGGAAAATTGCGGCTTTTTGCTTGAAAAAACGCAATGGCTGCGGTAGAATCTACAATATCTTTTCAAAAAGGAGATGGAACGTGTGCTGGACTGGAACCCACGGCCGCCCTATACAGCGGAGCAGCTGTTACAGGTGATCCGCATCCTGCGGGACCCGGAAAACGGCTGCCCGTGGGACAAGGTGCAGACCCATGCTTCCATCCGCAAAAACTTTCTGGAAGAGACCTGCGAGGCGCTGGAAGCTATTGACGCAGACGACGCCGTGCTGCTCCGGGAGGAGCTGGGGGACGTGCTGATGCAGGTGGTGTTCCACGCCGCCATGGAGGAAGAGCGGGGACGCTTTACCTTTGAGGATGTATGCCGCAATGTCTGCGAAAAGCTGGTGTTCCGGCATCCCAACATCTTTGCATCCTCCGCAGCAGAAAACGCCGGTATAAATGGCTGGGATGCGCTCAAAAATAAGGAAAAGGGACGCACCACCCTTGCCGATGAGCTGGCCACCGTGCCCGCTACGCTGCCTGCGCTCATGCGGGCGCAAAAGCTGCAAAAGCGTGCCGCCGGGCATGGTTTTGGGCAGCAGGATGCAGCCGCAGCGCAGCACCAGCTGGAAGCCGCCGTGCAGAGCTTTGCCACGGCAGACGACGCCGCAAAGCAGGAAGCCGCCGGTCAGCTGCTGCTTGCAGCGGTGAACGCCGCCCGGCTTGCGGGTGTGGATGCAGAGGAAGCACTGACCTTTGCGTCCAAGCGCTTTGCACAGCAGTGTCTGGAACAGGAACAACGCGGTACTCAGGTCGAATGACCTGCTCCGATAGAACGAGAGAACTTAAGACAAAAATCAGATGGAGGCAAATAATATGACCAAGACCGACTTGATCGCACAGGTTGCGGCAAACACCGAAATGAACAAGAAGAATGCCGAGCAGGCTGTCAACGCTGTTTTTGAGGCACTGGGCAAGGCAATGACCGAGGGCGAAAAGATCACCATCTCCGGCTTCGGCACCTTTGAGGTGCGCGAGCGCGCCGAACGTCAGGGCATCAACCCCCGCACCCGCGAGCCCATCACCATCGCTGCTTCCCGCAGCATCGTGTTCAAGCCCGGCAAGTCCCTGAAGGACACCCTGTAATCGGTTCTGTCACGCCGCCGCTGCCTGCACAAGGTGCGGCGGCTTTTTTGCTGAAAAGAAAGGAATACCCAAATGCGTCTGGATAAATATCTCAAGGTCTCCCGCCTCATCAAGCGCCGTACCGTGGCAAACGAGGTGGCGGATGCAGGCCGCATCCTCATCAACGGCAAGGTGGCCAAGGCCAGTCAGGCCGTCAACGCCGGGGACATCATTGAGGTTACCTTCGGCAACCGTCCCATCAAGGTGCGGGTGCTCTCGGATGTAGAGCCCCGCACGAAAGACGTTGCCCGCGAGATGTACGAGGTGATCGCGGAATAACTGCCCGCCCTGCCTGCATACAATGCTGGCAGAGGGGGACTGCCTATGGAAAAAGCTGCCGCAAAGCCGCCGCTGCCCCATGACCTGATCTTGGAAAGCCGCAGCAGGCTGACCGTCACCGGGGTGCAGCGGGTGCTGCATTGCAGCGCCGAAAGCGCCGCGCTGGAGACCGGCAAGGGCATTCTGCACCTGTCCGGTGCGCAGATCAGTATGCAGATGCTGGACTTGGAAGCCGGGGAGGCAAAGCTGACCGGGCGGTTCGATGGGCTGGAATATACCGCCGCCCGCGCAGCCGGGGGCTTCTGGCACCGGCTGCTGCGCTGATGGTACAGGTTCTGCTGCCCGCTCGGCTCTTGCAGGAAGCAGCCGCCTGTGCTGCGCTGGGCACAGCCCTTGGTGCGGTGCGGGCGTTTTTGCCGGTGCGGGGCAGGGCGGCTTTTGTGCCGGACGTGCTGCTTTCCGGCGCGGTGCTGCTGGCGTGCCAGAGCTACGCCGCCGGGTACAGCAAAGCAGGCGTGCTGCGGTGGTACATGGTGCTGGCAGCCTTTGCCGCTGCCCTTTGCACTGCCGGGGTGCTGGGCGTCCCGCTGCGGGCGCTGGGGCGGGGGATACGGGCTGTTTTGCGCCTGCCCGGCCGTATTTTGCACCGTTTTGCGGTGCAGCCTGTGCGCCGCCGCCGTGCTGCGGCCAAAACTGCCCGCAAATTACGCCGGAACGCGGAAAGAACCGCAAAAAAATCCAAAAAGAACTTGCCAAACCAGCGGGCATTGTTGTATAATTCAAACGTATCAAAGTAAGAGAACAGACGCAGAAGGTCTGCTGTTCAGACAGGAGCGTAAGGCAATGACGAATACGGGACGCAAAAAGCGCAGAAAAAATGCAGTGGTCACTATGGCGTTCCGCCTGTTTTTCGTGCTGCTTTTGCTGAGTATGCTGGCGGCTTATATCTCCAATCAGGTCACCATCAGCTCCAAGCGGGCAGAACTGGAAACACTGAACGAACAGGTGGCGCAGCAACAGACGGAAAATCAGGAACTGCAGCGCGTACTGAACGGCGATGCCGACCAGATCACCGAATGGGTCGCACGCGACTCTTACAACTACGCCGCACCCAACGAGCGCATCTTTGTGGATGTGACCGGTAACTGACCGCGCGGCAGGTCAAGAGTTTTGGAAAACAAGGAGTATTGAGTTTTGGCAATTGAGGTAGGGAACGTATTCGAAGGCCGCGTGACCGGTGTAAAGCCCTTTGGCGCATTTGTTGCGCTGCCGGAGGGGCGTGTCGGCATGGTCCACATTTCCGAGGTATCCAACGAGTTCGTGCAGGATATCAACACTGTGCTGCACGATGGCGATGAAGTAAAGGTGCAGGTCATCAACATTGCACCGGACGGCAAGATCGCGCTGTCCATCAAGCGGCTGCTGCCCCCGGCTCCGCGTCAGCCCCGGGAAGGACGCGCAGGCGGCCCCCGTCCGGGCGGCTTCCGCAATGGGCAGGAGGGCGGACGCTCCGGCGGTCGCGGCGCAGGCCGTGCCCCCCGTGAAGGCGGCCGTGGTCCTGCCCGGGAGGCTACACCCCGCGTATGGCAGCCCAAGGCACCCGCCCGCTCCGACAACCTGAGCTTTGAGGATATGATGAGCCGCTTCAAGAGCCAGAGCGAGGAGAAGATGGCGGATCTGGATCACGAGACCAATAACCGCCGGGGCGGCGGCTATGCGCCCCGCAGCCGCCGTGGCCGCTGAGCCATCGCATCAGCTGGGATCACAAGGAACACAGGCAGGCCTGTCCCCGGTCGGACAGGTCTGTTTTTTCGGTACAGAACAGAAAGGAACTACCATGCCCGCAAAATTTGAACTGATCGCGCCCTGCTTTTTCGGGTGCGAATCCACCGCTAAATTTGAGCTGACCCGCATCGGCGCAGAGAACATCCGGGTGGAGGATGGCCGTCTGAGCTTCTGCGGCGGGGCTGAGATGATCGCCGCTGCAAACCTTAACCTGCGCACCGTGGAGCGCGTGATGCTGCTGCTGGCGCGCTATAAGGCCACCACCTTCGATGAGCTGTTCGATGGCGTGTATTCTATTCCGTGGGAGGAGTTCCTGCCCGCAGACGCCGCCTTCCCGGTCACCGGCTCTTCCCTGAACAGCCAGCTGACCAGCATCCCCGCCTGCCAGAGTGTCATCAAAAAGGCGGTGGTCAAGCGCCTGATGAAGGGCCACCGTACCACCGTGCTGCCCGAGAGCGGCGTGGAGTACAAGGTGCGCTTTATGCTGCGCAAAAATGTGTGCGAGATCATGCTGGACACCACCGGCGAGGGCTTGCACAAGCGCGGCTACCGCCGCAACGCTATGGAAGCCCCCCTGCGCGAGACGTTGGCGGCTACCATCGCCGACCTTGGCCGTGTGCGCCGCGACAGTCTGGTGGAGGACCCCTTCTGCGGCAGCGGCACGCTGCTGATCGAAGCCGCACAGAAGGCCATGAACATCGCCCCGGGTCTGAAGCGCCGCTTTGCCGCCGAGCGTTACAGCTTTGTGCCCGCCGCGCTGTGGGCAGAGCAGCGCCAGAAGGCACTGGCAGAGTCCAAGCTGGACGTGGGCTTTGAGGCCTTCGGCTACGATATCGACCCCGCCGCCGTGGCACAGGCCAACGCTAACGCCAAGCTGGCGGGTGTGGAGAACCGCTGCCACTTTGAGGTGGCGGATGTTGCCACCTTTGCCGCAAAGCCGGAAGCCATCGTGCTGACGAATCCTCCGTACGGCGAGCGTCTGGGCACCATTGAGGGCGCTGCCAAGCTGGCGCGCACGCTGGGACAGCAGATGGAAGCCAGCCCCTGTGCCGGTCTGTACGCCATTACCGCCGATATGGACTTTGAAGTGCACTACGGCAAGCGCGCCAACAAGCGCCGCAAAATGTACAACGGCATGATCCCCTGCCAGCTGTATATGTACTATAACGCACCCAAGACCGAAAAGGTGGCAAAGCCCATGCCGAAGTCCGGCTTTGATGGCAAGCGCACCCATTTTGATAAGAAGTAAGGGCATTTGACCGCCCACCCGGCAGACATTGCACTGGAAAAGTGTGTCTTTTTCCGGGAAAATCCGCCACAAACACCCGCAGACTGTCTTTTGCACAAAAGAGACGGTCTGCGGGTGTTTTTTTGTTGGAGAAAACGATTTCACAAAATTCGGCATAATGACAAATTACGGCAGTTTTTGCATCCGGCAGTTGCGTTGCCGAACAAAAAGGATTATACTAACCTTATTGACCGCAGGATACAAAAACTGTACAGAAAGGATGGCTGGCTCTTATGAAGGGACGGATGCGGCCCTATCTGCCGGAACTGACGATCCGGGACTACAACACCTATATGCGTTATCTCCGGGGGGTGCGGCGGCAGATGTATAAGTCCTACGGCTTCTACGCCTGCCATCTGCTGCGCACCAACGGGGTGCTGTTTGCCATCCTGTCCGACAGTCTGGCGGGGCGCATGCCCACCTGCAAACGGCAGCGGGTGCCCGGTACGCCGTTCCAGCGCAGCATGATGTGCCAGACGCTGGGCATCCGGCAGGCGGCGCAGGTGGAGATCCTGATGGGCTGGCATAACCTGCAGGACCGCAAGTACAGTGAGCTGCGCCCCGCAAAGCGCTTGCGCCGCGCAGTGGACAAGCTGCTGCTGCGCCGCGCCTACGAGAAAGCGCGGCAGGAGAACCCGGCACTGGAACGGCTGTTTGCGCAGGAGCGGGAGCAGGCGGTGGTGCAGATGAACCTGAGCGCCAAAAACTACGCCCTTGCCGCCGAACCCATGAGCAACATCTACGGTGCGCTGTACTCCACGCTGGCTACGGATGACCACAACCAGCGCAAGAGTATGCGGTACATTGGCAGCTGTATCGGCCGCATCTTCTATCTGCTGGATAAGGCCGAGCGCTTTGAGGCCGACCGCCGCAACGGCCAGTACAACGTGTTTGTGGTCAACGAGCTCAACGGGCAGGCTGCCGCCATGGAGAACGCCCGGCGGCAGGCGCTGGCTGCGGTCAACGACCTGATGCGGGCGTACAAGATGCTGGATCTCAAGCTGAACGACACCCTGCTGAACAATATCATGATCCTGGGCCTGCAGCACGCGGTCTACCCGCTGGAACAGGATGCAGACACCGAAAAATGGGAGATCCCATGAAGCAGAAACGAAAAAGCAAAAGCTGGGCCATGGCCTATTGCGGCATGGCGGCGGCACTGTGCGTAGCACTGATGCTGCTGGGCACTATCATCCCCATTGCCATGTTCATTGCACCGGCGGTGGCCAGCTTTCTCATTGCAACGGTGTGCATGGAGTGCGGCATCACCATGGCGTGGACGGCCTACGCAGCCGTCAGCCTGCTGGGGCTGCTCTTTGTGCCGGATAAGGAGATCGCCCTGATCTTCACCGTGCTGCTGGGCTATTACCCGCTGGTCAAGCCGAAATTCGACCGCATCCGCCCCCGGGCATTGCAGCTGGTGTGCAAGCTGCTGCTGTGCAATGCGGCGGTGCTGGCCATGTACGGCCTGCTGCTGGTGCTGGTGCCGGCGGGCAGCGTTTCGCAGGAGCTGCGCACCACCGCGCTGGCAATGACCCTGCTCACGCTGGGTATGGGCAACGTGGCGTTTGCCCTTTACGACCGTGCACTGTGCAATCTGCTGCTGCTGTACAAGCTGAAGTGGCAACCCAAACTGCATAAAATGCTGGGGATGCACTGAGCCCCAAATATCATTGAAAGAAGGAATGTGTACCGCAAGCTGACGCAAAGCGCCGGGCCACACGGGTGACAGCCGTGAGGGTGACGAGGAGAGGAATCATCGAAAGATTCGGCGGATGTTTCTCCGGCTGAGGGCTATACCAGCCGCAGAACAGGGCAAAAACCGGCAGCAATACCGAAACAGAACCCTGCAAAGAAAGCCATACAAGAACATAGACTTTGATAGAGGAAACTGACTGTGCAGCAGCGCATTTCGGCGCGCCGCAGTCGGTCTGGAGGTATTTTGTATGTGTGGCATTGTAGGTTATGTTGGTATGCGCAGCGCTCAGCAGGTGCTGCTGGACGGTTTGGAAAAACTGGAGTACCGCGGGTACGATTCTGCCGGTGTGGCGCTTACCCAGCGGGACGGGATCCGTGTGGTCAAAAGCAAGGGGCGGCTCTCCACCCTGCGCAGCAAGCTGGAAGAGCTGCCGCTGCCCCAGAGCAGCTGCGGCATCGGTCATACCCGCTGGGCGACCCACGGCGAGCCCAGTGACGTGAACAGCCACCCGCACTCCACGCCCCGGGTCAGCATCGTGCACAACGGCATCATTGAAAACTACGGCGCGCTGAAGGAGCGCCTTATTGCAAAAGGCTACACCTTTGCCAGCGAGACCGACACCGAGGTGCTGGTAAAGCTCATCGACAGCTGCTATCAGGGCGAGCCGCTGCAGGCTTTGCAGGCTGCGCTTGCCAAGGTGCGGGGCAGCTACGCGCTGGCGGTGCTGTTCAAGGACTACCCGGACACCATCTTTGCGGTCAAGCGGGAAAGCCCGCTTATCGTGGGCTGGGGCGAGGGCGAAAACTTTGTGGCGTCCGATATTCCGGCGCTGCTCAAGTACACCCGCCGGTACAGCGTGCTGGAAGAAGGGGACATGGCTGTGTGCACGGCACAGGACATCCGCTTCTATAACGAGTTCGGCGAGGCGGTGGAGCGCGAAAAGCTGACCGCAGATTGGGACATGGAGGCTGCCGAAAAGGGCGGCTACCCCCACTTTATGCTCAAGGAGATCAACGAGGAGCCCGCCGCCATCACAGCAACGGTCAGCCCCCGGGTGGAGAACGGCCTGCCGGAGCTGCGCATCCCGGAATTGACGGACGAAAAGCTGCGCAGCATCGGCACGGTGCATCTGGTGGGCTGCGGTACGGCCATGCACGCCGGTATGGTGGGCAAGACCGCCATCGAGGCGCTGGCGCGGGTGCCCGCAGAGGTGGACATCGCCAGCGAGTTCCGTTACCGTGACCCCATCCTGAAGCCGGAAGATCTGGTCATCATTATCAGCCAGTCCGGTGAGACCAGTGATACGCTGGCTGCCCTCAAGCTGGCTAAGAGCCGGGGCGTGCCAGTGCTGGCCATCGTGAATGTGGTGGGCAGCAGCATTGCACGGGCAGCGGATTACGTCATGTACACCTACGCCGGGCCGGAGATCGCGGTAGCGTCCACCAAGGCGTATATGGTGCAGCTGTGCGTGCTGTACCTGTTTGCCCTGCGTCTGGCATACGCGCGGGGGCGGCTGACCGAGGAAAAGACCAAGTACTACACCGCCCAGCTGCTGCACGCGCCGGAGGTCATCAAGCCCCGTCTGGCAGACTGCGAGCAGATCAAGTACCTTGCCAGCCGCTATGTAAACACCCAGAGCTGCTTTTTCATCGGGCGCGGGTTCGACTACGCCCTTTCGCTGGAAGGCAGCCTGAAGCTGAAGGAAATCAGCTATGTGCACTCGGATGCCTACGCCGCAGGCGAGCTGAAGCATGGAACCATTAGTCTGGTCACGGACGGCGTGCCGGTGATTGCGCTGGCGACCCAGAAGAACGTCTACGAAAAGACCATCTCCAACGCCAAGGAGACCCGCAGCCGCGGCGCGCGGGTGCTGCTGTTCACCACCAAGGACGCGGAAGTGCCGGAGGGCGTTGCCACTGAGGTCATCCGCTTGGACGAGTACGACGACATCCTGATGCCGTTGCAGCTTATCGTACCCTTGCAGCTGTTCGCCTACTACATGGCTGTGCTGCGCGGCTGCGACGTGGATAAGCCCCGCAACCTTGCTAAGAGCGTAACGGTGGAGTAACAGGGGAGAATAGGATTTAGAATGGTCTCCGCTGTGCTCTGACCATATTCAGAGGAAAGATGATTTTTACTGTGGTTCAGAAACGCCTGCGGGCGTTTCTGAACCACTTTTTCACAAGAAGAGATGCTCTTTAGGGAGAGGATTTTCCCCTTGAAAAGATAAAACCGCCCACTGCACAGCATTTTGTGCAGCGGGCGGTTTGTTATATGCGGGAAGAGTGGGGGCGCTTACCAGAACCAGTAGCGTTTTTTGAGCACGATGTAAGCAATGGCGATGATGATAACCACCACGCCGCCTGCGATAAAGAAGGTCCAGTTGATATCACCGAACCGCAGGTTCTGGTTGGTCAGCAGGTAGCGTCCGGCCGTGTCGGCGGTGATGACGCCGTCCTTGTAGCTGTTCAGATACTGCCACTTGTTGCTGATGGTGTTGTACAGGTACAGGCGGGAGTAAGTGCTCACGTCCAACTCCAGCTGCACCGCGCAGGGAAGAGTACGGCCGTTGTCCAGCTCGAACTCCAACCCCTCTTCGCTCTCGGTGAAGGTGATGGCGGTGTCGATCTCGCTGGTGGTGCTCTTCACGTCCTTGCCGGAAATGTTCAGGGTGTAGCCGTCGCCCACCACGCACAGAGTCTTGCCGGTGGTGCGCAGGGCGTTCAGAATCTCGCCGGTCACGGTGGGCACCTCGGACTGGGCGAACACCACCTGATCCTCCGTGCTGTCCTGAATGGTCTGCACCACAGGATCCAGCGGGATGGTGTTGTTGTCGTCTGGGGTATCAGTGCTGTCATTGCTGCTGTCGCTGCCGGAGGAGGCAGCTGCCGAGCGGTTCACGATGACCGTGACCATGGCAGTGGCCTTGCCGTTGGAGATGGTAATGGAGGTAGAGCCGGTGCCTACCGCCGTGACCACACCCGTGGGGCTGACCGTGGCAATGCTGCTGTTGCCGGACTTGAAGGTGAAGGACTGGGATGCACTGGCGGGGGTAGCTTTAGCCGTGATGGTGCGGGTGGCACCGGGCTTGAGCACAATGTAGTTGGTGCTGGGGGTAATCACCTGTCCGCTGTTGTTGGATGTAGTGCTGCTTGTGCTGGTGGAGGAATCCGTGGGCAGGGCAAGCACCGTAACGGTGGTGGTGGCTACCACCGAGCCGCAGGTAGCGGTAATGGTGGCTTTGCCGGGGGCTACACCGGTCACGCGGCCAAAGCTGTTCACTGTGGCCACCTTCTCGTTAGAGGAGGTCAGGGTGACGGTGGCGTAGTTGGAAGCAGAGCTGGGGCGCACCTGCAGCGAAGCCGACACCGAGTTGCCCACATAGATGGTGTTGGAGGAGAGGGCAAGGTCCATCTCGGTCACGATCATGGAAGAGTCCATGGACACCACGATGGTGTAGGCGCAGATCTGGTTACCGGCGGCTGCCGTAACGGTGGCAGTGCCAACGCCCACAGCCTGTACCACGCCGCTGCTGCTTACGGTCAGCACACTGCTGTCATCAGTCAGAAAGACCACAGTGTCGGTGCTGTAACTGGGCTTGACCACGGGGGATAACTGCTGGGAAGCGCCCAGCAGCATATTGGCAGAGTAGCTGCCGGTGGCAATGCTCTCGGCGGGCACATCCTTGAGCCATGGCAGTGAAACGCCGTTCTGCTGCTCAAGCGGCAGGCTGGCGGCGGCAGCGCTCAGTGCGGTGCCGCATAGCAGCACACCCAGCATCAGCACACAGGCGGCCAGTTTCTTTGCGGTTCGAATCATGTTGTTTGTACCTCTTTGGGGTGTTGTAAAAGGGGACATTCTGCCGTGCTGAGCAGTCCGTATTAGCGGAACAGCACGCCCAGAGCCTCCATGGCATACTCAAAATAGGTGACCTGATCGTATTCCACGCGGGCGGTTACGCTCATACCGTTGGAAAGATCCACCTTGTCGCCGCTGCGGCTTACCACATAGGTGGCGTCGGGTTTGATGGTCATCTTGTAATAGGAAGCGCTGCTGCTGGAGGTCACATCGCTGTCAATGGAGGTGACGGTGCCGGTCAGCGTGCCATAGGAGTACTCCGACAAGCCGGTAATGGCGATCTTGCAGGGGTCTCCGACGTGCAGCAGGGGACGATCGTTCACCGTCACCATGGCCATGATCTCCAGATCATCGTTCTCGCTGGCAACGGTAGCCAGTGCGGAACCGGCGCTCAGCACCATGCCCTCCTTGTAGGGGGTGTCCATGTGGATCACGCCGGAGGTGGGCGCGTAGATGAAGTAATCGTTGGCGCCGGTGTTCAAAGAATCCATCTGTGCCTGCAGGTTGTCGACATTGACCTGTGCGCTGTTGATGCTCTGGGAGATGGACTGCATGGTGGAGTAGTACAGAGCTTCCAGTTCGCTCTGGTTCTGCTCCATCAGAGCCTTGATCTGGGTGTCGGAGTAACCGGCAGCCTGATAGGTGGTGGCGTCAAAGGTCTTTTGCGATACCTGACTTTTATAGGTCTGGTACTGGTAGTAATAGGGCTGATCGTCGGCGTTGGCCTCGTCGAAGTAGTTAGTGTCGTCCTGAATGCACTTGAGCAGCTTGTTGTACTGATTCAGCTGCTTCTGGTAGATATCCAGCTGGCTTTGCAGGTTGTCCTTCTGCATATCCAGATCGGTGCTCTTCAGCCGGGCGATCAGGTCGCCCTCGTTCACATAGCTGCCCTCGGAGACATACAGCTCGGTGATGGAGCCGGAGTAGCTGGACATGATGTAAGTCTTGTTGGCGGCCTGCACCACACCGCTGTTCTGGCTGACATAGATGCGGTTGGTCTGGGTGCTCCAGATCACCAAAAAGATCATGAACAGGCCGGTCAGAATGACAAAGGCGTACCCATAGGGGGGCAGCTTTTTGTCCATCATGATCCGGCGATCCTGCAGATCCGAAAGGTTCTGAATGGTTGTCGTCATAATTATTTGGTCTCCATAAACACGTCGATCACGCTGTCGTCATCGTCCTGATTGACATAGATGGTGTAGCTGCTGCCGGTCATCTTGATGTCGTTCTCAAAAGCAAGGATCTGCAGCTTGGAGGAGGCCAGCTGGCTTTGGCCCAGCGGGCCGGTGTAGTGGGCGTACAGGCAGTTCTTTACCCGCAGCACAGCGTCCATGTGGTAGCCGGGCTCCATGTTGGGGATCATCTGGGTGGCCTGCTGCATCATGTACATCTCCGGCATCTGATCCGGGCCGGTACTGGGCTTGATCGCCTGCACCAGCGGGCCGATAGGCTGTGCGCCGTTGCTCTTCATAAAGTTCTGCATCTGGGTCAGGATGACCGGCAGGTTGGCCAGCTCCTCCGGGTGCAGAGTGCGGGAGAGGACATTGGTCAGCTTGAGGGTCTTGTTTTCAGCAACTTCGATCTTGTTCATAATAAATTACCCCTAATCCTGTTATTTTTTAAATGTGAGCCGAAACAAAAAGGTGCCCGGAAGCGTCTGCCTCCGGGCACACCATAACGAGGCATTCTTCGGTTTTCCGCCGGGCGGAAAAAAGCTTATGCTGCATCCGGGCAAAGGCTGCGGATGCTGTGCGGTCAGTAGGTGATGGACTCGCCGTCGTCGTCCTCTTCTACCACAGCGGAAGGCATTTGCGGAGCGGGCTCTTCCTTGCGCTTGCGGAAGATGCCCTGCTGCATATTCCACAGCTCGGCATAGCGGCCATCCTTTGCCAGCAGTTCATCATGGGTGCCGCGCTCCACGATCTTGCCGTGATCCATCACAAGGATCAGGTCACAGTCACGGATGGTGGAAAGGCGGTGCGCCACGATCAGCATGGAACGGTCTGCCAGTTGCTCGTAGATCATGTTGAAGATCAGCGTCTCGGTGGCAAAGTCCAGATTACTGGTGGATTCGTCCAGAATGTACAGGTTGGAGTCCTTCAGGAAGGCGCGTGCCAGTGCGATACGCTGCTTCTCACCGCCGGACAGGCCGTTACCGGCTTCCTCCAGATAGGTGTTATACTGCAACGGCAGGTGGCGGATAAATTCGTGGGCGTCGGCCTTCTTGGCAGCTTCCTTCACCTCGTCCAGTGTGGCATCCATGCGGGAGATGCGGATGTTGTCGTAGATGGTCTTGCTGAACAGCTCGATGTTCTGGGGCACATAGGCAATGGCGCGGCGCACCGAACTGTTGGTGTACTCGGCCAGATTTGCGCCGTTTATGTCGATCTCGCCGTCCTCAGGGTCGTAGTACTTCAGCAGCAGCTTGGTAATGGTGGATTTGCCGCTGCCGCTGCCGCCCACCAGCGCCACCTTTTTACCGGCGGGAATGGTGAAGCTGACGTGATCCAGCGCGGGGGCACGGTTGCCGTAGCGGAAGGTGACGTCCTTGAACTCGATATCGCCCTCCACCTTGTCCAGTTCGCTCTGTTCCACGCCTTCGGCGGTCTCGTACTCAGAGGGATAGTCCATGATCTCGGTCAGACGCTTCATGGAGATGCTGGCCTCCTGAATCTCCATCTGCAGACCGATCAGGTTGCTCAAAGGGGAGGTGAAGTAGCCGGACAGGGTGCTGAAGGCCATAAAGCCGCCCAGCGTCATCTCGCCGTTCAGCACCTGCGTGATGCCCACATAGGTGGTCAGCATACTGAAGCCGGTGGAGATGAAGGAGGAGATCAGACTCTGCGTGGTGCTGATGCGGCTGGAACGCAGGCTGATCTTCAGGCTCTTCATGTACTCGCGTTCCAGATTGTCCAGCTCGGTCTGCTCGTTGGCGTTGCACTTGACGGTCTCGATGCCGCGCAGGCTCTCGATCATCTGGCTGTTCAGCGCGGCAGACTGCGCCATGCTCTCTTCGTTGATCTTTTTATAGGGCTGCTTGTAGATCAGCACCAGCAGGATGCTGACCAGCGCCATGAACAGCGAAATGGAGAACAGCATAGCGTTCATGCGGAACAGGATGATGCCGGTGATGACAGCCATGGAGATATCCATCACAAGGCTCAGTGCAATGCTGGTAAAGATGGACTTGATGGTGTTTGCGTCCGAGTAACGGGTGGTGATATCACCGGTCTTGCGGGTGGCAAAGAACTTCATGGGCAGGTTGAAGATGTGCCCGAAGTAACCCAGCATCAGCGGGATATCGATCTTGATAGACAGATGGATCAGCACCCATTGGCGCACAAAGCCGATCAGGGTACTGGTGATGCTGACCACACTGAACACTAAGATCAATGTGACCAACAGGTTGTTCAGCCCGTAGGGCAGCACCTCGTCCATCAGGATCTTATTGAACATGGAAGACGCGATGCCCAGAATGGTAGTGATGACCGAGCTGAGGATGGCGTAGAAGAACAGCTTTTTCTGGGGCAGCAGCAGGTTGATATACCGCTTCATCATGCCGCCTTTTTCGATTTTGCCGCCCTTGAACTCCGAGGTGGGGTTCAAAAGCAGCAGAACACCGGTAAAGTTCTTATAGAACTCGTCCAGACTGATCTTTTTCAGCTCGGTGCCGGGGTCGCCGATGATGACGTAATCCTTGCACTTATGCTTTTTGCCCTTTTCCTCTTCTTCTTTGCGAGCCTCGGCGTCCTGCAGCATGTGCTTGCGGCGCGCGCCGTCGTCCTTGATGGTGGTCTTTTTGAACACCACAACAAAGTGGGCCAAGCCCTGGTCGGTGATGACCTGTGCAATGCAGGGAAGCGAGAAATCGCTCAGGAAGTTTTCACGGTCCACGCGGACTGCGGCGGTGGTAAAACCAAGCTCATTGGCGGCTTTTTGCAGGCCTACAAGGTTGGTGCCTTTCAGGTCGGTGCCCATCATATCCCGCAGACGGGTGATGGTAACTTCCTTTTTGTAGTGCAGGCACACCATGGCCAGACAGGCAGCCGCACAGTCGGTGGTATCGTGCTGCCGGACGTAGGTATAACGCATAGATGTTTCCTTTTACTCTCAAGATTTATTCAAACGACACCAAGCCGCCCTGCCGCCCCGTGTTTGCCGCACAAAGCCACCGGCCTGCCTGCTGATTTGACCAACGAAAAAACTGCGCTCCTGCACGGCAGCCTTCTGACCGGGGGAGCGCCTGTCTGTGGATGCAGGAAAGTTATGCAGCTTTTCTGCATCTATAAACCTATAAAAGTATACCACATCCACTAGGGTTCTTCAAGGCGATATTTTTTAAGAACCGTTAAGAATGGGTGAAAAAAGATACAGAAAAACAAAAAAGCGATGGAAAAATATCCATCGCTTTGCTGGCGCCTCTTGCCTGACTCGAACAGGCGACACCCTGATTAACAGTCAGGTGCTCTAACCGACTGAGCTAAAGAGGCATATCAGTGACTGCAAGAAGTATTATACCGCAGTCGCTGCGCTTTTGCAAGCCATTTTTGCAAAAAAGCATGGGGAAATTTGTTGGAAACAAAAAAACAGCGCAGAAACGCCCGTAGGTGCTTCTGCGCTGCCAATGTGCTATAAGGATGTTTTGTAGGCTTACTTCAGCTTGCTCTTGGCCTTCATGCGCTGGTCGTGGTTCAGGATCTGCTTGCGGATGCGCAGATTCTCCGGGGTGACCTCCAGCAGCTCGTCCTGAGCAAGGAACTCCAAGCAGCCCTCAAGGCTCAGCTTGCTGATGGGGATCAGGCGCAGAGCATCGTCAGAGCCGGAAGCGCGGGTATTGGTCAGGTGCTTGGTCTTGCAGACGTTCACGTCCACATCCTCGCCGGAAGCGGTGTAGCCGATGACCATACCCTCGTACACCTTCTCGCCGGCACCCACAAGCAGGGTGCCGCGCTGCTGGGCGTTGTACAGGCCGTAGGTGACGGCGTCGCCGGTCTCAAAGCTGACCAGAGAGCCGGTGGAGCGGTTGGCGATCATGCCAGCCCAGACGTCGTAGCCGTCAAAGATCTGGTTGATGATGCCCTCGCCGTGGGTATCGGTCAGGAACTGGTTGCGGTAGCCGAACAGGCCGCGGCTGGGCATACGGAACTCCAGACGGACACGGTCGGTGCCCAGAGACTCGATCTGCTGCAGCAGTGCCTTGCGCTGACCCAGACCGGTCATGACAGCGCCCTGATACTGGGTAGGCACGTCGATAACAACGTGCTCCATAGGCTCGTAGGTCTTGCCGTCGATGACCTTGGTCAGAACGTGCGGGGGAGAGACCTGCAGCTCGTAGCCCTCGCGGCGCATGGTCTCGATCAGGATAGACAGGTGCATCTCACCACGGCCCATGACGCGGAAGGAATCGGTCGTGGGGGAGTCCTCCACCTTCAGAGCCACGTCCTTCAGCAGCTCCTTCTGCAGACGGTCGCGGATCTGGCGGCTGGTGACGTACTTGCCCTCGCGGCCTGCCAGCGGGCTGTCGTTAACGGAGAAGGTCATCTCCACAGTGGGATCGTTGATCTTGACGAAGGGCAGCGGCTCGATCTGAGCGGGGCTGCACAGGGTGTTGCCGATGGTCACATCCGGCAGACCGGAGAAGGCCACGATATCGCCTGCGGTGATGTTATCGCAGGGCTGACGGCCGTTTGCCTGGAAGTCGTACAGCTTGGTCAGGCGGCCGCGCATCTTCAGGTCGGGGTTGTGCCAGTCGCAGACGACGACTTCCTCGCCCACCTTGGCAACGCCGTTCTGGATGCGGCCGATGCCGATACGGCCCACGAACTCGTTGTAGTCCACAGAGGACACCAGCATCTGGAAGGGAGCCTCGGGGTCGCCCTCCGGCGGCTGAATGGTGTCCAGCAGGGTGTCGAACAGGGGGATCAGGTCGGTGCCGGGCACATCGGGGTCAAGGCTTGCAGTGCCCTGACGGCCGCAGCAGAACAGGATGGGGCACTCCAGCTGCTCGTCGGTAGCGCCCAGATCCATCAGCAGGTACAGCACCTCATCGATGACTTCCTTGATGCGGGCATCGGGACGGTCGATCTTGTTGATAGCCACCACCAGGCTCAGGTTCTGCTGCAGAGCCTTCTGCAGCACAAAGCGGGTCTGGGGCATGCAGCCCTCGGCAGCGTCCACCAGCAGCAGCACGCCGTTGACCATCTTCAGCACGCGCTCCACCTCGCCGCCAAAGTCGGCGTGGCCCGGGGTGTCGACGATGTTGATCTTAACGCCCTTGTAGGTGCAGGAGCAGTTCTTTGCCAGAATGGTGATGCCGCGCTCACGCTCGATATCGCCGCTGTCCATCACGCGCTCGGCCACGGCCTGATTGTCGCGGAAAGCGCCGCTCTGACGCAGCAGGGCATCCACCAGGGTGGTCTTGCCGTGGTCAACGTGAGCGATAATGGCAACGTTGCGCAAATCGTTACGAACCATAAATTTCTACCTCTCTATTTGAAAAGACTCATAAAATACGAACGAACGTCATACAAACCTAAGTTTATAACAGAACGGGGTGGTTTGTCAAGATTGTATAAAAATTTTTTCTGCAATTCGGCATTATGCCCGCAAACTTCCCGCAGATTTGTGCGGCGTGTACCTTAAAAATATGCTATACTAAAGCCATAAAACGAACCGGAGGTGTTTTGCATTGAAGCTGACATTTTTAGGCGCGAACCACGAGGTGACCGGCAGCTGCACCATGCTGGAAGCGGCAGGGCAGCGGTTTCTCATCGACTACGGCATGGAGCAGGGTAAAAATGTGTACGAAAACCAGCCCCTGCCCGTAGCCCCCGGCGAGATCGACTTTGTGCTCATCACCCATGCCCATATCGACCATACCGGCCTCTTGCCGCTGCTGGCGCACAACGGCTTCCGGGGCAGGATCTACGCCACCATCCCAACGGTGGAGCTGTGCGGCATCATGCTGCGGGACTCGGCGCATATCCAGGAATTTGAAGCCGAGTGGAAGAACCGCAAGGGCAAGCGCTCCGGCGCAGAGCCGGTAGAGCCCATGTACACCATACAGGATGCCGAAGCCGCCTGCCGCCTGTTCCGGGGTGTGGAGTACGACAAGCGCATTGAGCTTGCCCCGGGCATCGAGGCACGCTTTGTGGACGTGGGACACCTGCTGGGCTCTGCCAGCATCGAGCTGTGGATCACCGAGGGCAGCACCACCACAAAGCTGGTGTTCTCCGGCGATATCGGCAATCTGGAGCAGCCCATCATCAAAGACCCCACCTATATCCAGCAGGCGGACTATGTGTTCATGGAGTCCACCTACGGCGACCGCAACCACGACCCCCGGCCGGACTATGTGGCAGAGCTGGCAAAAATTTTGCAGCGCACCTTTGACCGGGGCGGCAACGTGGTAGTGCCCAGCTTTGCGGTGGGACGCACGCAGGAGATGCTGTATTTTCTGCGGGAGATCAAGGAAAAAGGACTGGTCAAGGGGCACGGCAACTTCCCGGTCTACATCGACAGCCCGCTGGCCACCGAAGCCACCCGCATCTTCCGGGATACAGACCCCGACTGCTTTGACGCCCAGACCCGCGCTCTGCTGGAAAAGGGTATCGACCCCATCAACGTGCCGGGGCTGCGCATCAGCGTGACCAGCGACGACTCCCGCATGATCAACACCGACCGCACGCCCAAGGTCATCCTTTCCGCCAGCGGTATGTGCGAAGCCGGACGCATCCGCCACCACCTCAAGCACAACCTGTGGCGGCCGGAATGCACCATCCTGTTCGTGGGCTTTCAGGCTGTGGGCACCTTGGGACGAACCCTCATCGAGGGGACAGACTCGGTCAAACTGTTCGGCGAGCCCATTGAGGTAAAGGCGGAGATCTGTCAGCTGACCGGAATGTCCGGCCACGCCGACAAGGACGGTCTGCTGCGCTGGGTGAACGCCTTTACGGAAAAGCCCCGGCGGGTGTTCGTGATCCACGGCGAGGACGAGGTGGAGAACCGCTTTGTGGACACTCTGACCGAGCAGGGTTTTACCGCCTGTGCACCCTACAACGGTGCGCAGTGGGCCATCGGTGCCGAGGGTGCAGTCTGCCTGCAGGAGGGCACGAAGGTCCGCGTAGAGCAGAGGACAGGTGAGGGTGCAAACCGCGCCGCTACCGTGTTCCAGCGGCTGCTCAGCGCCGGCAAGCGCCTGCTGCGGGTCATCGAGCACAACGAGGGCGGCGCAAATAAGGATCTGGCAAAATTTGCCGACCAGATCAACGCCCTGTGCGACAAATGGGACAGGTAATGCAGCAGCCTTTTGCAGCAGAGCAGCCCCGGGAAAAACGCAGCTGCGTCAAAAGCTCCCGGGTGCACTGCGCCGCTGAAAAAAGAGAATAAATTTTTATAAAAAACCGTTGACAAGCGTCACTCCGGCTGGTATAATAACCCATGTCGTCAGGCACGAGGCCAAACATTTGGGGGTTTAGCTCAGCTGGGAGAGCGCTTGCATGGCATGCAAGAGGTCACCGGTTCGATCCCGGTAATCTCCACCAGAAAGAAAAGCACTGCACAGAGATGTGCAGTGCTTTTTTGTTTGCGTGTCTCTTACGGCAGTGCCAAAAGGCGCCCCTTGGGGGGCCGAGCCATTAGGCGTAATGAGGAAGTTTCCGGTAGTGCTCTTGGCTCTCCCTTTGGGAGAGCTGGACTTGCGAAGCAAAGACTGAGAGGGCGAGGATGGCAAAATGTACAAATGCCGCTCCCGCTCACAGGGGACAGGCTGCAAAGCGTTTGCAGCTTTGCAACCACTAAATTCATGCTGGACATTTGCGGAAAGTTATGGTATAATTCTTTCTGCAATTGCGGGTATAGTACATCGGCTAGTATATCAGCCTTCCAAGCTGAGGAGGTGGGTTCGATTCCCATTACCCGCTCCACAAGACCTGAACCTTGAACGGTTCGGGTCTTTTCTTTTTGCCCTGCACAGCCGTCTTGCCAACCGGCGGCGGAAATGCTACAATAGAGCCATAAAACGCTGAAAGGGGAACGCTGCTATGGAATTCCGCGATAAACCGATGGAGAACCTTATCCGTCTGCAGGAGAAGGATATCTGTAAAAATATCAACGCCCTGCTGTTGGAGGGCGAGCAGATCGTGGGCGCGTACAAGACGGTGCGCGATCAGGTGGTGTTTACCAGCCACCGCATCATCATGGTGGATATGCAGGGGGTCACGGGCACGCGGCAGCAGCTTTTTGTACTGCCTTACCGCAAGGTGCTGCACTACGGCATCCAGACGGCGGGCTTCGGTGACCCGCTGCAGACGTCCCAGCTGACGGTCTGCTTTGCGGACGGCCACGAGGCCAAGTTCGGCTTTGTCGGGCAGAAAGACCTGTTTCAGGTAGCAAACGCCATCAGCGCCCGCATTTTGTAAGAGAAACTGAAAACAAAAGCATCTGCAAGAATCGCTGCTATCCTGAAACATTCAGAAGCGACCATTGCAGATGCTTTTTTGCGTAACGGAACAGTCTGTGTTATGCGTGCGCCGTTTTGCGCACCAGCTGCCGGTGCATCAGCGCCATCAGCACCAGAACTACCAGCAGGTAGAAGGGGAACAGCGCCGGGGTGATGTTATTGGCGAGCACACCGAACAGCGGCGGCATGACCAGATTACCCACGTAGGCGCTGCTCATCTGGACGCCGATGACGGCCTGAGAATTCTGTGCGCCGAAGTGCGCCGGGGTGGAGTGGATGACGCTGGGGTAGATGGGCGCACAGCCCAGCCCTACCAGCACAAGCCCGGCAAGCGACAACACCTGCGCACCGGGCAGCAGCAGGGCGGCAATGCCCACGCCCAGCACCGCAAACCCCAGACGGATCATCTGGTCATCGCTCAGCTTTAAGGTCAGAAAGCCGCAGGCGCCCCGTCCCACCGTGATGCCGATATAAAACAGGCTGGCAAAGCTGGCGGCCGTCTGGGCGGGCACCTGCCGCACAAGGGTCAGGTAGCTGCTTGCCCAAAGCCCGGCAGTGGTCTCCAGTGCGCAGTAGCAGAAGAAACAGAGCATCACTTCCTTCGCGCCCGGCAGCGCAAACACCTGCGGCAGGGTCAGCGCCTTGGGCACGGTGCCGTCCGGGGCGGCGTCCGGGCGTTTATGCCACAGGGGCAGGCTGCAAAAAAGCACGGCGGTAAGCGCGATCTGGAACAGGGCGATGTACCGGTAACCGCTGTTCCAGCTCAGCCCGCCGGAAAGCGCTGCGCCCATCACCACAGGGCCGATGGTGGTGCCCACGCCCCACATACAGTGCAGCCAGCTCATGTGGCGGCTTTCGTAATGCAGGGCAACGTAGTTGTTCAGGGCGGCATCCACGCTGCCCGCGCCCAGACCGTAGGGGACAGCCCACAGGCAGAGCATCCAGAACTGGCCGGAGACCGAGAAACCGAACAGTGCCGCAGCGGTCATACCTACGCTGAGGGCGGTCACTTTGCCCGTGCCCAGCGCCCGGGTGAGCCGGTCGCTGTTCAGGCTGGAAACGATGGTGCCCAGCGAGATGATCATGGACAGGATGCCCGCGTAGGAGAATGGGACGCCCAGCTGGGGGTACATGGTGGGCCATGCCGACCCCAGCAGGGAATCCGGCAGACCAAGGCTGATAAAAGCTAGGTAAATAATAGGCAGCAAAAGCTGTGTCATGGGAACGATTCCTCCACAGATGATTTGATGGCGTGTCCCGCAGTGTATGGGGGTGCACTATAAGAATAACATGACCGGACGGGAAATTATAGGGCAAAAGCGCCTGATTTTTACAATAAAACCGGCGCTCTTTGATTTAGTCCGTGAAAATGCGTTTGCCGCGGCCTGTGGGCCGCGGCAAATATGAAATAGAAATAGACTTCCGTTTTTTAGTTTTCGCTGTTCTTTTCCAGATACACGGTGGTGGAGGGGAAGGCGAAGTCCACGCCGTTTTTCTGCATCACGTCCATCAGGTCGAGGTTCAAGTCGTTCTGCATCTGCAAAAAGCGGGTGGTGTCGGCAGTGCGCAGGTAGGCGGAAACCAGCAGGTCGATGCTGGAAGCCCCAAAGCCGTTCAGCTTGACCAGCACCGAGTCCTCGTAGGTGTAGGGGCTGGCCGTGAGCATGGCGGTCAGGTCTGCCATCAGCTGTTCCAGCTGGGGACGGGTGGTGTCGTAGGTGACCCCGAGGGTAAAGCGGTACAGCCGCTTGTTGCGCAGGGTGCCGTTGTTGATGGTGGCAGAGCTGACCGTGCTGTTCGTCAGGATGTACACCGAGTTATCCAGTGCACGGACTTTGGTGGAGCGGAAGTTGATGTCCACCACCTCGCCGGAAACATCGCCCACGGTGATCCAGTCGCCGATGGAAAACGGACGGTCCAGCAGAATAACCAGCCCGCTGAACAGGTTTTTGGCGCTGTCCTGCGCCGCCAGAGAGATGGTCAGACCGGCAAGACCCGCGCTGGCTACGATACTGCCCACCGGCAGGCCGGTCTCCTGTGCCATGGTCATAACGCCCAGCACCACGATGAAAATTTTGTATACCTTGTTCAGCAGGGTGGTCAGGGTGCGGTTGGCGCGCACCTCCTCGCCGCAGTTCGCCAGCAAAAGGTCGGTGATATCGGCGGCGGCGTACAGCCCCTGACACACAAAATAGGTGGCGGCAAGTTCAAAGACCATGAGCAGAAACTTGCTCACGCCGGCAATTGCCCACGGCAGGCTGGCTGCTGCGGCATAAATGAACGCTGCAAGGGTGAGCCTCTGCACCGGCACGGCAAAGCTGCGCAGCAGAATGGGCGTACCTGCCAGCCGCCAGCTGCGGCGCAGCAGGGCAGGGCACACCTTACGGGACAAAAGCTGCCGCGCCAGCCAGCCAAGCACCAGCAGCAGCGCTGCGCATACCACCCGGGCGGCAAAGGCTGCCCAGCCCTCCAGCAGCAGCGAGCCCAGCTCGAAGCCAAGGTTACGGATCGAGAAAATCATGGAAAACCTCCTGTGTTTTTTCACAACGCATTTTATAATAGCATACTCTGCCGCCCGGGGCAAGGAAAGAAAGGTGAAAATGCACTTTGATAAAAAATGCGCAAACTTTTTGGAAAGGGGGCTTGACAGCGCCGCCCGGCCGCGCTATACTCTTGGTCAGAAAGTTCGTTTCAGGGCGGGGTGCAATTCCCCACTGGCGGTAAAGTCCGCGACCACCCGCAAGGGTGCTGACCCGGTGCAACTCCGGGACCAACGGTATAGTCCGGATGCAAGAAACGGCAGGCAAATTGCGTCTGTGCGCCCTGTTGCAGTTTTTGGTTGCAGCAGGGCGCTTTTTGGTTTGTCTTTCCGGTTCGATCCAGCGCGAAAAGGGCTTTCCGAACAAATTTGAACGGGGCGTATACCCCGGGGAGGACAACTACCATGAAAAAGAATACCACCCACAACCTGACCGTTGCTGCCATGCTCAGCGCGGTCGCCTTTATCCTGATGTTCATCGAGTTCCCGCTGCCGATGCTCATCCCGTCCTTCGTTAAGATGGACTTCTCCGACCTGCCCGCCCTGCTGGGTGCCTTTGCACTGGGTCCGGTGTACGGCGTGGTCATCAGCTTTATGAAGAACCTGCTGCACATCATCATCAAGGGCACCTCTACCGCCTGCGTGGGTGAGCTGTGCAACTTTATGCTGGGCGCTGTGTTCTCCGCTGTGGCGGGCTTTGTCTACAAGCGCAGCAAGAGCCGCAAGACCGCTATTCTGGGTGCCATCGCCGGTGCTGCCGCCATGGCGGTGTTCAGCGTGCCCTCCAACTACTTCATCACCTACCCGGCCTATGTGCAGTTCTATCACATGCCGCTGGAAGCCATTCTGGGGATGTATCAGGCTATCCTGCCCTCTGCCGACAGCCTGATTAAGTGCCTTGTGATCTTCAATATGCCCTTCACGCTGGTCAAGGGTCTGCTGGACGCCGTGCTGTGCCTGCTGATCTATAAGCCCCTGTCTCCCATCCTGCACGGCCGCAAGTAAGCTGCTGAAACAAGAGAGCCGGAAAGTCCGCGGACTTTCCGGCTCTTTGAATTTATAAAAACTTTACGCCAGCGCGCCTTTATCCAGCCATTTGCCTCGCGCCATGCGCAGCAAAAACAGTGCGCCGCGGGTGCAAAGCTCCGCGCACATGGCTGCCCATACGCCCACCAGCCCAAAGCGGGGAGCCAGCAGAACAGCCAAGGTCAGCCGCACGCCCCACATGCTGATAAGGTTCAGCACAAAGCAGCCGGTACTGTCGCCCGCGCCCTGCATGGAGCCGCTGGCCACGATGCTTGCCCCGAACATGGGCTCGGCAAAGGCTTCGATGCGCAGCACCCGCGCGCCCAGCGCAATGACGGCGGCGTCGGCGGTAAAAATGCCCATCAGCTGCGGGGCAAACACATAAAGCCCCACGCCGGTCAATGCCATGATGCCCATGCCCATGGCGGTGCACAGCCATGCAAAGCGCTTTGCCATGTCCCGGCGGTTTGCGCCCACGGCCTGTCCCACCAGCGCAAGGGCGGCGTCCTGAATGCCGTAGCCCGCCATGTAACACAGGCTCTCGGCGCTGACACCCAGACTGTTGGCGGCAATGGCGGTCGTGCCCAGCCCGGACACGATGCGCACCAGCAGCACCTGTGCCGAGGACAGAGCGGCGCGCTCTGCCGCCAGCGGTGCGCCCACCTTCCACACGTTGTGCAGGCAGGCGCGGGTAATGCGCCACGCGCCGGGCTTGCGGATGCACAGCGGGCCGTCCCGCAGCAGCAGAACGCCCAGCGCTAATGTGCCGCCCACGGCGTTGGCAAGGGCTGTGCCCAGCGCCGCGCCCGGTACGCCCCAGCCCAGACCCCAGACCGTGAGGTTTTGACCGAACACCGTCATTTCCCGCGTGGGGTTGATGAGGAAAAAGTTGAAGATGATATCCAACACGCAGGAGAACACGCTGATCAGGCCGGGGGTCAGGGCATCGCCGGTGGAGCGCAGCATGGCGGCGTAGGTGCCCATAGCCATGATGAAGGGCAGGGAAGCCGACCAGATGGCAAAATAGGCCGAGGCGTTTGCCTGCAGCGCCGTGTCTGCGCCCAGCCAACCGGGCAGAAACCGGCTGATGCCCACGCCGAAGGCCGCTGCGGCAAGCCCCACCACCAGATTGAACAGCATGGACTGCCGCAAAACACCCCGGGCGTCCTGCTGGCGGTCTGCGCCCAGATACTGCGCCACCTGAATGGAAAACGCCATGCACAGCCCCGCCAGCATCCCGTGCAGCAGCCATGTGCTGGAACTGACGATGCCAATGGAGGCTGTTGCGGCGGCGCCGATATGCCCCACCATGGCTGCGTCGATGTACTCCATGGCGGTAACTACGATCTGTTGCAAAATGGATGGGATGCTCAGCGTCAGCGCCACCTGTGCGGTGTGGCGCAGCGGCACCTGCTCGCCCTGCCGCATCCGGGCAGAGAGCTGCTCAAGGGTAATGGACATGGAACCTCCTGCGTTGCGGGTGAAAATACAGACTAACATACTATTATAAAGAGCGGCAGGAGAAAAGTCAATCCGCAGCGAATTTTGCCGCCGGGATTGATTTTTGGTCTAGGGCGTGATACACTCACAACGTACTATACAGAAAGAAAGAGGAATGTTATCTTATGATCCAAATGCTCACCTCTGTCATCGGGCAGCGGGGCGTGGATGCCATGGCATTTTTGCTGGCGTTTGCCCTGACCGCCCTGACGGATTCCATTTTCCGTGATAAACTGCCCCACGACCATGGCCGCGCCTTTGCGGTGAACGGCGAGCTTTCCAAGGGCAAGGCACGGGGCTCTGGATTGATCTTTGTGCTGTGCATCGCGCTGGTGTCGCTGGCGTTTCTGCCCTTCACCACCGAGTATGTGGTGTATAACGTGCTGCTGATTGCTTCCATGCTCTCCGGCTATCTGGACGATGCCGCCGAGACTGCGTGGAACGAGTACAAAAAGGGCATCATTGATTTTGTTATTGCGGTGCTGGCGGGCGTCACCTACCTGAACTTCAACGGCTGCGGCGTGCACTTTTTGCAGTGGAGCTTCACCCTGCCCTACGCGGTGTACCTGCTGCTCATCGTTATCCTGATCTGGGCAAGCATCAACGTGGTCAACTGCACTGATGGTGTGGACGGCCTTTCCGCCAGTCTGGCAGTGGTGACCATCGGCACCTACCTGCTGGCCTATAAGACCGAGCTGGGTACCTATGCCACTGCCGGTGTGGTGTTTATCGGTGCGCTGCTGGCCTACCTGTGGCTCAACGCCAAGCCCTCCAGCCTGCTGATGGGCGATGCCGGCAGCCGCGCCATGGGCTTTTTCATCGCCATGCTGTCCCTCAAGTGCGGCCACCCCTTCGCCTTCCTGCTGGCGGCCATCGTGTTCATCGCGGACGGCAGCTTGGGCATTTTGAAGATCAGCCTGAAGCGTTTTCTGCACATCTGGATCCTGAAAAACACCCTGACCCCCCTTCACGACCATGTGCGCAAGCGCAAGGGCTGGAGCGACGAGCAGGTGGTAGCCCGCTGGCTGATTTTGCAGTGCGTGGCCTCGGCTCTGCTGCTGCTCCTTGTGCGGGGCTAAGCGGCACGCCTCTTCTGTGAAAAAACAAGCCCGGAAAGTCCGCAGACTTTCCGGGCTTGTTCTATCCTAAAATGTCAGCACTCCACTCCGGCCTTTTTGCACGCCGCCTGCACCACATGGCCTACCAGCACCGAGGTGGTCACGGTGCCCACGCCGCCGGGCACGGGGGTGATGGCGTCCACCACCGGCTCTGCGGCGGCAAACTGCACGTCACCGCAGAGTTTGCCCTCCTCGTTCACATGGATGCCCACGTCCACGACCGTCTGGCCTGCCCGCAGGCAGTCCGCGCCCACAGCGGCCATTTTGCCCATGGCTATCACCACGATGTCGGCCTGCCTGCACACCTCCGGCAGGTTCCGGGTGCGGGAGTTGCACAGGGTGACGGTGGCGTTCTCCCGGTCCAGCATCATGGCGGCGGGCTTGCCCACCACAAGGCTGCGTCCTACCACCACGGCACGCCTGCCGGAAAGAGGAACATTATAATACTTCAAAATTTCCATGCAGGCCTGCGCGGTGCAGGGAGCATAGCCTAAATCGGTGTTGGTGAACACTCCGGCAAGCGAACCGTCCGTGATGCCGTCGATGTCCTTTTCCGGGCGCAGGGCGGCGCGGACGGTGCGGTCATCGAACTGCTTGGGCAGCGGGCGGAACAGCAGACAGCCGTGGATGCCGTCGTCGGTGTTTACCTCGTCCAACACCCGGAGCAGCTGCTCCTGCGTGGCGTCGGCGGGCAGCACGAACTGCCGGACGGCAACGCCTACCTTGCCGCAGCGGGTCATCACGCCCCGCTCGTAGGAGAGGTCATCCTCCCGCTCGCCCACACGCACCACGGCCAGCGTGGGGGTGATGCCTTTTGCCTTCAGCTGCTCGCAGAGTGCCGCGTTGCGCTCGTTCATGGCGGCCACCACCGGCGCACCCTTTAAAATCATTGCCATATACTTTCCCTCATTTATGATATTATTTATTGCGGAGTTTCCCGCTGACGGCGGTGAATATTTCGTCTGCCCGGGGCACAAACTCTGCCAGCAATGCGTCTGCCCGGGCGTCCAGTGCGGCGGCGCGGGCGCGGTCTGCCATCAGTTTCGTATTGATGAACACATTCAGGCTTGCGGCCTGCAAGGCGGCTTTGCACAGCACGGCGGCGCAGCCTGCGTCCGATACCGCCAGCACGCTGCCCTTGGCGGCATACTGCCCCGCCAGCGCGATGCCCGCGGCGCATTTTTCCATAATTTGCAGCGGCACGTCGCTTGCACCGTTCAGGGCGGCTTCCAGCACAGCGGCCTTGTGCGCGGCCTGCTCCGGGGTGTCCTTGGGAAGGCCGTAGGCCGCAGCCAGCGGCGCAAAGGCATCGGCATCGGCCTGTACCAGCGCTTCCAGCTCCAGCCGCAGGGCTTCAGCCCGGGTGTTCAGTGCCTGAATGTCCGCCTCCACGGCGGCGTACTTCTTCTTGCCGGTGGTCAGGCAGCCCACCATGTTGCCCAACGCCACACCGGCAGCGCCTACCAGCGCGGCCGTGCCGCCGCCGCCCGGCGTGGGTGCTTTGCTGGCAAGCTGTGCCAGAAACTGTGCGCAGCTTAAATCGTTCATTTCCATGTGTAGATACCCCTCTCTGTTACAAAGGCGTCCAGCCGCTGGTCGTGGGCGTCCACGGCGGCGCGGGGGACGCGCTGAACTTCCAATGCAATGCCGATCTTCACCGCCCGGGTGCAGCGGGGCAGGTAGCGGTCGTAGTAGCCCTTGCCCATGCCCACCCGGTAGCAGTCTGCGTCAAAGGCGGTGCAGGGCACCAGCACCAGATCCAACTGCTCCGGCTGCAAAAGCGCAGAACGTTCCGGCACCGGCGTGCGGATGCCGTACTGCCCCACCGCCCAGCCGTCCGCGCCCGGCACGGCTGCGGTAAGGGTAAAGCCCTCGCCGCACACCGGGTACGCCACCGTTTTGCCCTGCCGGGCGGCTTCGGCGGCTACGGCGGCAAGGTCGGCTTCGCCCCCAAAGGCTGCGTAGAGCAAAAGAGTATGGGCAGTGCGGTAGGCGTCCAGCTCCAGCACCCGGCGGCACAGCGCCGCGTTGGCGGCGGCGCGCTGCGGCGCATCCAGCGCTTTGCGGGCGGCACGGCCTGCGGCGCGCTGCGCCTGTTTTTCCTCGGCAATGGTCATACAAAACACCTCGCTTCACCTGTGAAAGAGGATACTTGAAAAATATACAAAATCGACAGCGCATTTTTATACAAACATAATAAACACTTCAGACAAAAAAAGCAAGCCTTTTGGCGAAAAGAGGATTGAAGCCGCCGCCGCTTTCTGCTATGATTATCTTACAGCAGCAGACGCCGTGCGGGCGCTGCGCTGAGAGAACCTACAACATTTTGTGGAGAGGGGCAAGTAAAATGTACAAGGATATGATGGACACCATTGGCATGGTCAATGCAGCCGACCCGGAACTGGGCGCAGCCATGGAGCGGGAGCTGACCCGTCAGCGCGAGAACATTGAGCTGATCGCCAGCGAGAACATCGTTTCGCCCGCCGTGATGGCAGCCATGGGCAGCGTGCTGACCAACAAGTACGCCGAGGGTCTGCCCGGCAAGCGCTACTACGGCGGCTGCGTCTATGTGGACGAGGTGGAGAACATTGCCATCCAGCGCGCCTGCCAGCTGTTCGGGGCAAAGTACGCCAACGTCCAGCCCCATTCCGGCGCACAGGCCAACCTTGCCGTGTATTTTGCCCTGTTGGAGCTGGGCGATACCGTTATGGGCATGGACCTTTCGCAGGGCGGTCACCTGACCCATGGTTCCCCGGTGAATATGTCCGGTAAAAACTACCACTTTATCTCCTACGGCGTCGGCGTAGACGGCGTGATCGACTACGCCGAGCTGGAAAAGCAGGTGCGCAAGGTGCGCCCCAAGATGCTGGTGGCGGGCGCTTCCGCCTACCCCCGCGCCATCGACTTTGAAAAGCTTGCTGAAATCGCCCACGGCTACGGCGCATACCTGATGGTGGATATGGCACACATTGCCGGTCTGGTGGCGGGCGGTCAGCACCAGAGCCCCGTACCCTACGCCGACGTGGTGACCACCACCACCCACAAGACCCTGCGCGGACCCCGCGGCGGCCTGATTTTGACCAACAACCCCATCATTGCCAAGCGCATTAACTCGGCAGTATTCCCCGGCACGCAGGGCGGCCCGCTGGAGCACGTGATTGCAGCAAAGGCCGTCTGCTTTGGCGAGGCACTGAAGCCGGAGTTCAAGGAATATGCCCGCAAGATCGTAGAAAATGCGCAGGCACTGGCGGCAGCATTGCAGCAGCGCGGGGTCAAGCTGGTATCCGGCGGCACCGACAACCACCTGATGCTCATTGACCTGCGGGACGAGGAGTGCACCGGTAAGGACCTGGAGCAGCGCTTGGACAGCGTGCACATCACCGCCAACAAGAACACCGTCCCCGGCGAGACCCGCAGCCCCTTTGTGACCTCCGGCGTGCGTCTGGGCACCCCGGCTGTCACCACCCGCGGCATGGGCGCAGCCGAGATGCAGGTGATCGCGGACTGCATTGCAGACTGCATCTGGCACTATGAGGCAAAGAAGGACGAGATCAGCGAGCGCGTCCTGCGCCTGACCCGGGAGTTTCCGCTGTACCAGTAAAAGCAAGGTGTAAATAACAAGGCATCCGCAGCCGTTTTGCCAAGCGCAGGGCTGCGGATGCCTTTTGTTACAAAAAAAGGAGAAGAACGATGGAAAGCTTAGGACTTTTGCATCTGTATTACGGCGACGGCAAGGGCAAGACCACAGCCGCCATGGGGCTGGCATTGCGGGCACTGGGCAGCGGAAAGCGTGTGGTCATCGTGCAGTTTTTAAAGGGTGGTCAGAGCGGGGAGATCCCGCTGCTGGAGCAGCTGGGTGCCACCGTTTACCGGGGCAAGGCCGGGCAGAAATTCGTCTTTCAGATGAACGAAGCCGAAAAGGCCGCTACCCGCGCTTTGCAGAACAAAAACCTTGCGGCGGCGCTGGCGCAGCCCTGTGATATGCTGGTGCTGGACGAAGCCGGCAGCGCGTGGGAGCTGGACATGGTGGACAAAGACCTGCTGCAGCAGGCGGTGCTGCACCGCCCCGCCGGGCAGGAGTGCGTCCTGACTGCCCACGCAGCCCCCGGGTGGATGCTGGACGCCGCAGATTACCTTACCGAGATGTGCTGCCGCCGCCACCCCTACCAGAAGGGCATCGCCGCACGGAAGGGCGTGGAGTATTAAGGGCATAGTAAAAGGAGTTGTTGCGCATAATGCAACAACTCCTTTTGCAGTTTTATACATCCCAGAACGCTGCCAGTGCCGTTTCCAGCGCGGCGGTGCCGGGCAGATACTGGATGTGCCGCCAGTGCGGCGGGAACAAACGGGCGGTGTCGGGCTGCGCAAAGCGGTCGTCCAAAAGCAGCACCACGCCCTTGTCCTGCGGGGTGCGCACCACCCGCCCGGCGGCCTGCAGTACCTTGTTCATGCCCGGGTAGCGGTAGGCGTAGTCGAAGCCGCAGCCGGACTGCTCCTCGTAATAGCGGCGCAGCATCTCCTGCCGGGGGTTCACCTGCGGCAGACCTACGCCCACGATGGCGCAGCCAATGAGCCGGTCGCCCACAAGGTCTACCCCCTCGCCGAAGATGCCGCCCATCACGGCAAAGCCCAGCAGTGTCTCGGCGGGGCGGGGCACGAACTGCGCCAGAAACTCCGCGCGCCCGGCATCATCTAAGCTGCGCTGCTGCACAAGGGTGGGAATGTCCGGCCAGCGGGCGGCAAAGGCTTCGTATACCTGCTGCAAATAGGCGTAGCTGGGGAAAAACGCCAGATAGTTGCCGGTCCTGCCCTTTGCCAGCGCCGCCAGCGCATCCGCTACGGCGGGCACACTGGCTTCCCGCTGGCGGTAGCGGGTGGAGATGCCCGACAGACAGAACAGCCCCAGATTTTTCGGCGGGAAAGGGCTTGGCAGCGCCACCGCCCGGGCATCGGCGCAGCCCAGCACAGTGCGGTAGAAAGCGGGCGGGGCCAAGGTGGCACTGAACAGCGCCGCGCTGCGCCCTGCCGCCAGACTGGCGTCCACAAAGGGCGCGGGGTCTAGGCAGAGCAGGTGCAGTTCCAACTCACTGCCCCGGGCGGTGAGTTGGGTGACAAAATGGCTGTCGTACCGGTCAGCCGCGCGGGCGATGTCCTGCAAGGCAAAGTATAACTCCAGCAGCTGCGCGTGGGCGGGGTCCTCGGGGTTCTGTTCCAGCCAATCCTGCAAAGGGGTGTGCACCGCCCGCAGGGCAGCGGGCAAAGCGGCGGGCAGCTGCTGCAAAAACACGGTGCCGTCCCGGGCGTACAGCGGCTGCGGCAGGGCAAAATCCGGGGCGGCTTCGGCGGGCAAAAGGCTCACCTGTGCAGGCTCGGTTTCCCCGGCAAGTTCTGCGCCTATACGGGGCGCAGCCTGTGCGCAGGCCTTGCGCGCCGCCAGAAAGACTTTATCCGCCTTGGTCAGCGCGGTTTTCAGGCTGCTTTTGCCCTTGCCCAGCGCCCGCTTCGCTTCGGTCAGGCTGCTTTTGGCAAACTGCGCCGAGTACATGGCGCGGGCTCTGTCCGGCAGGTTGTGCGCCTCGTCAATGAGGAACAGCCAGTCCCCGGCGGCATCGAAAAAGCGCTTGAGGTGCACTACAGGGTCAAACAGATAGTTGTAGTCTCCGATGACCACATCGCACCACTCGCTCAAATCAAGCCCCAGCTCAAAGGGACATACCGAGAACTGCCGGGCGGTGTCTGCCAGCACGGCGCGGCTGAAACTGCCGCTGCCGTCCAGCAGAGCCGCCAGCGCGTCCTTGCGGCGGTCGTAGTAGCCGCTGGCAAAGGGACACACCTCCGGCAGGCAGGCGGGGTGCCCTTCGGCGTCCGGGTGCAGACAGGCCTTTTCCTTGGCGGTCAGGGTCACGCTGCGCAGGGCAAGACCGGGCTGTGCGGCACGCAGCCGCGCCACCGCGTCCTCGGCGGCGGCTTGGGTGGTGTTGCGGGCGGTCAGGTAGAACAGCTTTGCGCCGCAGCCCTCGCTCATGGCTTTCAGGGCAGGGAAGAGGGCACTCATGGTTTTGCCGATACCGGTAGGCGCCTGGCAAAAAACGCGGGTGCCGCCCTTGCGGTCGGCGCTTTTCCCGGCGCGGCAGGCGCGGTACACTTCGCCCGCCAGCGCCCGCTGCCCGGGGCGGTACTCCGCAAAGGGAAATTGCAGCGCCGCAAGGCTCTGGCTGCGCCGGGTGTCCCAGTCCAGCTGCCGCTGCGCCCACGGGGCGTACTGCGTTAAAAGCTGCTGCAAAAATTGCTCCAGCTGCTGCCGGGTGAACTGCCGGGTAAAGCGCAGAATCTGGTCGGTATCAACTTGGTAATAGGTCAGCCGCACCGCCAGCGCTTCCAGTCCCTGTCGGCTGCTGTAAATGGCGGCATATACCATGCCCTGCGCCCAGTGGCAGGGGTTCAGCTCCTCGGTGATCTCCTCATAAGGGACAGTGGTGGTCTTGATCTCGTCGATGGTCATGGTGCCGTTTTCGTCGGTGAAAATGCCGTCTGCCCGGCCTTCCAGCGTAAAGGCGATGCCGCAGGCTTCCCGCTCGGCGCTGAGGAACACCTCGGCCTGATAGCCCTCCCCGGCGGCCTTTTGCAGCTTGCGGTGGATGCGTGCGCCCTCGTTGGCGCGGTCAAAGCCGGTAAAGCGGCTGTCAATGCTGCCGGTGCGCAGCAAAAACTCCACCAGCTGCCGGATGGGCAGATGGATGCTTGCCAAGGCGTTTCACCTCCGTTGTAGTTTGCGTTATCCTACCCCGAACAGTTCCATGCACTGGGCGGCTGCGGTATCCACCTGTGCAAAGTCCACGGCAGTGCGGTAGTAGGTCTCCAATTCATCGTGGCAGCTCTTTGCCTGCGCCATCAGGGCACAGGCCTGTTCCAGCAGCTCAGCGGCGGCGCGTTCGTTGAAGCGCAGCCGTGCCCGGCAGGCGGAAAGGTTCTCCCTGTCCACAAAACGGCTGCACCGCACGGTCTGCGCGGCGGACAGCCGCACCGGATGCCAGCGATTATCGGTCAGGAACGCCAGCCGCAGGGAGGGGATGATAATGTGGTCAATCTTGTCCTCCGGGTGCATGGCGCAGGGACAGGTGATGATGTGGTAGCCCCGCGCCAGCGCTTCGGCGCGGATGAGTTCCAGCAGCAGGCGGGACACGGCCCCGTAGTCGTCCCGGAAAAGGATGCACCGGTCTGCCAGCGCCTGTACCGTGCCCTGATAGAACACCTCACCCTTGGGCGTGATGGCCGAGAGCAGCCGCAGCTCTTCGGAGCCCATCTCCTCGGTGCGGGGCAACAGGCGGGTGCACAGCCGCTTGACGTAGCGGCGCACTTTTTCAAAGTTGGCGCTGCACGCTTCGGCGCGGCGGCTGTCCAGCAGCAGGCTGCCCGCCGAGGCTACATACCGCGCCGCCCGGCTGCGCAGCAGCTGGTTGCGGGCAAACAGGGCGGTCACCTCGTCTTTGTGAGGGTGCAGGGCATCGGCGTCGATGGTGTGGTACAAGCTCAGCACCCGCTCGTCTGCGCCGGGGGCTTCCGGTTCCACCACATGGGGCGCGGTGGCGTCGATGATGGCGCGTTTCTGCCGCAGGAACACCACCCCGTCCAGACTGTCGGGGTCACTGGCGCAGTGGATGCGCTGGATGGGTTCGCCTTTATCCTGTGCGGCGCGCGCCAGCCGCTTCATCAGGGTAGACTTGCCGCAGCCCGGGCCGCTTTTGAGCAGCACCAGCTGCATCCCGGGCTCCCGGCGCAGCGGCGCAAAGTAGCCCTTGAACCCGGCGGGCGTTGTAGCGCCCAAAAAGAAATCCACAGAAGGATGCACGGAACTCTCCATACAAAAACACCTCGCTTTTGCTTTACAGTATGCAAAAGCGGCGCGGTTGGTTCCTGTCCTTACCTATTATAGGTATGCTCGCACACGGCGGCAATGGTGTCCCGCAGCACGGTAAAATCCGCAAAGGCTTCGGGCTTGTTCTGGGGCTGGCGCAGCAGGGCGGCGGGGTGGAAGGTGCCCATGAACAGGATACCGCCCTTGTTTATGATCTGCCCATGCTCCCGGGTGACGGAAAAATCCTGCCGGATCATACGCTGAGCGGCAACGCGCCCAAGGCAGACCACGATCTTAGGCTGGATCAGCCGGAACTGCTCCCGCAGCCACGGCATACAGGCTTCGCTCTCGGCGGGCAGGGGGTCACGGTTCTGAGGCGGGCGGCACTTGACGATGTTGGCGATATAGCAGTTCTTTGCGCGGTCAAGGTCGATGGCAAACAGGTATTTGTCCAGCAGCTGGCCGCTGCGCCCCACAAAGGGCAGACCCTGCTCGTCCTCGCTCTGGCCGGGGCCCTCGCCCACAAACAGCACCTCGGCGTCCGGCACGCCCTGCCCGAACACCACGTTCGTCCGGGTGGCACACAGCTCACACCGGGTGCAGGCAAGGCATTCAGCCTTTAAAGTATCCATATCCATGGAGAACATCTCCTTTAAAAACAGTATGATATTTTATTCACAAATAAAACAAGGCTTTCTCCCCTAAAATATAGCACAAAAACACAATTTTGTCTTGAACTTTTTGCCGTCTGTGCTAGAATAAAGAAGAAAGGCATCCTTGTGTCCAACAGACACGGGAGGCAAATTTTGGAAAGCAATTTCGGAGGTAATCACAATGGCTGATATGTTTGCACCGCTGGTAGCACAGCTGAAGGCAAATCCCAAGACGATCGTGTTCACCGAGGGCAATGACCCCCGCATTCTGGAGGCCGCAAGCAAGCTGCTGGCCGAGGGCGTGCTGAAGGTCGTTATGGTGGGCAACGAGGCAGAGTGCAAGGCTGCTGCCGCCGCCGGTAACTTTGATATTTCCGCTGCCGAGATCATCGACCCGGAGAACTACGCCGGTTTCGATGAGATGGTCAGCACCATGGTGGAGCTGCGCAAGGGCAAGCAGTCCGCAGAGGAGTGCGCAGCTCTGCTGAAGAAGTCCAACTACTTCGGCACCATGCTGGTGAAGATGGGCAAGGCAGACTGCCTGCTGGGCGGCGCTACCTACTCCACCGCCGACACCATCCGTCCCGCACTGCAGCTGGTCAAGACCAAGAAGGGCGCACATCTGGTGAGCTCCTGCTTTATTCTGGACCGCGACTGCGGCGAAGAGGGCCTGAAGCGCATTGCCATGGGCGACTGCGCTGTCAACATTGATTACACCGATACCGTCGATAAGGCTACCGGCGAGGTCAAGGTCTCTGCCGCTTCCAAGCTGGCAGAGGTGGCTGTGGAGACTGCCCGCACCGCAAAGCTGTTCGGCATCGACCCGAAGGTGGCTGTGCTGAGCTTCTCCACCAAGGGCTCCGGCAAGGGCGGCACCGTGGCACTGAGCCATGACGCCACCATCAAGGCACAGGAGATGGACCCCGAGCTGGCTGTGGACGGCGAGCTGCAGTTTGACGCAGCCGTTGCTCCCGAAGTGGCACAGGTCAAGTGCAAGGGCAGCAAGGTTGCTGGTCAGGCCAACACCTTCATCTTCCCCTGCATCGAGGCCGGCAACATCGGCTATAAGATCGCACAGCGTCTGGGCGGCTATGCTGCCTACGGCCCCATCCTGCAGGGTCTGAACGCTCCCATCAACGATCTGTCCCGCGGCTGCAACGCAGACGAGGTGTACAAGATGAGCCTGATCACCGCTTGCCAGTCCTAAACAGTTTTAGCACAAACGAGGAGAAGCCTTCGGGCTTCTCCTTTTTGTTTGCCCCCTCTTGCAATCCAGCGGGGTTTATGGTACAATATCTTAGCATCCACAAGGATGTGTCGGACAGCGCCTGCTGCGTGGTTCGGCATACGGATGCGGGTCCTGTACGATGGGCTCGCTGTGAACCAGGTCAGGTGGGGAACCAAGCAGCCTTAAGCAGTGCGTTCGTGCGTTTCAGTAAGCCTGCATCCGTATGCCGAGTTACGCAAGGCGGGGACAAAACCCCGTCGAGCGCTGTCCTTTTATTTTTGCCGCAAAGGCCGGGAAAGGGGAGAGATCACCATGTATCGTGCGCTTTACCGCAAATGGAGACCCCAGCGGTTTGAGGATGTGGTGGGCCAGCGAGCTATCGTGACTGCCCTGAAAAACCAGATCACTGCAGGGCGCGTAGGCCATGCGTATCTGTTTACCGGCGTGCGCGGCACCGGCAAGACCACCTGCGCCAAAATTTTTGCCAAGGCGGTCAACTGCCTGCACCCGGAGGGTGGCGATCCCTGCGGGAAATGCGAGATCTGCAAGGGCATCGACAACGGCAGCCTGCTGGACGTGGTGGAGATGGACGCGGCCTCCAACAACGGCGTGGACGATATCCGCGATCTGCGGGACGAGACCGCCTACACCCCCAGCGCCTGCCAGTATAAGGTGTATATCATCGACGAGGTGCACATGCTGTCCACAGCGGCCTTCAATGCGCTGCTGAAAACGCTGGAAGAACCTCCCGCGCACGTCATCTTCATTCTGGCGACCACCGAGATCCAGAAAGTGCCCGCCACCATCCTCTCCCGCTGCCAGCGGTACGATTTTACCCGCATCGGGCCGGAGGATATCGCACGGCGGGTGGAGTATATCGCCGGGGAGGAAAAGCTGGAGCTGACCTCCGACGGCGCGGAGTTGATCGCCCGTCTGGCCGATGGTGCGCTGCGCGATGCGCTGTCCATTCTGGATACCTGCGCCGGTGTCACTGCAAAGATCGACGCGGACGTGGTGCGCCGCATGGCGGGCGTGACCGACCGCAGCTACCTGTTCCACATTTCTGACGCTCTGGAAGCGCAGGACGCCGCCGCCGCGTTGGCACAGCTGGCGCAGCTGCGGCAGCAGTCGGTGGATGTGAAGCGCCTGACCGAGGAACTGATCGCCCATTACCGCGCCCTGATGCTGGCGGCACTGCCCGGCGGGCAGGCGCTGCTGTCCGGTGTATCACCGGAGGAAGAAGCGCTATACCTGCAAAAAGGCCCGGAGATGGGCCAGCGGGAGGCCATCCGCGCCATCCGCACTTTAGGCACGGCGCTGGAGCACATGACCCGCGGCAGCGACCAGCGCATTGAGCTGGAACTGGCACTCTTCAGCCTGTCCGAGCCGCCCCAGCAGATGCAGGCGGTAACGGTACAGGCAGCCCCCGCCCGCGTGGCACAGCCGGAAGCACCCCGCCCCTTTGCGGCAGCGGTGCAGCCCTTTGCCAGCGCCCCGGTGCAGTCTGCCCCCGCAGCAGCCGCACCCCAGACCCCGGCAGCAGAAGCAGAGCCTGCCCCTGCCGTACAGGAAGCCCCGCCCGCCCCTGCGGACGAGTTGCCGCCTATGCCAGAGGAACCGCCGGTACAACAGAGCGATGCCGCCCTGCCGTGGGACGAGCCTGCCCCGCAGGCACCGCCGCCGGAGGAGCCGGAGCCGGTCAGCCAGCCGGAGCAGCCCGCCCCTGCAGAGCCCGCGCAGCCTGCTTCGGCAGCGGAGGAACCGCCTGCCCCAGCGCAGGAGCACCCCGCCGACCCGGTGCTGACCAAGCCCCGCAGCGTGGCGCAGCAGGGCACGAACCCCTTCCCGTACTGGGGACAGATCATGCAGAAGCTGGAAGGCATCGACCCCATGCTGTATATGTATCTGCGCAAGTCCAAAGCTTACTTTGACGGCACCCGCGTTCTGATCGACGGCGGCAAGACCTTCCGGGATTTTATCCGGGTGAACAAGGATAGCCAGAAACTGATCAAAAAGCTGATCGCCGAGGTATCCGGTGTGCCGGTGCCCATCGGTCCCTACGAGCCAAAAACAGCCGGAAAGACCGCTTCCAACGCGGAGCAGTCCCTTCTGGCGCTGGAAAAGCTGGGGCTAGAGGTCAGCATTGAGGATACCGCCCGCAAAAAGCGATAAAAATTGTCTATAATAAAGGAGAATACCATTATGAAAGCAAGAATGCCCGCAGGCTACGGCCGCCCCGATATGAACGCCCTGATGCGTCAGGCTCAGAAGATGCAGGAGGACATGAAGAGCAAGCAGGCCGAGCTGGAAGTCGCCGAGTACACCGGCAGTGCCGCCGGTGAGATGGTGACCGTGAAGATGAACGGCAAGCACGAGGTGCTGTCCATCACCATCAAGCCCGAGGCCGTGGACCCGGACGATATCGAGATGCTGGAGGACATGGTAGCTGCTGCCATCAACGCCACCGTGAAGCAGGTGGACGAGACCGCCGAAGCCGAGATGGGCAAGCTGACCGGCGGCCTGAACATTCCGGGTCTCTGAGCCGGGAAGGGGAGATACCATGGACTACACTGCCGCACCGCTGGAAAAGCTGATCGAGGAGTTCGGCAAGTTTCAGGGCGTGGGCCGCAAAGGTGCTACCCGCATGGCCTATCAGGTGCTGAGTATGTCGGATAAGGACGCTGCGGCGCTGGCCGATGCCATCCGCGGCGCACACACCCGGCTGCACCGGTGCCGCATCTGCCAGAACTACACGGACGCTGACCTGTGCCCGGTGTGTGCTAGCGCCAAGCGGGACACCTCGGTGATCTGCGTGGTGGAAAAGCCCCGGGACGTGCAGGCTTTTGAGCGCACCCGGGAGTATAACGGCCTGTACCATGTGCTGCACGGCCTGCTGGATCCGCTTGCCGGTGTGGGCGCAGAGCAGCTGACCGTCAAGGAGCTGTTGGCGCGGCTGAAGGACGACACGGTGAAGGAGGTCATCATGGCCATGAACCCCACCGTGGAGGGCGAAGCCACCGCCATGTATCTGGCAAAGCTCATCAAGCCGCTGGGCATCCGGGTCACCCGGCTTGCTTCCGGTCTGCCGGTGGGCGCCAGCCTGGAATATGCGGACGAGACCACCCTGTACCGGGCGCTTTCCGGCCGCGGAGAGCTGTAAACTCGTAAAAAATTTACAATTCTGTCAGAAACAGCCCTTGCATTACCCTGAAAAAATGGTATACTGAAACAACAAACGGAACGGAGAAAGGAGGCGCGCAGCATGGCACCCACAAAGGAGCGCCCGGCGACCAAGACCATCGCCACCAACCGCGAAGCGCGCCACGAGTATTTTGTTCTGGAAGCGCTGGAGACCGGTGTGGAACTCAAGGGCACCGAGGTGAAAAGCCTGCGGGCCGGCGGGGTCAACTTGAAGGACAGCTGGGTGGATATTGAAAACGGCGAGCTGCTGGTAAAGGGGATGCACATCAGCCCCTACGACCACGGCAACCTGTTCAATCAGGATCCCATGCGCGTCCGGCGGCTTCTGGCGCACAAAAGTGAGATCCGGCGTCTGCACCAGCAGTGCAAGCTGCAGGGCTATACGCTGGTACCGCTCTCGCTTTACTTCAAGCATGGCCGCGTAAAAATGGAAGTGGGCTTGTGCAAGGGCAAAAAGCTGTACGACAAGCGTGCCGATGCCGCCCAGCGCGATGCAAAGCGCTCCATTGACCGGGCTGTGAAGTCCAACGGCAAGTATTATTGAGCATTCCAAATTGCAGACTGCGGCTCACCGCAGAAAACCAAGCTTTCCGCACATCGCAAGATGTGCTTTATAAGGGGGCGTAAAGGTTTCGACGGGGGGAGCGAGGTCTGGGCAGCGGGTAGCAGTGGGGGAACTGCTCTATAACTCCTCCAAAAAAATTAACTGACAACAATAATTATCAGTTGCTCGCAGCCTGAGTGCTGCGCGTTCCGCCCACTCTTGTGTCGTGTGGGGCCGGGGCGTCCTTTAGACACAGCACCTGAACGGACCTAAGCTTTGCGGACCGGCAGGAACTCATGAAGCTACCAAAGCGCTAGCCTGACGATCGGCGTGGCGCGGCGGGAATGTTGTAGATCGCCTGCACCCGGAGACACCTACACTGAGCTCTTTTCGGACATGGGTTCGACTCCCATCGCCTCCACCACGCAAAAAGAACGTCATTTCATTGAGAATTGACGTTCTTTTCTTTATCATGGTAACATTTTTGGTAACACACCGCTGAAAAACAGCTTCATAAACGCAAAAACAGCACCGAGGAACCGTCAGGCTCCCCGGTGCTGCTGCTATGTACTCTTACTTGATCTTCCCCTGCATCTGGTTGATATGTAAAAAAGCACATTTTCTTTTTGTTATTGCTTTACATAGGCCGCTCGCTGTTTTATGACAGATTCGTGCAGACCGGAAACAAGCTCTTCAGCCATCGCCCACATGCTGCGAAGGTCTGCCGCTGCTGCAGCATCTTCTGTTTCGACAATGGAAAGCACCTTCTGTCCGATGCGGGAGTTGATTTCGGCGTGCTCGATTTCATCACCGGAAAGCTTGTACCATTCCGCTGCTGCAGAAGGGCACACAGATCTGTACTCGACCGCAAAATCCGCGTAGTTCATTGCGTCGCTGTACTCTTCTGCCATCTGTTTTGCGGCCTGTATCAGCGTTTTTTTGAATCCGGACAGTTTTTTTTCGTCCATCATGGCTTTATGCCCTCCCTGCTTCTTTGACTACTGCAAGCTGCGCGAAGGTCACTTCTGCGGCAGCGGCACCCACGACCCACCCATAGAGCTGTAATGTGTGGGTGTTGCAGCTGCACGGTACGCTCCGGAGCATGTTTGTGGTCACAGAGACTGTATCGTTTGCGGCTGCGGTCACAGTACGCTGCGTTTCGGGCAGTAGGACACCATCAAGGTACAGGGCAATTGTGATGTTTCCTGCGGCACTTGCAAGCGCCTGGATGTTTGCAGATGCCTGATACAGACCGCTGTTATTGATTTTTATTGCCGCTTGCTCTGGGGAAAGAGAGACGCCGGTGTTTGTGAGAACCGTGCCGGTCAGCCCAAGCGGGGCAGGGGTAGTTGTGAGGGTCTGGGTTGCTGTGTTGTACGTCTCGACGGCGCTCTTATAGTGCGGGTTTTTCATGCAGTTCATCATGGTGTTTTACTCCTTTCTTTTGTAAAAAAAAGCCCCCACAGCGTTTGCCGTGGGGGCTGCGCTGTTATAGCGGAATCTTAGGGCATATCAGGCTGCATTGCCCCAGAATGGGCCGGGTCCATAGCCGGGAGCAGGACCCCATGCGGGGGAGAGCTGATAGCCATAGGGGGAGGATTTGGGGATGCCGCAAACGGCCAGCTGTATAGCCTGCTGGTTGTATGCCCGCTCCAGATCGCTGTATCGGTTGGTTGCCAGCTGATCCAGCACCTTCTGAATGCCTGCGGTCTGGTTCTCTTTGATCGCAGCCGCAAAATTGCTCATGTCGTAGCGGACAGAATCAATATTGCGGTTGGTCTCGCAGCAGCAAACCTGCTGCTGTGCAAAACCAGCGTTGGAAGCGCTTTCGAGGTCGCGCAGTTCGCCCAGAATGTTGTAGTTTCCATCCTTTACGGCTGCAGCAACATCATAAACGCCCTGCCGGGTAGCAGCAACGCTTTCGTTGTTCTGACGTTCCAGTGCTGCGAAATCGGTCGCACGCTGAACATCACCAGAGGTTGCAACGTTGGGCGGGAACATGGGGCCGCGATTGCCACCGAACAGGCCGTTTCCATTACCGCCGAACAGAAGAGCCAGAAGGACAAGCAGACCGAAGATCCAGATGCCACCGCCGCCGAAGCTCATAGAATCATCCATAGCCATAGTTTAGCCACCTTTCAAAAATCTTGTGAGTGTATTGCCAAGCCCCTGTGCACCGGAGCCTTGAACCATATTGAGGATATCATCCACCGGTATTCCGTTCTTTTCGCACAGCCACCGGGTCATGCTTTCTGGATCCTGTGAACCTGTGTATCCATTGAAAGCACCAGATTTCTTGCAGTAGTCCATGAGCGCAGCCTGTGGATTCTGCGCCGCCTTGATGACCGACATCATTTTTGATGCCTGCCTTATCGCGCAGGGAAGCCTTGCCATCAGGCCGTTTCCCTGTGCCGTCTGTTGGGCTTGCTGTGCGCCTAATCGACTTGCTAAAGGATTACTCATGTGTTGCCTCCTTCTTGGCCTTTACGGCAGTCTGCGCGGGTGCCTGCCGCGTGAAAATCGTTTCATACTGTGAAAGCATTTCGGCTGCTTTCGTTTCCACGATCTTTTCAACATCTTCTCGCGTGAGCTGCTGGGCAGCTTCTAAAGATGCAGGCGCGGTCAATACCGCCGGGTCTATCTGCTCAAAGCGGTAGTATTCCGCCGGTGCATATCCCATCGCGTTGGCTGTCTTGACGGCAAAAATCTGGTCGGACTGCACCATGATCCACTTCGTTTCGCCCGGCTGCACGCTTACCTTGTCTACATCTGCCGGACAAGGCACCATCGTCCACGGCGTGTGCGCTTCTTTTTGCTCCTGCCTGACAGGTCGTTGATATGCTTCCGGTGAATCCCATCCCCAGCCAAATCCAGCCGGTCTCTGTGGAATAGGATCTCCTGTATAAGGATCATACTTGAACATGTGCATCCCTCCTTGTGCATCCAGTGTACTGCATCAGCTGAAAACAAAAGACAACGAACGCACAACGAGGGACAAAAAGTTCAAGCGCCCACACGGAACAGGGCTGTGTGGGCGCTTGAACTTTTTGCACGCGATGCGTATAAAATTTTAAAAAAGACAGTGAAAGACACAACACAGACACATGGAGGTAACAATTATGAAAAAGCTCACTGCTGACGAGTTCGCAACCAAGGTTATGGCCACCGGTACTGAAATTGAGTACGATAACGGCGTTTGGATGATCTACGCGCACATCACCGATGATGGCGACGTCAAGACCTCTCATCTGGATGCTCGCGACCTGATGGTCACTACCAGTATCGAACTCTCCGATGAAGAGGGCGAGGCGTTCATGAACGGCGATCTGGACGACGTTGAAAGACAGGCCGTCGTGGAAGACCTTTACCCGAAGTATCTTGAAGCTCTGGAAGATATGGAGTAAAGAAAACTCCCCGGTCGATGTTCGCGCATCGGCTGGGGAGTTTGTGAAAGAAACCTCACATTGAGATATCCATAGTGTACCACAGCGTGGGTGAAAAATCTAGGAGGTTTTATGTATACCGTTGGTGAACTTTTTTCTATGGCAAGTGAGGCCGGTGCTGTAAAAGAATTTTTTTTGAGCAATGTCACCCTCAGCGTACCGGACGATGCCGCCGGGTGCGTCGATCTGGACGCCGAAAAGGCAAGGCTGTCCCGCATCTGGGAGTTGGCGCACCTGTCCATGAAGGAACTGATCTTGCTTGCCGGTCTTTCCCAGACCGCCTTTGCGAAGGGTGCAGGCATCCCGCGGCGCACAGTGCAGAACTGGTATGGCGGCATCAGGGAGTGCCCCGCATATGTCCGCTTTTTGCTGGCAGAGCACTATAAGCTGCTGTAAAACAAAAAAATCCCCCACTTTGCCTATAAAGTACCCCGCGTGGCACGCAGGGCTTTGGCAAAGCAGGGGATTTTTAAATATCCAGCATTTTATCAATGATTTTTAGCCTATTGCCAATTGATGTGCGACAATACGGCACACGCGCTGCAATATCAACTTGACATAGCTGGTCAACGTACCGCAACCGGGCGATTTTCCGGTCATACCTCCCAAGCGGCGCACGTTTTATCACAGCTTTTATCTGTTCTGCATCAAGCCCTTGCAACGCTGGCGGAAAGACTACGCGAGCCGCCGCCATGAGCAACGCCGAGCCAGAAGGGCTGCGGCAGCTGCCCCGCGTTGCGCTTAGACACGCCAAAAGCGATATTAAGAGCAAAAATGATAGATTTTTTTGCAAAAACGGGCTTTAAGCACCCGATTTTGTTGGCCTTAACAAAATCGTAGCCCATTTTCGTGATGTCACGAAATTGCTCTTGTGCGGCGTACATTTTGTTGGCGTCAACAAAATGCTCGTATGTAGTGCTTGCCATGATATCCTCCTTACTGCTTTTGCAGTGCCGCTCGTGCGCGATCAAAGAAAAACTGAATCACCTTGCTCATGGTCTCTTCCGTAATTGCCCACGAGACCAGCCCGCCCCACTTGCTGTTGTCCAATGCCTTGCGCAGCATCTTGACGCACCACACCTTACGCTCTTCGCCGCGCTTAGTGCCCAGAATCTCCCGCTCTGCTTGGTCAATGAGGTTGAGCACCAGCGTCTTGACCGCTGCGCCGTAGCCAAGACGGATGCAGCCCAGGGCGTAGAAGATAAAGCCGCCCAGCATAAGGGCTAGCGCAGCCCATGCGGGGATAACGCTCACGATGTTAGTTACCATTGCTTCCATGATTGGTTGCTCCTTTCATAAGATATCCTTCAATTTCATCCATGCTTTTTTGCATGGCGGGCACGTTGTCACCGGTAAGCTGCCCTTTAAGCAAAGCGTATGTACCCTGAAGATTTAGACGGCTTAACTCGTCGATTTTTTCAAAGCGCTGCAGATCGCGGGCAAGCGCATCCTGCACGCGAAGAAAACCATCTTTGAGCATGTCAACTTCTTTACGCAACTTTAAGATTTCGTCGTCCTGCTTTTTGTCCGGTGCCTGCGCAAGACCCTTGTACTTTTTGTAGAGGTCAAAAGCCTTGTCCAACGACGCCAGAACGCCAAAGACGATGACGACGGGAGCCCACCATGCCTCAAACTCGGAAAGTATTTCCATTTATACCTCCCGGAGACGGGTCAAGCCCTTCTTTGCAATAATTTTGGTGTAGTCCTTGTAGGCGTGGCTCAAGTCCACGTTGCCGCTCACGCCCGGCACGCTGGCGGTGCTGGTGTACTGCCACAAGCCAAAGGCAAAATCCGTTTTGGGCTTGTCCTCCGGCTTGGTCTTGCTCTTGCTCTTGTCACTGGGGTATCTTGCCAGCCAAACATCGTAGGGCTTGAGCGCTGCGCCGGTCATGTACAGGTTGTCGCGGGCGAAATACAGCCCGGTGTACAGCATGGCGTAGAAGCCCCAACGCTCTACCGTGCCAAGCGCGTGGGCGGCAATGTCCGTCAGGGTCTGCTTGTTCAGCGGCGCTTGCACATAGGCGTCCTCAATGTCAACCGCCACCGGCAGCTGCAGCGTCTTGCCGGTCAGCACCTTGCGCAGCAGGGCAAGTTCTGTATCTGCTTCTGCCGTGTTGACAGCCTTGCAGTAGTAGTACACGCCGCAGGGGATACCCAGCCGCTTGCACTCGGCACAGTTGCGCTCAAAGGTAGGGTCAATGTACGGCTTGCTGGGCTTGTCTTTGGGGCTGTTGCCCAGCGCCCGCAGCATCACACCGGAGACAAGGCCGCTTGCCTTGACCTTGTCCCAGTCGATGCTGCCCTGCCAGCGGGAAACGTCCATGATAGGGAGCATAATATCAGTCCTTTCTATTTTGTGGGGGTTGGTTGGCTAAAGCCTCATTTAGTTAACTAAACAGTTCAGGCACATCAACCTTTATTTTTTCAAACATAACGGCATTGCCATCAATGTTAGGATGACACCCATCGGATAAGAAATAACTAGAAATTTGTGTAACTCCATCTGATGTAAGTACTGCATTGAAATCGACATATTTATATCCGCTTTTCTTAATCCATTCGTTGACATTAGGCATTACGTTATCATTATAAGATTCAGGATTGCCTATAATAGGTGTTAACGTGCAAAGAATAGGAATGATTCCGTTATTCTTTAAATCTCTGATTAAAGCTGTCATGTTACTTAACCATGTGTCATAATTCCTATCATTCGTACCAATTTCGAGAAACGCATATTTTGGTCTGCAAATACCTTTCACTTGTTCGTAGTATGCTGTTGATATATCTGTACTGTTTCTGCCAGCTAATCCATAAATAAATGTATCATGTCCATTTACTGCAATAGTATCTCTTACTAACGCACAATATCTGCTATCTTTGTTTTTTGTAGTAAGCTGATTACCTTCAATGAAACTATCTCCAATAAACATAATATATGGATTCGCATTTTGTGTTGAAAATGTTATAAAGTTATTAATTATCGGACTTCCGCTTGTTATCACAGTTCTAACGCCATTGCCACTTCCTTGGTCATTTGTATTAGTAAATTTTTGAGTTTCAAGTGATGACAAATCTTTTAATATCATCGTAAATGTCGTTCCATTCTTTTTTTCAATAGTTAATGCGTACATTCTTCCTATTACTGCTGGTATTGTAATATCTTCAAAATATCCCCATGCTGTCGGAATAACTGTTATATCATCACTTTTGACAGTTCCAATTTTACCTGTTTTGTAATTTACATAATATAATCTTCCGATTCCGCTTGCATTCGCACAAACAAATAAAGCATCTGATGTACTTCCAAGAGTGAATGTAACCACCATTCTGTCACTGTCTGTATTCCATAAAAGTCCATTTTCAAGAATGCAACTAGGTGATAACTTGATAAAAGAATTATTAACTTTGTCCATTATTTTATCAATTGCTTTTTCAATAATTGTATCTTTATCAATAAAGCCATCATCGGCAACATAATAAGGTATAAAAAATTCAATTGGTTCTTTTGGATTTGAAACGGGATTTATCATCAGACAAGGATAAACAATCTTTTTACTTATTGTGATAATGACCTTTGTAATGCCATCAGGGATGACAAAATTATTTGCATTCTCTGAACCACTGCTTGCAACAGCTTTTCCATCTACATCATATGTCGTAATAAAACGCATCGAATAGGTATTGTATTTATTTTGTGATTCTGTCCAGTTAAGAAGTCTTAAAATATCACCTGAATATACATCCAAAGGCATATAGCACAATTCAGTTAATTCGTGCGTATTTCCATTTAGATCCACATAGCCATCTGTTATATTATTCATTCCCCATAGGTTTATTGGCTCAATCAACGTCATTTTTGAGGTGATTCTTTTTTCGGCGTCAGCTATATCTTCCTTTAGCTGACCAATCGCATCTCCAGTCGCTTTTGCATCCGCCGCCTTACCGGGGAGGGAGAGGGTGGGGTCGGTTTGAAACGTTGCGGCGGCGGCCTCTGCCCGGTTCTGGGCGTCCTGGCAGGCGGTGACGTAGGCAAGCCACTGATCGTTTGTGATGCCGGTAACATAGAAGAAGCTCCGCACTGCCACAGGGTCAATGTAGGCCGCACCGGTGACGCGGCAGAGGATAGGAAAGGTGTGCAGCATGTAACCGGTGCTGGTGACCACGCAAAGGTTGATAAAGACGTTTCCATTGACCCGCAACGCTTGCTCGGCCAGTTCCAGCGTGACGATGTGCTTGTTGGAGGCATCCACGGTGACTGCGGGGTGTGTATTGTTTCCGGTGCTGATGGTGTCATACCAGCCCATATTATTGGGGCCGGGGCCGTGATACTGCACGGTGTACGCTGCGTTTTCCGGGGCGGCATAGGGAGCGCCGCCATCGTAGAGCGCGATGCCGATGAACCTGCTCTGTGCATCGGACTGCATGACAGGGACGACCGGCGGGGTGCTCTGAGACTGAAAGTCCATTTTAAGAATCTGCATTTTCATCCTCCTGCGTTTCTTGGTCTGGGTCTGTGTACTGTACAACATCGCCGGAGTAGCTTTTGCTGGTTGCGGAGATCGTGCCCGCCACACTGTTCAGCTGCACGGTGTTGCTTTCCGGGCAGTAGGGGAACACCGTGTACTGCGCGATCTGCACTGTGCTGTTCGTGCCCCGGTCGCGGTCCATGAGCACCACCTTGTCGTACAGGCCAAAAGCCAGATGCTGGTAGCGTTCCGGCCGCAGCCGGGCAAGGTCTGCCACCTTGCAGCTGTAGGAGCGCCGGGGCGCTGCCGCAGCCTTGACCATGGCGTTCGCCTTGATGGTCAGGGCATTTTTATCCGAGATGGAGTTGTCGCTTTCGTAATGCCGGATCACCCGTGGGTCGTAGTCGTGGTTCTCCACCTCCACGCTGCACCCATTGCCAGCAAGATATAGGGCGGTGTAGTAGCTGTCGCCGGGGTCGGCCTTGCCCTTGAAGCAGGGCTGCTCCAGCAAGTTAAGCTCGTCCGTGAAGTATGCTCCGCACAAAGCGCGGGAGCCGGGGTCAAGGATGCGCAGCTGCCGGGTGCCGGTTTCTGTCACGAGAAAGCGCACGGGGTATTTCTTCCACACGTCCACAGCCTTTTGCACCAGATCAAGCGCGGTGCCGTAAAAGCTGTCAATCGCAAGCTTTTCAGTGTCGGCATTCGGGGCAGTGAGTTCCCAGCCGGAGATTTTTGCGTCCGCAAGGGCGCGCCGCACCGTATCGGCCATAGACTGCGGTCCCTTGCTGAAAAAGAAGATCTTGACGTAGTTGTTCCAGTTTTTCAGCAGCCCGGTGCACAGGCTGTCCAGATCCAGCTTTGCCTCATAGGCGGTTGAGTTTCTGCCGGTGTTGATGCTGGTAACGGCGTACAGCTGCCCTTCGGTCTTTTCCACAAGGCGGGTGCGCTCGGTCAGTAGGCGCATCTGGGCATGTCCCCGGGGCATGTTGAATTTTACGGTATCCTCCCAGCCGTTCCAGTTATGGACGATGCAGTAGTCATTGCAGTCCAGCGGGGTCTGCTGCCCGTCCTTTGCAAGGATTGCAAGCATTGCGTGATATTCTCCTTTACACAAAAATGGGGTAATACTCGATGGTGTATTCAGTGTCCGTCATGTCAAGCGCATGGAACGCTATGAGGTTTTCGCCCGGGGTAACGACAGGCCAGCCGGAGATGGCGGTCACGCTGCGGAAGGCGTTCTGCCCGTTGACAAGCACCTGTTTCTCAATGCCGTCCACAAGGAGTACATCGCCGCTTTTTACGCCGTGTATGGTGCAGCTTCCGCCGTCCGGGTAGCGCACCACAGCGTCAAATGCGGACGGCTCTTCCGACGGCTGTCCCGGCACATCCGGTACACCGGGGCCGGAGGCCTCTGTCAGGATGCGGCACTCCATCTGCGGGGCGTTGCCCGCCGCAAAAAAGAGAAGCTGATCGTCCTGTCCTGCTCGCGTGATCACGGTCTCCAGCGGGCCGTGCTTGTAGCCGGACAGCGTGTATGTACAGGACAGGCAACAGCCCGCATCGTCCCATACGGTGCGCTTACCGGGATCCTCCAGCAGGGCGGTGTAGATGCCGCCGTCCGGCAGATACAGCTCCACCGGACTTTCCAGCAGGGCGGCGGTCAGGGCACTGTGCTTCGCCGCAGCGTCCTCTGGGGTGTCGCCGTAGATGTCAACCGGCAGGGTGATGCTGCGCAGGCCGTACTGGGTAGCGCAGGGGGTGATATGGCTGCCGGTGCGGCTGACTGCATAACTCCGGGTCAGCGTGCTGCCGCCCACCGTATAGCTGGCCAGCAGCTGCGCGCCAAACGCGCTGGCAGGGTGGCTGCCGATGTAAAACGCTTCGTCCATTTTCTCTCCTTACTTACGGAAGCCAAGCTCCTCATCAAAATACTGCACGGTGGTCTGCGCCAGCTCGCGGCCGTCCACGTTGAAGGTGGCGGTCAGGTCGCTGCGGAAGCTTGCCCCGCGCTGCTGCGCTGCCGCTGTGCCGGTGCCGGACTGGGTGCCGGTGATGCGCCTCTGGTTGGCGGCAGAGGCGGCTTGCGTGCGGCGGGTGAGCTCTGCGGCGGTGATGGTATCGCTTTGGGTGTAGCTGCCCGCCGGGGCGGGGGTGGGTACGGTGTCGGTGTTGTCGGCAGAGCCGCTGCTGCTGCCGCCCTTACCCTTGCCGTGCTTTTTCCACAGGTATGCGCCAATCCCTGCAAGGCCTGCCACGATGGCAAGCACCGCGAATACCTCGGGGTTAGCCGCGATCAGACTGCCGATCTTGGCCGCAACGCTGACCACGGCCTGTCCGATGTCGCCGATTTTGCTGAGGATGCCGCCCAGAAACTGACCCACTCCGCCGGAGCCCATCAGGCCGTTGACGATCTCGCCAATGCTCTGGATGGATGCACCGGTGCTGTCGGTCACGCCGTCGGAGAACAGCCCCTTAACAACGTTTACGACGCCCTTCAGCCCTTCGCCGGAATAGGCGTCGTTGACGGCGGTCAGCGCCTTGTCAGCCCATTCTACAATAATCTTCCGTTGCTCTGCGTCTACCTCGCCAAAGATCAGCTTTGCGACCTGGAAGCCCACCTTGCTGATGTTCTTTCCCTTCAGGCCGGAAATCAGGTCTTTGCCGATGCCGAAAAAGCCGCTGGAAAGCTGGGTGGAGATCTCGCCCGCGTAGCCCTCGATGCGCTGCCGGGTTGCATGGACGCTATTGTCGATTTTCTCGCAGGATTCTTCTGTGCTGTCCACCACGCCGTCGATGTACTTGGTGACCTTGGTGTAGGTCTCGGCCACGCCGTCCACGATGCGCTCGCCAGTTTCGGTCGCAGTTGTTTCGATGTGCTTTGAGCCATCCGCATAAATTTTGTTCACGTCAGTGGTGGTGATGGTGGCTCCATTTTTGTAGGTGGTAGAGGTAGACTTGATGGTGTCGGTCAGCACCTTGGACATGTCGGCGTAGGACTTTGTGACTTTCTCGGTCACGCCGTCCACTTTTTTGGTCACCAGCGTGTAGCTGGTGGCAATGCCGTCCACCATCTCTTTTCCGGTCTCGGTGGTGGTCTCAGTCAGGCGTTCTTTGATCTGACCGGATGCGTCCATGACCTTTTCGCGCAGGGTCTCCACTTCCCGCGTCACGGTGCCAAGGTCGTTCTGGCCGTAGGTGGTATGCGTGCGGGTGGTGGAGGAGAGCACGGTCTCAGTCTTGGACTTGCCGGTTTTGCTGCCGCTGCCGGAGCTGCTGCCGGATCCGCCGCTTGAGCCGCTCAGGGAGCTGTGCAGCTCTTCCTGTTCGGCCTCGGCCTGTGCCTGCTGCACACGCTGGTCGTGCTTGGACTTTCGGGTCTGCCGGTCAGCCTCGGTGACGGTGGATCCCTTGCGGCTGGGGGCGGCAGCCTTGCTTGCGGCATATTCCTGCCGGGTCTGGGCGTAGGCCGTGTTGTATGCTTCCAGCGGGTTCTCGCCACGTCCAATGGCAGCAATGGCGTTTGCAACACCATTTGCAACACCCATAATACGGTTGAGCTTATCGAGGATAAAATCAGCCACACCGGCGAAATGCTCCTTGACAGCGCTCCACGCGGTGTTCCATCCGTTGCGGAAGGTCTCGTTTGTGGCGTAGGCCGTACTCAGAGCGCCCGCCAGCGCACCCAGAAGCGTGATGACGATGCCGATTGGGTTGGCGTTCATCACGGCGTTGAGCGCCGCCTGTGCGGCTGCGGCAACGCCGGTGGCGGTTTTATAGGTGAGCAGTGCGCCAGCTGCTGTTCCAAGCAGTCCAACAAGGACATTTGCGTTATCGGAACAGAACTGCACAACGTTTGCAAGCCCGGAAAGTTCCGGCGCGGTGGTGCGCACAGCCTGAAGCAGACCGTCCAGCCCGGCGGTATCCCAGCCGTTCTTCATGGCGATTACCACTTCGTTCGACTTTTCCACCACCGTGCCAAGGCCTGCGGCCAGCTGCTCGGTCAGTGCACCGGCAAGCTGGGTGGCGTTGTCCTTGAGGGTAGAGAGTGAGCCGTTGAGCGTCTCACTCTGCGTTCCCATGCTGTTGTAATACCGTCCGCCCTCTTCTGCTGCGGCCTGCAACGATTTCGTCAGCAGGTCGTAGGATATGGTCATATTCTGCACGTCCTGCACGGACTTGCCGGTATAATCGGCCAGCACCTGATAGATGTTGATGCCCGCAAACGCAAACTGCTTAATGTCCACGCTGGACGCCTTGCCAACGTTTGCCACCTGTTGGAGGTTCTGCGCCATGCGCAGCAGCTCTGCCGAGCCGCCGCCGGTGGCAGATACGGCATCGCCCAGCGCAAGTATGGTCTTGCGGCTGTATGCGGCGTTTTCTCCGGCACCGATCAGCAGCTGGTTTGCCTTCACGATGGAGGCGGTGTCAAAGGGAGTGCGGGCTGCATCCGCCTGCATGGCAGCCAGCGCTTCATCGGCTTTTTTGGCGTCGCCCAGCAGGTTGGTCAGGCCGGTTCGGTAGGTCTCTAGCTGCTTGTTGTATTCCACGCCGGTCTGCAAAATTTGCTTGCCCGCCCCGGCCAGTGCGCTGGTCAGCCTTTGTGCCCCGGCAGAAATCAGGCTGACGATGGCGACCTGTCCGGCCTGAAAACTGGCCACTACCTTATCCTTGGTCTCCTCGGCAGAGCGCTGTGTTTTGCGGCCTGCCTTTTCGGCATCCGCGCTCACCTTGTCGGAGGTTTCTTTGCTCTTCTGCCTGACCTTTGTGCTGGCCTTTTCTGTCTGCTCGGCGGTGCTTCCGGCAGCCTGTGCAGCGGCCTTGGCGGCTTTGCTGGCGGTATCCTCGGCAGAGCTTTCCAGCTGCTGCAGGCCCTGCTGGGCGGCGCTGGGGTCGGTCACAACGCCCAGCACGATCTCACAGTCATGTTCACGCGGCATGGGTCACCGCCTCCTTTCAGGGCTGTTTTTCGGCGGCCTGCTTGCGCGCCAGAATAGCCGCCTTGCGGTCCGCCCATGTGGCATACCGGTGCTGTGCACCGCCTGCCTGCTCCGGCAGAGCGTACAGCCTGCGCATCTTTTCGTACTGCTTGCGGGCGGCATCGGTTGGCAGGTCGGCCAGATCGTGGGTGCGCCAGTCGATGATGGTGCAGATGCGGCAGTCCTCGGGCAGGGCGCGCAGCAGCGCCATAAACTCCCACCAGTGCAGGTGCAATGCCGGGTCGTGCAGGTCGATGCCGTAGGCCTGCAAGAATGCCGCCCAGAGCAGCGGCCCGTCCACTGCAAAATCCAGCCCGCGCGGGGTGCTGCCCACCAGCTGAAGTTTGCGCTGTTGCTGGGTCTGCTGCTCCTCGCCGCAGCTGTAAAAGCGCAAAAAGGCATCCAGATTCTCCCGGGTCAGCGCCCCATGCACGAGGTGCTGCTGCGCATAGGCCAGCACTGCGGCCTCGTCCTCCGGGGTACGTGCCCGGGCAGAAAGGTTATCGTAGCGCACCCACAGCCGGAAGTCAGTTGCAAAGTCCCGGGGCAGCGGGTCGGTGAGAAAGCAGAAGGGCGGCTCACGCATGGTGCTGGGCATTTCGGCGTGCAGCGCGGCGCTGTGCGCGGTTGAGCGGAGCAGCCTCCACCGGAGGCGCGCTCTGCTCCTGCGCAACGGCGGCAAGGGCACTGCGGGCGGGCTGCTCGGCAGCGGCATTGAAGTCGTTCAGCAGCTGGAGCATGGGCTCCACGTCCTCGGTGTCAAGCGCAAGACGGTCGGCGTAGTCCTCGCCCAGAAGGTCGGCAAAGAAGTCGTCCATGATCTCGCACATACGGAGGATGTAGTCCTCGTCCTCCTTGTCCAGTGCGTTGATGGAAGCCAGCGCCGCCTTGCGACCGTGGGTATAGCGCTTGTAGTCCGTGCCGCGGGTGGCCTTGAAGTTGAATTCAACATTGTGAAGCAGCATGATATTTCTCCTTTCAGTCAAGCCCTGTGCCGGGGTCAAACCGGCAACGGTTCACGCAGGGCATAAAATATCCCTGCCCGGCGGGGCAGGGATGCGGGTTTATCAAAGCGGGATCAGAATAGGCTCATCCGGCGCTGTAGGTGTAGGTCTTGGGTTTTTCCACGCCGTTCACGTTTACAGTAAAACCGGCGTTGTTGCCTGCGCCGTTGGCGGCATCGCTCGTTACGATGACCGAGGCGCGGCCGGTCTCGCCCTCGCCGGTGTAGAGGTTGAACCACACATACTCGGTGATGACTTTGCTGCCGGTGCCGAACAGCATATCCAGACCAAACACCCAGTCCTGCCATGCGTCGCCGTGCTTGCGGTCTCCGGTGATGTTGAAGGTGCGCTGCGCGCCGGTTTTTATGGTCACATTGCCTTTGCGGATATACTGCTTATCCTGCGTGGTGCTGTTGATGGAACCGGAGTGCTCGGTCACGCAGTCCTGACAGACGATGTAGTCGCCGGGGGCATTCTGGGAAGCGGCGGTCTTGAAGGCAAGAATGTAGTCATCGGTCATGATCTCCATGGCATCCTTGCTGCCCGGCGTAATGCCGAGTTCTTTCAGACATTCGGTAACAGTCATGGGTTAAGTGCTCCTTTCGGTTGGTGATAGATCAGTTGCAGCTGGATCTGCGCCCGGCAGGTGGTGCTGTCGGCCTCCAGAATGTAACCGCTGGAGGTGACAGCCACGCTGCGCACGGTGCGCCCGCCGCCCAGCTGCGGAAAGTTGCGGCAGGCGTTCTGGGTTTCTACCCAGTCGGTCAGCTCGTCCCACAGGCCGGAGTTGTCGGCTTGCAGGGCGGTGTTCTCCGGGCTGTACAGGGCGCGGGAGGCCAGCACATAGTTTTTCAGGCGGACAGTTCCGCCAAAATAGCGCTTTAGGATAGGGTCGCCGGGCATATCAGAGATGCTGTACTCCTCGGTATCCGCGCTGAGGGACGAGATGCGGAAGGCCACGCCGTCCTCCTGTGCGCTTGCCACCAGCGGGCAGCTGCGCAGCCAGTCCCGCATGGCCTGAATGGCAGGGTTCATCTGGATACCTCCTTTACGGCTTTCTTGTAGAACTGCTCCCACGAGATCTTGTGGGCATCCCGGCTGCGCTCGGCCCACCAGCTGCCGCGCAGAGCGTTATCGCCGTGCAGCGCAGCGCCTTTTTCGTGCAGGTAATACTGCCGCCGTGCGTAGGGGGTGGACCAGATGATTTCGCCGCTGTCGTAGTCGGTGGCAAGCAGGGCGGTGTTTTTCAGCATACCGGTGTCAAAGGGAACCAGAGGGTCGGTATCGCGCAGGATGCGCTGCATCAGCATCGAGCGGGCGGTGGTCATAGCGTTGGCGAGGCGGGCACCGGCGTCTTTGTTCCAGCGGATGCGTGCCTCACAGCGGCCTGCACCGGCCTGTGCGGTGAACACCGTGCCCATAGGGGTGCGTACTACAAGCCGCCCCGTGCTGTCCTTGCCGTAAACGATGGCCATAGCATCAGCCTCCCTGTAAATGCCAGTGGGGGAGAAGCTGCTCCCGGTTATCTGCAAAGGCGGTCAGCCGCACCGCACCCCGTTTGCACAGGATACTGTACTCTGCAAGGGTGAGTTGCGACACGGCACCCTTGAGCAGCAGCCAGCCGGGTTTTAGCGTCCATGCCTTTTCTTTGCCATCGGCTGGCAGCGTGTACCACTGCCATGCAGGTATGTACGGCGGCTCTCCCACTCGTGCCATAATGCGGACATGTACGGTCTTTGCCGGGTCTTTTGCCGTACCGTTTCCGCTGGAGCCGTAAGTCTCCCGCCACGTTGCATTTTGGAAAACCCAGCATACAGGCGTGTCCTTGTCCGTGGCGGTGTCATGGATCAGATTGATGATGGTTACAGGGGTGTTCATCAGTACACCCCCCGATAGAGCAGGCCGTGCGGGTCATGCCCGAGACAGCTGCGCATGATCTGCGCCGCCTCTGCCTGCGTGGTGGCGGTCATGCTGCCGGTGCCTGCATAGCTGACCGCATACCCATCGTTGGATACACTGGAAACGCCGGGAGCGTAGCCGTTGGCCGTGACAGCTTTTTGCGTCGCTTCCAGAAGCTGTATGATCTGCACGCAAGCATCCGAAAGCGCAGCTCTGCACCGTTCGCACTCTTCTATATGCGTTTCGGCGCGTCCAAACGTGATGCCATCGATCAGGCGGGAAGCCCGGGCAGCAAACACGCAGAATGATACTTCATCGAGTTGTCCTCCGGCGGCTTGATAGTCGATGAACGTGCAGTAGATCATTTTCGGTTACCTCCCGGCTTGTCATTCCCCCGCGACGATGTAGGAGAAGGGCACCTTGCTGCCATCGGTGTTCAGGCGGGTGGACGGGTTCGGCAGTGCCCAGCCCATGCGCATAACGACACGCAGAGCGATCATGTCCTGCTGTGCGAGGTTGTACACGATCTCCTTGGTAGAGGGATCCTGAATAACGCCCTGATCCAGAATCTTTACGGTGACGTCCTGCCGGATGGAGTAGACGATCTTTTTGAAGTTGCCCGCGATCATCAGCGCCTTGGAAGCGTCAAAGGCACCGTTCTCGGGGAAGTAGAGCGGTGCACCGTCCAGCGCGTAGTTGGTCGCGCCCTGCATATCAGAGCGGAACAGAGGACGACCGTTATTGTCGAGCAGGCCGCGAAGCTGTGCCTTGGTGGACAGTGCGCCCACAACGGCATCAACGCCGAAACCACCTTCCTCAACCTTGGCGAACATGCCGCCGTCACCCAGCAGCTTTGCGTAGTCGATGGGGCCGGTCACCTTGTTTGCAGCGGCCTGCGTCAGAATGTCGGTCGTCCACTCGGTGGGCTTGTCGTTGCCGAAAATGATTGCACTGTCAACCTTTGCGGCCATCGCCTCGCGGACGCGGGGCTGAACCTCGCCCATGATGTCGAAACTGGAATCCGCAAGAACCGCCTCAGGGATGGGAACGATCACGGCCAGCTCTGCGGCAGTCATGGTGACGTTTTTCCATTCCTGCTTGCTGGTCTGCTTCATGCCGGTGTCACCGTTGACCCAGTAGGCCAGCGGCAGCATGGACAGAACAGGAATCTTGGTCTGGTTGCTGGTCATGTTAGCAAGGCGGGTTGCAAGCTGCATGACGATGGAGGACTTGGGAACATCCTGCTGGATGGTATTGACCAGCTGATCCCGGATAAGGGCTTCTGCGCCGGTGCGGGCAATAATGTTAGTTGCCATAATTGTTTAACCTTTCTCCGCAAATAGCGAACGGAACGCTGCATTTGCGGCCTCGTGCGTGTTGGATGCCTGCGCCGGTGTTCCCGGAGCAGACGCGGTAAATCTCGGGAACGTGCCATTTGCGAGGATCGCGCTCGGGTCTGCGGCCTTGAAGGTCTTGACGTAATCGTCAAAGCCAAGAATCTCGCCGTCCTTCATGGCAAAATTCTGGGCTTTTGCCTCGGCGAGAAACGCCTTTTTTGCGCTCTCACTGGAAAACTTGAGTGCGCCGGCCTTTTTCTCAATGGCAAAACCGCGCTGCATCTCTGCAAGCTGGTTCGCTGCATCGGTTTTGGCCTGCTCCGCCTTGGCCTTCCACTCGGGGTCATAACCTTCCAGCTTGCCGTTTGCGGCTTCCAGCTGGGCGGTCAGGGTTGTTTTCTCGGCTTCGAGGGTGCTGATCTTGTTGACCTTTTCGCCCACATCCGCACTGTGCAGATTCATAATACTGTCCAGCTGCTCCGTGGTGATGCCGGGAATGATCTGCTTGATTTCGTCTCGTTTCATGGTTTGCTCCTTTCGTTCTGTCCTAACCAGCGTTTTTTCTCGTGGTGCGCGTCCACATTGGAAATTACAGGTTTGTCGGGGTTCGCGCCGACGCCGCGTGGTGCTGCTTGAGGGACTCGAACCCACATGTGCCCGGTTATGAGCCGGGGGCCCTGACCAATTAGGCGAAAGCAACAAAAAAGCAGCCCGAAGGCTGCATGTTATTTTTTTCTGGCCTGTGCTGTGGCCTTTGCAGCTTGACTGCGGCCAAATCCAGAAACCATGGTGCGGGCACTGTCAAGCTGCCCGCCGGTATCCCGGGTGAATTGCTTTAGGCTTTCACGGGCGGCTTTCAAACGAACTGCTGAAGCCGTTGTGTCGCTGCCTGCGGCATCTTCTGCCAGATACCGCCGCTTCCATTTGCGCACATTGCGCTCGCGGGCGCGCTGCATCTGGGATATCTCATACTGGGTGTACATCTGTCCGTTATACTCGATGTTGCGGGCGTTGAGCTGTTCAAGGCTTTCCTGCGTCCATGATGGCGGGTCTCCAAGCTCTGGAAAGCAAGCAAAATACTGGTGTCGGCAGTTCCAGCCGCAAAGCCCTGCGCCGGTTCCGTAGCCGGTCTCCCGGACGAAATCTTTGTATAACTTGCCGTCAAGAACCTTGTCACCGCCCAAGTGGAACCGCTTGCCCTGCCACTCTGCATGGGTAGGTCGTGCGCCGCCGTGTGCCGTTGTCTCAACATACTCCACGCCCATCTCCTGCATCCGTGCGTCCTGCAGCTTCCCGGCGGTCTGGTTGACTCCGGTGAGGATAGCTCGCCGCGCGGCTACTTCCAGCGTGTCTGTATGGCCGGTTGGGTAGGTGATATAGGGCATATCATCCGCCAGCGTGTCAACCGCAGTTTTGACGGTGCTCTTGTAATCGAACGCACCAGAGCTTACCTTGAGCCATGCTTCGTCCAACGTGCGCTCAAACGCTCCTGTAACGGTGTTTGCGGTCGTGGCCGTCAAATTGAACCATGTACCGCTTGTCTGCCTGTAACCAGCGTTCAGCAGGTTTTGCAGGGGCACGGACTCCGCAAACGGCGTTGGGGTCTTTCCGTAGTGGTAATAGATTTCATCGTCGGCTTCCAGTGCTGCAGTGCATGCCTCTTTCAATATGCGACGGATTTCGCGCTCACTCTTCCCGCTGTATTTTGCAAGCAGCTTGACGACATCTTCCCGGACGGCTTCGACCTGCTCATAACGCCACATCTGCCAGTTTGCCGTTTGCGTCATGACGCCCATTTTTCCGATCCGCCGGGCAACATCCTGCAGAATATCATCTTCTACCTGCTGCCAGAGCTTCACAAGCTCATCCGGTGCATGGTCGAGGTAATCAGGCTGCAGCATTATGCACCACCACCAAACTCAAGCTCGGGTTGCTGTGCGCTTGCCTTTGCTTCTGCCTCGATCTGCTTGGCCTCGTCCTCGTTGTATCCCTCAAACTCGACTAGATACCGCCAGAATGGGAACTTTCCAGCGGTGACGTAGCCCCAGAACATCTGTTTGCGCTCCTTTGGGTCGGACACGATTGAGTCGTCAAAATCGAACGTCACATCATACTCGCTCGGAGAAACGACGGCTGCCCCCTGCTGCCATGCGGACGTCATAAGTGCATCGATGGCATAGATCAGATCTGTAACGGCAATTTTGAGCGACCGCTGCAAGTCCTTGACGGTTGTATAACTCCGCTGCTTGCTGCTGCGAATCTCCTCGGCGGTTTTGTCTACGTTCTGCGGGTCAGACAGTGTGCCATAGGCAAGGCCACACTGGAACTCGATCCGCTTGAGGATGGTATCCAGACCGCGCCGGTAGTTCTCGTCTCGCAGGGCGGGAGCAAACACCTCGTACAGATTGCGCCCTGCCTGACCGTAACCTCCGCACAGCCAATTCCGGTATAGACGCTTTTCGCGCTGCGGCAGCGTGATTTGACCGTCCTGCGTCTTGCGCAAAGCGCCCTCATCCACATCAAGCGCCAGCTGCCCGCCGTCATACTCCCACAACAGCCTACCGTATTGCTCATCACAATCTTTGATCAGCTTAACCGCGTTGGCATATACGCTCACGCCCAAAGGCGACCGTCTGTCAATCGTGTTGCTTGTCGCCACCTTGAAATAGCCCCACAATGGCCGGTCAACGCCGTCCACAATGCTGGTAGGGGAGATGTCCGCCCACTCGGGAACCTCGGTCAACGGAACCTCTAGGCCGATGTCTGCCGTTGTCATTGAGCGAAACGCTTTGATTTCGACCCTGTATTGACCATCTGCAAACGCGTGGTTTTCCAGCCGTGTGTATATTTTGCTCCCCTTGACCAACTGCTCTGAAAAAATAGCTCCGGTCATGCGCCCGGTGCTGTCGAAATGCGTCGGGCAAAAGCTGTCCCCCTGAATCACGTCAATGCTTATCGTTCCATCTGCTGCCATGACCGGGCGGAACAGGATGCCGCCCAGGGCGCAACCGTATTCCACCGGTGCCCGCAGGGTCTCGATGAAAGGCTGAATCAGCTCATTGATAATGTCGGCCCGCTCGCCGCCGGAAACAGTGCACTCCATCTCAAGGGTGGTCAGCCGGGCCAGCTCGCTCGCAATGCTCTGCGGCAGCCCGATACCGTGCAGTGTGTCGCCAGTCTTGAGTCCGTGGCACCACGGCCCACCGGTGTCGTACATATCTGCCCAAAGCTCAACGGCTTTTTCCATAGGCGCGGAAATGTTCGCGCTTACGGTCGTGTTTTCACCGAACAGCTGCCGTGCCTTTTCGCGCAGCCATGAAATCAGCTTGTCGAACATCAAGAACTCCAATCCGCCCATCGAATTTCCGGGGCAAAAATCGTATAGCAAAAATATCGTATATCGTCCATCGCGTGATCAAACTCCTTGAGCACACGATCTTCGGACGACTTTTCATCCCACGCGTATAAACCGAACTCCCGGCGGGAATCGGCGCAGGATTCATGAATTTTGATAAGGCCAGCCTGCAGCAGAGACCCCACGCAGCGGATGCCGTTGATTACATCGTTGTTGGCCGGTATGACCACAAACCGCCCATGCCGCCGGATGGTCTCAATGAACGACGCGGCAGACGGGTCAACGATCACGGCTTGGATGTAGTAGCCTTTCACAAGCCGTTCCAGCTCGCTGTAATGCTCTTCGTCCGTACGCTGCACCTTGGTTTTGGTGCTGTCGTAGTAGCTCTCCTTGATGCGGATTGCCTTTCCATTGTTGACCACCCAAAGCCCCATGCTGCAAGGGTTGTGGGTGCCGTAGTCGATGGATACAAAAAAACGCCCTTCCAGCCCCGCGATGGGGTCCTTGAAGAGGTATGTGTCCTCGTTTGCCGCGAAGAATGGATAGACAAGCCCCTCTGCTACTGTCCATAGGCCAAGAATGTAACGCTGATAGAAAACGCCGCTGTACTGGCTGCGGTATCGGGCCTTGATGTCCTCGGAAAGCGACAGGTTGTCGTCCATCGTGAAGTGGAGGTACATCATCCTGCGGGAGCGGCACTTGCGCACCCACTCCAGATAGAACCAGTGCTGCGGGCTGCCCGGGTTGCAGTTGAACCAGAACTTTGACCCAGTTACGGAGCAACGGGCTGTGGCCTGATTGACGAAGCTCTGCGGCATCAGGGCAACTTCATCGAAGAATGCCCCGGCAAGGGTGATGCCCTGAATCAAGTCTTGGCTGCTCTCGTCCTTGCCGCCAAAGAAGTAAAAAACGTTTGCCTTGCCGCCCTTACTTACAGTCATGTAGTTTTCTGCTCGGCGTTCTTTGACGCTATAGCCGCGTGCTGCAAGCTGTTGCCTTAGCGTGCCCAGCACGTTGCGCCGGAAGCTGGCAATGGTTTTGCCGCACATGGCGAACTGCTGGCCATTGAAACAGGTCATTCCCCACTGGACAAAGGAAAAACCCATTGCAAAGGTTTTGCCTGAGCGGATAGCTCCGTCTGCAATAATGCCGTTGTAACCGCTGTATGCGCTCTGCGGTGCCCACCAGCTGAGGATTTGCTTTTGCCGCTGGCTGAGGGCTTTCCAGTGAAACCCGTTATTTTTCTGCATTGTCTTCCTTTGGCAGCATGTCAACATCATCTGGCGGACTAGAAGAAGCTATAACGTTAAGAGCTTCAACCAGCCCATCATTATTACTTTCTTCTTGGTTCGGCTCTTTTGGTATGTCTCTCCACTTGCCCGGCTTCCGGTTTTTTAGGTAAAAAATTTGTGCAGTGACGTTTGCAGGAACGACAACCTGTTCCTCTGCATACTCAATGCGCTCTTCTTCCAGCCGTTTTTTCCCATCAACCATGACCTTTTTCAGCTTGAAAGGCTTCTTGACGGTCACGGTGCGGGTCTTGCAGCTCTCAAAAAGCTCATTCTCCACAATGTAGTCTGCGACGTCCTTGCCCTTTTTTAGTGCTTCCGAAAATTCGGGAAATTTGTTTTTCCATTCGCAGATGGTCGATACTGAGCAGCCTATATTTTCGGCAATCTGCTTGTCTTTGAGGCCATCTCTTGCCCATCCACGAAGCAGCGTCAGCCCTTCAGGCTCTAGCCACTGCTCATACTTACCTTTGCGGCCAATCTCAGATCACCTCTTTTTCAAGGACGGCCTTTTCTCCGGTGAGGTCTTCCCATCGCTTTACAATAACATCAACGTACTTCGGGTCGTACTCCATGGTATAGGCGGTTCTTCCGTTCTGTTCGCAGGCAATCAACGTTGTCCCGCTTCCACCAAACAAGTCAAGGACAATATTCCCGCTTTCTGTGTTGTTCTTGATTTGATAATCAAAGAGCGCGACCGGTTTCATGGTTGGGTGCAGTTCGCTCTTGACCGGTCTGTCAAAATCAAGAACCGTTGTCTGTTTCCTGTCACTCGTCCATAGATGTCCTGCGCCGTCTTTCCATCCATACAGGCACGGCTCATGCTTCCACTGGTAATCTTGCCGTCCCATGCATAACGTGTTTTTGTTCCAAATCAGGCACTGTCTTACAGTCCAGCCAACGTCTTTACACGCCCCCCGGAAGTTATATCCTTCTCCGTCTGCATGCCAAATATAAAAAACAGCGCCAGGTCTCATTACAGCGTCGGCACTTCTGAAAGCACTGGTCAGGAACTGTCTGAATTCTTCATCGCCCATGTTGTCGTTTTGTATGAGAAGGCCATCTGTTCTTTTGTGCCTTTTTACGGCTTCGCTTACGTCACGCACTGCTCCATAGTTCACGTTATACGGCGGATCAGTGAGCAGCATATCAGCCTGCGCCCCCCCTATAAGGGTTTTGACGCTTTCTGCATTCGTGCTGTCTCCACACATGACGCGGTGCCTGCCGCACTTCCAGATATCCCCCAGCTTTGCCTTTGGAGGTGCGGCTTCGTCAACTTCGGGAGCCTCATCCTCAGCAACCTGCGTTTCTTTGCTGTCAGCAGCAGGAAGGTCAAAATCAAAGTCAAAGTCCCCAAAGTCAACTTCTGACAGTTCTTGTTCAAGTTTTCCGAAATCCCAGCCGGTCATTTTGCCGGTTTTGTTTGCGAGGATGCGGTATTTCTGCTTCTGTTCTTCGGTCAGGCCAGTGTAACGTACAACATCAGCAGTGTTCACATGGAGCTGCATCAGAGCAAGACGTCTGGTGTGTCCGCTGAGGATGACGTTGTTCTCGTCCACCTCAATGGGGTCAAGCGCGGTACACTGCCGCATACTTTCCGCGCAGGCGTTCACGGCTTCCGGGGAGATCACACGCGGGTTGTTCTCATACGGAACAAGATCTTCGACCGGTAATTTCAGCAGCTCTTTCTGAATCATGTTATTCTCCTCTCTTGTAAAATAAAAACCGCCCGGAAACCCGAACGGTCAAAATCGAATGAGCCGCCAGCTGGATTCGAACCAGCACCCACGCGCCCCCGCCGGGGCTTGGTTAGATGCCTCGGATGTGCCGGATTGTAAACTAGCAACGTGGTGTCACCAACGTGGTCCCGCCTTAAATGGGCGGCGCTCTACCAATTGAGCTATGACGGCATATAAGCAGCGCTCCGTACATTCAGTTTTTGCGGACAACGTAAACGGTGGAGCGCCGCTGCATCTGGAACTTTCGCGGCCAGATGCCCCGCGATTGCGCGGCCCCCTCATAGGGCACGCAAAATGGCATTCCCGGCAGGGCTTAAACCTGCAGCCTGCGGTTTTGGAGACCGCTGCTCTACCACTTGAGCTGCCGGAGTATAAAACGCCGCCCTTGGAATTGAACCAGCCGTGTCTACACACACGCGCCGCGCTCCAAATTGCGCTCAGGCGGCAGATAACAAATAGAAGCAGCCCGCGAAACGAGAGGAAGAAAAATGCCGGTCAAGCTATAGGAGGAAACATTTTTGGGAGGTTCGTTTCGGAGACTGCTCAGATCGGTTTGCCTTTACGGCTTTGCCGATGATATTATTGAATCACTTTTTCATGGTGTCTGTACATACCGCATACATACCCGAAGCCATACAAAAAAATGCGTGATTTTTATGCGCTTTCGTCAAAATTGCAAAAAGGCGTTGCTTCCCAGATCTCCGCAAGGGCTTCAAACCCGGCTGTAATTGCTCTGGATGCCGTATGTGCCTGTGCAAAGCCCACCTCAGCAGCGGCCTGCTCGCGCGTCTTGCCCTCTACATAGCACAGGATGATGCACTTGCTGCGGCGGATTGACGCTTGGTCAGCGTTCAGCAGGTATGCCGTATCAATTGCCGCTTTCTGCATTTCTACGTACTCGCACTTGAGTGCGGCGAGCTTTTCCTTTGCTTCAACGATTGCAGTGCTTCCATTTCCCACCTTATCGCTGGTTCCAGAACGTCCGGGTGCAGATGAGACGTTAGATGTTGTCGCGGTAGCAATGCACTGCAGATCTACAATGCGTTCTTCCTGCTGCTGTATCTGTTCCCGCATCCGGGGCAGGCGCTCAAACCACCCTCTGACTAGCTGCGCTTTTTTATTCTTGGGAGGCTTTTCATTCTCACTTTCAGGTGTCCATCTTCTAGCCATCTTTTTTCTCCTTTACTCCTTCCAGAAACATAAGCACTCCGGGCGCCGCAACGCGGATACGGTACTCTGCCAAATCCGCCGGGGTGATGTACTTCCGGCCAAACACGTCCTTCATGTCTTCCCAGATTGGCCACGGAATGCGGTAGAACTCCCGGCCATTGAATGAACACAGAACGAACGCGATACCGCCCAGCCGTGATATCCGGCGCAAACAGGCGGCTTGCTCGGCTGATACGCGGTCGGACAACAAACGACCGGTGTCGGTGTGCTTCGCCTCGAAAACGACCGCTCTTCCGCCTGAGAGAACGCCTTTGTAGTCTGGCTGCGCCTGTTTGGTGTAGCAGGCGAAGAATCTGCCGGAGCGATCTGCACCACCGAGGGGCTTCATCGGCTCCGGGGTTTTCTCGATGTCTGCCCGCCCGATTGCGCGGTAGTAGTCGCAAGCGGAGCTGATGATGGCCTCAAAACCTGCGCCCTCTGCGCGGCTCCGTGCGCCAATATAGCTGCGGCGGGCGCTGGCCGCTGTGTTACCCTTCATCGTCAGCCCTCCAATACTCCACAAAATATGTCAAAGTGGATTTGCCGCTGCGCTTTTCCTTGCCCATGCGGACGGTGTAGCCGTTCATCGACAGGACGACGACAAGTGCTTTCCGGTCCTCCACCTTGTCGCAGTCGATTTTGTAATGCTGTGCCATTATCGATACTCCTTTCCGGTGGCCTTGTCCCTCAGCGGGATGCGGCCCAGAATCTCAAATCCTGCAAGGTCGGCAACCTGACGCAGCAGGGGCACGAGAATGCTGATTTGCAGCATGGTTGCGGCATCTTTCTGGCGTTCTTCCTTGCGGATGTTCTTCATGGCTGCGGTTGGGGTCGGGTCTGCATAGTGTTCAGCATTCCGGCCCATGTTGTCTTTGTTCATGTTCAGGCTCCATTCTCAAGCAGGTCAAACAGGGTATGGGCGTCCTTTTGCAGCGGGCAGGTTCCGAATTTACCCATTGTTCACGACCTCCTTTTTCAGCTTCTCAGGCAATGTCATCCACCCAACCACGTGAGCATCTACACGGTTATCGTAAACGTCATCCTGGTTGAAATAACGATATTCCCACCAGCCTTTAGGAATAAAGTAATCATCACTTTCTTCGTCGTAGGTTCCACACTCGAAAAGTTCTTCCCAGTAGAAAGCGCTCTTTTCTGACAAAACTGTGCCATCTTCGTAGTGGGCCGTTGTAATCCCATATCCGCCGCAGACTGTTTCAAACAGAATCAGCACATCTTCTTCGACTTTCGGCGGGTCTGTTTCGGGGTCTCTCCATACGGGCTGCAGGTTCTTGAGGTCAATAACTGGGGCCGTCTCGATAAGCGAGGACGGAACGCCATGAAAAGAAGCGTTACCCTTGGTGATAATCATAACTTCGTGCTTGAGCAGCTCGTCGCGGTCAATCATCGTCATACGGAACGTCCTCCATTCTTGCACCGCACATCGGGCAAAACGGCGTTTTAAGGCTGCACGGGTTGATCTCCCTGCATTCCGGGTTTGTGCAGCGAGTTGCTGGCACGAACCACGAGCCGTCTTTGCCGATGTGGTCTTTGTACGAGCCAGGAATTTCTTCCCAGTGCGCCACAGGGCGCAGCGTCTTCGGGTCGATAGTGGGCAGATTGCTCAGGTCGCCCAGCTCATCGCTGATGCTTTCGCAGAACAGGATGTCGGCATCTTTGCCTTTGGCTTCCTCTTCAGCGAGGTCCTTCTTCAGATCAGCTTCCAGCTCGCCAACATCGACCAGCCGGATGGGTTTCTTGACATCACTCATGGGCGGCCTCCTTGTTTTTTGTCTCTTCGGGCTTCAGCGTTGGCGCTGCGAAGATGCAGCTGATGGGCACGGCGTACACATTCGCGCCGTTCTCTTCCCGGCAGTAGACGGCCTGTTTCAGCAGCTCGTTGGCGTCAACCGGGCGAACATCATTTTCCATCATCCTGTGCCTCCTTTCCAACCTTCCATCCGATGAGGTCACAGATACAAACCTTGTCCATTTTGCACCAGTGGAGAACGAACCTCTCAGGAAGAGACGTCCTGTGAAACGCGCTTGTAATGCCGTCCCCTCTAAGATTCTCCGTCATGTCTTTGATGGCCCAGCTCACAGACCGCGCCACATCCACCTTTTCCTCGAAGACGGCTCCGCAGTTGCGGCACCTGAAAAGGCCGGTCATTTCTTCATCCATTCGGCAACACCTCCGTTTTCTCAATCTCGAACTTCTCCCGCTCCGGGTGGAAGTTCTGGGCGGCAAAAAGGGCTGTTTCCTCCGCCTCCGTTCGGCTCTTGGCCTCGACCTCGTACCAGCCGAGGTCTGCAAAGATCACTTTGTATTTCATCGTCACTCCTTGCCCCTCCCAACAAAGACGCCTGAGAACAGGCGTTCTCCTATGGTGTAGTGATAATACCGGTGCCCCGCCGGAACGCCGTCTGCCGTGCCATCTGCCGGTCTGAGCACCATCGGATGGCCCGCGACCTGAACGACGTACTCTCCACCCTGCACAAGACGCTTCATCCAGCTTTCGGCAGGTGCAGCGTCTGCCCGGGTTCCGTCCATGCAGCAGACCGCCACAGCGGGCAGCGCCGAGGCCAGCATTGTGAAGAACGAAAGCTGTTCAACCTCCATTGCAGCGGGTCACCTCCACCTGGATGGTTCGACCCGCACAGGCTCGAACTCATCAAATTCCGGGTAATACCTTCTGGCCATCTCCACCGCCTTGTGCTCGGCCTCGTTTTTGTCCTTGGCCTGAATGCCATCCCAGCAGTGGAGATCTGTCCCGCCTTCGTTGCTGCACTCCACCAAAACCCTGAACTTAGGCATTGGGCACATCCTCCTTACTTCACGGACGGGTTCACACGTTCCACCAGCTCACAGCCGGGCACTGCCGTGCCGGTCTTGAGCAGGGCCGCAATGGCCGTCTTGTTTGGCGTGCGGGTGATCTTCTCTGTCATGTACTCAGCAGGAACAGCGGCTTCATCCAGCACGCTGACGGCTTTGCTGCGCCGGAAGCTTACCGCGCACCGGTCGCTGCTGAAGTTCTGCCCGCCCAGAGCGTCGGTCAGGTAGTGCTTGAGGCTGTCGATCTTGCGCTTGGCTGCCGCCTTACGGTCAGCAAAAGCCTTTTCCTGCGCTTCAAAGGCCGCAACATCAGCTTCGAGGTTCTTTACCCAGCAGGCTACATTGTCCACCTTCTCTTCCTTTGCAATGTTCAGCTCTTCCAGCCGGTCAATATCCATGACCTCGCCGGTCTCCTGATCGATGCAGTTCAAAATCTGCGCATTGATTTCGTATAGGTTCATAGTCTTTTTACCTCCATGCGTTCAGAGCGCGAGAAAACGCTCAATTCAACCCTTTGTGTTTCATGGTATAACTTTGCCGATTTGCCCCACAATCGTGCTCAGAGAGCCGCACAGGCTGCTCTAAGCACCATGTTCGGGTTATTACTTCAAAAGCTTCCGCTCTGCGCGGGCTTTCAGCATCTTTTGCATCCGGCGGCGGGATTGCAGGCAACGCTCCGTCATGAGCCGCTCACCCTGAATCTTCTGAATCCGGGCAAGCCAGTCAGGAAGTAGCTGGTTCTGCCACTTGCAGTGCGGAATGACATCGTAAAATGCCCGCTCCGCAATGTCGTCCGGGACCGCCCGAAGATCTGACTTTGCCCAGACCGTGGAAATCGCTTTCCGGCTCTCGTCCGTCTGCGGCTTTCCGAAATAGGCATCTGCTACGGTCAGCAGCTCGATGATCTTCTCCATCGTCATCAGATCACCCCCTTGAAGATATCCGCATAGACATCTGCTGCCGGTCTTGAAGCACTGCCCTGTGCAGGCTTGCTCGGTTGCTGCTCCCTATCACGGGATATCCAGCCGGATGCTGCTGCCTTCCAGTTCTTCATGGGGTTCCGGCCTACCTTCCAGCCGTTGGACTCGTAATATGCGTGAAACTGAATAGCCTGCGCTTCCGTACCGCCCTTCTCCGCAAAATAGTTTTTCACCGTTTCAACATCCGGCGGTGAAAACCTGCTTTTGGGTGTAGGGGGTAGCGCTTCAGCGCTACTACTATCAGATACTTTAGTATCTGTTGTACTTTGTACTTTGTACTTTAAGGGGCTATTGGTTTCGTTTGGTTCTTCGGAAAAACCATTTGGTTCCATTTGGTTTTCTTTGGTTTCTTCTTGAACCTCTTGGTTATCTTCTTTTTTCTTTGGCCTGCCTCCCTTGCGTCCGGCCTCTCTATGAGCGATAACAGCGCGTTGATACGTTTTTATGTTCTCGTCGAGAAACGGTCGCATAGATTCAAAAGCAACCTGTTCAATAGGCTCAAGACCTTCCATTTCGGCCCCACTCTTTACATAAGAAGCCATGGCGCGGAATACCTTCCGGAAAGCTGCATCGTCCAGAATGTCAAGGAGCTTGAGCTTATCGAACGGAATCAGAAGCCCTTTCGGGCGGGCATTTTCTTTTTCGTCCGCCATCCGTCCACATCCTTCCAGTTTTTGAAAACCAAACGCTTTTTGTAAAAACCATTTGGTTTTCTTTGGTTTTTACAGGTCAATGTTCTTAACCTCAACGCCGTAGCCGAGAACGTTCAGGCACTGCCTGCTGCCGCTCAGAACGGCAGATCTTCGTTATCATAGATCACGGCAAAATCGCCCGTGTTGTTCACGGCCGCCTGCGGGGCGCTCTGAGCGTTTCTAGCTTCGCTGGCATAACTTTCCGTCTGTTCATCAAAACCCCGTGCAGACGTGCTGTCAGGGGCTTTCGAGCCTAAAAAGCTGACCTCACGCACCTGAATCTCATAGGCGGTGCGGTTGTTGCCCTGCTTGCCCTGCTTGTCCCGATATTTCCGGGTCTGAAAGCTGCCATTGACGGCGATCATGCTGCCCCTGTCGAAATACTGGGACACGAACTGTGCCGTCTTGCCAAATGCAACGCAGGGCAGGAAATCCGTCTCGCGCTTGCCATTGGCAGAATAGCTGCGTTCACAGGCGATATTAAAAGAGCAGACTTCCTTGCCGCTTGTGGTTGTGCGGAGTTCCGGGGTATGGGTCAAACGGCCCATGGCTGCAATCATGTTCAGCATAGATCAGCCCTCCTTCGGCTGTTTCTGGGCACACGTCCAGCACAGGACGCGCCCAAACTTCTTCTTGGTGCTTGCGGCGGTCTCTGCCGGTTCAACGGTGCGGTTCTTATAGGTCACCGGCTGCAAGGGCTTGCCGCAACAGGCGCAGATAAAGGACTGCTCCAGTGCAGGCTGCTGCTTCGGAGCAGGAACTTCACGCTTCTGAGCAGGCTGCTTCTGCGGCTTCTTGCTGACAGCGGTGTTCTGACCCCCTGCCGCCTGATACTCGTCCGTGTCGGCGTCCTTGGTGTCGTCGATGCAGAACAGGCCGTTCAGAGCATATTTGCGGGCGTAGCTGCTTGCCGTGCCAGTGATCTGGCTGTCGTCCATGCCTTTCTTATCCAGAGGCTCACGGGCATAAGCAGTGCTGCTGATCTGCTGGCCTGTGAAGTCCGTGAGCGTTGCGGTTGCCTTGATGTAATACCGTTCTCCAACCATCGCGGGTTCATCGGCCAGATGAAGGGCCAGATCGTGCGACTTGAGAATGGGCTTGACCGCTTCCAGAATGTCCTCGCAGGAGCGGTAGTTGTACCCGCCGAACTTGTTGAACTGGCCTTTCGGTGCCTTGAGTTCGCTCTGCACAGCGGCCAGAGCAGCGAAAATGCTTGTGGTTTCCATTACTCTTCATCCTCCTGATCTTCGTTCTGCTCTGCCCCTCGCGGCAGGAAATAGTAATCATCGGGCGGCTCAAGCGGCGGGCCGTACCCGTCAAGGGCGAGATCATACATCGGGTTCATGCTACCACCTCCGGTGCCTGGTCAATAGCGGCAGGGGAGCCGTCCGGTGCGGGAATCAGCTTTCCAGCGGTCAAACGCTGCGGAGCAGGGGAGTGCTGCGTTTCGCTGACAGGCTTTCCGAACTTGACCTCGGCACCCAGATCTTCGACCTCGACCGTGACGCGCAGGCGGTACAGGCATCCTGCTTGACCGAGGGTGGAATAGACATCGTTCATCAGCTTGTCGATGACTTCCGGGACGTAGTTCCCGCCCACGAACCTACCATCATTGGAAAAGCGGCCCTGAATCTCAACAAAATTCTTTTCCATCTGTAAAAACCTCCGATTTTGTGATATCATCGGGGTGATGGGGCTTTCAAATTCCATCAACCCTTGCAGCCTGTCGGTGTTGGCGCACCGGCGGGCTTTTTTTCATGCGTTCCTCCGGTTCTGCCGGTACTCCGGCTCTTGGGTGCGGGCGTGGGTCCGGTCGATCCTGCCGTAGGGCTGCTTAGTCGCTTTGTCCTCGGCGTCCTTGGCCGCAAAGCCCAGCCGCATGAAGAAGATTGCCAGCAGGATCAGTACCATGGCGGCGATGAACTGGCCGTCCGTGATGGGCTGGCCCACCTGTGCGCTGCCCTCCAGCCCAAGGCCGTACAGCAGGCCAAGGCAGCCGCAGCCAGCGGCCAGGATGTGCAAAACAGTGGATTTGATCTTCATGCGGATTCTCCTTTCTCAAGTGAGGGGAAAAACAGTTCCCCGATCTCATCCTGTCGGATGTCCAGCAGTTCACACATTGCTGTGATCTCTGCGCTTGTCCACGGATTGTGACCCTGCATCCTGCCGCTCATGGTGTCCCGGCCAATGCCGATATACTTAGCGACTTCCTGATCGCGGTAGCCGCAGCTGTGGAACCGGCCCCGAAGTTTCCAGTACGGAATCTGCCGGAAGGTGCCCTGTATGACCTTCATCATGCCTTTTCGACCTCTTTTCTTTGATGTGTGCCAGACGTGAAGGCTGGTTCTTGTCCCAGCGGGCTTCCCGCCAGTATTTGTTCCGACCGTTCATCAGGCGGTCTCCTTGGTGCTGACCTTGCGTAACGGCGGCTGCTCCGGGTTGTCTCGGCTCTGCTTATAGTGCTCAACGTCATCAGCGCGGAAGTAGAACTTGCTCTTGCTGCCCTTCTCTCCGTGAGAATAAGCGTCCAGCAGGCCCTGCTTCCTGAGCTGAAGGACCCTTGCCTGACATACGCCAAGCGCTTTTGCAGTTTCTTTGGTGGTGTAATACTTCGACACGATATCGAATCTCCTTTCTGTAGGTGGCTCCCACGACCTTGCCCGGCTGGCTGCCGGGTGGTTTCGACTCTTGCCGCAGGGTCATCATCAGGTGGGTTATGCGTTGAGGTAGATTGCAAGAGAAGTCAGCGCACTCTCCATACCGAAGCCGTAGCGGCATTCCTCCGGTTCATCGGAGTTCTCCATCTTGCGTGCCTGCTTCAGGACAGCGTTCATTGCTTCTTCCAGTTCCTTGGCGGTGATGGTCTCTTTCATTTTCTGTTCCTCCTGGTTGTTTGGTGGTGCTCTCTACATTTGTTATTATACTACTTTTCAATTATTTTGTAAATAGGTTTTTATATTATTTCAGTATATTTTTATTCATAGGGAGTAAAAAATTAAGCACCGGCCTTTCAGCCGGTGCCTGCTGCTCACTCTTTCGTAGAAGATGCGGTGATAACCAAAGCGTCTTCAGCATCTTCAAGATTAGTGCCTGATGTTTTTTCAGTTGGGATATGCTCTCTCAGCCACTTCATGCTCATGTCGTGGTCAATAAAGGCCATGGTGAGACCGTGTCTTATTTCGTTGCCAATATAGGTATAGATAAGCTCCATATCTTCTTCCGAGAAATCGGTGTCAAGAAAAGCATTGACCCCCGAAAGCATAAATTCGTGGAAGCGCCGGTTTCGCCACTCCTGCGAATACGGAGCGGTCTTGAATGCTGCCCGTGAAAGACATTCGAGCACCTTCGCTTCGATATCTTCAACATAATGACAGTCCTCTAAAATGAAATACTGGTTTGTGCGCGGGTGAGCAATAAACTCGTACCCTTCATCGTCAAAATCGCGGATGAGGCTGCCGGGAAAGCATTCAAGGAGCTTTGTGCGGGCTTCTTCTACATCGGCAACTCTCTGGTGCTCTTTTTCATTCATCGTTTTTCTCCTTAGTCAAACTCAGGCATTGCAAAGATGACCTTCTTGCAGCGTTCCTCACTGACCCTGTACGGCTTGTGCCGAAGGGTGTTATCCTTCATGATCTGAAAGTAAACCATTGTCGGCAGCTCAAACAGGGCAGTGCAGCGCGGATACAGGCGCACGGCCTGATTTCTGATCTCTGCGTCAATTTCATCACGTCTTGTCATTTTAAACCTCAAAGCGCCCGTTAGGCCAGATAGCACAGCCATCAAATATTTACCGGATGACGGCCTTTGCCATTGCATCCATCAGGAAGTGGCCGCTCATCACGTTGTTCCAGTTGTTTTCCTGATAATTCTTCGTGTTCCGGTGCGGGGCGCTGTGGGTGACAAAATCGCTCATTGCGTTCACCGCGCCCCATGCGGTATTGCGGAATTTCACGAGGTCAGGAGCCATCATGCAGACCATGTAACCGTCCTTCATGTCCTGCACATGGCGCTTCTGGCGGTCGGTCATATCGTCTGCTTCCGGGAACAGGCTGTCCAGAACCTCCCGCAGCCGTGCATCGCTGACCGTGGTGTTTGCCATCTGGTCGGCGCGGGTTGCAAGTTCATCCATGTACTTATTGGCCATGTCTAAGCACTGCCGGGCCTCTACCAGCTTGGTGTTGATATCGCCCACATGACGGACGCCCCATGCCCGCTGTGCAGTGTCCAGCGCAAGGTTCAGCGTGTTGTTGCAGACCACGCGAACTGGGGTCATGCAGACGCGGACAGCGCCGGAGCCGTCATGCGTGTTGGAGAAGCACATATAGGTTTCGGTCTTGTCCCCGCAGATTTCGGAATCTGGCAGCTTTGCAAGCAGCCAAATCTTCTTGCCGTCCAGCAGGCTGCCAGCTGTCTCATAGTGGACATCGCCGCCGATCAGCGCATCCGTGAACGCGAAAGCCTCTGCGTTCTGGACGATACGGTACTTGTTTCTGACCACGCCCAGAACCTTATTGTCCGAGCTGCGGACGTTTGCCTTGTAGCCGGGAATCGGCTCATAGCCGCCGTTCAGCCACATATCGCGGGCCTCGACCGTCCAGTCCAGACCGGCCAGCTTCAGCGCCTCCGCGCTGGTGGGTGCTTCCTGCACCATGGTTCCCAGACCGTGCCAAGGCTTCTCCCGGACATAGAACATCGTTTCAACGTTTGCAGACATTTTTCATACCTCCGAAAATTGATTGTTGGTTGCGGTGGTTCCCGCGACCTCCACGGCTGGCTGCCGGGTGGTTTCGGCTGCTGCCAAGCAGCCATCATCAGGCGGGTTAGTTATGCGTTCATGAGGTTTCCGTTCTCCAACTTGACCTTGTTGCCCCATGCAAGGCTGTTCAACAAGCGGTAGTCGCGCTTGCCTTTGTACTGGATGGGAAACTCATGGAAAGATTCAACGTAGTTGACGATCTGCTCTTCGGCGGTAAAGACTTCCTTTGCGGTGTAGGTGCCAACCGCCTCATGGTCTGCTGCATAGCTCTTGGTGAGAGCAACGGACGGAGAAACGTGATAGGCGGCGTTCTCGTAAGTGACAAAGCACTTGTCGTAGACCTTCAACAGGTTCTTGACCTCGTTCTGGATGGATGCGGGTAGTTCGTTAAAGTTCTTCATGTTTTTTACCTCACTTGTTGCTTTTTTACTGATATAGTAGTATTATTTATGTAGGATAGCCGTTCCTTACATTTGCTATTATACTACTTTTCAATTATTTTGTAAATAGGTTTTATTAGATTTTCGTATTTTTTTATTCTTCATCGTTTTTTTATTGCGAGGTGCTATTTATGGGGAACATTTCAAGGATACGCGATCTTGCCGACAAGAAGGGAGTTCAAATTTCATTCCTCAGTCAGGCTATTGGAAAAAGCTCAGGCTATCTTGCAAATGTAACAAGCCGCGATGCAGATGTCCCTGTGAAGTATCTACCTACACTTGCAACAACACTTGGAACGTCTGTTGACTATCTTCTTGGAAAAACTGATGACCCTTCAGCAGCAGACAGCAATACGTATATAGGTAAAGAGTACGGCACATTCCAATATGATAGGTTTTACGCCCTGTGCAAGCAGCAGGGGAAGACGCAGTCACACCTCTATGACCTCGTTGGCCTGCCGTCCAAAGCCGGAAGCAATCTGCGTAGAACAAAGAACGTGAAGCCTGAAATCCTTGAGGTCTGGGCGAAAGAGCTGCACACGACCGCTGCATACCTGAACGGCGAAACCGACGATTCTTCCCCTGTAACCGCCCCGGCTGCACCTGAGCAAAAAGAAAAGCCCAACGCCATAGACGGCATTGAGCTAGAGAAGTTGTCACCCGCCCGCCGGGCACTGCTTGAAGCGCTGGACGGCATGACGGAAGAAAATATTATGAAGTTGGTGCGAATTGCACAAGCGGTCAAGATTGAGCTTCCAGAATGAGTGTATACCTCAATAGTAAAGAGCGCAAATTACAAAACATCATAGAACCTCCGTATCACTTCCTGAAGTTGATTTTCGGACAATGAGAGAATTTCGTTGACGGCAAGACGCACAAGCTTGTCGTGCTTCTCTTTTTCTTCTATTGTATCACGCTTCGCAAACATTGTGCTGGTATCTTGCACTTTATTTTCCCCCTTTGGCTAGATCATTGATAATTTAAGGTTTCCGGCAGCTGTTTGGCTGCATATTTTTGTTATTTTGAGGTGGTTATCATGAAAAAGAAATTGCTTGCAATTGCCTTTACGCTATTCACGTTGATGATCTTTTCAATGTCAGCGTTTGCGGCAAAACCTTCAGTGGAACTTATGGATGTTTATTTTTCCGTAAACTCTGCAAATGGTGTCACTCCTACTGTGTGCTTTCGTAACAATTCTAGCAAAACAATAAAATATGTTACTTTTACACTTGTCCCTATAAATGCCGTTGGTGACAACGTGGCTTGTACCATTCGCGGGTACTCTTCTGTGAAAGCGCGCGTTGTGGGTCCGATTTATCCGACAAAATTTGATGCTTCCAGCACAATTGGAACATTCGATAATTTTACACAGCAAGGAACACCGTTTGCACAACAAACTCAACTTTCAACTGACTATTTTGCATACATTGGAGAGCGACATAATAACAAAATTCTTCTTGACAAGTATGGAAATCCGTACTATTGGAACGCATTTTACAGCGATGGCTTAAAATATGGCGATCCGTTAACATACCTGTCTGAATCTGAGATCCAGAATGCCGTGTACGATACAGCTGTTACATGGGATTGCTTGTGGTACAACGGAACCGTTGAGACAATTGCAGCAACTCAAGCTGTTGTAGAGTACATGGACGGAACTAAAGAAACCATTTCTCAAAAGTCTTTGTATTCTGGAAATTACCGAAAAGAGCCTGACTATATACCTTATTTTGCTATGCTCAAGAAGTACAGCCCTGTTTATAACTTTGAATACTACAAAGCAAACAATCCTGATCTGTCCGCTTTGTTTGGAGAAAACGAGTGGAAATATCTTGAGCATTTTGTAAATAGCGGAATGAAGGAAGGTCGTCAGGGTAGCGCAGAATTTAATCTTTCTGCTTACAAGTCTAACAATGCGGATTTGGTTGCTTCCTTTGGTGACGATAACGCGAAATACTATGAGCACTATATCTCAAGCGGTAAGGCTGAAGGGCGTAAAGCTAAGTAAACCTGTTTACAACCGCGTGTTACAACACTTTGGTGTAATCGTCAATCAATTTTAATTGCGTAAAAATGCGCTGAAAATTTGACATTTGCGCTGAATCGCGCGATTTACGCGCACTTTTAAGCGAAAAACGCGCGGTTTACGCTGACTTCGCGCAAAATATGCGCGTTGTTTTACTTGCTGGTGTCCAGCTGCTGCATTTTTTGCAACAACTGGGCGGCGCACTCCCCGCCGGGGCTTACCGCTGCGGCGCGCAGGGTGTTCAAGCCGGTGATCTTGCGGTTTGCGTACATGGCGGCAAGGGCTTGCTGCTCCGGTGTCATATCAACGTAGCAAGCAAGCGCAGCGCGGATGTGGCTGCAGAAACAGGCGGTCTTATTGTTGGTCATGGCTCAATCCTCCCAAGGCTGCGGGGTTTTGGCTGTGCCGGTAAGCACGCTGGCGGGCATTCCGTCAATGATGGTCATTTCCGGGTCGGTGTTGCTTGTTTGAACGGTTTTCATTTTGTTTTCCTCCTGAATTTTGGTAATTGTGTAAACTTATGACAATATTTTACCATGCGCCAGAGGAAAATGAAATTGGTGTAAATTTTGTCGAATGGCGCAGAAAAAATCTGCGCCATTTTCTGTTTATATCACGCAATGTATTTTCGATGGGGGAAGGGTGTGTATGAGTTATTTTACGGCGGCTAAAATTGGTGCTGCTTTGGCAAAGGCGCGTGTTGCGGCGGGCTTGAGCCAGCGGGAAATGGCGGTCATGCTCGAGAAGAACGAGCGCACCGTGCAGAACTGGGAAAAAGGGCAGTCAAGCCCGGACAGTGACGAGATCATGGATTGGTGTTCTTCCTGCGGGGTGTCGCCCATCGCGGTCTTTATGGAGGTACTGCACCCGGACTTGTACGCGGTGCCGGATGACGGCAAGGCCGACGATGAGCTAAACGCGGAGTTGTGCCGTCTAGTTGTAAACCTGCCGCCGCTGACGAAAAGGCTGCTTCTCTTCATATTGAAGGGCAGTCACGGCAGCAGCCCGCCTGCTGTCATATCGGAGATAGCTGCAAACCTGCACTGCCCTCTGAATAACCGGGTCAGCGTGTGCGGGACCATCATAGACCAGTATACCTATGCGCAGATCGCGGGTCTTGACCCATGCCCGGACGCTCCGCATCCTCCAATTGACGACCTGAAGATCAACTACAAGGCCGGAAGGGCCGCTTCTGAAAATGGTGCCTTCGGATATATCGGGAAGAAAAAGGAGTAAGCCATGAAATGCGTGGGACCATGCTGCCGGAAGGAGATCCCGGATAGTGCTTCTTTTTGTCCGTGGTGCGGGAAAAAGCAGCCGGAAGCCGCCCCGCAGCAAAGAAAAAAGCGCCGCCGTCAAAAGGGCAGCGGAACAGTGTACCCTTGTGTATGGAGGTGGATTTTATGAAAAAACGGGTCAACACGGCATTTTGGGTGGAAAAGGAAAAGCGCTGGTGCATCGCGGTGCAGAAGAACGGCACACGCAAACGGTTTTATAGCAGCACGCCGGGCCGGACAGGACAACGAGAGGCCAATGCAAAAGCAGATGCATGGCTCGACGACAGCATCCGTGACGGCAGGAAGAAGGTGGCAACGCTCTATGCCGAGTGGGTGGAAGAGCTGAAACTGACCTGCGGCACGTCCTATGTGACACAATGCCAGCGTTACGGGGACTGCTATATCCTGCCGACCTGCGGGAATATCCGCATTGACGAGTTAACCGAGGGCGATCTTCAAAAGGCCATTGACGTTTCGTTCCGAAAGCGCTCACAGAAAAAGAACCAGCGCAAGCCCATCTCAAACCAGCCGTTGAGCCGAAAGACGCTTATGACGATTCGGGCGGCTGAAACGGCCTTTGTAAAGTGGTGCAGAAGGAATAAGTACACGACACTGCATCCTGATCTGTCAATCCCGAAGAATGCGAGAATGGGAAAGCGCACAATTTTACAGCCCACCGCCCTGAAGGTACTGTTTAGCGTGGACACCCGTACCTACTACGGAAAGCCGGTATTTGACGAATACATCTATGCCTATCGCTTTGCCGTTTCCACCGGCCTGCGCCCCGGAGAGCTGATTGGCCTATGGTACGGAGACATCAAAGGGAACACGGTCAACCTTCGGCGCAGCATCAATGTGCACCGGGAGCAGACTACCGGAAAGAATGAAAACGCCATCCGCTCTTTTGACATGGGCAAGGAAGCACGGGATGCCTATGAGGCGCAGGTACAGCTCCTAAAGGCTCAAGGCATACTGCTAAACTACAATACCCCGCTGTTTCAGATTCCATCAGAGCATACGCTCTATCGCCGCTGGGAATCGTATCAGGAAGCAAACGGGCTTGAGCCGAAAGTCTCACTTTACGAGCTGCGGCATACCTTTGTCAGCGTTGAATCAAGCGTCCTGACTGACAGCCAGCTAAAAATGCTGGTTGGTCACAGCAAGAACATGGACACTTCCGGAGTGTACCATCATGAATTGCAGGGCCAGCGAGAAGATTTGGCGGCTGCAACGACCGCTGCATTCAGGAAGGCTCAAGAATGATTCTGGTAACACATTTGGTAACACTCTTTTTTCTAAATGTTAAAAAACGAATCGGGTATAACCCAACAAATCCGTATTATTCCTTCGCTCTTTCATGCATCCCAGATGAATTTTTGACGACAATCAATCGTTTTTAATTGTTCGACTCCCATCGCCTCCACCACGCAAAAAGAACGTCATTTCATTGAGAATTGACGTTCTTTTCTTTATCATGGTAACATTTTTGGTAACACACCGCTGAAAAACAGCTTCATAAACGCAAAAACAGCACCGAGGAACCGTCAGGCTCCCCGGTGCTGCTGCTATGTACTCTTACTTGATCTTCCCCTGCATCTGGTTGATATGTAAAAAAGCACATTTTCTTTTTGTTATTGCTTTACATAGGCCGCTCGCTGTTTTATGACAGATTCGTGCAGACCGGAAACAAGCTCTTCAGCCATCGCCCACATGCTGCGAAGGTCTGCCGCTGCTGCAGCATCTTCTGTTTCGACAATGGAAAGCACCTTCTGTCCGATGCGGGAGTTGATTTCGGCGTGCTCGATTTCATCACCGGAAAGCTTGTACCATTCCGCTGCTGCAGAAGGGCACACAGATCTGTACTCGACCGCAAAATCCGCGTAGTTCATTGCGTCGCTGTACTCTTCTGCCATCTGTTTTGCGGCCTGTATCAGCGTTTTTTTGAATCCGGACAGTTTTTTTTCGTCCATCATGGCTTTATGCCCTCCCTGCTTCTTTGACTACTGCAAGCTGCGCGAAGGTCACTTCTGCGGCAGCGGCACCCACGACCCACCCATAGAGCTGTAATGTGTGGGTGTTGCAGCTGCACGGTACGCTCCGGAGCATGTTTGTGGTCACAGAGACTGTATCGTTTGCGGCTGCGGTCACAGTACGCTGCGTTTCGGGCAGTAGGACACCATCAAGGTACAGGGCAATTGTGATGTTTCCTGCGGCACTTGCAAGCGCCTGGATGTTTGCAGATGCCTGATACAGACCGCTGTTATTGATTTTTATTGCCGCTTGCTCTGGGGAAAGAGAGACGCCGGTGTTTGTGAGAACCGTGCCGGTCAGCCCAAGCGGGGCAGGGGTAGTTGTGAGGGTCTGGGTTGCTGTGTTGTACGTCTCGACGGCGCTCTTATAGTGCGGGTTTTTCATGCAGTTCATCATGGTGTTTTACTCCTTTCTTTTGTAAAAAAAAGCCCCCACAGCGTTTGCCGTGGGGGCTGCGCTGTTATAGCGGAATCTTAGGGCATATCAGGCTGCATTGCCCCAGAATGGGCCGGGTCCATAGCCGGGAGCAGGACCCCATGCGGGGGAGAGCTGATAGCCATAGGGGGAGGATTTGGGGATGCCGCAAACGGCCAGCTGTATAGCCTGCTGGTTGTATGCCCGCTCCAGATCGCTGTATCGGTTGGTTGCCAGCTGATCCAGCACCTTCTGAATGCCTGCGGTCTGGTTCTCTTTGATCGCAGCCGCAAAATTGCTCATGTCGTAGCGGACAGAATCAATATTGCGGTTGGTCTCGCAGCAGCAAACCTGCTGCTGTGCAAAACCAGCGTTGGAAGCGCTTTCGAGGTCGCGCAGTTCGCCCAGAATGTTGTAGTTTCCATCCTTTACGGCTGCAGCAACATCATAAACGCCCTGCCGGGTAGCAGCAACGCTTTCGTTGTTCTGACGTTCCAGTGCTGCGAAATCGGTCGCACGCTGAACATCACCAGAGGTTGCAACGTTGGGCGGGAACATGGGGCCGCGATTGCCACCGAACAGGCCGTTTCCATTACCGCCGAACAGAAGAGCCAGAAGGACAAGCAGACCGAAGATCCAGATGCCACCGCCGCCGAAGCTCATAGAATCATCCATAGCCATAGTTTAGCCACCTTTCAAAAATCTTGTGAGTGTATTGCCAAGCCCCTGTGCACCGGAGCCTTGAACCATATTGAGGATATCATCCACCGGTATTCCGTTCTTTTCGCACAGCCACCGGGTCATGCTTTCTGGATCCTGTGAACCTGTGTATCCATTGAAAGCACCAGATTTCTTGCAGTAGTCCATGAGCGCAGCCTGTGGATTCTGCGCCGCCTTGATGACCGACATCATTTTTGATGCCTGCCTTATCGCGCAGGGAAGCCTTGCCATCAGGCCGTTTCCCTGTGCCGTCTGTTGGGCTTGCTGTGCGCCTAATCGACTTGCTAAAGGATTACTCATGTGTTGCCTCCTTCTTGGCCTTTACGGCAGTCTGCGCGGGTGCCTGCCGCGTGAAAATCGTTTCATACTGTGAAAGCATTTCGGCTGCTTTCGTTTCCACGATCTTTTCAACATCTTCTCGCGTGAGCTGCTGGGCAGCTTCTAAAGATGCAGGCGCGGTCAATACCGCCGGGTCTATCTGCTCAAAGCGGTAGTATTCCGCCGGTGCATATCCCATCGCGTTGGCTGTCTTGACGGCAAAAATCTGGTCGGACTGCACCATGATCCACTTCGTTTCGCCCGGCTGCACGCTTACCTTGTCTACATCTGCCGGACAAGGCACCATCGTCCACGGCGTGTGCGCTTCTTTTTGCTCCTGCCTGACAGGTCGTTGATATGCTTCCGGTGAATCCCATCCCCAGCCAAATCCAGCCGGTCTCTGTGGAATAGGATCTCCTGTATAAGGATCATACTTGAACATGTGCATCCCTCCTTGTGCATCCAGTGTACTGCATCAGCTGAAAACAAAAGACAACGAACGCACAACGAGGGACAAAAAGTTCAAGCGCCCACACGGAACAGGGCTGTGTGGGCGCTTGAACTTTTTGCACGCGATGCGTATAAAATTTTAAAAAAGACAGTGAAAGACACAACACAGACACATGGAGGTAACAATTATGAAAAAGCTCACTGCTGACGAGTTCGCAACCAAGGTTATGGCCACCGGTACTGAAATTGAGTACGATAACGGCGTTTGGATGATCTACGCGCACATCACCGATGATGGCGACGTCAAGACCTCTCATCTGGATGCTCGCGACCTGATGGTCACTACCAGTATCGAACTCTCCGATGAAGAGGGCGAGGCGTTCATGAACGGCGATCTGGACGACGTTGAAAGACAGGCCGTCGTGGAAGACCTTTACCCGAAGTATCTTGAAGCTCTGGAAGATATGGAGTAAAGAAAACTCCCCGGTCGATGTTCGCGCATCGGCTGGGGAGTTTGTGAAAGAAACCTCACATTGAGATATCCATAGTGTACCACAGCGTGGGTGAAAAATCTAGGAGGTTTTATGTATACCGTTGGTGAACTTTTTTCTATGGCAAGTGAGGCCGGTGCTGTAAAAGAATTTTTTTTGAGCAATGTCACCCTCAGCGTACCGGACGATGCCGCCGGGTGCGTCGATCTGGACGCCGAAAAGGCAAGGCTGTCCCGCATCTGGGAGTTGGCGCACCTGTCCATGAAGGAACTGATCTTGCTTGCCGGTCTTTCCCAGACCGCCTTTGCGAAGGGTGCAGGCATCCCGCGGCGCACAGTGCAGAACTGGTATGGCGGCATCAGGGAGTGCCCCGCATATGTCCGCTTTTTGCTGGCAGAGCACTATAAGCTGCTGTAAAACAAAAAAATCCCCCACTTTGCCTATAAAGTACCCCGCGTGGCACGCAGGGCTTTGGCAAAGCAGGGGATTTTTAAATATCCAGCATTTTATCAATGATTTTTAGCCTATTGCCAATTGATGTGCGACAATACGGCACACGCGCTGCAATATCAACTTGACATAGCTGGTCAACGTACCGCAACCGGGCGATTTTCCGGTCATACCTCCCAAGCGGCGCACGTTTTATCACAGCTTTTATCTGTTCTGCATCAAGCCCTTGCAACGCTGGCGGAAAGACTACGCGAGCCGCCGCCATGAGCAACGCCGAGCCAGAAGGGCTGCGGCAGCTGCCCCGCGTTGCGCTTAGACACGCCAAAAGCGATATTAAGAGCAAAAATGATAGATTTTTTTGCAAAAACGGGCTTTAAGCACCCGATTTTGTTGGCCTTAACAAAATCGTAGCCCATTTTCGTGATGTCACGAAATTGCTCTTGTGCGGCGTACATTTTGTTGGCGTCAACAAAATGCTCGTATGTAGTGCTTGCCATGATATCCTCCTTACTGCTTTTGCAGTGCCGCTCGTGCGCGATCAAAGAAAAACTGAATCACCTTGCTCATGGTCTCTTCCGTAATTGCCCACGAGACCAGCCCGCCCCACTTGCTGTTGTCCAATGCCTTGCGCAGCATCTTGACGCACCACACCTTACGCTCTTCGCCGCGCTTAGTGCCCAGAATCTCCCGCTCTGCTTGGTCAATGAGGTTGAGCACCAGCGTCTTGACCGCTGCGCCGTAGCCAAGACGGATGCAGCCCAGGGCGTAGAAGATAAAGCCGCCCAGCATAAGGGCTAGCGCAGCCCATGCGGGGATAACGCTCACGATGTTAGTTACCATTGCTTCCATGATTGGTTGCTCCTTTCATAAGATATCCTTCAATTTCATCCATGCTTTTTTGCATGGCGGGCACGTTGTCACCGGTAAGCTGCCCTTTAAGCAAAGCGTATGTACCCTGAAGATTTAGACGGCTTAACTCGTCGATTTTTTCAAAGCGCTGCAGATCGCGGGCAAGCGCATCCTGCACGCGAAGAAAACCATCTTTGAGCATGTCAACTTCTTTACGCAACTTTAAGATTTCGTCGTCCTGCTTTTTGTCCGGTGCCTGCGCAAGACCCTTGTACTTTTTGTAGAGGTCAAAAGCCTTGTCCAACGACGCCAGAACGCCAAAGACGATGACGACGGGAGCCCACCATGCCTCAAACTCGGAAAGTATTTCCATTTATACCTCCCGGAGACGGGTCAAGCCCTTCTTTGCAATAATTTTGGTGTAGTCCTTGTAGGCGTGGCTCAAGTCCACGTTGCCGCTCACGCCCGGCACGCTGGCGGTGCTGGTGTACTGCCACAAGCCAAAGGCAAAATCCGTTTTGGGCTTGTCCTCCGGCTTGGTCTTGCTCTTGCTCTTGTCACTGGGGTATCTTGCCAGCCAAACATCGTAGGGCTTGAGCGCTGCGCCGGTCATGTACAGGTTGTCGCGGGCGAAATACAGCCCGGTGTACAGCATGGCGTAGAAGCCCCAACGCTCTACCGTGCCAAGCGCGTGGGCGGCAATGTCCGTCAGGGTCTGCTTGTTCAGCGGCGCTTGCACATAGGCGTCCTCAATGTCAACCGCCACCGGCAGCTGCAGCGTCTTGCCGGTCAGCACCTTGCGCAGCAGGGCAAGTTCTGTATCTGCTTCTGCCGTGTTGACAGCCTTGCAGTAGTAGTACACGCCGCAGGGGATACCCAGCCGCTTGCACTCGGCACAGTTGCGCTCAAAGGTAGGGTCAATGTACGGCTTGCTGGGCTTGTCTTTGGGGCTGTTGCCCAGCGCCCGCAGCATCACACCGGAGACAAGGCCGCTTGCCTTGACCTTGTCCCAGTCGATGCTGCCCTGCCAGCGGGAAACGTCCATGATAGGGAGCATAATATCAGTCCTTTCTATTTTGTGGGGGTTGGTTGGCTAAAGCCTCATTTAGTTAACTAAACAGTTCAGGCACATCAACCTTTATTTTTTCAAACATAACGGCATTGCCATCAATGTTAGGATGACACCCATCGGATAAGAAATAACTAGAAATTTGTGTAACTCCATCTGATGTAAGTACTGCATTGAAATCGACATATTTATATCCGCTTTTCTTAATCCATTCGTTGACATTAGGCATTACGTTATCATTATAAGATTCAGGATTGCCTATAATAGGTGTTAACGTGCAAAGAATAGGAATGATTCCGTTATTCTTTAAATCTCTGATTAAAGCTGTCATGTTACTTAACCATGTGTCATAATTCCTATCATTCGTACCAATTTCGAGAAACGCATATTTTGGTCTGCAAATACCTTTCACTTGTTCGTAGTATGCTGTTGATATATCTGTACTGTTTCTGCCAGCTAATCCATAAATAAATGTATCATGTCCATTTACTGCAATAGTATCTCTTACTAACGCACAATATCTGCTATCTTTGTTTTTTGTAGTAAGCTGATTACCTTCAATGAAACTATCTCCAATAAACATAATATATGGATTCGCATTTTGTGTTGAAAATGTTATAAAGTTATTAATTATCGGACTTCCGCTTGTTATCACAGTTCTAACGCCATTGCCACTTCCTTGGTCATTTGTATTAGTAAATTTTTGAGTTTCAAGTGATGACAAATCTTTTAATATCATCGTAAATGTCGTTCCATTCTTTTTTTCAATAGTTAATGCGTACATTCTTCCTATTACTGCTGGTATTGTAATATCTTCAAAATATCCCCATGCTGTCGGAATAACTGTTATATCATCACTTTTGACAGTTCCAATTTTACCTGTTTTGTAATTTACATAATATAATCTTCCGATTCCGCTTGCATTCGCACAAACAAATAAAGCATCTGATGTACTTCCAAGAGTGAATGTAACCACCATTCTGTCACTGTCTGTATTCCATAAAAGTCCATTTTCAAGAATGCAACTAGGTGATAACTTGATAAAAGAATTATTAACTTTGTCCATTATTTTATCAATTGCTTTTTCAATAATTGTATCTTTATCAATAAAGCCATCATCGGCAACATAATAAGGTATAAAAAATTCAATTGGTTCTTTTGGATTTGAAACGGGATTTATCATCAGACAAGGATAAACAATCTTTTTACTTATTGTGATAATGACCTTTGTAATGCCATCAGGGATGACAAAATTATTTGCATTCTCTGAACCACTGCTTGCAACAGCTTTTCCATCTACATCATATGTCGTAATAAAACGCATCGAATAGGTATTGTATTTATTTTGTGATTCTGTCCAGTTAAGAAGTCTTAAAATATCACCTGAATATACATCCAAAGGCATATAGCACAATTCAGTTAATTCGTGCGTATTTCCATTTAGATCCACATAGCCATCTGTTATATTATTCATTCCCCATAGGTTTATTGGCTCAATCAACGTCATTTTTGAGGTGATTCTTTTTTCGGCGTCAGCTATATCTTCCTTTAGCTGACCAATCGCATCTCCAGTCGCTTTTGCATCCGCCGCCTTACCGGGGAGGGAGAGGGTGGGGTCGGTTTGAAACGTTGCGGCGGCGGCCTCTGCCCGGTTCTGGGCGTCCTGGCAGGCGGTGACGTAGGCAAGCCACTGATCGTTTGTGATGCCGGTAACATAGAAGAAGCTCCGCACTGCCACAGGGTCAATGTAGGCCGCACCGGTGACGCGGCAGAGGATAGGAAAGGTGTGCAGCATGTAACCGGTGCTGGTGACCACGCAAAGGTTGATAAAGACGTTTCCATTGACCCGCAACGCTTGCTCGGCCAGTTCCAGCGTGACGATGTGCTTGTTGGAGGCATCCACGGTGACTGCGGGGTGTGTATTGTTTCCGGTGCTGATGGTGTCATACCAGCCCATATTATTGGGGCCGGGGCCGTGATACTGCACGGTGTACGCTGCGTTTTCCGGGGCGGCATAGGGAGCGCCGCCATCGTAGAGCGCGATGCCGATGAACCTGCTCTGTGCATCGGACTGCATGACAGGGACGACCGGCGGGGTGCTCTGAGACTGAAAGTCCATTTTAAGAATCTGCATTTTCATCCTCCTGCGTTTCTTGGTCTGGGTCTGTGTACTGTACAACATCGCCGGAGTAGCTTTTGCTGGTTGCGGAGATCGTGCCCGCCACACTGTTCAGCTGCACGGTGTTGCTTTCCGGGCAGTAGGGGAACACCGTGTACTGCGCGATCTGCACTGTGCTGTTCGTGCCCCGGTCGCGGTCCATGAGCACCACCTTGTCGTACAGGCCAAAAGCCAGATGCTGGTAGCGTTCCGGCCGCAGCCGGGCAAGGTCTGCCACCTTGCAGCTGTAGGAGCGCCGGGGCGCTGCCGCAGCCTTGACCATGGCGTTCGCCTTGATGGTCAGGGCATTTTTATCCGAGATGGAGTTGTCGCTTTCGTAATGCCGGATCACCCGTGGGTCGTAGTCGTGGTTCTCCACCTCCACGCTGCACCCATTGCCAGCAAGATATAGGGCGGTGTAGTAGCTGTCGCCGGGGTCGGCCTTGCCCTTGAAGCAGGGCTGCTCCAGCAAGTTAAGCTCGTCCGTGAAGTATGCTCCGCACAAAGCGCGGGAGCCGGGGTCAAGGATGCGCAGCTGCCGGGTGCCGGTTTCTGTCACGAGAAAGCGCACGGGGTATTTCTTCCACACGTCCACAGCCTTTTGCACCAGATCAAGCGCGGTGCCGTAAAAGCTGTCAATCGCAAGCTTTTCAGTGTCGGCATTCGGGGCAGTGAGTTCCCAGCCGGAGATTTTTGCGTCCGCAAGGGCGCGCCGCACCGTATCGGCCATAGACTGCGGTCCCTTGCTGAAAAAGAAGATCTTGACGTAGTTGTTCCAGTTTTTCAGCAGCCCGGTGCACAGGCTGTCCAGATCCAGCTTTGCCTCATAGGCGGTTGAGTTTCTGCCGGTGTTGATGCTGGTAACGGCGTACAGCTGCCCTTCGGTCTTTTCCACAAGGCGGGTGCGCTCGGTCAGTAGGCGCATCTGGGCATGTCCCCGGGGCATGTTGAATTTTACGGTATCCTCCCAGCCGTTCCAGTTATGGACGATGCAGTAGTCATTGCAGTCCAGCGGGGTCTGCTGCCCGTCCTTTGCAAGGATTGCAAGCATTGCGTGATATTCTCCTTTACACAAAAATGGGGTAATACTCGATGGTGTATTCAGTGTCCGTCATGTCAAGCGCATGGAACGCTATGAGGTTTTCGCCCGGGGTAACGACAGGCCAGCCGGAGATGGCGGTCACGCTGCGGAAGGCGTTCTGCCCGTTGACAAGCACCTGTTTCTCAATGCCGTCCACAAGGAGTACATCGCCGCTTTTTACGCCGTGTATGGTGCAGCTTCCGCCGTCCGGGTAGCGCACCACAGCGTCAAATGCGGACGGCTCTTCCGACGGCTGTCCCGGCACATCCGGTACACCGGGGCCGGAGGCCTCTGTCAGGATGCGGCACTCCATCTGCGGGGCGTTGCCCGCCGCAAAAAAGAGAAGCTGATCGTCCTGTCCTGCTCGCGTGATCACGGTCTCCAGCGGGCCGTGCTTGTAGCCGGACAGCGTGTATGTACAGGACAGGCAACAGCCCGCATCGTCCCATACGGTGCGCTTACCGGGATCCTCCAGCAGGGCGGTGTAGATGCCGCCGTCCGGCAGATACAGCTCCACCGGACTTTCCAGCAGGGCGGCGGTCAGGGCACTGTGCTTCGCCGCAGCGTCCTCTGGGGTGTCGCCGTAGATGTCAACCGGCAGGGTGATGCTGCGCAGGCCGTACTGGGTAGCGCAGGGGGTGATATGGCTGCCGGTGCGGCTGACTGCATAACTCCGGGTCAGCGTGCTGCCGCCCACCGTATAGCTGGCCAGCAGCTGCGCGCCAAACGCGCTGGCAGGGTGGCTGCCGATGTAAAACGCTTCGTCCATTTTCTCTCCTTACTTACGGAAGCCAAGCTCCTCATCAAAATACTGCACGGTGGTCTGCGCCAGCTCGCGGCCGTCCACGTTGAAGGTGGCGGTCAGGTCGCTGCGGAAGCTTGCCCCGCGCTGCTGCGCTGCCGCTGTGCCGGTGCCGGACTGGGTGCCGGTGATGCGCCTCTGGTTGGCGGCAGAGGCGGCTTGCGTGCGGCGGGTGAGCTCTGCGGCGGTGATGGTATCGCTTTGGGTGTAGCTGCCCGCCGGGGCGGGGGTGGGTACGGTGTCGGTGTTGTCGGCAGAGCCGCTGCTGCTGCCGCCCTTACCCTTGCCGTGCTTTTTCCACAGGTATGCGCCAATCCCTGCAAGGCCTGCCACGATGGCAAGCACCGCGAATACCTCGGGGTTAGCCGCGATCAGACTGCCGATCTTGGCCGCAACGCTGACCACGGCCTGTCCGATGTCGCCGATTTTGCTGAGGATGCCGCCCAGAAACTGACCCACTCCGCCGGAGCCCATCAGGCCGTTGACGATCTCGCCAATGCTCTGGATGGATGCACCGGTGCTGTCGGTCACGCCGTCGGAGAACAGCCCCTTAACAACGTTTACGACGCCCTTCAGCCCTTCGCCGGAATAGGCGTCGTTGACGGCGGTCAGCGCCTTGTCAGCCCATTCTACAATAATCTTCCGTTGCTCTGCGTCTACCTCGCCAAAGATCAGCTTTGCGACCTGGAAGCCCACCTTGCTGATGTTCTTTCCCTTCAGGCCGGAAATCAGGTCTTTGCCGATGCCGAAAAAGCCGCTGGAAAGCTGGGTGGAGATCTCGCCCGCGTAGCCCTCGATGCGCTGCCGGGTTGCATGGACGCTATTGTCGATTTTCTCGCAGGATTCTTCTGTGCTGTCCACCACGCCGTCGATGTACTTGGTGACCTTGGTGTAGGTCTCGGCCACGCCGTCCACGATGCGCTCGCCAGTTTCGGTCGCAGTTGTTTCGATGTGCTTTGAGCCATCCGCATAAATTTTGTTCACGTCAGTGGTGGTGATGGTGGCTCCATTTTTGTAGGTGGTAGAGGTAGACTTGATGGTGTCGGTCAGCACCTTGGACATGTCGGCGTAGGACTTTGTGACTTTCTCGGTCACGCCGTCCACTTTTTTGGTCACCAGCGTGTAGCTGGTGGCAATGCCGTCCACCATCTCTTTTCCGGTCTCGGTGGTGGTCTCAGTCAGGCGTTCTTTGATCTGACCGGATGCGTCCATGACCTTTTCGCGCAGGGTCTCCACTTCCCGCGTCACGGTGCCAAGGTCGTTCTGGCCGTAGGTGGTATGCGTGCGGGTGGTGGAGGAGAGCACGGTCTCAGTCTTGGACTTGCCGGTTTTGCTGCCGCTGCCGGAGCTGCTGCCGGATCCGCCGCTTGAGCCGCTCAGGGAGCTGTGCAGCTCTTCCTGTTCGGCCTCGGCCTGTGCCTGCTGCACACGCTGGTCGTGCTTGGACTTTCGGGTCTGCCGGTCAGCCTCGGTGACGGTGGATCCCTTGCGGCTGGGGGCGGCAGCCTTGCTTGCGGCATATTCCTGCCGGGTCTGGGCGTAGGCCGTGTTGTATGCTTCCAGCGGGTTCTCGCCACGTCCAATGGCAGCAATGGCGTTTGCAACACCATTTGCAACACCCATAATACGGTTGAGCTTATCGAGGATAAAATCAGCCACACCGGCGAAATGCTCCTTGACAGCGCTCCACGCGGTGTTCCATCCGTTGCGGAAGGTCTCGTTTGTGGCGTAGGCCGTACTCAGAGCGCCCGCCAGCGCACCCAGAAGCGTGATGACGATGCCGATTGGGTTGGCGTTCATCACGGCGTTGAGCGCCGCCTGTGCGGCTGCGGCAACGCCGGTGGCGGTTTTATAGGTGAGCAGTGCGCCAGCTGCTGTTCCAAGCAGTCCAACAAGGACATTTGCGTTATCGGAACAGAACTGCACAACGTTTGCAAGCCCGGAAAGTTCCGGCGCGGTGGTGCGCACAGCCTGAAGCAGACCGTCCAGCCCGGCGGTATCCCAGCCGTTCTTCATGGCGATTACCACTTCGTTCGACTTTTCCACCACCGTGCCAAGGCCTGCGGCCAGCTGCTCGGTCAGTGCACCGGCAAGCTGGGTGGCGTTGTCCTTGAGGGTAGAGAGTGAGCCGTTGAGCGTCTCACTCTGCGTTCCCATGCTGTTGTAATACCGTCCGCCCTCTTCTGCTGCGGCCTGCAACGATTTCGTCAGCAGGTCGTAGGATATGGTCATATTCTGCACGTCCTGCACGGACTTGCCGGTATAATCGGCCAGCACCTGATAGATGTTGATGCCCGCAAACGCAAACTGCTTAATGTCCACGCTGGACGCCTTGCCAACGTTTGCCACCTGTTGGAGGTTCTGCGCCATGCGCAGCAGCTCTGCCGAGCCGCCGCCGGTGGCAGATACGGCATCGCCCAGCGCAAGTATGGTCTTGCGGCTGTATGCGGCGTTTTCTCCGGCACCGATCAGCAGCTGGTTTGCCTTCACGATGGAGGCGGTGTCAAAGGGAGTGCGGGCTGCATCCGCCTGCATGGCAGCCAGCGCTTCATCGGCTTTTTTGGCGTCGCCCAGCAGGTTGGTCAGGCCGGTTCGGTAGGTCTCTAGCTGCTTGTTGTATTCCACGCCGGTCTGCAAAATTTGCTTGCCCGCCCCGGCCAGTGCGCTGGTCAGCCTTTGTGCCCCGGCAGAAATCAGGCTGACGATGGCGACCTGTCCGGCCTGAAAACTGGCCACTACCTTATCCTTGGTCTCCTCGGCAGAGCGCTGTGTTTTGCGGCCTGCCTTTTCGGCATCCGCGCTCACCTTGTCGGAGGTTTCTTTGCTCTTCTGCCTGACCTTTGTGCTGGCCTTTTCTGTCTGCTCGGCGGTGCTTCCGGCAGCCTGTGCAGCGGCCTTGGCGGCTTTGCTGGCGGTATCCTCGGCAGAGCTTTCCAGCTGCTGCAGGCCCTGCTGGGCGGCGCTGGGGTCGGTCACAACGCCCAGCACGATCTCACAGTCATGTTCACGCGGCATGGGTCACCGCCTCCTTTCAGGGCTGTTTTTCGGCGGCCTGCTTGCGCGCCAGAATAGCCGCCTTGCGGTCCGCCCATGTGGCATACCGGTGCTGTGCACCGCCTGCCTGCTCCGGCAGAGCGTACAGCCTGCGCATCTTTTCGTACTGCTTGCGGGCGGCATCGGTTGGCAGGTCGGCCAGATCGTGGGTGCGCCAGTCGATGATGGTGCAGATGCGGCAGTCCTCGGGCAGGGCGCGCAGCAGCGCCATAAACTCCCACCAGTGCAGGTGCAATGCCGGGTCGTGCAGGTCGATGCCGTAGGCCTGCAAGAATGCCGCCCAGAGCAGCGGCCCGTCCACTGCAAAATCCAGCCCGCGCGGGGTGCTGCCCACCAGCTGAAGTTTGCGCTGTTGCTGGGTCTGCTGCTCCTCGCCGCAGCTGTAAAAGCGCAAAAAGGCATCCAGATTCTCCCGGGTCAGCGCCCCATGCACGAGGTGCTGCTGCGCATAGGCCAGCACTGCGGCCTCGTCCTCCGGGGTACGTGCCCGGGCAGAAAGGTTATCGTAGCGCACCCACAGCCGGAAGTCAGTTGCAAAGTCCCGGGGCAGCGGGTCGGTGAGAAAGCAGAAGGGCGGCTCACGCATGGTGCTGGGCATTTCGGCGTGCAGCGCGGCGCTGTGCGCGGTTGAGCGGAGCAGCCTCCACCGGAGGCGCGCTCTGCTCCTGCGCAACGGCGGCAAGGGCACTGCGGGCGGGCTGCTCGGCAGCGGCATTGAAGTCGTTCAGCAGCTGGAGCATGGGCTCCACGTCCTCGGTGTCAAGCGCAAGACGGTCGGCGTAGTCCTCGCCCAGAAGGTCGGCAAAGAAGTCGTCCATGATCTCGCACATACGGAGGATGTAGTCCTCGTCCTCCTTGTCCAGTGCGTTGATGGAAGCCAGCGCCGCCTTGCGACCGTGGGTATAGCGCTTGTAGTCCGTGCCGCGGGTGGCCTTGAAGTTGAATTCAACATTGTGAAGCAGCATGATATTTCTCCTTTCAGTCAAGCCCTGTGCCGGGGTCAAACCGGCAACGGTTCACGCAGGGCATAAAATATCCCTGCCCGGCGGGGCAGGGATGCGGGTTTATCAAAGCGGGATCAGAATAGGCTCATCCGGCGCTGTAGGTGTAGGTCTTGGGTTTTTCCACGCCGTTCACGTTTACAGTAAAACCGGCGTTGTTGCCTGCGCCGTTGGCGGCATCGCTCGTTACGATGACCGAGGCGCGGCCGGTCTCGCCCTCGCCGGTGTAGAGGTTGAACCACACATACTCGGTGATGACTTTGCTGCCGGTGCCGAACAGCATATCCAGACCAAACACCCAGTCCTGCCATGCGTCGCCGTGCTTGCGGTCTCCGGTGATGTTGAAGGTGCGCTGCGCGCCGGTTTTTATGGTCACATTGCCTTTGCGGATATACTGCTTATCCTGCGTGGTGCTGTTGATGGAACCGGAGTGCTCGGTCACGCAGTCCTGACAGACGATGTAGTCGCCGGGGGCATTCTGGGAAGCGGCGGTCTTGAAGGCAAGAATGTAGTCATCGGTCATGATCTCCATGGCATCCTTGCTGCCCGGCGTAATGCCGAGTTCTTTCAGACATTCGGTAACAGTCATGGGTTAAGTGCTCCTTTCGGTTGGTGATAGATCAGTTGCAGCTGGATCTGCGCCCGGCAGGTGGTGCTGTCGGCCTCCAGAATGTAACCGCTGGAGGTGACAGCCACGCTGCGCACGGTGCGCCCGCCGCCCAGCTGCGGAAAGTTGCGGCAGGCGTTCTGGGTTTCTACCCAGTCGGTCAGCTCGTCCCACAGGCCGGAGTTGTCGGCTTGCAGGGCGGTGTTCTCCGGGCTGTACAGGGCGCGGGAGGCCAGCACATAGTTTTTCAGGCGGACAGTTCCGCCAAAATAGCGCTTTAGGATAGGGTCGCCGGGCATATCAGAGATGCTGTACTCCTCGGTATCCGCGCTGAGGGACGAGATGCGGAAGGCCACGCCGTCCTCCTGTGCGCTTGCCACCAGCGGGCAGCTGCGCAGCCAGTCCCGCATGGCCTGAATGGCAGGGTTCATCTGGATACCTCCTTTACGGCTTTCTTGTAGAACTGCTCCCACGAGATCTTGTGGGCATCCCGGCTGCGCTCGGCCCACCAGCTGCCGCGCAGAGCGTTATCGCCGTGCAGCGCAGCGCCTTTTTCGTGCAGGTAATACTGCCGCCGTGCGTAGGGGGTGGACCAGATGATTTCGCCGCTGTCGTAGTCGGTGGCAAGCAGGGCGGTGTTTTTCAGCATACCGGTGTCAAAGGGAACCAGAGGGTCGGTATCGCGCAGGATGCGCTGCATCAGCATCGAGCGGGCGGTGGTCATAGCGTTGGCGAGGCGGGCACCGGCGTCTTTGTTCCAGCGGATGCGTGCCTCACAGCGGCCTGCACCGGCCTGTGCGGTGAACACCGTGCCCATAGGGGTGCGTACTACAAGCCGCCCCGTGCTGTCCTTGCCGTAAACGATGGCCATAGCATCAGCCTCCCTGTAAATGCCAGTGGGGGAGAAGCTGCTCCCGGTTATCTGCAAAGGCGGTCAGCCGCACCGCACCCCGTTTGCACAGGATACTGTACTCTGCAAGGGTGAGTTGCGACACGGCACCCTTGAGCAGCAGCCAGCCGGGTTTTAGCGTCCATGCCTTTTCTTTGCCATCGGCTGGCAGCGTGTACCACTGCCATGCAGGTATGTACGGCGGCTCTCCCACTCGTGCCATAATGCGGACATGTACGGTCTTTGCCGGGTCTTTTGCCGTACCGTTTCCGCTGGAGCCGTAAGTCTCCCGCCACGTTGCATTTTGGAAAACCCAGCATACAGGCGTGTCCTTGTCCGTGGCGGTGTCATGGATCAGATTGATGATGGTTACAGGGGTGTTCATCAGTACACCCCCCGATAGAGCAGGCCGTGCGGGTCATGCCCGAGACAGCTGCGCATGATCTGCGCCGCCTCTGCCTGCGTGGTGGCGGTCATGCTGCCGGTGCCTGCATAGCTGACCGCATACCCATCGTTGGATACACTGGAAACGCCGGGAGCGTAGCCGTTGGCCGTGACAGCTTTTTGCGTCGCTTCCAGAAGCTGTATGATCTGCACGCAAGCATCCGAAAGCGCAGCTCTGCACCGTTCGCACTCTTCTATATGCGTTTCGGCGCGTCCAAACGTGATGCCATCGATCAGGCGGGAAGCCCGGGCAGCAAACACGCAGAATGATACTTCATCGAGTTGTCCTCCGGCGGCTTGATAGTCGATGAACGTGCAGTAGATCATTTTCGGTTACCTCCCGGCTTGTCATTCCCCCGCGACGATGTAGGAGAAGGGCACCTTGCTGCCATCGGTGTTCAGGCGGGTGGACGGGTTCGGCAGTGCCCAGCCCATGCGCATAACGACACGCAGAGCGATCATGTCCTGCTGTGCGAGGTTGTACACGATCTCCTTGGTAGAGGGATCCTGAATAACGCCCTGATCCAGAATCTTTACGGTGACGTCCTGCCGGATGGAGTAGACGATCTTTTTGAAGTTGCCCGCGATCATCAGCGCCTTGGAAGCGTCAAAGGCACCGTTCTCGGGGAAGTAGAGCGGTGCACCGTCCAGCGCGTAGTTGGTCGCGCCCTGCATATCAGAGCGGAACAGAGGACGACCGTTATTGTCGAGCAGGCCGCGAAGCTGTGCCTTGGTGGACAGTGCGCCCACAACGGCATCAACGCCGAAACCACCTTCCTCAACCTTGGCGAACATGCCGCCGTCACCCAGCAGCTTTGCGTAGTCGATGGGGCCGGTCACCTTGTTTGCAGCGGCCTGCGTCAGAATGTCGGTCGTCCACTCGGTGGGCTTGTCGTTGCCGAAAATGATTGCACTGTCAACCTTTGCGGCCATCGCCTCGCGGACGCGGGGCTGAACCTCGCCCATGATGTCGAAACTGGAATCCGCAAGAACCGCCTCAGGGATGGGAACGATCACGGCCAGCTCTGCGGCAGTCATGGTGACGTTTTTCCATTCCTGCTTGCTGGTCTGCTTCATGCCGGTGTCACCGTTGACCCAGTAGGCCAGCGGCAGCATGGACAGAACAGGAATCTTGGTCTGGTTGCTGGTCATGTTAGCAAGGCGGGTTGCAAGCTGCATGACGATGGAGGACTTGGGAACATCCTGCTGGATGGTATTGACCAGCTGATCCCGGATAAGGGCTTCTGCGCCGGTGCGGGCAATAATGTTAGTTGCCATAATTGTTTAACCTTTCTCCGCAAATAGCGAACGGAACGCTGCATTTGCGGCCTCGTGCGTGTTGGATGCCTGCGCCGGTGTTCCCGGAGCAGACGCGGTAAATCTCGGGAACGTGCCATTTGCGAGGATCGCGCTCGGGTCTGCGGCCTTGAAGGTCTTGACGTAATCGTCAAAGCCAAGAATCTCGCCGTCCTTCATGGCAAAATTCTGGGCTTTTGCCTCGGCGAGAAACGCCTTTTTTGCGCTCTCACTGGAAAACTTGAGTGCGCCGGCCTTTTTCTCAATGGCAAAACCGCGCTGCATCTCTGCAAGCTGGTTCGCTGCATCGGTTTTGGCCTGCTCCGCCTTGGCCTTCCACTCGGGGTCATAACCTTCCAGCTTGCCGTTTGCGGCTTCCAGCTGGGCGGTCAGGGTTGTTTTCTCGGCTTCGAGGGTGCTGATCTTGTTGACCTTTTCGCCCACATCCGCACTGTGCAGATTCATAATACTGTCCAGCTGCTCCGTGGTGATGCCGGGAATGATCTGCTTGATTTCGTCTCGTTTCATGGTTTGCTCCTTTCGTTCTGTCCTAACCAGCGTTTTTTCTCGTGGTGCGCGTCCACATTGGAAATTACAGGTTTGTCGGGGTTCGCGCCGACGCCGCGTGGTGCTGCTTGAGGGACTCGAACCCACATGTGCCCGGTTATGAGCCGGGGGCCCTGACCAATTAGGCGAAAGCAACAAAAAAGCAGCCCGAAGGCTGCATGTTATTTTTTTCTGGCCTGTGCTGTGGCCTTTGCAGCTTGACTGCGGCCAAATCCAGAAACCATGGTGCGGGCACTGTCAAGCTGCCCGCCGGTATCCCGGGTGAATTGCTTTAGGCTTTCACGGGCGGCTTTCAAACGAACTGCTGAAGCCGTTGTGTCGCTGCCTGCGGCATCTTCTGCCAGATACCGCCGCTTCCATTTGCGCACATTGCGCTCGCGGGCGCGCTGCATCTGGGATATCTCATACTGGGTGTACATCTGTCCGTTATACTCGATGTTGCGGGCGTTGAGCTGTTCAAGGCTTTCCTGCGTCCATGATGGCGGGTCTCCAAGCTCTGGAAAGCAAGCAAAATACTGGTGTCGGCAGTTCCAGCCGCAAAGCCCTGCGCCGGTTCCGTAGCCGGTCTCCCGGACGAAATCTTTGTATAACTTGCCGTCAAGAACCTTGTCACCGCCCAAGTGGAACCGCTTGCCCTGCCACTCTGCATGGGTAGGTCGTGCGCCGCCGTGTGCCGTTGTCTCAACATACTCCACGCCCATCTCCTGCATCCGTGCGTCCTGCAGCTTCCCGGCGGTCTGGTTGACTCCGGTGAGGATAGCTCGCCGCGCGGCTACTTCCAGCGTGTCTGTATGGCCGGTTGGGTAGGTGATATAGGGCATATCATCCGCCAGCGTGTCAACCGCAGTTTTGACGGTGCTCTTGTAATCGAACGCACCAGAGCTTACCTTGAGCCATGCTTCGTCCAACGTGCGCTCAAACGCTCCTGTAACGGTGTTTGCGGTCGTGGCCGTCAAATTGAACCATGTACCGCTTGTCTGCCTGTAACCAGCGTTCAGCAGGTTTTGCAGGGGCACGGACTCCGCAAACGGCGTTGGGGTCTTTCCGTAGTGGTAATAGATTTCATCGTCGGCTTCCAGTGCTGCAGTGCATGCCTCTTTCAATATGCGACGGATTTCGCGCTCACTCTTCCCGCTGTATTTTGCAAGCAGCTTGACGACATCTTCCCGGACGGCTTCGACCTGCTCATAACGCCACATCTGCCAGTTTGCCGTTTGCGTCATGACGCCCATTTTTCCGATCCGCCGGGCAACATCCTGCAGAATATCATCTTCTACCTGCTGCCAGAGCTTCACAAGCTCATCCGGTGCATGGTCGAGGTAATCAGGCTGCAGCATTATGCACCACCACCAAACTCAAGCTCGGGTTGCTGTGCGCTTGCCTTTGCTTCTGCCTCGATCTGCTTGGCCTCGTCCTCGTTGTATCCCTCAAACTCGACTAGATACCGCCAGAATGGGAACTTTCCAGCGGTGACGTAGCCCCAGAACATCTGTTTGCGCTCCTTTGGGTCGGACACGATTGAGTCGTCAAAATCGAACGTCACATCATACTCGCTCGGAGAAACGACGGCTGCCCCCTGCTGCCATGCGGACGTCATAAGTGCATCGATGGCATAGATCAGATCTGTAACGGCAATTTTGAGCGACCGCTGCAAGTCCTTGACGGTTGTATAACTCCGCTGCTTGCTGCTGCGAATCTCCTCGGCGGTTTTGTCTACGTTCTGCGGGTCAGACAGTGTGCCATAGGCAAGGCCACACTGGAACTCGATCCGCTTGAGGATGGTATCCAGACCGCGCCGGTAGTTCTCGTCTCGCAGGGCGGGAGCAAACACCTCGTACAGATTGCGCCCTGCCTGACCGTAACCTCCGCACAGCCAATTCCGGTATAGACGCTTTTCGCGCTGCGGCAGCGTGATTTGACCGTCCTGCGTCTTGCGCAAAGCGCCCTCATCCACATCAAGCGCCAGCTGCCCGCCGTCATACTCCCACAACAGCCTACCGTATTGCTCATCACAATCTTTGATCAGCTTAACCGCGTTGGCATATACGCTCACGCCCAAAGGCGACCGTCTGTCAATCGTGTTGCTTGTCGCCACCTTGAAATAGCCCCACAATGGCCGGTCAACGCCGTCCACAATGCTGGTAGGGGAGATGTCCGCCCACTCGGGAACCTCGGTCAACGGAACCTCTAGGCCGATGTCTGCCGTTGTCATTGAGCGAAACGCTTTGATTTCGACCCTGTATTGACCATCTGCAAACGCGTGGTTTTCCAGCCGTGTGTATATTTTGCTCCCCTTGACCAACTGCTCTGAAAAAATAGCTCCGGTCATGCGCCCGGTGCTGTCGAAATGCGTCGGGCAAAAGCTGTCCCCCTGAATCACGTCAATGCTTATCGTTCCATCTGCTGCCATGACCGGGCGGAACAGGATGCCGCCCAGGGCGCAACCGTATTCCACCGGTGCCCGCAGGGTCTCGATGAAAGGCTGAATCAGCTCATTGATAATGTCGGCCCGCTCGCCGCCGGAAACAGTGCACTCCATCTCAAGGGTGGTCAGCCGGGCCAGCTCGCTCGCAATGCTCTGCGGCAGCCCGATACCGTGCAGTGTGTCGCCAGTCTTGAGTCCGTGGCACCACGGCCCACCGGTGTCGTACATATCTGCCCAAAGCTCAACGGCTTTTTCCATAGGCGCGGAAATGTTCGCGCTTACGGTCGTGTTTTCACCGAACAGCTGCCGTGCCTTTTCGCGCAGCCATGAAATCAGCTTGTCGAACATCAAGAACTCCAATCCGCCCATCGAATTTCCGGGGCAAAAATCGTATAGCAAAAATATCGTATATCGTCCATCGCGTGATCAAACTCCTTGAGCACACGATCTTCGGACGACTTTTCATCCCACGCGTATAAACCGAACTCCCGGCGGGAATCGGCGCAGGATTCATGAATTTTGATAAGGCCAGCCTGCAGCAGAGACCCCACGCAGCGGATGCCGTTGATTACATCGTTGTTGGCCGGTATGACCACAAACCGCCCATGCCGCCGGATGGTCTCAATGAACGACGCGGCAGACGGGTCAACGATCACGGCTTGGATGTAGTAGCCTTTCACAAGCCGTTCCAGCTCGCTGTAATGCTCTTCGTCCGTACGCTGCACCTTGGTTTTGGTGCTGTCGTAGTAGCTCTCCTTGATGCGGATTGCCTTTCCATTGTTGACCACCCAAAGCCCCATGCTGCAAGGGTTGTGGGTGCCGTAGTCGATGGATACAAAAAAACGCCCTTCCAGCCCCGCGATGGGGTCCTTGAAGAGGTATGTGTCCTCGTTTGCCGCGAAGAATGGATAGACAAGCCCCTCTGCTACTGTCCATAGGCCAAGAATGTAACGCTGATAGAAAACGCCGCTGTACTGGCTGCGGTATCGGGCCTTGATGTCCTCGGAAAGCGACAGGTTGTCGTCCATCGTGAAGTGGAGGTACATCATCCTGCGGGAGCGGCACTTGCGCACCCACTCCAGATAGAACCAGTGCTGCGGGCTGCCCGGGTTGCAGTTGAACCAGAACTTTGACCCAGTTACGGAGCAACGGGCTGTGGCCTGATTGACGAAGCTCTGCGGCATCAGGGCAACTTCATCGAAGAATGCCCCGGCAAGGGTGATGCCCTGAATCAAGTCTTGGCTGCTCTCGTCCTTGCCGCCAAAGAAGTAAAAAACGTTTGCCTTGCCGCCCTTACTTACAGTCATGTAGTTTTCTGCTCGGCGTTCTTTGACGCTATAGCCGCGTGCTGCAAGCTGTTGCCTTAGCGTGCCCAGCACGTTGCGCCGGAAGCTGGCAATGGTTTTGCCGCACATGGCGAACTGCTGGCCATTGAAACAGGTCATTCCCCACTGGACAAAGGAAAAACCCATTGCAAAGGTTTTGCCTGAGCGGATAGCTCCGTCTGCAATAATGCCGTTGTAACCGCTGTATGCGCTCTGCGGTGCCCACCAGCTGAGGATTTGCTTTTGCCGCTGGCTGAGGGCTTTCCAGTGAAACCCGTTATTTTTCTGCATTGTCTTCCTTTGGCAGCATGTCAACATCATCTGGCGGACTAGAAGAAGCTATAACGTTAAGAGCTTCAACCAGCCCATCATTATTACTTTCTTCTTGGTTCGGCTCTTTTGGTATGTCTCTCCACTTGCCCGGCTTCCGGTTTTTTAGGTAAAAAATTTGTGCAGTGACGTTTGCAGGAACGACAACCTGTTCCTCTGCATACTCAATGCGCTCTTCTTCCAGCCGTTTTTTCCCATCAACCATGACCTTTTTCAGCTTGAAAGGCTTCTTGACGGTCACGGTGCGGGTCTTGCAGCTCTCAAAAAGCTCATTCTCCACAATGTAGTCTGCGACGTCCTTGCCCTTTTTTAGTGCTTCCGAAAATTCGGGAAATTTGTTTTTCCATTCGCAGATGGTCGATACTGAGCAGCCTATATTTTCGGCAATCTGCTTGTCTTTGAGGCCATCTCTTGCCCATCCACGAAGCAGCGTCAGCCCTTCAGGCTCTAGCCACTGCTCATACTTACCTTTGCGGCCAATCTCAGATCACCTCTTTTTCAAGGACGGCCTTTTCTCCGGTGAGGTCTTCCCATCGCTTTACAATAACATCAACGTACTTCGGGTCGTACTCCATGGTATAGGCGGTTCTTCCGTTCTGTTCGCAGGCAATCAACGTTGTCCCGCTTCCACCAAACAAGTCAAGGACAATATTCCCGCTTTCTGTGTTGTTCTTGATTTGATAATCAAAGAGCGCGACCGGTTTCATGGTTGGGTGCAGTTCGCTCTTGACCGGTCTGTCAAAATCAAGAACCGTTGTCTGTTTCCTGTCACTCGTCCATAGATGTCCTGCGCCGTCTTTCCATCCATACAGGCACGGCTCATGCTTCCACTGGTAATCTTGCCGTCCCATGCATAACGTGTTTTTGTTCCAAATCAGGCACTGTCTTACAGTCCAGCCAACGTCTTTACACGCCCCCCGGAAGTTATATCCTTCTCCGTCTGCATGCCAAATATAAAAAACAGCGCCAGGTCTCATTACAGCGTCGGCACTTCTGAAAGCACTGGTCAGGAACTGTCTGAATTCTTCATCGCCCATGTTGTCGTTTTGTATGAGAAGGCCATCTGTTCTTTTGTGCCTTTTTACGGCTTCGCTTACGTCACGCACTGCTCCATAGTTCACGTTATACGGCGGATCAGTGAGCAGCATATCAGCCTGCGCCCCCCCTATAAGGGTTTTGACGCTTTCTGCATTCGTGCTGTCTCCACACATGACGCGGTGCCTGCCGCACTTCCAGATATCCCCCAGCTTTGCCTTTGGAGGTGCGGCTTCGTCAACTTCGGGAGCCTCATCCTCAGCAACCTGCGTTTCTTTGCTGTCAGCAGCAGGAAGGTCAAAATCAAAGTCAAAGTCCCCAAAGTCAACTTCTGACAGTTCTTGTTCAAGTTTTCCGAAATCCCAGCCGGTCATTTTGCCGGTTTTGTTTGCGAGGATGCGGTATTTCTGCTTCTGTTCTTCGGTCAGGCCAGTGTAACGTACAACATCAGCAGTGTTCACATGGAGCTGCATCAGAGCAAGACGTCTGGTGTGTCCGCTGAGGATGACGTTGTTCTCGTCCACCTCAATGGGGTCAAGCGCGGTACACTGCCGCATACTTTCCGCGCAGGCGTTCACGGCTTCCGGGGAGATCACACGCGGGTTGTTCTCATACGGAACAAGATCTTCGACCGGTAATTTCAGCAGCTCTTTCTGAATCATGTTATTCTCCTCTCTTGTAAAATAAAAACCGCCCGGAAACCCGAACGGTCAAAATCGAATGAGCCGCCAGCTGGATTCGAACCAGCACCCACGCGCCCCCGCCGGGGCTTGGTTAGATGCCTCGGATGTGCCGGATTGTAAACTAGCAACGTGGTGTCACCAACGTGGTCCCGCCTTAAATGGGCGGCGCTCTACCAATTGAGCTATGACGGCATATAAGCAGCGCTCCGTACATTCAGTTTTTGCGGACAACGTAAACGGTGGAGCGCCGCTGCATCTGGAACTTTCGCGGCCAGATGCCCCGCGATTGCGCGGCCCCCTCATAGGGCACGCAAAATGGCATTCCCGGCAGGGCTTAAACCTGCAGCCTGCGGTTTTGGAGACCGCTGCTCTACCACTTGAGCTGCCGGAGTATAAAACGCCGCCCTTGGAATTGAACCAGCCGTGTCTACACACACGCGCCGCGCTCCAAATTGCGCTCAGGCGGCAGATAACAAATAGAAGCAGCCCGCGAAACGAGAGGAAGAAAAATGCCGGTCAAGCTATAGGAGGAAACATTTTTGGGAGGTTCGTTTCGGAGACTGCTCAGATCGGTTTGCCTTTACGGCTTTGCCGATGATATTATTGAATCACTTTTTCATGGTGTCTGTACATACCGCATACATACCCGAAGCCATACAAAAAAATGCGTGATTTTTATGCGCTTTCGTCAAAATTGCAAAAAGGCGTTGCTTCCCAGATCTCCGCAAGGGCTTCAAACCCGGCTGTAATTGCTCTGGATGCCGTATGTGCCTGTGCAAAGCCCACCTCAGCAGCGGCCTGCTCGCGCGTCTTGCCCTCTACATAGCACAGGATGATGCACTTGCTGCGGCGGATTGACGCTTGGTCAGCGTTCAGCAGGTATGCCGTATCAATTGCCGCTTTCTGCATTTCTACGTACTCGCACTTGAGTGCGGCGAGCTTTTCCTTTGCTTCAACGATTGCAGTGCTTCCATTTCCCACCTTATCGCTGGTTCCAGAACGTCCGGGTGCAGATGAGACGTTAGATGTTGTCGCGGTAGCAATGCACTGCAGATCTACAATGCGTTCTTCCTGCTGCTGTATCTGTTCCCGCATCCGGGGCAGGCGCTCAAACCACCCTCTGACTAGCTGCGCTTTTTTATTCTTGGGAGGCTTTTCATTCTCACTTTCAGGTGTCCATCTTCTAGCCATCTTTTTTCTCCTTTACTCCTTCCAGAAACATAAGCACTCCGGGCGCCGCAACGCGGATACGGTACTCTGCCAAATCCGCCGGGGTGATGTACTTCCGGCCAAACACGTCCTTCATGTCTTCCCAGATTGGCCACGGAATGCGGTAGAACTCCCGGCCATTGAATGAACACAGAACGAACGCGATACCGCCCAGCCGTGATATCCGGCGCAAACAGGCGGCTTGCTCGGCTGATACGCGGTCGGACAACAAACGACCGGTGTCGGTGTGCTTCGCCTCGAAAACGACCGCTCTTCCGCCTGAGAGAACGCCTTTGTAGTCTGGCTGCGCCTGTTTGGTGTAGCAGGCGAAGAATCTGCCGGAGCGATCTGCACCACCGAGGGGCTTCATCGGCTCCGGGGTTTTCTCGATGTCTGCCCGCCCGATTGCGCGGTAGTAGTCGCAAGCGGAGCTGATGATGGCCTCAAAACCTGCGCCCTCTGCGCGGCTCCGTGCGCCAATATAGCTGCGGCGGGCGCTGGCCGCTGTGTTACCCTTCATCGTCAGCCCTCCAATACTCCACAAAATATGTCAAAGTGGATTTGCCGCTGCGCTTTTCCTTGCCCATGCGGACGGTGTAGCCGTTCATCGACAGGACGACGACAAGTGCTTTCCGGTCCTCCACCTTGTCGCAGTCGATTTTGTAATGCTGTGCCATTATCGATACTCCTTTCCGGTGGCCTTGTCCCTCAGCGGGATGCGGCCCAGAATCTCAAATCCTGCAAGGTCGGCAACCTGACGCAGCAGGGGCACGAGAATGCTGATTTGCAGCATGGTTGCGGCATCTTTCTGGCGTTCTTCCTTGCGGATGTTCTTCATGGCTGCGGTTGGGGTCGGGTCTGCATAGTGTTCAGCATTCCGGCCCATGTTGTCTTTGTTCATGTTCAGGCTCCATTCTCAAGCAGGTCAAACAGGGTATGGGCGTCCTTTTGCAGCGGGCAGGTTCCGAATTTACCCATTGTTCACGACCTCCTTTTTCAGCTTCTCAGGCAATGTCATCCACCCAACCACGTGAGCATCTACACGGTTATCGTAAACGTCATCCTGGTTGAAATAACGATATTCCCACCAGCCTTTAGGAATAAAGTAATCATCACTTTCTTCGTCGTAGGTTCCACACTCGAAAAGTTCTTCCCAGTAGAAAGCGCTCTTTTCTGACAAAACTGTGCCATCTTCGTAGTGGGCCGTTGTAATCCCATATCCGCCGCAGACTGTTTCAAACAGAATCAGCACATCTTCTTCGACTTTCGGCGGGTCTGTTTCGGGGTCTCTCCATACGGGCTGCAGGTTCTTGAGGTCAATAACTGGGGCCGTCTCGATAAGCGAGGACGGAACGCCATGAAAAGAAGCGTTACCCTTGGTGATAATCATAACTTCGTGCTTGAGCAGCTCGTCGCGGTCAATCATCGTCATACGGAACGTCCTCCATTCTTGCACCGCACATCGGGCAAAACGGCGTTTTAAGGCTGCACGGGTTGATCTCCCTGCATTCCGGGTTTGTGCAGCGAGTTGCTGGCACGAACCACGAGCCGTCTTTGCCGATGTGGTCTTTGTACGAGCCAGGAATTTCTTCCCAGTGCGCCACAGGGCGCAGCGTCTTCGGGTCGATAGTGGGCAGATTGCTCAGGTCGCCCAGCTCATCGCTGATGCTTTCGCAGAACAGGATGTCGGCATCTTTGCCTTTGGCTTCCTCTTCAGCGAGGTCCTTCTTCAGATCAGCTTCCAGCTCGCCAACATCGACCAGCCGGATGGGTTTCTTGACATCACTCATGGGCGGCCTCCTTGTTTTTTGTCTCTTCGGGCTTCAGCGTTGGCGCTGCGAAGATGCAGCTGATGGGCACGGCGTACACATTCGCGCCGTTCTCTTCCCGGCAGTAGACGGCCTGTTTCAGCAGCTCGTTGGCGTCAACCGGGCGAACATCATTTTCCATCATCCTGTGCCTCCTTTCCAACCTTCCATCCGATGAGGTCACAGATACAAACCTTGTCCATTTTGCACCAGTGGAGAACGAACCTCTCAGGAAGAGACGTCCTGTGAAACGCGCTTGTAATGCCGTCCCCTCTAAGATTCTCCGTCATGTCTTTGATGGCCCAGCTCACAGACCGCGCCACATCCACCTTTTCCTCGAAGACGGCTCCGCAGTTGCGGCACCTGAAAAGGCCGGTCATTTCTTCATCCATTCGGCAACACCTCCGTTTTCTCAATCTCGAACTTCTCCCGCTCCGGGTGGAAGTTCTGGGCGGCAAAAAGGGCTGTTTCCTCCGCCTCCGTTCGGCTCTTGGCCTCGACCTCGTACCAGCCGAGGTCTGCAAAGATCACTTTGTATTTCATCGTCACTCCTTGCCCCTCCCAACAAAGACGCCTGAGAACAGGCGTTCTCCTATGGTGTAGTGATAATACCGGTGCCCCGCCGGAACGCCGTCTGCCGTGCCATCTGCCGGTCTGAGCACCATCGGATGGCCCGCGACCTGAACGACGTACTCTCCACCCTGCACAAGACGCTTCATCCAGCTTTCGGCAGGTGCAGCGTCTGCCCGGGTTCCGTCCATGCAGCAGACCGCCACAGCGGGCAGCGCCGAGGCCAGCATTGTGAAGAACGAAAGCTGTTCAACCTCCATTGCAGCGGGTCACCTCCACCTGGATGGTTCGACCCGCACAGGCTCGAACTCATCAAATTCCGGGTAATACCTTCTGGCCATCTCCACCGCCTTGTGCTCGGCCTCGTTTTTGTCCTTGGCCTGAATGCCATCCCAGCAGTGGAGATCTGTCCCGCCTTCGTTGCTGCACTCCACCAAAACCCTGAACTTAGGCATTGGGCACATCCTCCTTACTTCACGGACGGGTTCACACGTTCCACCAGCTCACAGCCGGGCACTGCCGTGCCGGTCTTGAGCAGGGCCGCAATGGCCGTCTTGTTTGGCGTGCGGGTGATCTTCTCTGTCATGTACTCAGCAGGAACAGCGGCTTCATCCAGCACGCTGACGGCTTTGCTGCGCCGGAAGCTTACCGCGCACCGGTCGCTGCTGAAGTTCTGCCCGCCCAGAGCGTCGGTCAGGTAGTGCTTGAGGCTGTCGATCTTGCGCTTGGCTGCCGCCTTACGGTCAGCAAAAGCCTTTTCCTGCGCTTCAAAGGCCGCAACATCAGCTTCGAGGTTCTTTACCCAGCAGGCTACATTGTCCACCTTCTCTTCCTTTGCAATGTTCAGCTCTTCCAGCCGGTCAATATCCATGACCTCGCCGGTCTCCTGATCGATGCAGTTCAAAATCTGCGCATTGATTTCGTATAGGTTCATAGTCTTTTTACCTCCATGCGTTCAGAGCGCGAGAAAACGCTCAATTCAACCCTTTGTGTTTCATGGTATAACTTTGCCGATTTGCCCCACAATCGTGCTCAGAGAGCCGCACAGGCTGCTCTAAGCACCATGTTCGGGTTATTACTTCAAAAGCTTCCGCTCTGCGCGGGCTTTCAGCATCTTTTGCATCCGGCGGCGGGATTGCAGGCAACGCTCCGTCATGAGCCGCTCACCCTGAATCTTCTGAATCCGGGCAAGCCAGTCAGGAAGTAGCTGGTTCTGCCACTTGCAGTGCGGAATGACATCGTAAAATGCCCGCTCCGCAATGTCGTCCGGGACCGCCCGAAGATCTGACTTTGCCCAGACCGTGGAAATCGCTTTCCGGCTCTCGTCCGTCTGCGGCTTTCCGAAATAGGCATCTGCTACGGTCAGCAGCTCGATGATCTTCTCCATCGTCATCAGATCACCCCCTTGAAGATATCCGCATAGACATCTGCTGCCGGTCTTGAAGCACTGCCCTGTGCAGGCTTGCTCGGTTGCTGCTCCCTATCACGGGATATCCAGCCGGATGCTGCTGCCTTCCAGTTCTTCATGGGGTTCCGGCCTACCTTCCAGCCGTTGGACTCGTAATATGCGTGAAACTGAATAGCCTGCGCTTCCGTACCGCCCTTCTCCGCAAAATAGTTTTTCACCGTTTCAACATCCGGCGGTGAAAACCTGCTTTTGGGTGTAGGGGGTAGCGCTTCAGCGCTACTACTATCAGATACTTTAGTATCTGTTGTACTTTGTACTTTGTACTTTAAGGGGCTATTGGTTTCGTTTGGTTCTTCGGAAAAACCATTTGGTTCCATTTGGTTTTCTTTGGTTTCTTCTTGAACCTCTTGGTTATCTTCTTTTTTCTTTGGCCTGCCTCCCTTGCGTCCGGCCTCTCTATGAGCGATAACAGCGCGTTGATACGTTTTTATGTTCTCGTCGAGAAACGGTCGCATAGATTCAAAAGCAACCTGTTCAATAGGCTCAAGACCTTCCATTTCGGCCCCACTCTTTACATAAGAAGCCATGGCGCGGAATACCTTCCGGAAAGCTGCATCGTCCAGAATGTCAAGGAGCTTGAGCTTATCGAACGGAATCAGAAGCCCTTTCGGGCGGGCATTTTCTTTTTCGTCCGCCATCCGTCCACATCCTTCCAGTTTTTGAAAACCAAACGCTTTTTGTAAAAACCATTTGGTTTTCTTTGGTTTTTACAGGTCAATGTTCTTAACCTCAACGCCGTAGCCGAGAACGTTCAGGCACTGCCTGCTGCCGCTCAGAACGGCAGATCTTCGTTATCATAGATCACGGCAAAATCGCCCGTGTTGTTCACGGCCGCCTGCGGGGCGCTCTGAGCGTTTCTAGCTTCGCTGGCATAACTTTCCGTCTGTTCATCAAAACCCCGTGCAGACGTGCTGTCAGGGGCTTTCGAGCCTAAAAAGCTGACCTCACGCACCTGAATCTCATAGGCGGTGCGGTTGTTGCCCTGCTTGCCCTGCTTGTCCCGATATTTCCGGGTCTGAAAGCTGCCATTGACGGCGATCATGCTGCCCCTGTCGAAATACTGGGACACGAACTGTGCCGTCTTGCCAAATGCAACGCAGGGCAGGAAATCCGTCTCGCGCTTGCCATTGGCAGAATAGCTGCGTTCACAGGCGATATTAAAAGAGCAGACTTCCTTGCCGCTTGTGGTTGTGCGGAGTTCCGGGGTATGGGTCAAACGGCCCATGGCTGCAATCATGTTCAGCATAGATCAGCCCTCCTTCGGCTGTTTCTGGGCACACGTCCAGCACAGGACGCGCCCAAACTTCTTCTTGGTGCTTGCGGCGGTCTCTGCCGGTTCAACGGTGCGGTTCTTATAGGTCACCGGCTGCAAGGGCTTGCCGCAACAGGCGCAGATAAAGGACTGCTCCAGTGCAGGCTGCTGCTTCGGAGCAGGAACTTCACGCTTCTGAGCAGGCTGCTTCTGCGGCTTCTTGCTGACAGCGGTGTTCTGACCCCCTGCCGCCTGATACTCGTCCGTGTCGGCGTCCTTGGTGTCGTCGATGCAGAACAGGCCGTTCAGAGCATATTTGCGGGCGTAGCTGCTTGCCGTGCCAGTGATCTGGCTGTCGTCCATGCCTTTCTTATCCAGAGGCTCACGGGCATAAGCAGTGCTGCTGATCTGCTGGCCTGTGAAGTCCGTGAGCGTTGCGGTTGCCTTGATGTAATACCGTTCTCCAACCATCGCGGGTTCATCGGCCAGATGAAGGGCCAGATCGTGCGACTTGAGAATGGGCTTGACCGCTTCCAGAATGTCCTCGCAGGAGCGGTAGTTGTACCCGCCGAACTTGTTGAACTGGCCTTTCGGTGCCTTGAGTTCGCTCTGCACAGCGGCCAGAGCAGCGAAAATGCTTGTGGTTTCCATTACTCTTCATCCTCCTGATCTTCGTTCTGCTCTGCCCCTCGCGGCAGGAAATAGTAATCATCGGGCGGCTCAAGCGGCGGGCCGTACCCGTCAAGGGCGAGATCATACATCGGGTTCATGCTACCACCTCCGGTGCCTGGTCAATAGCGGCAGGGGAGCCGTCCGGTGCGGGAATCAGCTTTCCAGCGGTCAAACGCTGCGGAGCAGGGGAGTGCTGCGTTTCGCTGACAGGCTTTCCGAACTTGACCTCGGCACCCAGATCTTCGACCTCGACCGTGACGCGCAGGCGGTACAGGCATCCTGCTTGACCGAGGGTGGAATAGACATCGTTCATCAGCTTGTCGATGACTTCCGGGACGTAGTTCCCGCCCACGAACCTACCATCATTGGAAAAGCGGCCCTGAATCTCAACAAAATTCTTTTCCATCTGTAAAAACCTCCGATTTTGTGATATCATCGGGGTGATGGGGCTTTCAAATTCCATCAACCCTTGCAGCCTGTCGGTGTTGGCGCACCGGCGGGCTTTTTTTCATGCGTTCCTCCGGTTCTGCCGGTACTCCGGCTCTTGGGTGCGGGCGTGGGTCCGGTCGATCCTGCCGTAGGGCTGCTTAGTCGCTTTGTCCTCGGCGTCCTTGGCCGCAAAGCCCAGCCGCATGAAGAAGATTGCCAGCAGGATCAGTACCATGGCGGCGATGAACTGGCCGTCCGTGATGGGCTGGCCCACCTGTGCGCTGCCCTCCAGCCCAAGGCCGTACAGCAGGCCAAGGCAGCCGCAGCCAGCGGCCAGGATGTGCAAAACAGTGGATTTGATCTTCATGCGGATTCTCCTTTCTCAAGTGAGGGGAAAAACAGTTCCCCGATCTCATCCTGTCGGATGTCCAGCAGTTCACACATTGCTGTGATCTCTGCGCTTGTCCACGGATTGTGACCCTGCATCCTGCCGCTCATGGTGTCCCGGCCAATGCCGATATACTTAGCGACTTCCTGATCGCGGTAGCCGCAGCTGTGGAACCGGCCCCGAAGTTTCCAGTACGGAATCTGCCGGAAGGTGCCCTGTATGACCTTCATCATGCCTTTTCGACCTCTTTTCTTTGATGTGTGCCAGACGTGAAGGCTGGTTCTTGTCCCAGCGGGCTTCCCGCCAGTATTTGTTCCGACCGTTCATCAGGCGGTCTCCTTGGTGCTGACCTTGCGTAACGGCGGCTGCTCCGGGTTGTCTCGGCTCTGCTTATAGTGCTCAACGTCATCAGCGCGGAAGTAGAACTTGCTCTTGCTGCCCTTCTCTCCGTGAGAATAAGCGTCCAGCAGGCCCTGCTTCCTGAGCTGAAGGACCCTTGCCTGACATACGCCAAGCGCTTTTGCAGTTTCTTTGGTGGTGTAATACTTCGACACGATATCGAATCTCCTTTCTGTAGGTGGCTCCCACGACCTTGCCCGGCTGGCTGCCGGGTGGTTTCGACTCTTGCCGCAGGGTCATCATCAGGTGGGTTATGCGTTGAGGTAGATTGCAAGAGAAGTCAGCGCACTCTCCATACCGAAGCCGTAGCGGCATTCCTCCGGTTCATCGGAGTTCTCCATCTTGCGTGCCTGCTTCAGGACAGCGTTCATTGCTTCTTCCAGTTCCTTGGCGGTGATGGTCTCTTTCATTTTCTGTTCCTCCTGGTTGTTTGGTGGTGCTCTCTACATTTGTTATTATACTACTTTTCAATTATTTTGTAAATAGGTTTTTATATTATTTCAGTATATTTTTATTCATAGGGAGTAAAAAATTAAGCACCGGCCTTTCAGCCGGTGCCTGCTGCTCACTCTTTCGTAGAAGATGCGGTGATAACCAAAGCGTCTTCAGCATCTTCAAGATTAGTGCCTGATGTTTTTTCAGTTGGGATATGCTCTCTCAGCCACTTCATGCTCATGTCGTGGTCAATAAAGGCCATGGTGAGACCGTGTCTTATTTCGTTGCCAATATAGGTATAGATAAGCTCCATATCTTCTTCCGAGAAATCGGTGTCAAGAAAAGCATTGACCCCCGAAAGCATAAATTCGTGGAAGCGCCGGTTTCGCCACTCCTGCGAATACGGAGCGGTCTTGAATGCTGCCCGTGAAAGACATTCGAGCACCTTCGCTTCGATATCTTCAACATAATGACAGTCCTCTAAAATGAAATACTGGTTTGTGCGCGGGTGAGCAATAAACTCGTACCCTTCATCGTCAAAATCGCGGATGAGGCTGCCGGGAAAGCATTCAAGGAGCTTTGTGCGGGCTTCTTCTACATCGGCAACTCTCTGGTGCTCTTTTTCATTCATCGTTTTTCTCCTTAGTCAAACTCAGGCATTGCAAAGATGACCTTCTTGCAGCGTTCCTCACTGACCCTGTACGGCTTGTGCCGAAGGGTGTTATCCTTCATGATCTGAAAGTAAACCATTGTCGGCAGCTCAAACAGGGCAGTGCAGCGCGGATACAGGCGCACGGCCTGATTTCTGATCTCTGCGTCAATTTCATCACGTCTTGTCATTTTAAACCTCAAAGCGCCCGTTAGGCCAGATAGCACAGCCATCAAATATTTACCGGATGACGGCCTTTGCCATTGCATCCATCAGGAAGTGGCCGCTCATCACGTTGTTCCAGTTGTTTTCCTGATAATTCTTCGTGTTCCGGTGCGGGGCGCTGTGGGTGACAAAATCGCTCATTGCGTTCACCGCGCCCCATGCGGTATTGCGGAATTTCACGAGGTCAGGAGCCATCATGCAGACCATGTAACCGTCCTTCATGTCCTGCACATGGCGCTTCTGGCGGTCGGTCATATCGTCTGCTTCCGGGAACAGGCTGTCCAGAACCTCCCGCAGCCGTGCATCGCTGACCGTGGTGTTTGCCATCTGGTCGGCGCGGGTTGCAAGTTCATCCATGTACTTATTGGCCATGTCTAAGCACTGCCGGGCCTCTACCAGCTTGGTGTTGATATCGCCCACATGACGGACGCCCCATGCCCGCTGTGCAGTGTCCAGCGCAAGGTTCAGCGTGTTGTTGCAGACCACGCGAACTGGGGTCATGCAGACGCGGACAGCGCCGGAGCCGTCATGCGTGTTGGAGAAGCACATATAGGTTTCGGTCTTGTCCCCGCAGATTTCGGAATCTGGCAGCTTTGCAAGCAGCCAAATCTTCTTGCCGTCCAGCAGGCTGCCAGCTGTCTCATAGTGGACATCGCCGCCGATCAGCGCATCCGTGAACGCGAAAGCCTCTGCGTTCTGGACGATACGGTACTTGTTTCTGACCACGCCCAGAACCTTATTGTCCGAGCTGCGGACGTTTGCCTTGTAGCCGGGAATCGGCTCATAGCCGCCGTTCAGCCACATATCGCGGGCCTCGACCGTCCAGTCCAGACCGGCCAGCTTCAGCGCCTCCGCGCTGGTGGGTGCTTCCTGCACCATGGTTCCCAGACCGTGCCAAGGCTTCTCCCGGACATAGAACATCGTTTCAACGTTTGCAGACATTTTTCATACCTCCGAAAATTGATTGTTGGTTGCGGTGGTTCCCGCGACCTCCACGGCTGGCTGCCGGGTGGTTTCGGCTGCTGCCAAGCAGCCATCATCAGGCGGGTTAGTTATGCGTTCATGAGGTTTCCGTTCTCCAACTTGACCTTGTTGCCCCATGCAAGGCTGTTCAACAAGCGGTAGTCGCGCTTGCCTTTGTACTGGATGGGAAACTCATGGAAAGATTCAACGTAGTTGACGATCTGCTCTTCGGCGGTAAAGACTTCCTTTGCGGTGTAGGTGCCAACCGCCTCATGGTCTGCTGCATAGCTCTTGGTGAGAGCAACGGACGGAGAAACGTGATAGGCGGCGTTCTCGTAAGTGACAAAGCACTTGTCGTAGACCTTCAACAGGTTCTTGACCTCGTTCTGGATGGATGCGGGTAGTTCGTTAAAGTTCTTCATGTTTTTTACCTCACTTGTTGCTTTTTTACTGATATAGTAGTATTATTTATGTAGGATAGCCGTTCCTTACATTTGCTATTATACTACTTTTCAATTATTTTGTAAATAGGTTTTATTAGATTTTCGTATTTTTTTATTCTTCATCGTTTTTTTATTGCGAGGTGCTATTTATGGGGAACATTTCAAGGATACGCGATCTTGCCGACAAGAAGGGAGTTCAAATTTCATTCCTCAGTCAGGCTATTGGAAAAAGCTCAGGCTATCTTGCAAATGTAACAAGCCGCGATGCAGATGTCCCTGTGAAGTATCTACCTACACTTGCAACAACACTTGGAACGTCTGTTGACTATCTTCTTGGAAAAACTGATGACCCTTCAGCAGCAGACAGCAATACGTATATAGGTAAAGAGTACGGCACATTCCAATATGATAGGTTTTACGCCCTGTGCAAGCAGCAGGGGAAGACGCAGTCACACCTCTATGACCTCGTTGGCCTGCCGTCCAAAGCCGGAAGCAATCTGCGTAGAACAAAGAACGTGAAGCCTGAAATCCTTGAGGTCTGGGCGAAAGAGCTGCACACGACCGCTGCATACCTGAACGGCGAAACCGACGATTCTTCCCCTGTAACCGCCCCGGCTGCACCTGAGCAAAAAGAAAAGCCCAACGCCATAGACGGCATTGAGCTAGAGAAGTTGTCACCCGCCCGCCGGGCACTGCTTGAAGCGCTGGACGGCATGACGGAAGAAAATATTATGAAGTTGGTGCGAATTGCACAAGCGGTCAAGATTGAGCTTCCAGAATGAGTGTATACCTCAATAGTAAAGAGCGCAAATTACAAAACATCATAGAACCTCCGTATCACTTCCTGAAGTTGATTTTCGGACAATGAGAGAATTTCGTTGACGGCAAGACGCACAAGCTTGTCGTGCTTCTCTTTTTCTTCTATTGTATCACGCTTCGCAAACATTGTGCTGGTATCTTGCACTTTATTTTCCCCCTTTGGCTAGATCATTGATAATTTAAGGTTTCCGGCAGCTGTTTGGCTGCATATTTTTGTTATTTTGAGGTGGTTATCATGAAAAAGAAATTGCTTGCAATTGCCTTTACGCTATTCACGTTGATGATCTTTTCAATGTCAGCGTTTGCGGCAAAACCTTCAGTGGAACTTATGGATGTTTATTTTTCCGTAAACTCTGCAAATGGTGTCACTCCTACTGTGTGCTTTCGTAACAATTCTAGCAAAACAATAAAATATGTTACTTTTACACTTGTCCCTATAAATGCCGTTGGTGACAACGTGGCTTGTACCATTCGCGGGTACTCTTCTGTGAAAGCGCGCGTTGTGGGTCCGATTTATCCGACAAAATTTGATGCTTCCAGCACAATTGGAACATTCGATAATTTTACACAGCAAGGAACACCGTTTGCACAACAAACTCAACTTTCAACTGACTATTTTGCATACATTGGAGAGCGACATAATAACAAAATTCTTCTTGACAAGTATGGAAATCCGTACTATTGGAACGCATTTTACAGCGATGGCTTAAAATATGGCGATCCGTTAACATACCTGTCTGAATCTGAGATCCAGAATGCCGTGTACGATACAGCTGTTACATGGGATTGCTTGTGGTACAACGGAACCGTTGAGACAATTGCAGCAACTCAAGCTGTTGTAGAGTACATGGACGGAACTAAAGAAACCATTTCTCAAAAGTCTTTGTATTCTGGAAATTACCGAAAAGAGCCTGACTATATACCTTATTTTGCTATGCTCAAGAAGTACAGCCCTGTTTATAACTTTGAATACTACAAAGCAAACAATCCTGATCTGTCCGCTTTGTTTGGAGAAAACGAGTGGAAATATCTTGAGCATTTTGTAAATAGCGGAATGAAGGAAGGTCGTCAGGGTAGCGCAGAATTTAATCTTTCTGCTTACAAGTCTAACAATGCGGATTTGGTTGCTTCCTTTGGTGACGATAACGCGAAATACTATGAGCACTATATCTCAAGCGGTAAGGCTGAAGGGCGTAAAGCTAAGTAAACCTGTTTACAACCGCGTGTTACAACACTTTGGTGTAATCGTCAATCAATTTTAATTGCGTAAAAATGCGCTGAAAATTTGACATTTGCGCTGAATCGCGCGATTTACGCGCACTTTTAAGCGAAAAACGCGCGGTTTACGCTGACTTCGCGCAAAATATGCGCGTTGTTTTACTTGCTGGTGTCCAGCTGCTGCATTTTTTGCAACAACTGGGCGGCGCACTCCCCGCCGGGGCTTACCGCTGCGGCGCGCAGGGTGTTCAAGCCGGTGATCTTGCGGTTTGCGTACATGGCGGCAAGGGCTTGCTGCTCCGGTGTCATATCAACGTAGCAAGCAAGCGCAGCGCGGATGTGGCTGCAGAAACAGGCGGTCTTATTGTTGGTCATGGCTCAATCCTCCCAAGGCTGCGGGGTTTTGGCTGTGCCGGTAAGCACGCTGGCGGGCATTCCGTCAATGATGGTCATTTCCGGGTCGGTGTTGCTTGTTTGAACGGTTTTCATTTTGTTTTCCTCCTGAATTTTGGTAATTGTGTAAACTTATGACAATATTTTACCATGCGCCAGAGGAAAATGAAATTGGTGTAAATTTTGTCGAATGGCGCAGAAAAAATCTGCGCCATTTTCTGTTTATATCACGCAATGTATTTTCGATGGGGGAAGGGTGTGTATGAGTTATTTTACGGCGGCTAAAATTGGTGCTGCTTTGGCAAAGGCGCGTGTTGCGGCGGGCTTGAGCCAGCGGGAAATGGCGGTCATGCTCGAGAAGAACGAGCGCACCGTGCAGAACTGGGAAAAAGGGCAGTCAAGCCCGGACAGTGACGAGATCATGGATTGGTGTTCTTCCTGCGGGGTGTCGCCCATCGCGGTCTTTATGGAGGTACTGCACCCGGACTTGTACGCGGTGCCGGATGACGGCAAGGCCGACGATGAGCTAAACGCGGAGTTGTGCCGTCTAGTTGTAAACCTGCCGCCGCTGACGAAAAGGCTGCTTCTCTTCATATTGAAGGGCAGTCACGGCAGCAGCCCGCCTGCTGTCATATCGGAGATAGCTGCAAACCTGCACTGCCCTCTGAATAACCGGGTCAGCGTGTGCGGGACCATCATAGACCAGTATACCTATGCGCAGATCGCGGGTCTTGACCCATGCCCGGACGCTCCGCATCCTCCAATTGACGACCTGAAGATCAACTACAAGGCCGGAAGGGCCGCTTCTGAAAATGGTGCCTTCGGATATATCGGGAAGAAAAAGGAGTAAGCCATGAAATGCGTGGGACCATGCTGCCGGAAGGAGATCCCGGATAGTGCTTCTTTTTGTCCGTGGTGCGGGAAAAAGCAGCCGGAAGCCGCCCCGCAGCAAAGAAAAAAGCGCCGCCGTCAAAAGGGCAGCGGAACAGTGTACCCTTGTGTATGGAGGTGGATTTTATGAAAAAACGGGTCAACACGGCATTTTGGGTGGAAAAGGAAAAGCGCTGGTGCATCGCGGTGCAGAAGAACGGCACACGCAAACGGTTTTATAGCAGCACGCCGGGCCGGACAGGACAACGAGAGGCCAATGCAAAAGCAGATGCATGGCTCGACGACAGCATCCGTGACGGCAGGAAGAAGGTGGCAACGCTCTATGCCGAGTGGGTGGAAGAGCTGAAACTGACCTGCGGCACGTCCTATGTGACACAATGCCAGCGTTACGGGGACTGCTATATCCTGCCGACCTGCGGGAATATCCGCATTGACGAGTTAACCGAGGGCGATCTTCAAAAGGCCATTGACGTTTCGTTCCGAAAGCGCTCACAGAAAAAGAACCAGCGCAAGCCCATCTCAAACCAGCCGTTGAGCCGAAAGACGCTTATGACGATTCGGGCGGCTGAAACGGCCTTTGTAAAGTGGTGCAGAAGGAATAAGTACACGACACTGCATCCTGATCTGTCAATCCCGAAGAATGCGAGAATGGGAAAGCGCACAATTTTACAGCCCACCGCCCTGAAGGTACTGTTTAGCGTGGACACCCGTACCTACTACGGAAAGCCGGTATTTGACGAATACATCTATGCCTATCGCTTTGCCGTTTCCACCGGCCTGCGCCCCGGAGAGCTGATTGGCCTATGGTACGGAGACATCAAAGGGAACACGGTCAACCTTCGGCGCAGCATCAATGTGCACCGGGAGCAGACTACCGGAAAGAATGAAAACGCCATCCGCTCTTTTGACATGGGCAAGGAAGCACGGGATGCCTATGAGGCGCAGGTACAGCTCCTAAAGGCTCAAGGCATACTGCTAAACTACAATACCCCGCTGTTTCAGATTCCATCAGAGCATACGCTCTATCGCCGCTGGGAATCGTATCAGGAAGCAAACGGGCTTGAGCCGAAAGTCTCACTTTACGAGCTGCGGCATACCTTTGTCAGCGTTGAATCAAGCGTCCTGACTGACAGCCAGCTAAAAATGCTGGTTGGTCACAGCAAGAACATGGACACTTCCGGAGTGTACCATCATGAATTGCAGGGCCAGCGAGAAGATTTGGCGGCTGCAACGACCGCTGCATTCAGGAAGGCTCAAGAATGATTCTGGTAACACATTTGGTAACACTCTTTTTTCTAAATGTTAAAAAACGAATCGGGTATAACCCAACAAATCCGTATTATTCCTTCGCTCTTTCATGCATCCCAGATGAATTTTTGACGACAATCAATCGTTTTTAATTGTTCGACTCCCATCGCCTCCACCAGTAAAAAAGCCACCTGAAAACGTAAGTTTTCAGGTGGCTTTTACTATACGGAGCGATGTTGTATTGTTACGCCAGATCCGGCAGGATGTCCGACCACAGAGCCTGCTCCTGCCGCAGGGCATCGAAGCAGCAGTCCAGATACATTTTATTGACTGCTGCAAAAATGGTGCTGCGCAACAGCAGACGCTCGTCGTTGAGCACAGTCTCCGGCTGGGCGGCCTTGCCGCCGAACACCACAGAAAGACTCGTCTCCAGCTCCTCGCAGAAGATATCGTAGGCTGTCCCGGCGGAGCAGTGCTCCCGCTGCATTTTGAACAGGGTGTCGATATTTTCGATCGAGAGCACCGTTTTGGAGACTGCAATGTACATCAGGGATGCGATCTGATCCCGGGTGTATTTTTTGCGGATGGGGTGATCTACCACCCCTTTTTTGACGTAGTTGCTTACCATAGACGGGGTAAGCTCCACCCCGCAGAAGCTGCGGAAGTAGCCGTTGACGAACTGCACCGTCTGGTCCAGATACAGCCCTACCGAGGGGAGATCGTTGTACCGGGGCAGGGCAAAGCCCGCAGCACACGCCGCAACGCGGAGTTTAGTTTCAGATTTCATAGTATCTTATTCCGTTTATGCTCCTGCACTTTTTGCGAGCAGGAACGTTGTTTTTGTATGGAGGCAGGGCAATTGCCTTCCGCAAAAGCACTTCTGCCTGTGAAATAGTATACCGCATTTTGGAAAATTGGTCAACCGGCAACGAAAACTTTGTAAAAGAATTAAAGAAAACAGTTGACAGGGTTTTGAAAAACTGCTATGATGGTCACGGACAAAGGAATGACTGCGGCGTGCGCCGCTTGAAAATGGAGAAAAATATGAAAAGCAAAATCGTTGTAGATTCCTCTTCAAATGTGTACGAGCTGCCCGATGTAGGGTTTGCCTGTGTGCCGCTGAAGATCCTGACCGACGAGCAGGAGTATGTGGACACCGCAGAGGTGGATGCCCCTGCGCTGGCTGAGAAGATGCGCACCTATAAGGGACGCACCAGCACCTCCTGCCCCAACATCTCGGACTGGATGGCTGCCTATGAGGGCGCAGACGAGGTGTATGTTGTGACCATCACCGGCACGCTGTCCGGTGCCTACAACGCCGCGCTGCTGGCGGGCGAGGAGTACGAGCAGAGCCACGAGGGTGCGCGGGTCTTTGTGCTGGACAGCCTGTCCACCGGTGCGGAATCCCGCCTGCTGGTGGAGCGTCTGGCGGCGCTGATCAAGGCCGGCAAGCCCTTTGATACCGTGTGCGAGGAGATCCGGGCGTACCATGAGCACACCCATCTGCTGTTTGCGCTGGAATCTCTGGCAAACCTTGCTCGCAATGGCCGCGTGAAGCCCGCTGTGGCTGCGGTGGCGCGGATGCTGGGCATCCGGGTCATCGGTCAGGCCAGCGACGCCGGTGATCTGGAGGTTATTTGCAAGACCCGCGGCGAGCACGGCGCACTGGAGCGCATGGTGCTGGAAATGAAGGCGCACGGCCTGACCAACGGCCGGGTGCACATCGACCACTGCTGCAACGCTGCCGCTGCGGAGCGGCTGAAGCACATGGTCCATGCCGTGTTCCCGGAGGCCAAGGTGGAGGTGGGCAGCTGCGGCGCTCTGTGCAGCTACTACGCGGAATACGGCGGCCTGATGGTGGGCTACGAGGATAACGAAGCACCCACCGTCTGAGCGGAAAATATAGAATAGGATCTTGGTTCACCGGGGCATCTGCGGACGCTCCGGTGAATTTTTTACGAGGAATCATTCCGGTGCGCCCGACACCAAAAACTTGCAAAGGGGGAAAAACCGCGTTATACTTACCTATATTATAGAGGTAAGCTAGGGTGTATCTGAAAAGTCGAAAATTTAGTCTATTTCTACAAGCACAGCTGGCTTTTGCGTTAAACAGCCTTGA
>CAKTGQ010000005.1 GCA_934561555.1 uncultured Faecalibacterium sp. | reverse complement strand
GACTGCGGCATGATGGAGTGCAAGAAGGCTCTGACCGAGGCTGACGGCAACTTCGAGAAGGCAATCGAGATCCTGCGCGAGCGTGGTCTGGCTACCGCCGCCAAGAAGGCAAGCCGCGTTGCTGCCGAGGGTATGGTCTATGCTGACTACTGCCCCGCCTGCAAGGTCGGTGTTGTCATCGAGGTCAATGCTGAGACCGACTTCGTTGCCAAGAACGATAAGTTCGTTGACTTCGTCAAGGAGGCCACCAAGGTCATCATGAAGCAGAACCCCGCTGATGTCGAGGCTCTGATGGCTTGCAAGACCGAGTCCGGCGAGACCGTTGACGAGGCTCTGAAGAACCTGATCCTGGTCATCAAGGAGAACATCAAGGTTCGCCGCTTTACCCGTTACGAGGGCGTCTGCTCTGCATACGTCCACGGCGGCGGCACCCACGGCATTCTGGTCAACTTCGAGACCACCAACGACATCGACGCAAAGGACGAGTTCGTCGCATACGGCAAGGACATCGCCATGCAGGTCGCAGCTGCTAACCCCAGCTACGTCGATGAGGCTTCTGTCCCCGCCGAGGTCGTTGCCAAGGAGAAGGAGATCATGCTGGCTCAGATGGCAGGCGATCCCAAGACCGCGAACAAGCCTGACGCTGTCAAGCAGAAGATGATCGAGGGCAAGATCAAGAAGTTCTTCAAGGAGAACTGCCTGGTCGATCAGGAGTTCGTCAAGGACGGCGACCTGACCGTTGCTCAGTACACCGCTAAGGTTGCTAAGGATCTGGGCGGCGAGATCAAGATCGTCAAGTTCGTCCGCTTTGTCAAGGGCGAGGGTCTGGAGAAGCGTGCTGACGACTTCGCATCTGAAGTTGCAAGCATGGTGAAGTAATCTAAACTTCCAAAGACAAAATGGGAGCCGCAGTACCTGTAACAGGGTGCTGCGGCTCCTTTTTGTTTATGGAAAAGCAAATACCGGGCAGCCCGCAGACTGCCCGGTATTGCTGTAAAAACCACTTTGCTTATGCTTCGTCCAAAACCTCTTCGGGATCCTCAATGGCGTCCTCGATAGTCGTCTCGACCTCCATCGCTTCTTCAGCGGCCGGGGCGGCAAACAATTCTTGAATCTGATCCCGCAGCCAGAGCAGACGGTTGTCCAGTGCCTTGTCCCGCGCCAGCAGCGGCGCAATGATCTCGGGCTTGTCGGTGATCAGGTCATCCACACCCAGCTGCAAAAGCTTTTCGGCATCCTGCTGACGGTTGATGGTCCATGCGGAGATGGTCTTGCCGCGCAGATGGATCTGCTGCACCATACCGGCGGTGATAAAGGTGGACTCCACGCTGAAAAAGTCTGCGGCAGGCAGATCGTAGTAGGTGCCTACGCCCAGCGCCAGAATATACCCGGTGGTAATGTCCGGGTCCAGTTCCTTCACCTTGCACAGGGTCTCGTAGCTCTGGGAGGTGACCACGCAGTCTGCACCGTAGTCGTATGCGTGGATCAGCCGCACCGTTTCGGCTTCCAATGTCGGCGTAAAGCTGCTGGGCTTGATCTCAATATTCAACTCTGCCTTGCCCTTGCACAGCGCTAGAACCTCTTCCAGCGTGGGGATATAGGAGCCTGTAAACTGCCGATGGAACCAGCGCCCAGCATCCAACTGCTGCACCTGCGCATAGGGCAGGTCGTAGATGTTGGCGTTGTAGCCGGTGCATCGGCGCAGGCTGGTGTCGTGAGTCACCACGGCTACGCCGTCAGCGGTCATCTGCACGTCCAGCTCAATGCGGGGGCTGCCGTGCTCCAGTGCCGTCTCGAAGGCGGCCATGGTGTTCTCCGGCGCACGGGAGGAATAACCCCGGTGATAGGTGATCACCGGGTCGGCGAGACCCAGCACGCTTTGCAGCGGCTGCGTTTGCGGGAACAGCAGGTATACCGCCGCTACACCGCAGGTAACAAGCGCGGCACAGGCCATCATCCCGGCCAGTACTGTTTGTTCACGGTGCGGGGAAGGGGATGTGCCGGAAACAGTCGGTTGTGCTACATCGGACTGTCGGGTCGTTTCATACAGCACCTCTGTAAGGGTGCTCTGCGCCGCCGTCATGGCGCAGTCCATGAGCAGGCAAAGGAACGGCAACTCGATCAGCAACGCTGCGCGGGAAAGCGCCAGCAGGGCAGCAGTGCTGGCAAAACCGACACCAAGGACGACACAATAGAACAGCGCTGCCCCGCACAGCAGCATCAGACCGGTGCGCGCAGCTGCGGTCAGCATCCAGCGCAATGCCAGTGCAAGCAGCTGCCCGGTGCGGCTGCGCAAAATGTGCAGGCTCTCTGCAAATGCACAGCCAAAACTTTTGCGTTCCAGCAGGAGTTTTGGCAGCACCACCAGTCCGTCCAGAAGCAGTGCCAGCACGCAGAGCACCGCCAGTGCAAATAGAAAACGGTTGGCGGGACGCGCTTTCAACAGCCCCCAGAGATATTCCGGTACGGCAAACTGGGTCAGATGGTTTGCCACAAGAAAAAAGTTCGTCAACGGAATCAGGGCAGCGCCGTACAGCAGCAGCGGGAGATTCTGCGGCAGAAACACCCGCACAAGGCTGCAAAAGGCATCCCGGAACACTGCTACCGCCCGCAGCGGTTCCCCGTGCCGCATCCGCGTCAATAGTTGCAACATCGTGGCGACCTCGTACAGACTCCAGAAGGCTGCCAAAACTGCCAGCGCAGCAATGCACCCGATAATGGCAGGGGAGGTGAAGATGCGGGAAGCGGTCTTGTTGTTGAGGTATCGGATGGGCGCGAACCGCAGCGTCAGCGCCCAGATCAGCTGCAACACCGGTACGAACAAGAGGTTTGTCAGTACCTTATAAAACAACAGAAAAAGCAGAAACACCCGTCCCTTTGACGAAAGCAGGGAACGGGCGGCATTGTGCAGGGAGCGGTAGGTCTGCTCCTGCTGCCGGAGCTTGGCGGAGAATCGCTTCAAAATAGCTTCAACCTCTTTTTCACATTGCCGGGTTTTCTCGTGCGCTGCATAGGTACAGTTTGGCAGACTGCCCGGCAATTATGATTTTTTAATATTTGAATATAGTGTAACATAAATGCAACGGAAAGAAAACGCAGCAGGTGGGTGCAGTTTCGCCAAAAAAACCGGGAAAATTTCTACATCCGCAAAAAAGGCGCGCCGGAGACTTTGCCCGGATAAAACACGCAAAACGATAAATCGTTAAAAATTTGGCTTTCCATAAGAGAGGGATGTTGAATCGCATGGATTTTTATAGAATCCCTTGCATTTTTTTGCCAGCTTCTGTATAATAAATATAATTTTGAAAGCTCACACAGACAACCAGGAGGTCTAATTATGGCTTCAAAGATCAATAAGGGAGAAATCCTCGCCAAGTTCTTCGATGACGGGGAATACACTGCGCTGTTTGCTGATGGTGCAGTGAGCGCTGCCTGCGGCTATGCTGCAGGTCAGCAGGCTTACGCTGTTTATCAGAACGGCGAGGCTGTCACCGTAAAGGATGTTGAAAAGAACATCAAGGTTCTGGAAATGGCTGCACAGACCGGCTGCCCGGTGGTTACCTTCTACAACTCGGTAGGTGCAAAGCTGGCCGAGGGTCTGGACGTGCTGACTGCCAGCGCAAAGCTGAATGCACAGATCGCAAAGGTCTCCGGCGTTGTTCCGCAGGTTGCCGTTGTTCTGGGTGTCTGCGGCGGCACCAGCGCTCTGAGCGCTGCCAACGCAGACGTCTGCATCATGGCCGAGGGCGCAGAGTTGTTCTTCACCGCTCCGTTCACCTCCGCTGCCAAGGGCGATAAGGTCGCCGATGCAGGCAGCGCCGCTGCTGCCGCCAAGGCAGGTGTGGCCTCCATCGTGGCTGCCGATGCCGCAGAGGCTGCTGAAAAGGCTGCTCACATCGTGGGTCTGCTGCCTGCCAACAACCTGACCGGCCCGGCAATTTTCGAATTCGAGCAGCCCACCGCTGTTCTGGCTGCCGGTGCCGAGCCCGCAAAGGCTGCTGCCGCTGTGATCGATAAAGACAGCGCTGTGGAGCTGTACGCAGGCTTTGGCAAGTCTGTCTACACTGCATTTGCAACCATCGGCGGCAACGCCGTGGGCGTTGTGGCAACCGGCAAGCAGCTGTGCCACAACTGTGTAGCCAAGGCTTCCCGCTTTGTGCGCCTGTGCGACGCCTTCAGTGTGCCTGTGGTCACCATCGTGGACACCGAGGGCTTTGTGCCCAGCGTTACCGATGACGTGGCTGGCGGCATCCGTGAGGCTGCCCGTCTGGCCGCTACCTACGCCGATGCCACCACCGCAAAGGTGGCAGTGTTGGCCGGTAAGGCTGTGGGCCCGGTGTACACCACTCTGGCTGCTGCCGACCTGCGCATTGCTGTGACTGGCTGCACCGTCAGCGCACTGGAGCCCAGCGCCGCTGTCAGCGTGCTGTACAAGGACGAGATTGATGCTTCCGACAACATCATTGCCGCCACCAAGGCTAAAGCTGCTGCCTACACCGCTGAGGTGTGCAGCGCTGCCAGTGCAGTGGCTGCCGGTGCTGCTGATATGAGCTGCGATGCCGCCAATGTGCGCGCCAGCGTTGTGGCTGCACTGGAGCTGCTGAGCACCAAGCGCGCCGCCCGCCTGCCCAAGAAGCACGGCAATATGGCCCTGTAAGCGTCCGAATGTAAGTTAATTGAGTTCGATTTTGAATTGGAGGATCCTTCCATGAAGTACTACAATATTACTGTCAATGGTGTTGCTTACAGCGTTTCCGTTGAGGAAACCGCCGCAGGCGCTGCTCCCGTTGCTGCTGCTCCCGTTGCAGCACCCGCCGCACCCAAGGCCGCTCCCGCTCCCGCAGCTGCTCCCAAGGCAGCCGCTGGTGCAGCCGGTGCTGTTACCGTTAAGGCTCCCATGCCCGGCAACATTCTGGATGTCAAGGTCGCTGCCGGTGCTTCTGTCAAGGCCGGTGATGTGCTGGTCATCCTCGAGGCCATGAAGATGGAGAACGAGATCGTTGCTCCGCAGGATGGCACTGTGGCTTCCATCAACGTGAACAAGGGCGATACCGTCAACTCCGGTGACGTTCTGGTTTCCATGAACTAAGGAAGAGGTGACAACCATGGCAAAAAAGCCGATCAAGGTGACCGAGGTCGTCCTGCGTGATGCGCACCAGTCTTTGCTGGCTACCCGTATGACCATGGACGAAATGCGCCCCATCCTGCCCGAAATGGACAAGATCAACTACTTCTCCGTGGAGTGCTGGGGCGGCGCTACGTTCGACAGCTGCATCCGCTTCCTGGACGAGGATCCGTGGGAGCGTCTGCGCATCCTGCGCAAGGAGCTGCCGCACCAGAAGCTGCAGATGCTGTTCCGCGGCCAGAATATGCTGGGCTACCGTCCCTACGCAGATGACGCTGTGGAGTACTTTGTACAGAAGTCTGTTGCCAACGGCATCGACGTCATCCGCATCTTCGACGCTCTGAACGACCCCCGCAACCTGCAGACTGCCATCAAGTCTGCCAACAAGGAGGGTGCTCATGTGCAGGGCTGCATCAGCTACACCCTGAGCCCCGTACATAACAACGAGTACTTTGCATCCTACGCCAAGACTCTGGAGGAGATGGGCGCAAACTCCATCTGCATCAAGGATATGGCCGGTCTGCTCACTCCCTATACCTGCTATGATCTGGTCAAGAAGCTGAAGGAGACCGTCAGCATCCCTGTGGATATCCACAGCCACTACACTGCTGGTCTGGCTTCCATGTCCATCCTCAAGGGCATCGAGGCAGGTGCTGACATCGTCGATACCGCCATGAGCCCCCTGAGCCTTGGCACCAGCCACATGCCCACCGAGAGTCTGGTGGCTGCCCTGCAGGGCACCGACTACGACACTGGTCTGGATCTGAAGCAGCTGAACGTCGTGCGCGCTTACTTTGCAAAGCTGCGCGAGAAGTACATCGCCAACGGTCAGATCAGCCCCAAGAGCCTGGGCGTGGACGCCAACACTCTGCTGTATCAGGTGCCGGGCGGCATGTTCTCCAACATGCTCAAGCAGCTGAAGGATGCCGGTAAGGAAGATAAGCTGGATGAAGTGCTGGCCGAGATTCCCCGCGTCCGTGAGGATGCAGGCTATCCGCCGCTGGTCACCCCCACCAGCCAGATCGTTGGTACGCAGGCCGTGTTCAACGTTATCATGGGCGAGCGCTACAAGATGGTCACCAAGGAGTTCAAGGGTCTGGTCCACGGCGACTACGGCAAGACTCCCGCTCCCATCAAGCCCGAGTTCACCAAGAAGATTCTTGGCGACGAGCAGCCCATTACCTGCCGCTTTGCCGACACGCTGGCTCCCGAGATGGACAAGCTGAAGGCCGAAGCTGCTAAGTGGGCAACGCAGGAAGAGGATGTGCTGACCTACGCAATGTTCCCGCAGGTCGCTCCCAAGTTCTTCGATAAGCGCAATGCTAAAAAGCAGGGCGTGGACGGCGATCATGTGGACTACACCAACCAGTCCCATCCTGTCTGATAAATAAATGGTTTCCTTTCAGGGCTGCTGCACAAAACGCTGTGCAGCAGCCTTTTTTGTGCATCCGGCAAAGGCGCAAGACGTACTCTGTCGGGCAATCCGGGAAAAACTTCTGCATACACATTGACTTGCCGCCCAATACCTTTTATAATGTTTGGTATAGCCCATACAATACAACAAATGATGTGGAGGAAAATGCTATGCGAAGCATCCCGGAGCAGCGCATTGCTGAGTTTCAGGAGCAGGACTATCAACTGTATTTTGGCATTTCGAAGCTGGAATTTGACCGGATGCTCAAGGCTCTGCATGAGGCTTACCGTCAGGAGCACAAGCGTAAGACCCGCTTTACCAAGATCTCTATGATGGATAAACTCATTCTGACCTTGATCTATCGCTACGAGTACCGTACGATGGAAAGCATTGCCAAGGAATACGAGGTCTCTCTGGATACCATTGCCGACAACATCCATTGGGTGGAGCGCACGCTGCTCAATGCAGATATCCTGCAAACCAGTGTGACCTGCGTTTATAAGACGAACTGATGTTATGACCCTGCGTGAAAACGCGGGGTTATAATTTTTTCAGGGAAAAGCTGCTAAAAGGTGGTAACTGCCGCAGTCATGTTATTTTAACTGCGGACGGATGCGCAGCAGTAAAAAATGGAAATTGTGTTTTTTGCGCGGATGCAGTCTGCACCTTGAATTTTTTAGAAAAGAATAGTAAAATGATGCTATATGTATCGTAACATGGGCTTGTGTGCCCAAAGCGGATACCTATACAGAAAAACCGAAGTGAACCGTAAAAGAATAGGAGCTAGTATGATCTTAAGCATGACCGGTTTCGGCAGGGGGACTGCCGTGCTCAATGGCCGCGAGATCACTGTGGAACTGCGCAGCGTGAACTCCCGCTATTTCGAGTATTCCTCCCGCATCCCGCGCACCTGCAGTTCTCTGGACAGCCGCCTGAAAAAACAGCTCAACCAGCGGATCTCCCGCGGCAAGGTAGAGCTTAGCATGACTGTGCAGAACGTAGACGCAGCGGATACCGTGGTCGCCGTCAATATGGAGCTTGCCCGCAGCTATCAGCAGGCCATGCGGGACTTGTCCGAGCAGCTGGGGGTCAAAAATGATGTGTCCACCGCCGTTCTGACCCGCTTCCCGGATGTGCTGACCACCCGCCACGCCGATGTGGACGAGGAGCAGCTGTGGCAGGATGTGTCTGCCGTCACCGCGCAGGCATTGGATCGTTTTGTGGAGATGCGCGCCGCCGAGGGTGCCAAGATGAAGGCGGACGTGGAAAGCCGTCTTGTGTTTCTGGAAGAGTGCGTCGGCAAGGTGGAAGCTTTGAGTGCAGGTCGGGTAGAGAACTACACCAACCGCCTGTACGAGAAACTCAAGGTCATCCTGCAGGATCGTGACATTGATGATGCCCGTGTGCTGACCGAGGCTGCCATCTTTGGCGATAAGACCGCCGTGGATGAGGAGACTGTCCGTCTGCGCAGCCACATTGCCCAGTACCGCGATATCCTGCAGCTGGACGAGCCCGTGGGCCGCAAGCTGGATTTCCTGACGCAGGAGCTGAACCGCGAGACCAACACCATTGGCTCTAAGTGTCAGGATCTGGATATCACCCGCATTGTGGTGGATATGAAGGCGGAGATCGAAAAGATCCGTGAGCAGATCCAGAATCTGGAATAATATGTTGTGGAGGAGCCTATGAAACTCATCAACATCGGCTTTGGCAATATGGTCAGTGCGGGGCGTGTGGTGGCAGTTGTCAGCCCGGACTCTGCACCGGTCAAGCGTCTGGTGAAGGAAGCGCGGGAGCGCGGGATGCTAATCGATGCCTCTTACGGCCGCAGCACCCGTGCGGTGCTCATCATGGACTCCGATCATGTCGTGCTGTCTGCCCTTCAGCCCGAAACGGTGGCAAGCCGCGCCGCAGGGCAGGAGGGCAGAGCATCAATGGAGGAAGAAGCATCTCATGGCGAATGATAAATTTCTGTTTGTAGTTTCCGGTGCGGCCGGTACCGGCAAGGACAGCGTGGTCAAGGCACTGCGCGAGGCACACCCCGAGATCGAAAAGACCGTCTCTGCCACCACCCGCGCCCCGCGCCCCGGCGAGCAGGAGGGTGTGGATTACTACTACCGCACCCGTGAGCAGTTCCAGCAGCTGCTGGAAAACGACCAGGTGGTGGAGCACAACTTCTATAACGGCAACTACTACGGCACCCTGAAGTCTGAGGTGGAAAAGCGTCTGGAGGCAGGTAAGGTGGTCGTGCTGGTCATCGATGTGCACGGCGCTGCCAATATCCGCCGGATGTTCCCGGGCGCTACCACTGTGTTCCTGCTGCCGCCCTCTGTGGAAGAGTTGGAGCGCCGTCTGCGCGGACGCGGCACCGAGACCGAGGAAAGCATTCAGGAGCGTCTCGCTACCGCCCGTCAGGAGCTGGCCGAGCAGGATAAGTTTACCGTAAAGCTGGTCAATAATCAAATTGAGCCTTGCGCCGCAGAGCTGTATCGGGTCATCTGCCAGCGCGCCGGGCTGTAAGGCTAAAAATCAAGCGTTGAAGGAGTTGGACGAATGCCCAAGACGGTAGGCGTTGCCGTCAGCAATGCGACCTTCCATTTTGATAAGCTGTATACCTACGCCGTTCTGCCGGAACACCAGAATGCGGTGCGTCTGGGCAGCATGGTGCTGGTACCCTTTGGCAAGGGCAGCCGCGCCCGCATGGGCGTGGTGCTGGCCTGCGATGCTGAGCCGGAGCACTCCAAGCTCAAATATCTGTTCGATGTAGCCCCGGCCTCGGCCTGCCTGACCTCGGAGCTGCTGCGGCTGGTGCATTTTTTAAAGGAGCGTACCTTCTGCACCTACTACGAGGCCGTCAAGGCGGTCATTCCATATGGTGCGCAGTATAAGCCTGCCGTGGCGGCAGACGGCGTGACCCCGGTGCTGCAAAAGCAGCTTACCCGTCACACCGAAAACGCCTATAAGCTGGTGGGCGCACTGCCGCAAAAGCCAAAGCCGACGGCAAAGCAGCTGGCGGCGGTGGCGCTGCTGAGCGGCGGCCCCCGCACCCTGAACGAGCTGGAGGATAAGGGTATCAGCCGTGCAGTGCTGGACAACCTGTGCACCAAAGGTGTGCTGGAATGCAGCAAGGTGAATAAGTCCATCGACCTCTATGCCTCCATTCCGCTCCGCAACGACTCCATCACCCTCACCGAACAGCAACAGGCCGCCTACGATACACTGCTGCCCAAGTTAGAAGATGTAGCACCTCATTCGGCGCTGCTGTATGGTGTGACCGGCAGCGGCAAGACGCTGGTGTTTTTAAAGCTGATTTCCCGCTGTCTGGAGCTTGGCCGCAAGGCGCTGGTGCTGGTGCCGGAGATCAGCCTGACCCCGCAGATGATCCTGCGGTTAAAAGGGCAGTTTGGCCGCCGGGTGGCGGTGCAGCACTCCGCGCTCAACCACACCGAGCGTCTGCTGCAATGGCAGATGATCCAGGATGGTGGTGCAGATATTGTGGTGGGCACCCGCAGCGCAGTGTTTTCGCCGCTGGAAAATATCGGCCTTATCATCATTGACGAGGAGCAGGAGCACACCTATCGGTCGGAATCTGCGCCGCGTTACTCAGCCCACGAGGTCGCCCGGCAGCGTGCCGCCGAAAACGGTGCACTGCTGCTTCTGGCCAGCGCCACCCCCAGCACCGAGAGCTTTTATGCTGCGCAGAACGGCCGCACCCAGCTGGTGCGCCTGACCAAGCGCTACGGCGGTAACCCGCTGCCCAGCGTACAGATCGTGGATATGCGGGCAGAGCTGGCAGCGGGCAACCCCCGGGAGATCAGCCTTGCGCTGGAGGATGCCATCCGCCGCAATCTGGACGCAGAAAAGCAGACCATCCTACTGCTCAACCGCCGGGGCTACCAGACCATTGCCCAGTGCGAGGACTGCCGCGAGGTGCTCAAGTGCCCCAAGTGCAGCGTGCCTATGGTGTACCATAAATCAGCGCATAAGGTGCTGTGCCATTACTGCGGCTCCCAGCAGGAGCCGCCTCCCACCCTTTGCCCGGCCTGTGGCGGCAAGCTGCAATACCGGGGCTTCGGCACCCAGAAGGCCGAGGAGGAGCTGGCAAAGCTTTTCCCGGAGGCGCGGGTGCTGCGCATGGATCAGGACTCCACTGCCGCCAAGGACGCCCACGAAAAGCTGCTTGCTAAATTTGCAGCGCATGAATACGATATCATGGTAGGCACCCAGATGGTGGCAAAGGGTCTGGATTTCGAGGATGTGACCCTTGTGGGCGTTCTGGGCATTGATTCGCTGCTGTTCGCGCAGGGCTTCCGGGCATACGAGAATGTGTTCAGCCTGATCACCCAGGTGGTGGGGCGCAGCGGCCGTGCAAAGGAGCCCGGCTTTGCTATCATCCAGACCACCGACCCGGACAACCCGGTGCTCACCCTTGCCGCCGCACAGGATTACGACGCCTTCTATGAGCAGGAGATCGCCTACCGCAAGCTTGGCTTGTACCCGCCCTTCTGCGGGCTGTGCGTCATCGGCTTTGCCGGTGCAAAGGAGAACGAGGTGGCGCACGCCGCTGCCCGCTTCTCGGTGCTCTTAGGGCAGCAAGCAGCCAAGCAGCCAGATTTGCCCCTGCGCATTCTGGGTCCTACGCCCGGCAGCATTGAAAAGATCAACGACACCTACCGCTATAAGCTCACCGTCAAGTGCCGCAACGACCGCCGCTTCCGCGACCTTGTGCGTGCAGCACTGGCACTGTATGAAAAAGAAAAACTGCCGTCCAAGGCATCGGTCGTGGTAGACCTGCACTCGGACGGTGACATCTGATAAAACTGGAGGTACCATTATGGCTATCCGTAATATTGTTAAAGAAGGCGACCCCATCCTGAACAAGGTCTGCCGCCCTGTGACCAATTTTGACGACCGTCTGGCCACCCTGCTGGACGATATGCGCGAGACCATGATCGCCGCCGATGGCGTGGGTCTGGCTGGCCCGCAGGTGGGCATGATGCGCCGCCTGTTCGTGGTGTGGGACACCACCGACGCCCCGGAGGAGATCCCCGAAGATTACGAGTACAAATTCATTGATTTTGTCAACCCCGAGATCCTCGCCGTTTCTGAGGAAGAAGAGACTGCCTACGAGGGCTGCCTGTCCTTCCCGGGACACAACGGCGCTGTGACCCGCCCCGTTGCCGTCAAGGTGCGTGCGCAGGACCGCAACGGCGAATGGTTCGAGCTGGAAGCCGACGGTCTGCTGGGCCGCTGCATCCAGCATGAGAACGACCATCTGGACGGCATCACCATCATGGAGTCCAGCGAGTACTTCTACGAGGATACCGAGGAAGGCAAAAAGGCCGCCCGCGAAGCGAAAGGAAACAACTGATGCGCATTTTGTTCATGGGCACGCCGGATATTGCCGCCGAGTGCCTGAAAGCCCTGTATGCCGCCGGGCATGAGATCTGTGCCGTGTACACCCGGCGGGATAAGCCGGTCGGCCGCAAGCAGGTGCTGACCGCACCGCCGGTCAAGGAGGTTGCTCTGGCGCACGGTACGCCCGTATTCCAGCCACGCACCCTGCGGGACGGCAGCGAGGATGAAAACATCCGTGCCCTCGCCCCGGAGCTGATCGTGGTGGTGGCCTATGGCTGCATCCTGCCAAAATCCGTGCTGGAACTGCCCCGCTACGGCTGCATCAACCTGCACGTTTCGCTGCTGCCGAAATATCGCGGCAGCGCCCCGGTGCAGTGGTCGGTGCTGAACGGTGATGCCGAGACCGGCGTTTCCATCATGCAGATGGACGAGGGTCTGGATACCGGTGATGTGCTGTACTGCAAAAAAATCGCTATCGACCCCGAGGAGACCAGCGGCGAACTGTTTGACCGCGTTACCGCCGTGGGTGCCGAGGCCCTGTGCGAGACTGTTCCTCAGATCGCAGCAGGCACCCTGACGGCTGTGCCGCAGCAGCACGAGAACGCCACCCTTGCCCCGATGCTGAACAAGGAGATGGCAGAGTTCCACCTGACCGACACTGCCGCCCACATCCACAACTGGGTGCGCGGCATGAATCCTTGGCCGGGTGCGTGGTTCATCACCTCCGGCGGCAAAAAGCTCAAGGTGATGTCCTGCCGCGTGGCTGCCGCCAATGGCGAAGCCCCCGGCACGGTACTGGCCACAAAGCCCCTGACCGTAGCCTGCGGCGAGGGAGCCATCCAGCTGTTGGAAGTTGTGCCGGAGGGCAAAAAGCCCATGGACGGTACCGCCTTTGCAGCGGGTCTGCGCCTGAAAACGGGGGATAGCCTCTGATGGCCGCAAATCCGCGTGCGGCGGCAGTCGCCGCACTGGTACGGCAGGAGCAGGACGGCTTTTCCAATCTGGTACTGGACGCAGAGCTCAAGCGCCAGAAGCTGGAAGGCCGGGACAAGGCCTTTGCAAGCGCTATCTTCTACACCGTGCTGGAGCACCGCGGCACACTGGACTATATTCTGGAGCAGTTTCTGCCCAAGGGTCTGGCAAAGCTGGATGCACCCGTGCTGGAAATTTTGCGTGCCGCTCTGGCACAGGCACGCTATATGCAGGTGCCGGTATCCGCTGCTGTGAACGAGGCGGTCAAGCTGACCCGCACCTTTAAAAAATCCAGCGCCTCCGGCCTTGTCAACGCCGTGCTGCGCAAAGCCTGCGGCTATGATTTAAATGCTGCCGTTTTTACAGATGAGATCCAGCGCCTGATGGTTTTAGGCTCTGCCGGGCGGGATGTGGCGGAATTTCTCCACAAAAATTACTCGGATGAAGCACTGGGCATCCTGACCTATCAGGCCGATGGCGGTTTGACCAGCCTGCGCGCAAACCCCCTCAAGGTCAGCGCTGCACAGCTGTGCGCCATGCTTACAGAGCAAGGCGTAGCAGAGGTGCGGCAGGGCATCGTGCCCGGCAGTGTGCTGGCACGGTTTGCGGGCAGCCCGGCAGACAACGAGCTGTTCCGGCAGGGCTACTACCATGTGGAGGGACAGGCCAGTCAGCTGGCAGCCCTTTGCGTGGGTGCTGCTCCCGGCGAGACGGTGCTGGACCTGTGCGCTGCCCCCGGCGGCAAGACGATTCTGCTGGCCGAGCAGATGCAGGGCACCGGAGAACTGTATAGCTGCGATGCGGCGGAGAACCGTGTGGGGCTGATCCGCACCGCGGTGGACCGCATGGGCTTTTCCGGGGTGCACACTCTGTGCAACGATGCCACCAAGCCGAACCCCGCACTGCCCATGGCAGACCGCATCCTGACGGATGTGCCTTGCAGTGGTTTGGGCATTCTGGCAAAAAAGCCGGATCTGCGCTATAAAAAGCTGGAAGATGCCCGGCAGGCAGAACTGCTTGCCACACAGGCGGCAATTCTGGATACCGCTGCGGCGCTGCTCAAGGCGGGCGGGCGGTTGGTCTACTCCACCTGTACCATCGACCCGGCAGAAAATCAGCAGCAGATCGCAGCCTTTTTGCAGCGCCACCCGGAATTTGCGGTTTGCGCACCGGAGGTGCCGCTGCCCGCCGGAATGACGGCAGGGGAGCACGGCTGCCTTTCGGTGCCCACCCGCACCGGCATGGACGGCTTTTTCCTTTGCGTGTTGCAAAAAGCCGCCGCAACGCAATAAGCACGACCTTTATGGGTCGTATCCTCTTATAGGAGAACAGAATGGAACAAAAACGCTGTATTTCTTCCCTGACGCTGGCAGAATTGACTGCTGAACTGAAAGCGCTGGGACAGCCGGGTTTCCGGGCAAAGCAGATCTTCCACTGGGTACACCAGAAACTGGTCACCGAGTTTTCTGCCATGACCGACCAGCCCAAGACCCTGCTGGCAAAGCTGGAAGAAACCTTTTATATCGCTGCACCGCAGATCGAGCGCCGTCAGGAGGCCAAGGACGGCACTGTAAAGTATCTGCTGCGCATGGCCGACGGAAACTGCATCGAGACCGTTGTCATGCGTTACCACTACGGCAATACCGTGTGCGTGTCCACGCAGGTGGGCTGCCGCATGGGCTGCCGGTTCTGCGCTTCCACGCAGGCAGGGCGGGTGCGCAACCTGGAAGCAGGCGAGATCTGCTCCGAGATCTACACCGCCCAGAAGGATATTGGCGAGCGCATCTCCCATATCGTGCTCATGGGCATCGGTGAACCGTTGGATAACTTTGACGAAGTGATGCGCTTTTTGGAGAATATCACCTCGCCAGAGGGCGTTAATATCGGCATGCGCAACATCAGCCTTTCCACCTGTGGCCTTGTACCCAAAATCGACCAGCTGGCGGAGAAAAAGCTGCAGCTCACCCTTTCCATCTCGCTGCACGCACCCACCAACCAGATCCGCAGCAGCATGATGCCGGTCAACGATGCCTACCCGGTCGAGCAGCTGATCCAGACTGTGCGCCGGTATCAGGAGACCACCGGCCGCCGGGTTAGCTTTGAATATTCCATGGTGCGCGGTGTCAATGATTCTGATGTCTGCGCAAAGCAGTTGGCAGACCTGATCCGGGGTATGGGCGCTCATGTAAATCTGATCCCTATCAACCCGGTGGACGGCAGTCCGTATTCCGCTACGGATGCAGCCAATGTGCGCCGGTTCCAGCAAAAGCTTGAAAGCCTTGGCGTAAACGCTACGGTGCGCCGCCGCCTTGGCAGCGAGATCAGTGCCGCCTGCGGCCAGCTGCGCCGTGACGAAATGAACGGTAAGGCATAAACAGAGGGAGAAACCTATGAAACTTGCAGGAAAAACGGACGTGGGACGCGTCCGGCAGGACAATCAGGATGATTACCGTGCCGGGGAACTGCCCGGCGATGCAGCATGGGCACTGGTATGCGATGGCATGGGCGGCGCACGCGGTGGGCGGGAGGCTTCGCAGTGTGCGTGCAGCGTCATCGAGCGCTGCTTTCAGGAGCAGTACAGCCAGTGCATCCCCGGCGAAGAGGAGACCTTTTTAAGGAAGGCGCTGCTCAGCGCTAACCGCTATGTGTTCCAGAAGGCATTGCGGGAGGAGTCTCTGGCTGGTATGGGCACCACTGCGGTCTGCGCTCTGGTGCGCGGCGGCAAGGCCTATCTGAGCCATGCGGGCGATTCCCGCGCCTATCTCTACCGGGACGGTAAGCTGGCGCAGCTGACCCACGACCACTCCTATGTGCAGGAACTTGTGGACTGCGGAACCATCACGCAGGAGCAGGCAGAGCATCACCCGCAGAAAAACATCATTACCCGGGCGCTGGGCGTGGATTACCGGCTGGAGCCGGAGTTCACCACCGTGGCGCTGCAGGCAGGGGATGTTCTGCTGCTATGCACGGACGGCCTGACCAATGCCGTACCCACGGAGCAGCTGGAACAGTTGCTGCACAGCGGGACTTTTTACGATCTGCCGGATGTTCTGATCCGCACCGCCAACGAAAACGGCGGCCCGGATAACATCACCGCCCTGCTGGTGGGGGTAGAGCCGATGGAGGTGCGCCATGGATAACCTGATCGGTAAAAGACTGGACGGCCTGTACGAGGTGCAGGAACTGATCGGCTCCGGCGGTATGGCCAATGTGTATAAGGCAGTCATGCGGGGACAGAACGGCCCCGTGCCCGCCGGGACTGTGGTGGCCGTCAAGGTGCTGCGGCAGGAATATATGCACGACCCGGATCTTGTGCGCCGCTTTAAAAACGAATCCAAAGCCATCTCGCTGCTGAACCACCCCAACATCGTCAAGGTGTACGATGTTTCGGTCAACGACCATCTGCAATATATCGTTATGGAGTATGTGGACGGCATGACCCTGCGGGAATACCTCAACGAGCGGGGCGGCAAACTCTCTAGCCGGGAGACTGTGCACTTCATCTCCCAGATCCTCAAGGCGCTGGAGCACGCCCACGCCAACGGCATCGTGCACCGGGATATCAAGCCCCAGAACATTATGCTGCTGGATAATGGCCAGCTGCGCATGATGGACTTTGGCATCGCCCGCATTTCCCGGGCGGATAACCAGATGCTGGCCGGCAAGGCGATGGGCAGCGTGCATTATATCAGCCCGGAGCAGGCCAAGGGGGACGAGACCGACCGCACCAGCGACATCTACTCGGTAGGCGTCATGATGTACGAGATGCTCTCCGGTCATCTGCCCTTTGATGCGGACGATGTGGTGGAGGTTGCCATCAAGCAGATCTCGGACGAGCCCCGCTCGCTGCACGAGCTGGCACCGGAGGTGCCCTATGCGCTGGTGGAGATCACCGAAAAGGCCATGGCGAAGCTCCCCCAGAACCGTTACCCCTCGGCACGGGCGATGCTGGAAGCACTGGACACCTATGTGCAGAATCCCTCCGTGCTGTTTGAATATCAGTATATTACAGAAGAAGCACCCGAAAAGGTGGTGAAACGTACCATGAACCAGAACCGCGCGATCCGTCAGAATGAACAGCCCGCTCCCCGCAAAAACGGCAAGAGCAAGCCGGGCAAAAAACGCCGCACCGTCTTTTTGCCTGCTTTGTTCGGCATCACCATTGCCTTTGCACTGGCCTGCATGGCACTGTGCTGGATGATCCTGAACGACTCCTCCAACCTGATGAACAACAAGGCCGATGTCACCCTTGGGGACTATATCGGCATGACCAAGGATCAGGCCATGGCCACGGATCAGATCGCATCCGGCCAGATTTCTCCCGAGTGGGAAGAAGAGTATAACAGCAACTATGCCGCCGGTTATATCTATAAGCAGTCGCCGGTGTCCGGCCGCACCGTCCGCGAGGGACAAAGCGTGACGCTGACCGTCAGTCTGGGCACCCAGTATGTCACCGTGCCGGATCTGACCAACTATGTGCAGACCGATGCCGAGCAGCAGCTCAAGGCACTGGGCGTTTCGGTGCTGGTCACGCAGGCTGTGGATACCACCGTGGCCTCCGGTGCGGTCATCCGCACCGACCCTGCCGCCGGCACGCAGGTAGCAGCAGGCTCTACGGTCATCCTCTATATCAGCCGTCCGCAGGTATCCACCACCACCAAGGTGCCCTCGCTTACCGGCATGAGCGTGGATGATGCCCGTACCCTGCTGGTACAGAACCATCTGGGCCTTGGCAGCCAGAGCGAAGAATACAGCGACCAGCCCGCAGGCACGGTGCTCAGCCAGAACCCGGCGGCAGGTACTACCGCGAAGCTGAACAGCCGCGTAAATGTTGTGGTCAGCGCAGGCGCTGCACCGGCGCAGGAACCGGAGCAGCCGGGCGGCGAAGGCGCTTCTGGTACGGGCGAAGGCACTTCCGGCACCACGGGTGAGGGCTCTTCCGGCGGCGAGAGCACCGGCGGCAGCAGCGAGTCGAGCTCCAGCAGCGGCTCCACCGGCGGCGGTATTCTGGACTGGTGGTCCTCGCTGCTGAGCTGACGGAGGATGTGCATGAACGGTTATATTGTAAAAGGCATCGGCGGCTTTTACTATGTAAAAACGTCGGACGGCATCGTGGAGTGCAAGCCCCGCGGCATCTTCCGTAAGCAGAAGATCACCCCCGTGGCAGGGGATGAGGTGACGCTGGAAACTGAGAACGGCGCGGCGGTCATTGCACAAATCGCCCCCCGCAAAAACGTTTTTGTGCGCCCGCCGGTGGCAAATCTGGATGTGCTGTTCCTTGTGGCCAGCACCACCCAGCCTACCCCCAGCACGCTGGTGTTGGATAAGCTTTCCGCCATTGCGGTGGATAAGGGCGTGCAGCCGGTGGTGGTGTGCACCAAAAGCGACCTTGCCGAGGCAGATTTTCTGGCAAACGCCTACGCAAAATCTACCTTGCCGTTTATCTGTATCGACTACGAAAGCGGCGCCGGACTGGACGAAGTAAAACAGTGGATCAACGGCAGATTGTGCGCTTTCTGTGGAAACTCTGGTGTGGGGAAATCCACCCTGCTGAACGCGCTGCTGCCGGACGCTGCCCGCGAGACCAGCGCTATCAGCCAGAAACTTGGGCGCGGCCGCCACACCACCCGTGAGGTGACCATCTTTGAAGCCTACGGCGGACGCATCGCCGACACCCCGGGCTTTGCCAGTTTGGAGGCAAACCGTGCCGGGTTCATCTCCAAGGAAAATCTGGAGCACGCCTTCCCGGAATTTGGCCCTTATCTGGGTCAGTGCCAGTTTACCGGCTGCTCCCACCGCAGCGAAAAAGGCTGCGCTGTGCGGGCTGCGCTGGCAGAGGGCAAGCTTTCCCAGACCCGGTACGACAGCTACTGCGCCATGTACGACGAAGTAAAGGACGTCAAGGACTGGCAGCGCCCGAAAGTGTAATACGGAAGGAAGAATGAGATGTCCCGTTGTGTGATCCTTTCCGCCTGCCCGGTGCAGCCGGAACTCAAACGCCTGCTGCGCAGCGATGATTTTATCATTGCCTGCGATGCAGGCTACCGCAACTGCGCGCGGCTGGGCTGCAAGCCGGATATCATTGTAGGCGATTTTGACTCTGCGCCCTGTCCGCAGCAGGATCAGGACGATATTGTCGTCTTGCCCCACGTCAAGGACGACACCGATACCGAGTATGCCGCAAAGCTTGCTGCACAAAAGGGCTTTGACGAGGTGCTTTTGCTGGGGGCACTGGGCGGCAGGCGGGTGGAGCATACCCTTGCAAACCTGTGCACCGGCCTTGGGCTGGAGCAGCGCGGATGCCGCGCTGCTTTGCAGGACGAGCGTTCCCGCATCACCTTTGTGTTGCCGGGCGAGAGCCGCAGCTATCCCAAGGAGGAGTTTTTCTACTTCTCCGCCTTCCCCATGGAGGGGCGCGCCGAGGGCGTGTGCGAAAAAGGCTCCTTTTACGAGCTGGAGGATGCCGTACTCACAGCAGGCTATCCGCTGGGTGTGAGCAACGAGTACGCCGAAGGCTCAGACTGCATCACCGTCAGCACCCGGCAGGGTGCGCTTGTGGTGGTGGAGACCATTGCGGACTGAACCCTTCCCGGAACATTTTTGCCCGTTAGACGCTATAATGGGGTAAACATGAGTGAAAGGCGGGGTGGAGATGCAGGTAGTGGTCATTCGCAGCCCGAAAGCATTGTGCGGCATTCTGCGCAAGCTGTTCGGCATCCGCAAAGAGAACTGAATCTATAAAAGGCCGGTGTGTGGCAGCTGCTGCATACCGGCCTTTTGCTGTCGGCATACTGCCGCCTGCCGCCGCATACACTCTTACGGAAACGGACAGGGAAAGGAGCGCACTGCACATGGAACTGAAGATATTCCGGGACACGCTGCCGCAGGGCGGGGCGGGCTGTACCGTAAAAGCAGAACTTCCTCTGGAAACCGAGATCCGCATCTCGGATGATCTGCCGCCGGTGGGCAAGCTGGTCAAATGCTTTATACGCCCGGTGGTGCTGCAGCGGCAGCTGCAGCCAGGCAGGCTTACTTTAGAGGGCTATCTGCGCTGTACTGTGTTTTACCAGGGCGAAGCGGAAAAAGGCCTGTGCCAGACTGAGCAAAAGCTGCCCTTTACCCGGCAGCTGGAACTGCCGGAGCTTGCCTTTACGGCATGGACAGCCGTGGTGGAAGGGCAGACAGAGTACCTTAACACCCGCGCGGCAGACCCACGCCGTATTGAGGTGCGGGGTGCCTATGGACTGGTGGTCACGGTGTACACCCAATGCAAGACCGAGGTGATCACTGCATTGGCAGATGGCGGCATTGAGCAGCAGCTGCGCACACTGCAAGGCGTGCGCAGTGTAGCTGTGCTGGATAAGCTGGTGACCTTGGAGGGAGAGCTTGTCTTTGCAAAGCCCCCGGCGGCTGTACTGGATATTACCGGCAACGCCTGTGTAGGGGAGGTAAAGTTGCTTGCCGGCAAGGCTGTGGTCAAGGGGGAGCTGCGGGTGCAGTGCGCGTGGCGGGCAGAAGGGGACACCGCCCTGCAAAGTCAGGCGGCGGCACTGCCCTTCCAACAGGTGATAGATTTAGAGGGCATTACGGAGGACTGCCGCTGCCTGTGCGTAGCAGAGCCGGTTGGTTTTACCTTGTCGCAGGCAGAAAGCGCTGCTGCTCAACTTACGGCAAACGTTATGCTGCACCTGCGGGCATGGCGCAGTTACCAGCTGCAAGTGGCGGTGGATGCCTTTTCCACCCGGTTTGAAACGGAACTTACGCCGCAGCCGCTCGTCACAGAGCAGCTGCTCTGCACCCTGAACGATACCGCCACCGCCACAGGCTCCGGTCCTCTGCCGGATGCAGGGGCGCAGCTGCGGGCCTGTTTTGTGCACTACGGTCCCCAGCAGACCGTCCCAAAAGGGGAGGGCTGGGCACTTGCCGCCAAAGCGGTGGTAACAGCCCTTGCAGAGAATACCCTCGGCGAGCTGGAAAGCTACGAGAAAACCTTGGAAGTCAATATCCCTCTGCCCATTACGCCGCCGGAGGGAACAGTGCTTGTGCCGGAATGCTGGCTGAGTACCGAGAATGTGCAGTGCACCTGTGCGGGCGGTACGCTGGAAGCCACGATTACTGTCCGGGCAGAGGGAACGATCTTAGGCTGTACCACCAGTCCGGTCATCGGTAGCATCACCCTTGGCGACTCGCTGCCCGATACCGACCCCGAGATCGCACTGCGGATCTACTACGCGCAGGCCGGGGAGGAAATGTTTGCGGTAGCACGGCGGTTCCATGTGGCTCCGGCGCAGATCCTTGCAGCGAACCAGCTGGAAGAGGAACTTGTCAGTCTGCCGCAGGCACAGCGGCTGCTGATCCCAGTCACCTGAGCCGTAAGGCTGTAAACATAATAAAATCTGTACCCCTTTCCCGGACGGCACAAGCTGCCGCGCCGGGGAGGGGGATTCTTTTTGCCTGTGCCTGCGCAGAAAAAATAGTACAAAGAATTACTAAAAGTCACCACAAAAGGATACTCAAAATAAAGCGCATTATCGATGCAAAATGCAACGGATATACGTTTAGTATCTTTTATGCGTGATTCTAAGTCAACATACAGACAGTATTGATATCGATTTCAGCACATGAGAGCACTTCAAAAATACGATTTGTATTTAACGCTTTGCAGACCATCCATGGATGTGGTATACTAAGGAAGATGCAAATGCAAACGACTACCGCTCGTCTGCTATGTCCGGTGTACAGCACGGTTTCTGTCGGGCAAGCAGCGCGGCGGGCGGCAAAATGATATCGCAGGAGAGTGGAACATTTGGAACTGGAACAGGCAAAAAAACGCGTGGAAGAGCTGCGCGCAATGATTGAGAAAAACAACCGGCTTTACTACGATCAGGATGCGCCGGAGTTGGAAGATTTTGAATACGATGCCCTGACACGGGAGCTGAAGGAGCTGGAAGCGCAGTTCCCCCAGCTTGTCACAGCAACATCGCCTACCCAGAAGGTGGGCGGCACTGCCAGCAGCAAACTGCCCAAGGTGACCCATGCTGTCAAGATGGAAAGCCTGCTGGATGCGTTCTCCTTCGATGAACTGCGGGACTTTGACCGCCGCGTCCGCGAAGCCGGAGTAGAGCCGGAATATGTTGTGGAGATCAAGATCGATGGCCTCTCCTGCAGCTTGGAGTATGAGAACGGACAGCTTGTCCGTGCCTCTACCCGCGGTGACGGCGTGGTGGGCGAGGACGTCACCGCAAATGTGCGTGCCATCCGCAGCATCCCCAAGACCCTTAAAGACGCACCGGAATTTTTGGAGGTGCGCGGCGAGGTGTATATGCCCCACAAGGCTTTTCAGCACTTGTGCGCCGAGCAGGAATTGCAGGGTGCTGCGCCCTTCAAAAACCCCCGCAACGCAGCGGCCGGTTCTCTGCGGCAGAAGGATGCCCGCATCACCGGCAGCCGGGGGCTTTCCATCTTTGTATTCAATGTGCAGCAGATCCGGGGCAAGACCCTGACAAAGCACTCCGAAAGCCTAGATTACCTCAAGAACCTTGGTCTGCCGGTCTCGCCGCGCTACCATGTAGTGCATGATATTGAGGACGCCATTTCTGAGATTGAGAACATCGGCCAGAACCGTGCCAAGCTGGATTTTGACATGGACGGTGCCGTTATCAAAGTGAACGATTTTGCTCAGCGGGAGCTGATGGGTTCTACCAACAAATTCCCGCGCTGGGCCATCGCCTTCAAGTACCCGCCGGAGGTCAAGGAGACCACCCTGCGCAGCATCGAGGTGGCCGTGGGACGCACCGGCGTGCTTACCCCCACCGCTTGCTTTGACCCGGTATTTCTGGCCGGCACCACGGTAGCCCGCGCCACCCTCCACAACGAGGACTTCATCCGGCAGTTCGGGCTGTGCATCGGGGATACCATTCAGGTGCGCAAGGCGGGCGATATCATCCCGGAGGTCATCGGGGTCACCCATCATGCGGAGGACGCTGAACCCTACACCATGCCCACGGTCTGCCCCTCCTGCGGCGCGCCGGTGGTGCATCTGGAGGACGAGGCTGCCCTGCGTTGCGTGAACCCGGAGTGCCCGGCACAGGCGCTGCGCAATATCATCCATTTTGCCTCCCGGGATGCCATGGATATCGAGGGTCTGGGCGAGGCAGTGGCCACCCAGTTGGTGGAAAAGGAGCTGGTGCATTCCGCAGCAGATATCTACACGCTGACCCGGGAACAGCTGCTGGAGCTGGACAAATTCAAGGAGAAAAGCGCAGACAATTTGTTACAGGCCATTACTGCCTCCAAGCAGAACAATCTGGATAAGCTTTTGTTCGGTTTTGGCATCCGCAATATCGGCGATAAGGCGGCGGCGCTGCTGGCAGAGCATTTCGGCACGCTGCAAGCCATCCGGGAAGCCACCGCAGAGCAGATCAGTCAGATCGACGGCTTTGGCGGCGTGATGGCGCAAAGCGTGGTGGAATTTTTTGCAAAGGAAGGCACCACCGACCTTGTGCACCGCTTGGCGGATGCCGGGGTCAATATGCAGTGGAAGGGCGAGCCGAAGGGGGACAAGCTGGCGGGCAAAACGCTGGTGGTCACCGGTACGCTGGAGACTCTTTCCCGCAACGAAGCCGAGGCGCTCATCGTGAAAAACGGCGGCAAAGCCAGCGGCTCTGTCTCCAAAAAAACGGCCTATGTGGTGGCCGGTGCGGCGGCGGGCTCCAAACTGACCAAGGCACAGGCGCTGGGCGTGCCGGTGCTGACCGAGCAGGAGTTTCTTGCCATGCTGCAGGATGCTCCGGCAGAACGGGAAACGACTTAAAACGCCCTCTTAAATGCCGAAATATAAATGATTTCAAAAGCTTCTGCAACGCTGTTGCAGGGGCTTTTTTTGTTTGCCGGTTCCCGGTTCTAATGACGCACAAAGCGCATACAATGCTAGCACAAAGCTTTCGTAAAAGGAGAAACCAAAGTGGACGAGTATTACCGGGCCGTTAAGACCCTTCCTGCTTGGCTTGCAGCGCCGCTGGCACAGCTTCCTGCACAAACGGCGGCGCGCGTACAGGAGCTGCGGCTGCGCACAGGCTGTGCGGTCACATTTACCGTACAGGGACGGCAATGCGCTGCTTCAGCTTTGCCGGGTTGTCCACCGGCATTGGCTGCAATGCGGCTGGATACGCTGCAAATTGAGGAGATTTTTCACACCCTTTGCAACGGCTCAGTGCACACCCACGAAATGGAGCTTGCCGAGGGCTACCTGACCACTGCCGCCGGAAACCGTGTGGGCGTAGCGGGGCAGTTCGTGCAGCGGGAAGGGCAGAGCATTGCGCTGCAAAAGGTCACCTCGCTCAACCTGCGTATCGCACGCAACTGTACCATCTGCCTGCCGCCCGAGCTGGACAAGCTGCTGGAGCAGCACTTTGCCGGGCTGCTGATAGTGGGAGAACCCGGCAGCGGCAAGACCACCCTGCTGCGCACCATTGCCCAGACGCTGGCCGAACGGCAGCGTCTGGTGGCGGTGGTGGACGAGCGGAACGAGCTTTTCCCGCCGGAGCAGCCCCTGCCGCCGCTGGAGCGCATCGGTGGGGTGGATAAAGCTCGCGCCGTCCAGATGGCGCTACGCACGCTGGCACCGCAGGTGATCTTGCTGGACGAGCTGGGCTGCTTGGAAGAGACCAGAGCACTGGAACAGGGCTTTTTCAGCGGGGTGGACTTTATTGCCAGCATCCACGCGCCGGATGCCGCACAGGCACGGTGCCGCCCGCAGGTACAGGCTTTGCTGCAACGCGGGATGCTGCAGCAGCTGGTCGTCCTTGCCGGGCGGGAGATGCCGGGCTACATCCGGGAAGTGCGCGCCGTATGAGCATCCTTCTGCGCGGGTTCGGCCTGTTTTTGCTTCCGCTGTGCGGCTGGCTGGTGGGGGATGCAGTACAAGCCAAAACTGCCCTGCATCTTGCTGCTTTGCAGCGCACCATCGAACTATTACAGCGCATCCGGCAGGAGATCCAGTACCGCCGGGCAGATCTGCAAAGCCTTTACCGGCAGCTTTGTCGTGAGGGCCTGTTAGCACGAACTTCCGGCGGTACATTGCAGCAGCTGCCTGCACCGGGGCAGCTTTCGGCGACAGAACGCGCCTGCTTCACAGAATGTTTCGGCGGTCTTGGTCGTGCAGAGGCCGCACAGGAATGCGAACGGTTGGATTACTATACGGCGCGGTTCGAGGACTATTTGCAGCAGGCACGCCGCGCAGCACAGCGGCAGGCCGGTCTGCCGCACCGTCTAGGGCTGGCAGGCGGCATGATGCTGGCGCTGCTCTTTTGGTAAAGGCTGTATGGGACAAAGGAGAAACGGATGGATATCGAGCTTGTGTTCAAAATTGCGGCCATCGGCATCATAGTCGCGGTGCTCAATCAGCTGCTCATCCGCTCCGGGCGGGAAGATCAGGCTATGATGACCACGCTGGCGGGGCTTGTAGTGGTGCTCTCCATTCTCGTCAAGCAGATCAGCGCCCTATTTGCCACTATCCGCTCTCTGTTTGCGCTATGAGCGCGGCGGTTCCGGTGCTGGCGGCGCTGCTGCTGGCAGCCTTTGCCGGTATTCTGCTGCAACGGTACTCCCCGGCATTTGCGTTGCTGCTTTCGCTGGGTGCTGCGGTGTGGCTGCTGCTCCGTCTGGTGCAGCCGCTGCGCGGGGTACTGCAAGCATTGGTACAGCTGGGGCAGCGTACTAATGCACAGGCCTTTTCCTGCCTTTTGCGCAGCGCAGGGATCCTGTTGCTGGCGGATTATGTCCGTACCCTCTGTGAGGAAGCCGGAGCGGATACCCTTGCATGGTGCGCCGGGCTGGCGGGGCGGTGTCTCGTACTGGCGGCAGTATGGCCGCTGCTGGAACAGATATTCCAGACGATCTGGGGGTTGGCAGGATGAAAAAACGCGGCCTCATCATTTGCGTGGCAGCGCTGGGCTTTCTATGCGGTGAAACCGTCCTAAAAGCTGCGGCTGCGGAAGCTGCACCATGGCAGACCTATCTTGACAAAGCACCTGTACAGGCCGAGCAATTTGCGGCAGACCCGCTGGGCACCTTGCTGCGTTTGTTTGCCGCCGAGCCGGTGCAATTGCTGCGGGAAGTACTGCATCAATATGCCGCTGTTCTGCTGTTTTTATCTTTGGCGGCAGGGCTTGCATTTCTCTTGCAGGACACTGCCGACAGAGCACTGCTGGAACTGGCTGCTGCCGGTGGCTGTGGCGTTTTGTTGTGGCAGGAACTGGACAAGCTTGCCGCAGCGCTGTGCACCCGGATGACTGGGTGGAAAAGCTATCTGCTGGGCTTTTTGCCGGTATACAGCGGCGTACTGGCTGCTGGCGGCGAATGGAACGCCGGAGTGGCTGCAAACGGCTTTCTGCTCACGGTGCTGTGTTTTATCGCACAGGCGGTCACGCTCTGGCTGCAGCCGCTGCTGCGCAGCTATCTTGCCATCAGTATGGCCTGCGGCATCAGCTCCCGCAAAAGCCTGTCCGAGGGCTGCACCCTGACCGGGCGGTTGCTGCGGCAGGCTATCGGCTGGGCGGGCAAAGCGTTCGCCGCTCTGATGAGCTTTCAGCGCGTAGTCACGGTGCAGCTGGATCGTTCTGCCTCTCGTCTGGGGCAGCTGCTGACCGGTAGCGTGCCCATTGTGGGGCAGGCATTGAGCAGCGCGGCAGACGCAGTGCTGGCCGGGATGCAGCTGCTCAAAAGCACCCTTGGTATTGCCGCATTGCTCAGCATCGGGGCAGAATTTGTGCCCTTGTATCTCGAGCTGCTGGTACATCTGTTTTTTCTGTCCTGCTGTGGCTGGCTTGCCGGAATCGGCGGGCTGGAGCATTGCCATAAGCTGCTGCAATGCTTTGCCGAAGCCGTGCGCTGCATGGCGGCAGTCACGGCCTTGTTTTTCATGTTGTTTGTGGTGGGTATCGCGCTGCTGATGCTGACAGGGGGTGGTTAGATGCAGGCATTTCAGCGGGCTGCGGCAGTGTTCTGCATGGCGTGCATTGGGGCGGAGCTGGTCGGCCTTTTTGGAGGACAAGGCTGGGCTGGCCGGTGCATAAAAGCCGTAGCCGGGCTATATATTTTAGCAGTCCTTCTTGCGCAGCTGCCGTACCTGCCGGGCAGGGTCGCGGCCGCTTTTTCGGGCAATACAGCCCCGGCGGCTCTGTCTGCTATACAGTCGGATGCACTGGAAACGGAGATCTTGACCCAGACCAAAGCCCGGCTGGAAGAATATTGCACCGTACAGTGCCGTCAACAGTTCGGGCTGGACGTCCGCGTGTCGGTTACACTGGAAAAAGCCGGACAGCAGGTCGTGGTAAAAAAGGCTGTTGCTGCCTTCCCGGCGGGCTGTACCGCCGCCCAAAAGCAGGCAGTGCTCAGCTTTTTGCAGCAGACGCTGGATGCTCCCGCGGCAGCGGAGGAGAGCACACCATGAAAAAGAATGAATTGCTTTCCGTTTTTCGCTCTCTGCAAAGCAACAAAAACCGCACCTCGCTGGCGGTGGCGGTCGGTGTGCTGGCAATGCTGCTGCTTTTACTGTCGGAGCTTTTACCCGAGGGCGGTACACAGAAAGCGGCGGCATCCACCGCCCAAACAGTTGCTGTCAGCCAGTACCAAACCCAATTGGAGCAGCAGTTGGAAGGACTTATCAGCCAGCTGCAAGGGGCGGGACGCACCACAGTTATGGTCACCCTGACCACCGGGGAAGAGACCGTCTATGCACTGGACACCCAGACCGGGGATCTGCAGCAGCAGGAGACCCATGTTCTTTTACAGGATGGCTCTGCGCTGGCCGAGACAACCTATCTGCCACAGGTATGCGGGGTTGCCGTGCTGTGTGAGGGTGGGGGAGATGTCCGGGTTGCAGCCCGCATCACCGAGCTGCTTCATTCGCTGCTGGATCTGCCCACGAACCGCATCTGTGTGGAGCAGCGTAAGCGCTGAGCTGCTGCTTTTGTCAAGTACCGCAATCGCTTACCGAAATACCAAAGGAGGAACCGTTTTATGAGAGCACTTTCCAGAAACACCCGCAGGGTCACCGCTCTGACACTGGCGGCGGCACTGGTCATTGCCGTCTACTTAAACTGGCAGTATGCCCGGGCGGACATCACCCCGCAGACAGAGGACGACACCCTCATGGTCTCGGCAGAGCCGGTGGAAGCAGAAGCGGAGATCACCATCACGGATGCACTGCCCACAGAAGCGGAAGCCGCCTCCGGTGCTAGCAAAAACTATGGCGAAGCACAGCTTGTCAGCGTAGCAAATGACAGTGGCACCCGCTTTTTTGAACAAGCCCGTCTCAAGCGGGAAAAGGCACATGACGAAGCCATGGATACCCTGCAAAAAAGCCTGAAATCCTCCTCCCTGACAGCCGAGGAGAAAAAGGAGTACACCGCACAAATGGCGGCAGGGCTGGAAGATCTGAACGCGGAAAACGAGATCGAGACGCTGGTGCGCGCCAAGGGCTTTGCGGACTGCCTGTGCTTTTTGCAGGCAGGGCGGGCAGACCTGACCGTGATGACGGCAGGCGAGCCGCTCACGGCGGCGCAGGTGGCGCAGATTCGGGATGTGGTGATGAACAAAAGCAGTGTGAACGCCCAGAATATCACGGTGGTGGAGGTGAAGTAAGCACTCTTTATTTATGCTGACACCCCGGCGGCGCAGGCGCAGCTTTTCTTGCAGGCAGAAAGCTGTATGCGCTGCCGGGATGCCATTCCGTGCTGATTTCCATCTTTCTTTTCCAAACAAGTATTGAAATTGCCCCCGCATTGATGGTATAATAACTTTATCAAAAATGAATGCTGCGCGCCTTTATGCACCGCACAAGGGCGCGTTTGAACACAAAAGGCAGGTACGGCAGACCGGTTTCAAGGCTTTGAGACCGCCGCCGGAACAGCCTTTGGATGGAGGACAGCACAATGGATTTACAGAACATGGATCTTCAGGGCGGCAGCCTTCAGATTTCGACCGAGGTCGTGGGCAAGATCGCCCGCTGCGCCGCACTGGAAGTGGACGGCGTTGCCGAGGTATCCTGCGGCGTGCAGAACAAAAAGCTGAAAAGCCTGCTGGAATCTGCCAGCATCCAGCCGCCTGTGGTGGTGGAGATGCGGGACGGCACAGCCAACATCACTCTGCACCTGATGATGCAGTTCGGCGCACGGATCCCCTCTGTGGCTGAAAAGGTACAGGAGAACGTCAAGTCCGCCGTACAGAACATGACCAATGTGACGGTCAGCCGCGTGAATCTGGTCATTGCAGGCCTTGCCGAGGCGCAGTAACAAATTCGGCAAAAAATCATATCAGAAACGATCCTCCTCCCGGCACGCCCGGCGGGGAGGGTTTGTATTGCGAAAGGAACATTATGGAAAATATTCTGCCCCGTAGAGAAGCCCGTGAAAACGCCTTTTTGCTGGCATTTTCGCAGACCTTTGGTGACATTCCTCTGGCCGAGGCACTGTCCAATCACGCCGAGAACGACGAGGAGCATCCCGTGGACGCGTTCAGCCGTCTGTTGCTGAACGCCTACTACGATCATTCTGCAGAGGTGGATGACGAGATTCGTGCCCATCTGCGCAACTGGACCATGGAGCGTCTGCCCCGCGTCAGCCTGACCGTGCTGCGTCTGGCTGTGGCCGAGATGCTGTTCGGCGGCGAGAACAAGCCCGGCGTTGCCATCAATGAGGCTGTGGAGCTGACCAAGAAGTACGGCGCGGGCGAGGACTACCAGTTCGTGAATGGTCTGCTGGGTGCTGTGGCACGCGACCACGGCCTGAGTGATGAAGCCGTCGCGGAGTCGGCTGAACAGTGAGCCGTTATACGCTCGGGGTCGATACAAGCAACTATGCAACCTCTCTGGCAGTTTTTGATACAGCCGGGGAGGTTGTTTGTGCAAAAAAGCGCTTTTTGCCCGTAAAAGCCGGGCAGCTTGGTCTGCGGCAGAGCGATGCGCTGTTCCATCATACGGCGGCTCTGCCGGAGATGCTGCAGGAGCTGGCGCAGGAATTCGACCTGACAAAAATAGATGCCGTAGGCGTTTCGCAAAAACCGCGCCCGGTGGATGGCAGCTATATGCCCTGTTTTCTGGCGGGTGTCAGCGCGGCGACTGCTTTTGCGGCGGCGCGGAATATTCCGCTGATCTACACCACCCATCAGCAGGGTCACGCTGCAGCGGCGCTGTATGCAGCAAAGGGTGAGGCGCTGTTCTCCCAGAAGGTGCTTTTGTTCCATATTTCCGGCGGCACCACGGATCTTTTGCTGTGCGATCAGGTGCGCACCATCACCACCCTTGGCACCAGTACCGATCTGTACGCCGGTCAGGCGGTGGATCGCGTAGGCGTGCGGCTGGGCTTTGGTTTCCCCGCAGGCGCTGAGGTCTCACGCCTTGCTGCGCAGTGCACGGAAGAAATTCGCCCAAAATCCAGCGTAAAGGGGCTGCAATGTAGCCTTTCCGGGCTGGAAAATCAGTGCAACGCCCTGCTGGCTGCCGGTAAAGCGCCGGAATACGTCTGCAAGTACTGCCTGCTCTGCGTGGCGGATACCGTTGTCCGTATGACAAAAGCCGCGCAGAAGGAATACCCCGGCCTGCCGGTGGTCTGTGCCGGTGGCGTAATGAGCAGCGATATCATCCGCACATGGGTGCAGCAGCGTCTGCCGCAGGTCTATTTTGTGCCAGGGCAGTATTCCAGTGATAACGCCATTGGCGTGTCCATTCTTGCTGCGCGGGAGGCCGGGTTATGGCTGATGTGATCTCGGTATCAGAGCTGAACCATTATGTCAAAACACTGCTGGATGTGAACGACGGCCTGTTTGATCTGGCTCTGCGGGGTGAGATCGCAAACTTTGTGCAGAACGCCCGCAGCGGACACTGCTACTTTTCTCTGCGGGACGAGGCTTGCAGTGTAAAGGCAGTCATGTTCCGCACCGATGCCCGCCGTCTGGCATTTCGCCCGGAGGAGGGAATGCGGGTGGTGGTGCGCTGCCGTGCCACCCTTTACGAGCGGGACGGCGCGTTTCAGATCTATGTGAATGAGATGTTCCCGGATGGTCTGGGCGCGGCGCAGCTTGCGCTGGAGCAGCTGAAGGCCCGACTGGAAAAGGAAGGTCTGTTCGATCAAGCGCACAAAAAGCCACTGCCTGCATACCCCAAATGTATTGGTGTCGTCACCAGCAAAACTGGGGCGGCATTGCAGGATATCCGCAATGTGATCAGCCGCCGCTGGCCATCTGTCCGGTTGCTGCTGTGCCCGGTAACGGTGCAGGGCTTTGAGGCCGCCCGGCAGATCGCCGCCGCTATCCGCACGCTGGATCAGAGTGGGCGGGTGGACGAGATCATCGTGGCCCGGGGCGGCGGCAGCAGGGAAGACCTGTGGGTGTTCAACGCCGAGGAAATCGCCCGGGCAGCATTTCGCTGCAAAACGCCGCTGATCAGTGCTATTGGGCACGAGATCGACTACACCCTTCTGGACTTTGTGGCCGACCAACGTGCACCCACGCCGTCCGCTGCCGCAGAGCTTGCAGTGCCGGATCGGGAGGAGCAGCGGCGCATTTTTGAAAATATTGAAGAAAATATTCACAAAAATATACAAAAACGGCTCGCGTTGTGCTATAATGGTCTGGAACAATACAACTTTTTGTTGGAACGGAATGCACCGGACAAAATCTTACGGCAGTATTCAAGCCGTCTGCAACAGATGCAGCAGGCCATTCAGATGCAGCAAAAAACGCGTATGAGCGGCAAATATATGCAGATTCAGCACGCGGCTGCACTGGCGGCATCGCTGGATCCATACCGTGTGCTGGCCCGTGGCTATGCCCTTGTGACCGATACAAAAGGGAAGATCTGCACCGTGGAGCAGCTGCGGCCGGAGCAGACCATCTGTGTGCGCAGCCGACAATATCAGGCACGATGCCGTGTGGAAACGGTGGAGGAGATCAATGAGAGCACCCAAAAGCTTTGAAGAAGGAATGGATCGGTTAAACGCGATCCTTGCGCAGATGCAGCAGGAGGATACCTCACTGGCAGATTCCGTCAAGCTGTATGCGGAAGCTGCCTCCCTGATGCAGTACTGTCACGCAACGCTGGAAAAAACATCGCTGCAAATCGAGGAAATCAATGCAAAGATCGCCGAGACCGTAGAAACCCCGCAGGAGCAGGAGGAAGAATAATGGAATACAAGGCGCAATATCAGGAATATCTGTTGCAGGCTACGGCTGCGCTAGATGCAGCCAGTGCCCGTTTTCTGCCCGAGGAATCGGAGGTGTGCAAAGCCGCCCGTTACAGTTTGCTGGGCGGTGGAAAGCGCATCCGCGCAATTCTGACGCTCAGCGTCTGTGATATGCTGGGCGGCGAGATGCAGGCTGCCGCACAGTTTGCAGCAGCTGTGGAGATGCTGCATTGTTACTCGCTGATCCACGACGATCTGCCCTGCATGGACAATGATGATCTGCGCCGAGGGCGTCCTTCCTGCCACAAGGCTTTCAGTGAGTCCACGGCGATGCTTGCCGGTGATGTGCTGCTGACCGAGGCTTTTGAAGTAATTGCCAACGCACCCGCTGCGCCGCAGATCTGCGTGGCAGCCGCCCGTGCGCTGGGCGCAGGTGCAGGTAGCCGTGGTATGGTCTACGGACAGGAGCTGGATCTGAAATATGAAGCGCTGGCTGCCACCGAGGAGCAGCTGCGCCTTATCCATCGCAACAAGACCGGTGCGTTGATCAACGCCGCCGTCCAGATGGGCGCCGCCGCAGCCGGTGCAACGCCGCAGCAGTGCGAGATACTGGCCTCCTACGCATACGGGCTGGGACTGGTGTTCCAGATCGTGGACGACGTGCTGGATGTTACCAGCACCCCGGAGCAGCTGGGCAAGCCCATCGGCAGCGACAGTGAAAACGGCAAGACCACCTTCGTCACGCTATACGGAGCAGACGGTGCAATGGCATTGGCACAAAAGCTGAACGAGCAGATCTGTGATGATCTGCAACAACATTTTGGTGAAAAGGCAGCTTTCCTGCAGCAGTTGGCACAACAGCTTCTGGTGCGCAAAAACTAAAGAAAAAAGGAACACAGATATGCAGTATATTCAAAATCTTCTGTCGGTCAATCAGATCTTGACCGCATCGCTCCTCAGCTGGTTCATTGCGCAGGTGCTAAAGACCATCATCAACTTCATTCTGCTGGGCAAGTTCCAGTTAGAGCGGATGTGGGGTGATGGCGGTATGCCCAGCGCACACAGCGCGACCGTCTGTGCTATGGCTATTGTTACTGGGCGCAGCGCCGGGGTCTCCTCGCCCATTTTTGCGGTGGCCTGCGTGGTGGCTATTATCACCATGCACGATGCTATGGGCGTCCGGCACGAGACCGGCGAGCAGGCAAAGGTGCTGAACCAGATGATCGCCCAATGGATCGATGTAAGCGAGAAAAACGCTCCCTTTTTGCAGAATATGCACCTGAAGGAGATGGTTGGTCACACGCCGCTGCAGGTCGTGGCAGGCGTGCTGCTCGGCTCGCTGGTGGGCTTTTTGTTCCCAGTCGTGTGATGAAATGCGGCCTTTTGCATAAGCTGCTTTGTATTTGTGACAGAGCATTGCAGAATGGCTGCGGTAGAAAAAGCGAAAGAACAAACGCATAAAGGACGTGTGAATATGGAATCGTTGCTGGACAAGATCGATCAGCCCAGCGATCTTAAAAAGCTGAATGCACAGCAGGTGGAAAAGCTTTGCGCGGAGATACGGCATTTTATGTTGGAAAATATCTCCAAGACCGGTGGGCATCTGGCCTCTAATCTTGGCACTGTAGAGCTGACCGTGGCACTGCACCGTGTGCTGGAAACGCCGAAGGATAAGATCGTATTTGACGTGGGACATCAGTGCTACACCCACAAACTGCTCACTGGCCGCCGGAAGCAGTTTGACCATTTGCGGCAGCTGGATGGTATTTCCGGCTTCCCGAATCCCCACGAAAGTGTGCACGATGCCTTTATTGCCGGACATGGCAATACGGCGCTTTCGCTGGCTATTGGCATGGCATGGGCAAAAAAGATCAAACATGAGCCCGGGCTTGTAGTAGCAGTGATCGGCGATGGTGCTTTTACCGGCGGCATGGTGTACGAGGGTATGAACAACATCGGCGGGCTGGACAATCTGCTTGTGATCCTGAACGATAACAAGATGTCCATCTCTAAAAATGTCGGTGCACTGGCGCGGTATCTGACCCATCTGCGCACAACTACGGCCTATTATGATGCTAAGGATAATGTGCGCAGCTTTCTGGACGGAGTGCCATTGATCGGCACACCAATGAAGAAGTCGCTGGTCAGTGCCAAAGCACTGGTGCGCCGCGCTATGTACCATTCCACCATGTTTGAGGATATGGGCTTTGAGTACATCGGTCCGGTAGATGGCCATAATGTGGAGGAGCTGGAACGTACCCTTCGCTCAATCTACAAGCGGTCTGGCCCGTATTTTTTGCATGTTGTGACCAAAAAGGGCAAGGGCTATCAGCCGGCAGAGATGAACCCGGGCAACTATCACGGTGTATCTGCCTTTGACCCGGACGGAATGCCGGACCCGGAGGTTGCGCCGAAGGAGTCCTTCTCCACCGTTTTCGGCAAGCTTCTGGTGCAGGAGGGAACACAAAACCCGAAGCTCTGCGCGATCACCGCTGCTATGAAATACGGTACTGGGTTGCAGTTCTTTGCCCATCGTCACCCGCAGCGCTTCTTTGATGTGGGCATGGCAGAGCAGCACGCTGTCACCTTTGCGGCAGGTCTTGCCAGTCAGGGAATGCTGCCGGTGGTGTGCATCTACTCCACCTTCCTGCAGCGCTCCTACGACCAGATCATCCACGATGTCAACCTTTTAAAGGAAAATGTGGTCTTTGCTATCGACCGTGCAGGCTTTGTTCCCGCAGACGGCGAGACCCATCAGGGCATCTACGATGCAGCCTTCCTCAGCCAGATGGGCATCCCTGTCTATGCGCCCTCCAACTACGAGGAGCTGCAATACTGGCTGCACTATTTGCTGCAGGATACGCTCTCCGGCCCTCGGGCCATCCGCTACCCCCGCGGCGGCGAGAGTGCAAAGCTGGCACAGTATCCCTGCACAAAGCAGGAATATGACTTTTTGCAGCAGACGCCCGGGGCAGAGATCCTTCTGGTCAGCTATGCGGACGAGCTGGAGGAACTGCTGGATGCCGCCGACAAATTGAACGCTGCATCGCAGAATACGGATGTTTTAAAACTTGTAAAGCTGTATCCCTTTACAGATAAACTTATCGAATCTGTGTCAAAATATAAAATTGTGCTATTTGCAGAGGAATGCGTTGCAGCCGGTGGCATTGGTGAACATCTGGCATATGCTTTGCAGCAAAAAGGCTGGAACGGACGCTTTTTGCACTGCGCTGTTCACGCGGCCTGTCTGCCGCACGCGACTGTTCCGCAGATCAAGCAGTGCACCGGTCTGGATGCTGCGGATCTTGCGCAGGCAGTCCGGGCTGCCCTTACGAAAGGAGAAAACGAGCTGTGAAAATTCGGTTGGATCAATATCTTGTGCAGAACGGCCTTGTGCAGAGCCGGGAGCGCGCCAAAGCTCTGATTATGGCCGGTGTGGTTTTTGTCAACCAGCAAAAGGTGGACAAGGCCGGCGAGATGATCAAGGAGGACGCTGTGGTCGAGGTTCGCGGCCATGATATCGGTTACGTCAGCCGCGGCGGTCTAAAGCTGGAAAAGGCCATGAAGTGCTTCCCGCTTACCCCTAACGGCAAGGTCTGCATGGACATCGGTGCGTCCACCGGCGGCTTTACCGACTGCATGCTGCAAAATGGCGCAGTGAAGGTGTACGCCGTAGATGTTGGCTACGGTCAGCTGGCATGGAGCCTGCGGACGGATGAGCGTGTGGTGAACATGGAGCGCACGAATATCCGCTATGTCACACCGGAGGATCTGGCAGAGCCTATTGAATTTTTCAGTGTGGATGTTTCCTTTATTTCTTTGCATCACATCTTCCCGGTGGCGCAGCGCATCACCACCCCGGATGCCATGGGCGTCTGTCTTGTGAAGCCGCAGTTCGAGGCAGGCCGCGAGAAGGTGGGCAAAAACGGCGTGGTGCGCGACCCCGCCGTGCACCGTGAGGTGTTACACAATGCCATGTCCTACGCTGCCGAAAACGGCTTTGTGGTGCGCGGGCTGGATTACAGCCCGGTCAAGGGACCGGAGGGCAATATCGAGTACCTGATGTTTGTGCAAAAGAGTGACCAGCCCGCAGTGCTGGACGATGAAGCCGCCGCACAGGTGGTGGCAGCAAGCCACACCACGCTGGATCGCTAAGACCCAGCTGTCAGCAAAGGAGAAGCCGGTATGACGATCTACATTTCGCCCAACCCGGGCAAGACCTCCGCCAGTGAGATCGCGCTGCGTGCGGCGCAGATTCTGCTGACCCACGGCGCAGCCGTGCTGATGAGCGATGCTCTGCGAGAAAACAGCACGGCAGAGGTCGTTTATCTGCCGCTGGAGCAGTGTCTGGAGCGTGCAGACGTGATCCTGACTATCGGCGGGGACGGTACCATCCTGCATGAAGCGAATCTTTCGCTCCGGTACGCAAAACCCATCCTTGGCATCAATCTGGGACGCTGCGGCTTTCTGGCCACCTGTGAGATCGGCGAAATGGAAACAAAACTGGCCGCTGTGGCGCGGGGCGAGTTCCAGCTGGACAACCGTATGCTTTTATATGCCCGGGTGCTGGGTCAGGACGGCTGGGAGGGTCACGCCCTCAACGATGTGGTGGTGACCAAAGGGCGCTTGCAGCAGGCCATCGACTTCAGTATTTACTGCGATGATATTCTGGTAGAGCACTACCGGGGCGATGGTGTCATAGTGGCGACTCCCACCGGCTCTACGGCCTATTCGCTGGCAGCCGGAGGCCCGATTCTGGACTCGCAGACCAAGGGCGTCGTAGTGACCCCTATCTGCCCCCACAGTCTGGCCAGCCCGGCCATGGTGTTTGCACAGGAGCGCAAACTGAATGTCTGCGTGGGGCAGGTGGCCGATGATGAAGTGTTTATCAGCTGTGACGGCGGTATCGGTTACCCTCTCAAGGCGGGTGCCACCGCAGAGATCCGCCTGTCCGATCAGAACGTCAAGCTTATCACCTTTGGGCGGGCAGATCAGTTTCAGGCCATTGACCAGAAACTGCGCAAAAGACAATAACACGGGAGGCGATTTTTAAGATGGCACGCAGCCGCAAAGAAGATACAAAAACAAAAGCGGAACGCTTGCAGACGATCCTGCGTCTTGTGCAGGAGCATCCCATCAGCCGACAGGAGGTGCTGCTGGAGCACCTGCGGAACGAAGGCTTTGAGGTAACGCAGGCCACCGTTTCCCGCGATATCCGGGAGTTGTGCCTTGTAAAGGCAGCCACCACCGAGGGCTACCGCTATGTTTCCAGCCGGAACGAAAGCTTCAACCCCAAGACCCAAGGGCGCTTTGAGACCATCTTCCACGAGTCCGTTTTGGGGGTGGATTATGCCGGGCACGTTGTGCTGGTAAAATGCTATTCCGGCATGGCCAATGCCGCCTGCGAGGTTTTTGACGCCTTACAGTGGAAAAATGTTGTCGGCACCCTTTCCGGTGATGATACCTTTTTAATCGTTGCGCGCTCGGAGCGCGATGCCAAGACCATTTGTTCGGAGCTGACCCGTTATGTGGGGCAGAGATGACCGTAGGAGAACGAAACCATGCTGAGCAGCCTGCAAATTGAAAATGTTGCCGTGATCCAGAAGGCGGAGGTGCACTTTGAGCCGGGGCTGAATGTGCTGACCGGCGAAACCGGTGCGGGTAAATCCATCCTGATCGATTCCATCAATGCGATCCTTGGCAACCGCACCTCTAAGGATTTGGTACGCACTGGGGCTGTAAAGGCAGTGATCCGCGCTGCTTTTGAGCAGGTGCCGCCTGCTGTGCTGGATAAGCTGGAGCAGTCCGGCTACGAACGCTCGGAAGCACTGCTGCTCAGCCGCGAGATCACTGCAGAAGGTAAAAGTAGCTGCCGCATCAACGGAATGCCAGCCACAGCAGCCGTTCTGCGGGAGCTGTGCGGCGGTCTGATCAATATCAACGGTCAGCACGATTCCGTAGGTCTGCTTAACCCAGCACATCATCTGGGTATTTTGGACGATTATGCGCAGAATCGCACTGTTTTTCAGGAGTACTATACCCTGTACCGGGAACTGGTGCAGGTCAAGCGGGAACTGGACGCCCTGATTACCGACGAGGCTGAAAAACAGCGCAAGATCGACCTGTTGCAATATCAGGTGCAGGAAATCGAGGATGCCGGACTGACTGCCGGTGAGGAGCAGACGCTGGAAAACCGCCGGAAGGTGCTGTCCAATGCCTCTGCCATTCGGGATCGTCTGGCACAAAGCTATGCGCTGCTTTCCGGCAGTGATGACGCCGCAGGCGCGGTGGATCTTCTTGGGGAAGCCTCTAATGCGGTGGATGCCGCTGCGCAGTTAGACCCCGCGCTCGCCGACGCCGCCGGGCAGCTGCTTGACTTATACTATAACGCCAAGGATGTGGCCGCAGACCTGATCGGGCGGCTGGATGCCTATGACACCAATGATGCAGAGCTGGACGAAGTAGAACAGCGGTTGGATCTCCTGTACCGGCTGAAGCGCAAGTACGGCAGCACGGTGGAGGATGTGATCGCTTTCGGGCAGAAGGCCCGGGAGGAGCTGGATAACATCCAGCATTCCCAGCAGCGCCACGACGCATTACAGGCAGAAAAGCTGCGTCTTTACGCAAAAGCGCGGGAAAAGGCTGAGGTGCTGACTCAGACTCGGCTGAAGGCCTTTGAGGAACTGAACACCCGCATTTCCGGCACGCTGGACTTTTTGAATATGCCGGGTGTGCGTATGACTTTGCGGCATACCCGCGGCCCGCTGGCCAGCCATGGGCAGGACAGTGTTGAATTCTACATCTCAACAAACCCCGGTGAAGCACCCAAGCCGTTGGCCAAGATCGCGTCCGGCGGCGAGCTGAGCCGTATCACCCTTGCCATCAAGAATGCAATGGCCGATAAGGACGCTGTACCTACCGTGATCTATGATGAGATCGACAGCGGCGTGTCCGGCAAGGCGGCCGGACGAATCGGCGAGGTACTGCGCCAGAGCGCACAGGGACACCAGATCCTGTGCATCACCCATACAGCACAGATTGCAGCGCTAGCCGACTGTCATCTGCTCATCCAGAAAAACGTATCCAACGAGCGCACCTATACCGAGATCCATCCGCTGGACGAAAACGGCCGCGTAGAGGCATTGGCGCGCCTCATCTCCGGCGACCACGTTACCGAGCTTTCCCGCGCCAATGCACGGGAAATGCTGCAGGAGCACAGGTACGGCGGCTGAGCAGCTTTTGCAGAAAAGACAGCTCTTGACAAGGCGGCAGTCTTGTGATAGAGTAGACACTGTTAATAGCGATGAAGGGAACAAGTACCCTGAAGCGTTCTGTCCAGAGAAATCCCGGTTGGTGCAAGGGATCACAGAACAACAGGGGAAATACCTCCCGGAGCTGCAGGCTGAATGCGCAAAGCTAGTAGGCTGTGCCGCGTGCGAGCGTTAAAGACGCAGGAGTGTCACTCTACTCTGGGGTGTGCACTCGTAAGGCCGCTTCCGTGAGGAAACGGCAAACAGAGGTGGTACCGCGAAGTTATCTCGCCCTCTGCCAAATTCAATTTTGGCAGAGGGCGTTTTGTTTTCCTCTGCCCCAAAAACAGGAGGTTTTTTCCATGACGCTGTACGAAGAACTCAAAGCCCGCGGTCTGGTAGCCCAGATCACGGATGAAGAGATCATTGACCTGATCAACAACGGCAAGGCTACCTTTTACATCGGCTTTGACTGCACTGCCGACAGCCTGACCGCCGGCCATTTTCTGGCACTGACCCTGATGAAGCGCCTGCAGCTGGCAGGTAACAAGCCCATCGCGCTGATCGGCGGCGGCACTACCATGATCGGCGATCCCTCCGGCCGTACCGATATGCGCAAGATGCTGACCAAGGACGATATCGCCCACAATGCGGCCTGCTTTAAAAAGCAGATGGAGAAGTTCATTGATTTCTCCGAGGGCAAAGCTCTGATGGTGAACAACGCCGACTGGCTGCTGGACCTGAACTACGTTGAACTGCTGCGCGAAGTAGGTGCCTGCTTCTCCGTGAACAATATGCTGCGTGCAGAGTGCTACAAGCAGCGCATGGAGAAGGGTTTGTCCTTCTTAGAGTTCAACTACATGATCATGCAGAGCTACGACTTCTACTACATGTTCCAGCACTACGGCTGCAATATGCAGTTTGGCGGCGACGACCAGTGGAGCAATATGCTGGGCGGCACCGAGCTGATCCGCCGCAAGCTGGGCAAGGATGCCTACGCTATGACCGTGACCCTGCTGACCGACTCTCAGGGCAAGAAGATGGGCAAGACCGCCGGCAACGCTGTCTGGCTGGATCCCAACAAGACCAGCCCCTTCGAGTTCTATCAGTACTGGCGCAACGTGGGCGATGCCGATGTGATGAAGTGCATCCGTATGCTCACCTTCCTGCCGCTGGAGCAGATCGAAGAGATGAGCACTTGGCAGGATCAGCGCCTGAACGAGGCCAAGGAGATCCTTGCTTACGAGATGACCAGCATGGTGCATGGCAAGGAAGAGGCCGAAAAGGCTCAGAACGCTGCCCGCGCACTGTTCAGCGGCAATGCGATGGATACCGAGCACATGCCCAGCACCCAGCTGACTGAGGCTGACCTGACGGATGGCGCCATCGGCATCCTGACCCTGATGGTCAAGGCCGGTCTGGCTGCTTCCAACGGCGAGGCTCGCCGTCTGGTGGTGCAGGGCGGTGTGCTGGCAGACGGCGAAAAGGTCGCCGCTCCTACCGTCAGCTTTACCGCAGAGCAGCTTGCCAAGGGTATCGTCATCAAGAAGGGCAAAAAGATCTACCACAAGGTGACGCTGTAAATAGCATTATAAAATTTATGGGCCAGAAACGTCTGCAGGCGTTTCTGGCCCATTTTTACATTTTGGCGCGCAACAGTTGCTGCCCGGCAGTTACCCGACCGGAGAGTAATGGTTCTATCTGTGCAAACCGGCTGCTGTTGGTCACGATTACTGGAGTAGTCAGCGTGTAGCCTGCCGCTGCAATGGCCTGCAGATCGAACCGAAAAAGCAGCTGTCCCTTTTGCACATGGTCGCCAGCCCGTACAAACAGCTCATAGCCTTTGCCTTTGAGCTCCACGGTGTCCATGCCAACATGGATGAGCACCTCCAACCCGTTATCGCACAGCAGACTGACGGCATGGCAGGTCTTGGCGACCTTTTTCACGATGCCGTCTGCGGGCGCTACCACCTCGCCGCAGCTGGGCTCGATGGCGCAACCCTTGCCCAGCACCTCGCTGGAGAACACCGGGTCCTTGATCCGGGTCAGTGCCCGGATGCGTCCTGTTACCGGCGCATAGAGCAGCTGCCCGCTCTCCGCAGAAGTGGTTTCCGCTGCCGGATCCTCCGGTGCAAACAGCGCGCTTTTCTCAAAATGTGCCAGCAGCCGCTGTCGGATGCTGTGCATAAGAGTAGCAGGGTCTTTCATTCCAGGTTTCCTTCCTTCGGCAGGAGAACTGCCATGGCGGTGCTTTGCTTTTTTCTGCGCATTTCGCAAAACAGGGCCGAAAGGGAAACTGCCCCTCCGGCCCCGGTTGATTGCTGTTACAGCTCGTATGCCTTTTTCAGTGCCTCGTAGGCGGCGTCCTCGTTTTCCGCGTGGACGAGCAGAGAGATATCCAGATCGCTGGTGGTGATCAGCAGCACTTCGATACCGGCCATAGCCAGCGCATTCAGCGCCCGTGCAGCCACACCGCAGCTGGTGACCATATCCTCGCCGAACAGATTCAGCTTGGAATAGCCCACGCTGATCAGGGGAGAAGCCTTGGCGTCCTTATCCAGATTTGCCGTCGAAATCGCTTTCATCACCTGCGGCAGATCGCTGCTGGATGCGGTAAAGCTGAAATCTATAGTGGTGCCGTGGGGAGCGCTCTGGCTGATCATATCCACTACCACGCCGGTCTCTGCAAAGATATCCAGATAGCGGGACAGACTGTTGCCCCTGAACTCCACGTCCTGCACACTGATCATCATCAGGTCGGTCTCGATATTGATCTTCGATACTCCGTACATAAAAAGTCCTCCGTTCTGCCCGGGTTGCCGGACAACGCTCAATCATTTCACATTTTTATGTAAGTGCTATCGCAATTCAATTTTTTAATGCAACAGAAACAGCGTTTTCACATTGCACTAATTTTTGTCTTGCGATAAAAAGGATGCGCTGATATTATTTTGCGCGATTTTTTGTATCCTGTCAAGGCTGAAATCAGAATAATTTGCCCGCACACCATGCGCTGCTGCCAATTCCTGCGTATAATCGCGCAAAAGATAGGCGCGCACATTGGATTTACCGGCATCGTAATGGGTCACGGTGGGGTGCAGCTGCGGTGCAAGCACTTCACACTGTACCGAGCCATTCGGCTGGGTGGTCTTTTGCAGCTGCAAGGTCAGGATGGCACCTACCAGCTGATCCGGCCGACTCTGGGTGCTGAGAAAATTACCCAGCGAAAAGGCCACAAAGCTCCGCCGCCCATCTGCTGCGATAAGCCACTGGGCATCCTGTAATACATGAGGGTGCGTGCCCACAATGACATCTGCACCCCAGTCTGCCAGATTCTGTGCCAGTGTGCGTTGGCTGTCCACGATGGCGTGGCTGTCCTCTACACCCCAATGAACCCCAACCACCACAAAATCTGCCTGCTGGCGTGCCAAGCGCACCTGCCGCTCGATCACATCAGTCTGGCTGGTGTAGATGATATTGGCCGTCATATTCTTGTTCTGACGGATGCCGTTGGTGTGCTCGGTGTAGGAGAGATACGCGATGGTCACACCGTTGACGGTTTGCAGCGGGATACGGTCGTAGTCCTCTTCGCCGCGCCACAGACCGGTGGTGACCACATCCTCCGGCATGGATTCCCAGAATTGCAGGGTAGCCGCAATGCCGGACGCGCCCTTATCGTAGGTGTGGTTGTTGGACAGGCTGAACACCCGCACCCCGGCGCGGTACAGTGCCCGCGCACAGTCGCCGGGGGTGGAAAAGCAGGGATAGGTGGAAGGTGCAAGGGAGTCGCTGCAAAGGGTCTCCTGATTGATCCAGTTCACGTCCTGCTCCGCATAGAAGGGTGCAATGTGCTCATAGCAGTAATCAAAGTTGTACTTTCCGTCTTCGCCTGCCCGGCGGGCGGCCTGTTTATAAATGGGCGAGTGGATCAGATTATCTCCCGTTGCAGAAAACCGGATGGTTTCCACCACGGGCTGCGGTTCAGGCTCCGGCTCCGGGGGCGCAACGGATGAAGCAGGGGATAGCGCATCCTCCGGCGGCTCGATGCCGCCCACCGGCACATCTTCTCCCGGCAGCCTTGTCCAGATCCCCAGACACAGTGCTATCACGCTCACAGCCAGAACCGACAGCACCACCGCCCGGAGTGTTTGCTTTCGGCCGCGCTTACGGGCAGCCGGACGCCGCCGCTTCAAAGGCTCCTGCTTCATCGTTCACCTCTTCTCCCGGTAGATATCGGGCAATTCGTTCTTTCAGAGGGCGGCAATCAGATCGCCCATATCGTACAGACCCGGCTCCTTCTTTGCCAGATAGACCGCAGCATTCACTGCGCCGTTGGCAAAGATGCTGCGGGAGTAGGCGGTGTGCCGCAGGGTGATCACCTCGTCCGGGCCGCAGAACAGCACTTCATGGTCGCCCACGATGCTGCCGCCGCGCACAGAGCTGATGCCGATCTCCTTCGGGTCACGCTTCTGGCGCACGGAGGAGCGGTCGTACACATAATGGTACATGCCGTCATTTTCCTCATTGATGGCGTCTGCAAGCATCAGCGCCGTTCCGCTGGGAGCATCCAGCTTGTTGTGGTGATGCTGCTCCACAATCTCGATATCATAGTTGATGCCCAGCACGGCAGAGGCGCGCTTGCACAGCTCGGCCAGCACGTTGATGCCCATGGACATATTGGCGCTCTTGAACACCGGAACGCTGCGGGACAGCTGCACGACTTTCAGCTGCAGCTCTTCCGAAAGGCCGGTGGTGCACACCACAATAGGCAGCTTGTGGCTCTGGCAGTAGGGCAGTGCCTTTTCTACCGCGGCAGGGGAGCTGAAGTCGATGATTACATCGCCCTTGCCGTTCAGCTTTTCCAGACTGTCATAGACCGGGATGCCGTTCTGTTCGCCGTCCTTCATATCGATGCCGGCCACCACGCAGCAATCCTCCCGCTGTGCGATCATATCGCACAGCACATGGCCCATGCGGCCGCCAATGCCCTGAATCACGATCTCTGTCATTGTTGTTTCCTCGTTTCTATAATATGGCAGAATGCCCGGAAGCTGAAGATTCCCGGGCATTCTGTACGCTTTTTATTCCTTGATCAGACCAGCAGTCTGCAGAGCCTGCTCGATCTTTGCCTTGTGGGCATCGCTGGGCTCTACCAGTGGCAGACGGCACTCACCTGCATTCCAGCCCAGCACGTTCATAGCGTACTTGACCGGAATGGGGTTCACCTCGCAGAACAGAGCCTCCTCTAGCGGCAGCATTTCCAGCTGCAAAGCGCAGGCTTTGGCGGTGTCGCCGTCAAAGAAAGCCTGACAGCAGTTATGCACCAGCTCCGGCGCAACATTGGACACCACGCTGATGACGCCCTTGCCGCCCAGTGCCAGCAGGGGAACCACCTGATCATCGTTACCGGAGTAGATGTTCAGCGCATCACCGCACAGTGCAGCCACCCTGGCCACCTGAGAGATGTTGCCGGAAGCCTCCTTGATACCGTTGATGAGCGGGTGCTTGCTCAGCTCCAGAGCGGTCTCGGGCGCAATGTTCAGACCCGTGCGGGAGGGCACATTGTACAGAATGACCGGGATGCCGCCGGCCTCAGCCATGGCGGTAAAGTGCGCCACCAGACCGGCCTGCGAGGTCTTGTTGTAGTAGGGGGTGACCATCAGCAGGGCATCGGCACCGCAGGCAGCAGACTTTGCTGCCAGTGCGCAGCCGTGGTCGGTATCGTTCGAACCGGCACCGGCAATGACCGGTACGCGGTGATTTACCGTATCTACGGTGAACTTGATGGCGGCCAGCTGCTCCTCATCGGTCATGGTAGAGCACTCGCCGGTGGTGCCGCAGATGATGATGGCATCGGTGTGGCGGGCGATCTGATCCTCGATAATGCGGCCCAGCTCGTCAAAGTTGATGCTTCCGTCCTCGTACATCGGGGTGATGATGGCAACACCCGCACCGGTAAAGACAGGCTTCTTCATAGTAAAAACTCCTTTGCTGCGTGTATCGCGCAAAAATTCAGGCATTAGTCCATATAGCCCTTTGCTGCCAGCAGCTCGGCCAGCAGCACAGCACCGCCGGCAGCACCGCGCAGGGTGTTGTGGCTCATGCAGGCAAACTTGTAATCAAACAGAGTGTCCTCCCGCAGACGGCCGATGCACACGGCCATCCCGTTCTCGGTGTTGCGGTCCAGCTTGGGCTGCGGACGATCCGGCTCGGTAAAGTAGTGCAGGAACTGCTTGGGGGCACTGGGCAGGTCAAGCTCCTGTGCGGGGCCGCGGAAGTTCTCCCATGCTTCCAGCATCTGCTCCTTGGTAGGCTTTTTGTCAAAGCTTACGAACACGGCTGCGGTGTGGCCGTCCGAGACAGGCACGCGGAAGCACTGTGCAGTGATGACCGGCTTTTCAGCGTTGACGATCTGGTCACCCTCGATGTGACCCCACAGCTTCAGCGGCTCGCGCTCGCTCTTTTCCTCCTCGCCGCCGATGTAGGGAATCACATTGTCCACGATCTCAGGCATCCGGTCAAAGGTCTTGCCTGCACCGGAAATAGCCTGATAGGTGCACACCAGCGCCTTGCTTACGCCAAAGTCCTTCATCAGGGGATGCAGGGCAGGCACATAGCTCTGCAGGCTGCAATTGGACTTGACGGCGATGAAGCCGCGCTTGGTGCCCAGACGCTTGCGCTGGGCGGGAATGATCTCGATATGGTCGGCGTTGATTTCGGGCACCACCATGGGAACATCCGGGGTGAAACGATGAGCGCTGTTGTTGGAGACCACCGGGCACTCAGCCTTGGCGTATGCTTCCTCCAGTGCTTTGATCTCGTCCTTGGGCATATTGACAGCGCAGAAAACAAAATCCACCTGCGAAGCAACTTCCTCCACCTTGGAAGCGTCCAGAACGGTCATCTTCTTCACGCTCTCCGGCATGGGAGTGGTCATGGCCCAGCGGGAGCCTACTGCATCCTCATAGCTCTTGCCCGCACTGCGGCCGGATGCGGCCAGTACGGTCAGCTTGAACCAGGGATGATTCTCCAGCAGAGTCACAAAACGCTGACCCACCATGCCAGTTGCTCCTACGATACCCACTTTATACTGTCTTTCCATTTCCAGCACCTTTCCTTTCAAAAAACCAAACAGCAAATCTTAGCATTGCGAAGAACACGGCTTGCAAACCGGACAGCGATGCAATATAATAGATACTGTTTATACAGATTCTATGATATCATTGATACGTTGTCCGTGTCAATCATCGGAAAGGCAAATGCACACTATGTTAAAAAAAGATTTTTGGTATGATTTACCCAAAGAGCTCATTGCACAGGAGCCCGCAGCCCCGCGGGACGCTGCGCGGCTGATGGTTCTGAGTCAAAAGGACGACAGCATCCGGCACAAGGTGTTCCGCGACCTGCCGGAATTTCTGGAGCCGGGGGATCTTTTGGTGGTGAATAATTCCAAGGTTCTGCCCGCCCGCATCGTGGGCGTTAAGCAGCCTACCGGTGCCGTGTGTGAGCTGCTGCTGCTGCGGCAGGTGAAGGGCGACCAGTGGGAGTGCCTGGCAAAGCCCGGCAAGCGGATGCAGCCCGGCACAAAAGTGAGCTTTGGCGACGGCAGTCTGACCGCCGTGGTGGATGAGACCATGGAGGACGGCAACAAGTACGTTACATTCTATTATGATACTGAGACGCTTTATGAAAAGCTGGATGAATTTGGCAAGATGCCGCTGCCGCCCTACATCACAAAGCAGCTGGAGGATCAGAGCCAGTACCAGACAGTCTACGCCAAGGAGCTGGGCAGCGCGGCTGCTCCCACCGCCGGGCTGCACTTTACCCCGGAGTTGATGGATACCCTCCGCGCCATGGGCGTCGGCATTGCCGAGGTCACTCTGCACGTTGGTCTGGGCACCTTCCGCCCTGTGCAGGAGGACGAGATCACCGACCACAAGATGCACAGCGAGTGGTACTCCATCAGCGAGGAGACCGCCCGGCGCATCCGCGAGACCAAGGCCGCAGGCCACCGGGTCATCGCAGTGGGTACTACCAGCTGCCGCACACTGGAGGCTGCCGCTGCCAAGTACGGCGAGATCAAGGCTTGCAGCGGCAACACCTCCATCTTCCTGTATCCGGGGGTGAAGTTCAACTGCATCGACGGTCTGATCACCAACTTCCATCTGCCGGAAAGCACTCTGATCATGCTGGTGTCCGCTTTGTACGGCTACGAAAAGACCATGCACGCCTATGAGGTAGCCGTGGCAGAGAAGTACCGCTTTTTCTCCTTTGGCGATGCTATGCTCATTTTATAACCCATTTGCAATTGCGGCATAATGTTGCCATAATTTTATTCTGATAACTTGCAGGCTCACGGCCTGCATCGAGGCTGCACGGCTGTTTTCCGTGCGCAGAAAGGAATGAACAATGCCTTCTTTGACGACCTACACCCTGCTCAAGCAGGAACACAACGCCCGGCGGGGCGAATTTAAGACCGTGCATGGCACGGTGCAGACCCCTGCCTTCCAGAACGTTGCCACCGCCGGTGCCATCAAGGGCGGCCTGTCGGCGCAGGATCTGAAAGATATCGGCGCACAGGTCATGCTGTGCAACACCTACCACCTGCATCTGCGTCCCGGCGACAAGCTGGTAGCGGATATGGGCGGCCTGCACAAGTTTACCCGCTGGAACGGCCCTATTCTGACCGACAGCGGCGGATTTCAGGTGTTCAGTCTGGCAAAGCTGCGCAAGATCACCGAGGAGGGCGTGACCTTCGCCTCCCATCTGGACGGTCACCGCATCTTCATGGGCCCGGAGGAGAGTATGCAGATCCAGGCAAACCTGGGCTCTACCATCGCCATGGCTTTTGATGAATGCGTGGAGAACCCCGCCCAGCACGATTATTCCAAGGACAGCTGCGAGCGTACTACCCGCTGGCTGAAGCGCTGCAAGGCCGAAATGGCACGGCTGAAGCACGAGGGCATCTCGGTCAACCCGGATCAGCTTCTGTTCGGCATCAATCAGGGCTGTACCTATGCAGACCTGCGTGTGGAGCACATGAAGCAGATCGCCGAGCTGGAGCTGGATGGCTACGCCATCGGCGGTCTGGCCGTGGGCGAGCCTACCGAGGTGATGTATGAGATGATCAGTCAGGTGGAGCCGCACATGCCCAAAGACAAGATCCGTTATCTGATGGGCGTTGGCACTCCCGGCAACATCATCGAGGCTGTAGCCCGCGGTGTGGACCTGTTTGACTGCGTTATGCCCAGCCGCAACGCCCGCCACGGCCACCTGAATACATGGAGCGGCATCATCAACATCAAAAATGCCAAGTATGAGCGGGACGAGCGTCCCATCGACCCCGCCTGCGGCTGCCCGGTGTGCCGCAACTACTCCCGCGCCTACATCCGGCATCTGCTCAAGGCAGACGAGATGCTGGGTATGCGCCTGACCGTGATGCACAATCTGTGGTTCTACAACCACCTGATGGAGCGTATCCGTGACGAGTTGGATGCCGGCACCTTTACCGCCTTCCACGACAGATATGTGAAGCTTCTGGATACCCGAATTTAAACTTTAGCCTTGCAACAAGACTGATAAGAGGGTATAATAGCATTATCTGAATTTTTGAGAGGAGATTTTGCCCCATGCAATTTCTGACTACCACGTCCGAAGGCTATATCAGCCTGTTCTTCACGCTGGCACTGATGCTGGTCCTGCTGTACTTCATGATCTACCGTCCCCAGAAGAAGCAGGAAAAGAAGGATGCCGCTATGCGCAGCAGTCTGGAGATCGGCGATCAGGTCACCACCATCGGCGGTGTCATTGGCCGCGTTGTCGCCATCAAGGACGACACCTTTGTTCTGGAGACCGGTGCTGACCGCGTGAAGATCCGCTTCACCAAGTCTGCTATTTCTTCGGTCGAAAAGCTGAACATGGACAAGGCTCCTGCCGATAAGAAGTAAGCATTTAACCGTGCATACATGAACCGCCTCCCTGCATAGACTATGTGCAGGGAGGCGGTTTTGTTATGTCTGAGTCTCGAGGTTTCCCGGCGGAGCTTCTTTCGTTTCTGTTTTTTGGGGTGCTTGGGGTGGCCGTAACAGCGGCAGCTCTGGCTGGTTTTGCACAGCTGATGGCCGGGCAGGGTTGCTCCGGCAGTGTAGTGCCAATACTTGCCACAACAGCCGTGTGCATGGGCAGTCTGCTGTGCGCACTGGCGGCAGCGTTCCGTAAAAAGGTGCGCGGTCTGCTGACAGGATTGCTTCAAAGTACATTTCTGGCATTGCCGCTGGCGCTTTCTGCTGTATGGAACGGCACCGCTACCGAGCCTGCTGTGGTATGCCGCATTCTGGCGGTGCTGCTCTGTGGCTGCATTGGCGGGCTGCTTGGGGTCACCATGCGCAGCCGCAGGCACATGCTTCGTTGATAGCATCAGCAAATCAAACGCAACAGAGGGGAAAACAGCGTATGTGGATCTATGAACAAGAAAAAACGGAAGAAAGCCTGTCTTTGCTGCCGCAGACGGTCAGCTTTCCGGCGCAGAAAACAGAGCCCGCTCTGCCGACTGTACCGGAAACTGCACCGGAACCCGTAGAGCAATTGCCGCAAAAAGAACCCCGCATCCCGGCAAAGCGGCACGCTACCCGGGATTGCTGGTTGCTGGCTGTGGCCTTTCTGCTGGGGAGTTCGGCCGCCGGTGTATTGCAGGCTGTATGTGATGCCCGGCAGGCAGAACTGCTGCGGTATTATCTGGAAGCGTGGCAAGGGCTGTTTGCACCGGGCAGTATGCAGGGGGCGGTACAGCTTTTCGGCATGGAATATCTGGCTCTCGGCCTTGTGGTCAGCCTGTTTCTGGTATTGGGGCTGTCTGCCCTTGGGCCGGTAATGATCTTTGGCAGCATGATGCTGTACGGCTTAGGCAGCGGGCTGCTTATGGTACAGCTTTGCACAGCAGGCGGGTGGAAAACGGTGCTTCTGGCGCTGCTGTGGACAGGCCTGCCGGCGGCAGCGGCAAGCGGTTGTCTGTGCTTTTTCGGAGCCTGTGCTTTGCAGGTCAGCAGCCGGATCCACGCCTATTCTTTTCGCAAGCATCCCGGCGGACAAGCCCGCCCCGGGGTGCAGGCATTGCTGGGACAGTATCTGCTGACCATGGTAGTGCTGCTGCCGCTGTGCGGTGCAGCGGCAGGGCTTTCGTATCTGGGCAGCCGCCTGTAAACAATATCCTTTTCTTGCGGGTTTTGGCGCAGTGTGTTACAATAACAAAAGACCATAATAAATGAGGGACAGACATGAAACTAAAATCCGTCTATGTATGCTCCAATTGCGGAGAAACAAGCCCCCGCTGGATGGGGCGCTGCCCCAGCTGCGGCAGCTGGAATACCATGAACGAGGACGTTGTGGCCGAAGCGCCCAAGGCGGGAACTCCTGCCGCCCGGCAGGCTGCGGCGGCTCGTCAGGAGGGTGTAACCACCCTGACTGCCCGGCGGCTGTCAGAGATCAGCACCACAGAGGAAAAAAGCCGCATCCTGACCGGCATCTCTGAGCTGGACCGCGTATTGGGCGGCGGCATCGTGCTGGGCGGCGTGGTGCTTTTGAGCGGTGAGCCGGGCGTGGGCAAATCCACCATGCTGTTACAGCTGTGCGGAGCCATCTCCAACCAGCACAGCGTGCTGTATATCACCGGTGAGGAATCTGTCCGGCAGGTCAAGCTGCGTGCCGCGCGGCTGAAGGTACCGCAGGATAACATCTTTCTGGCGGCAGAGAACGACGTGGATGAGATCTGTGGACTGATTGAAAAAGAAAAGCCGGATCTTGTGGTCATCGACTCCATCCAGACCATGCGCTGCATGGATATCTCGTCCTCGTCCGGTACGGTCAGTCAGGTGAAGGAGAGCGCCGCCCGTCTGCTGGCAGTCGCCAAAAAGCAGGAAATTCCCATGTTCATCGTGGGTCATGTGAACAAGGATGGCGCGATTGCAGGCCCCAAGGTCATGGAGCATATCGTGGATACAGTGCTCTACTTTGAGGGCGACAAGATGCTGCCGTACCGCATTCTGCGGGCGGCCAAAAACCGCTACGGCTCCACCAATGAGCTGGGAATGTTCGATATGACCGGCACAGGGCTTGCCGAGATTGAAAACCCCTCCCAGATGCTTCTGGAGGGACGTCCGCTGGGCGTTTCCGGCAACTGCGTGGCCTGCACCATGGAGGGCAGCCGTCCCATCCTGAGCGAGATACAGGCACTTGCCACCAAGACGAATTTTCCGGCACCCCGCCGCGCCTGCAGTGGATACGATTATAACCGTATGAACCTTTTGATTGCCGTGTTGGAAAAGCGGGCAGGCTACTTCTTTGGCAATCTGGATGTTTACGTCAACATTGTAGGCGGCATTGCACTGAGAGATACTGCCTGCGACCTTGCAGTCTGTCTGAGCATGGTCTCCTCGCTGCTGGACCGTCCGGTCAGTGATAAACTTATCGCTATCGGAGAGGTAGGTCTGGGTGGGGAAGTGCGCAGTGTGCCCAATCTGGAACAGCGTCTGCACGAAGCCGAGCGTATCGGCTTTGAGCGGGCGGTCATCCCCAAGCACAGCCTTGCACACCTGAATGCCGCAGATTATCCCGGCATGAAGCTGGTCGGTGCGGCGTATATCGCAGATGCCATCAATGCGCTGAAAAATGACCGCCTGTGATGAAACGAGGAAGCTATGTCGATCTATCTGGATGAAAGAAACCCCGGCAAGCACGCGCCCTTTGAGGATGCTGCCCCGGATATTGTAGAATATGTGCGTTACCTTGAAGTGATTGCCGGCAAAAGCGCCAATACGGCTTTCAGCTATTACTGTGACCTGCGCTCCTTCAGCCGCTTTATGAAGCGCCGCCGCGGGCTTGTGGCCACGGATGCAGAATTTAAAGAGATCGACCCCAAGGGGTTGGATACGGCCTTCTGGGGCAGCATAACAAAAGAGGATATCTACGAATATCTGTACTTTTTAAACCGGGAGTGCGGCAACAAAAAATCCTCTACCGCCCGGCGGCTGGCCAGTCTGCACGGCTTTTATGATTATCTGGTCAATCAGGTCAACCGCTTATCCGAGGATCCTACGGCAGCTATCCGCCCGCCCAAACAGGATAAGGTTTTGCCAAAATACCTGACGGCAGAGCAGTCTATCTCACTTTTGGAGAGCACCCAGACCCAGAGTGATTTCCCGGAGCGGGACTACTGCATGGTGGTGCTGTTCCTCAACTGCGGTATGCGTCTTGCAGAGCTGGTAGGCATGAATCTTGGAGACATTGACTTAGAGCAGAGGCAGATCCGTCTGTTCGGCAAAGGCCATAAGGAGCGCATGGTCTACCTGAATGATGCCTGCGTGGAAGCATTGCAACTATATCTGCGCAAGCGTAATACTATGGAAGGGCTTTCACCCAAGGAAAAAGCCGTGTTCATTACGCGGATGCGCAAGGAGCGTATCTCGAATCGCAGGGTAGAACAGCTGATCTCCGGCGCGATGAAGGCTGCGGGACTGAAGGGTTTTTCCACCCATAAACTTCGCCACACTGCCGCAACTTTGATGTATCAGACCGGCAATGTGGATATCCTTACCCTCAAGCAGCTTCTGGGTCACAGCAGTGTTGGAACAACACAAATTTATACGCACCTGCAAGAATTTCAGGTTCGCTCTGCCATTGAGGAAAACCCGCTGGGCAAGGTGTTGCCCATAAAAGCTGTAAAAGCAAGCTTGGACACAACAGAAACAGCAGGGAAGACATCTGCCGAAAAAATCCCGGCGGGAGAGGACGATTCTGAGCCTTCTGGCCCTATGGCTGCTTTTGAGGGCGCTGCACAGGATGGCTTCCGGGCAGATATTTCGGCGATATCTGATGAGAAAAGCAACGATTCATCAAGCGATACTTAAACCCGCACAAAACGTCTAATAAGACGATTCAAGGACCCATGGCGTGATCCGGCTTGACCGGATCACGCCATGGGTCTTTATAATTTACATTATAAACAGTCATCAGCCATCCATACAGGAGCATCCTCAGAAGATTCTGGCTTCAACGTACTAAGCCATGTCTGCGCAAAAACTAGCTGGAATGAACAAACGCAGCCGCAAACTGTAAATTATAAAACGCAGCATGAGCAGCATGAAATGTTATAAAGCATGCACATAGATGCTTACAGGAACAAAATGAATCGCAACCGAACCGATTCGGCAGCGCATAACACAGGAAGTATCTGTAAACGTGAGACAAATAAAACAATAAAATATGATAAAAAGTGAAGAATGCGCAGAACCGTTGAACCAAGCCCAAAAATGAGCCAGCCGGGTCTGGAACGCCAAAAATCCGAGAAATGGGCATTTTTCACTTCCCTGAGTTTCGCATAACGTGCATTATACGAAATAACTATAATTAAAAAAGAGAAGCTGCCCTTCTCTCTTTCTGTCAGATTTCCGGCAGCTTCTGTGGATGCTTTTCAGTTTGCGCACGCCCGCTTCTACGTCGCTGGACATATTACCAGTATGTTCAAACGTTTGACTTCTGCCTGCGGTAGCCGTTCCGGTGCGTTACAGGTCATGGTATAAAAGCAGTATCGTTTCTTCTGCTTTGGTGATGCGATGCTTCATTTCACTGGCAGCGGTTCTGTGCCGAAGTATGCACAAATGGCTTCGTAATAAATGCGTGCCACAGTCTTGCAGCCCTCCTCGCTGCCAAAGCGCTCCACATCCTCGGTGTTCGTTACAAAGCACTGCTCTGCCAACACTGCCGGACAATCCACATCCTCTAACAGCGTAAAGCTGCGTTCTGGCCGCACCTGTGTGTAGGTGTTCTCCACCAACTGCTTCTGGTCGTTTTCCAGATAATAAATGTACCGCACTCCCCCACGTCCGCGCAGCTTTGCGCCGATGCTCTGCATTCCACCGGCAAGCAGCCTTGCAAAATAAAAGCTCTCCTGATGCCATGCACGTCCGGGCACTGCCGGATAACACTCAAAGCCGGATGCCGTAGAGCCGTTGGCTGCGGAGTTGCCGTGGATGGACAGCAGCAGCTGCGGGCTTTGGGCACTGGCGGCGGCTGCGCGTTGGGCAGGCGTGGCGGTTGTATCAAAGCTTTCCCGGGTCTTCAACGAAATGTAATTTGAATCCTCTTCTAGCCACTGAAGCAGCGCAGCAGCCGTGGCTGCGGTGACCTGTTTTTCCTCGACCACTCCCCTTGCGCCCGGGTCGCTGCCGCCATGCCCTGCGTCTATTGCCACACGGTACGGCGGGTCGCCCACCACAGGACGAAAGTCATCTGCCGAGACTGAGACTGCGGGCTCTGCGGGTGCATTCAGTTCCAGTGCCGCCTTCCATAAAAGCAGGCCGAAGCAGAGCATCAGCACTGCAAAAACCAGCAGCAGAACGCGCAGAAATCGGCGCTGCGTTTTGCGACGGCGTGTTTTATGTTTACCATGTTTATTTGCAGGTCTGCGATGACTGTTCGGCATAAAGTTTTACTTCCTGTTCGTTTTACATTCCTGTTTACATAATACGAGTATACTCGCCTTTTGCCTGCGCTGCAACAAAAAAAGACTGCCAATTTTTCAAAAGGCAGTCCTTACGGGGTTATTTCAGTTCTACAACCGTCACGCCGCTTTCGCCTTCGCCGTAACGGCCAAGACGGAAGCTTTTTACCATGCGGTTGCCGCGCAGATGCTTATGGATGGCAGTGCGCAGTGCACCGGTGCCGTTGCCATGGATCAGATAGACCACCGTCTGTCCGTTCAGGATGGCGCGGTCAATAAAGGAATCCACTTCCGACAGCGCCTCGTCCACTGTAAGCCCCAGCAGGTTACACTCCATTTTGGCGGTGCGCTGTACACGCTCTACCCTGCCGTTGGGACGGTTGGTATCGCCGGTCAGGCGGGAATACCGCTGCTGTGCCTTGGTCTTGGGCGCAGTGGGCTCTTTCACCAGCTTTTCCGGCTGCTTCAAGCCCTTGAGGGGCACCTTGGTCTTGATGATACCGGCACGCACCAGCACATCGCCGTTTTTGTCCGGCAGCGCCAGAACGGTGGCCAGCTGGTTCAGCTCTGCAATGCAGACCTCCTGCCCTACTTTTACCTCCTTCAGCGGCACAAACTCCTTGACGGGGTTATGCACCCCCTCAGTACCGGCAAACAGATTTTCGGTCTCCTTTTTTGCAATCTCGCGGGCGCGCTGCGCCTTCTGCTGGGCGCTCATGCGCTCGTCCTTTTGCAGCTGGCGCAGTTCATCGGTCAGCGCGTAGGCCTGCGTTTCAACCTGCTGTGCCAGCGTGCGCGCCTTGGCACGGGCAGCTTCCAATTCATTTTCGCCCTGCTGGATCAGCTCATCCCGTTTTTTGCGGGCGGCTTCCAGCTGATGGGAGGCTTCGTTGCGCAGCTGCTCCACTTCGTTCTGGCTTTCCTTCAGTTGAAGCTTCAGATCGTCCAACTGCCCCAGAACCGCATCCAGACGCTTGTCCTCGGCAGACAGATGCTGCTGAGCGGCCTCGATGACACGGCTTGGGATGCCCAGCTTTTCGCTAATCAGGAAGGCGTTGGATTTACCCGGTACGCCCACGCTCAGCTTATAGGTGGGGCGCAGGGTCTCCAAATCAAACTCGCAGCTGGCGTTGACTACGCCCTTGGTCTCCAGTGCAAAAACCTTCAGTTCCGCATAGTGGGTGGTAGCCATCAGCAGCACACCACGGCGGCGCAGCTCCTCAATGATGGCAACTGCCAGCGCGGCACCCTCGGCGGGGTCGGTGCCGGCACCCAGTTCATCCAGCAGCACAAGGGTGTGCGGCATGGCAAGCTCCAGAATGCCGGTGATCTTTTTCATGTGGCCGGAGAAGGTGGAAAGGCTTTGTTCAATGCTCTGTTCGTCGCCGATATCTACCAGAAATTCATCAAACACACAGATCTCGCTGCGTTCGTCAGCCGGGATCAGAAAGCCGCACTGTGCCATGGCACACAGCAGACCGGCGGTTTTCAGAGTGACCGTTTTACCGCCAGTGTTCGGACCTGTGATGATAAGGGAATCATACTCCCCGCCCAGTGCAATGTCCACCGGAACGCACTTTTGCGGGTCGATCAGCGGATGGCGGGCACGGATCAGATTAAAGGAAGAATCCGTCCGCACGGCAGGCTTGAAGGCTTTCAGCTCCAGCGCAAGCCGCGCTTTCGCCAGCAGGATGTCGATCTCCAGCATAGCCTTGTAGCTGTACTGAAACTGCGGCTCAATGGCGGCCACCTGTGCGGTAAAGGCCACCAGAATGCGCTCGATCTCCTGCGCTTCCTGTGCGCGGTATTGCAGAATGCGGGCGTTGGCCTCCACCACAGCCTGCGGCTCCACAAACACCGTAGCGCCCGTAGAGGATACATCGTGGATGATACCGCTCACTTCGCCTCGGTATTCGCTCTTGACCGGCACAACATACCGGCCGTTGCGCATGGAAACTACACTCTCCTGCAAGTATTTGGAGGTGTCCATGTTGCGCACCATGCTTTCCAGCCGGTCGCGGATGCTGTTTTCGGTGGCGCGGATTTTTTTGCGCAGCTCTGCCAGCGTGCGGGAGGCGGTATCCGCCATAGCATCCGGTGCCAGAATGGCGCTGGAGATCTGCTGCTCAAGGCCCGGCTCCGGTGCCAGCGCGTAAAACAGATCATCGGTCGGTAGAGCGTCATGCTCAGAGGAGCCATACCAGCTGGTCAGGTGCTGAAAATTGCGCAGCGCACCAGCCACCATCAGCAGCTCGCCCATAGAAAGCACGCCACCCTTTACGGCACGGGCAGCAAGCTGGCTGACCCCCTCTACCCCACCAAAGCGCGGTGAGCCGTTTTTGATCAGCAAGGTGTTGATGGCATCCGTCTGTTCCAGCGCGTAGCGCACCTCGTCCGGGTCACACTGCGGCTCAATAGCCAGCAGCATGGCGCGGGCTTCCTTGCACACGCAGCCCTCTGCTGCACGGGCAATGATCTTATCCAGTTCTAATGTTTTTAAGTAGCTTGTTTCCATACTGTTCCTTTTTGGTCAGGGCAGCACGCTTTTCAAAAAGGCATAGCTTTTCAGCGGCTTATCCAAATGCGTTAGAGCATAGTTTTCAGCCAATGCGGAAAGCTTTGCCAGACTGCCCACAGAGATCTTGAATGCAAATATTTTTTTGTCCTCTACCAAGCAAATGTGGCGCAGTGCAAACAGTGCAGCCTTGTCCAGATTGCAGTTCTTGCCTGCCTTTGCGGCGCAGGCTGCACAGAGCAGATGCCCTTCCTGTGCGTCCAGATAAAAGGCATCTCCTTCGTCGTAAGTGCCGCAGTCCCGGCAGCAGACCAGCTGCGGCATAAAGCCGCACTCGCTCATGGTGCGCAGCTCAAATACCGCCTTGATCACCCGCAGATCTGTGCGGTGCTCACTGATCATATACAGGCTGTTCAGCACCAGACGCAGTTCCCGGGCAGCTTCCTCTCCGGTAGGCGAAAGCGCAGCAGCCAGCTCGGTAAGATACATGGCAAGGCTTACCCCTTCAATGGAGGAAGAAACGCCGTGAAAGATATTCTGCACCTCGGCTTCCCGCACGGTATACATATTGCGTCCGGGCACCAGCGTAAACTCCGAATAGCAGAACAGCCCGCAGGCACTGAACAGTTTGCTTTTCAGCCGCAGACTGTTTGCAGCCATTGCCGTGATCACGCCCAGCTTCGGGGTAAGGATCGTCAGAATGCGGTCTGCTTCTCTATAACGGGTCTCCTTCAGTACCAGACCCATGGTCACAAATGGTTCCATCATCCGTTTCTCCTGCCGGATGCTCGGCGGGCAGCTGCACCCGTTGTTTGTAATCGAGATAACGGAGAATATTCCCCGTGCAGGCAAAAGCCTGCCAGCTTGCGGCAGCATCCATCTTCAGCACTCCCTTCCCTTTCCTGTGCACAGGTATAGTGTCAGCCTGATTCTAGCACAGCATACAAGGGAAAACTGTCCTGCTTTGGCAGCGCTCAGCGGTTGGAGGGATTCTGCTTAAAGCCGAAATTGTTCAGCAAAAACTCGTTGTCCCGCCAGTCGGATTTTACCTTGACCCAGCACTGCAGGTTGACCCGGCAGCCCAGGAACTCCTCGCAGTCGGCGCGGGCAGCACTGGCGATCTTTTTGAGCATGGCACCGCCCTTGCCGATGACCATGCCCTTGTGGCTCTCCCGCTCACAGTAGATGTTCACATCAATGTCGATCAAATCTGTGCCCGGGCGCTCTTTAAATCGCTCCACCACCACTGCAATGCCGTGCGGGATCTCGTCCCGCATGAAGAGCAGCGCTTTTTCGCGGATGACCTCGGCCACAAGTTCTTTTTCCGGCATATCGGTATAGGCGTCATCATCAAAGTAATGGGGTCCTTCCACGGCATAGCGGCTCAGAGCGTCGAACAGTTCCTCACTGCCCTCCTTGTTGCGCACACTGATGGTGTAGATCTCGTCGAACACGCCCAGCGCTTTCAGCTCTGCCTTGCGTGCTTCCAGATCTGCAGGTTCTTTCACAAGGTCGGTCTTATTGATGACTGCAATAGCCGGGCCGCTGCGGTGCAGCGCTTCTACCAACGCCATCTCGGATTCGTTCAGCGCGCCGTAGGGCTCGAACAGCATCATGGAAACATCCACATCCGCAATGGAATCGCTTGCGGTCTTATCCATACGCTTGCCCAGCTTGTTGTGCGCCTTGTGCACACCGGGGGTGTCCAGCAGCACATATTGCAGCGGCCCCCGGGTGATCACACCGGTAATGCGGGTGCGGGTGGTCTGGGGCTTAGAGGTGACGATGGCCACCTTCTCGCCAACCAAGAGGTTCGTCAGGCTGGATTTGCCCACGTTCGGCCGTCCGATGACAGCAACGAATACAGAGGAGGTGTCGTAATGCTCCTGAACGGGTGTTTTAGTACTCAAAGCGAACTCCTGTCTTGTTTTTATGTTCTGTTACAGTGAAGGGATATTATTCCGTGTAGCTGACCGTGCGGGGCAGACCCAGCTGCAGCAGCACAGCCTCTTCTTTTTCGCGCATACGCATGGCTTCCAGACCACCGTTTTCGTGGTCGTAGCCCAGCAGATGCAGCATGGAGTGGACGGTCAGAAAGGCCACTTCCCGCTGCAGCGGATGCCCATACAGATTTGCCTGCTCCATGGCGCGCTCCATGCTGATGACGATATCGCCCAGCATCATGCAGCCGTTGTTCTCGTCGATATCGTACTTGCCGTTCTCGCCCAGAGGGAAGCTCAGCACATCAGTGGGCATGGGCTTGTTGCGGTACTGATTGTTCAGCTCGGCAATGGCAGCGTTGTCCACAAAGGTAACGCTGATCTCTGCAGGACGGTCAAAATGCTCATATTCCAGCACAGCGTTGCAGGCGCGGCGGATCAGGATACGGAGCCCGGAGGGCACCTTGACAGCTTTCTGGGAGTTGGTGATCAAAACTTTGTTGGACATATCGGTCCACTCCTTTCAAAGGGTTATTTAAAATTCTTTTTGTTTTCTTTATTTTCCGCTTCGGCAGCCGGATGGGTGGCACGCTCGTAAGCCTTAACGATCTCCTGCACCAACCGGTGACGCACAACGTCCTTATCGGTAAAGTAGCACTGGGCAATGCCGTTCACATCCTTCAGCACCTTCAGCGCGTCCACCAGACCGCTGCGGGTGCTGCCCGGCAGATCGATCTGGGTCACATCGCCGGTAACGACCACCTTAGAGCCCACACCCATACGGGTAAGAAACATTTTCATCTGCTCCGGGGTGGTATTCTGCGCCTCGTCCAGAATAATAAAGGAATCATCCAGTGTGCGCCCGCGCATATAAGCCAGCGGGGCAACTTCGATGATCTGCTTTTCCACCAGACGCTCGTAGGTCTCTGCGCCCAGCATATCAAACAGGCCATCGTACAGCGGCCGAAGATAGGGGTCTACCTTCTGCTGCAGGTCACCGGGCAGAAAGCCCAGCTTCTCGCCTGCCTCCACCGCCGGGCGGGTCAGGATGATACGGGAGACCTCCTTGGCTTTGAAGGCTTTTACTGCCATGGCAACGGCCAGATAGGTCTTGCCGGTACCCGCCGGGCCGACACCGAAGGTAATGGCATTGGAACGGATGGCGCTCAGGTATTCCTTCTGCCCCAGCGTTTTGGGGCGGATCGGGCGTCCCTTGACCGTAACGGTGACAAAATCCTCGGTCAGCTCCTTTACCCGCTTCTCCGCGCCGTCGTGCGCCAGACTGATGCAGTAGTGCACCGTCTGATCCTCCAGCGGGGTGCGGTTCTCGATCAGAAGAAGCATTCCCTCCACTGCGCGGTTCGCTGCCGCCACATTGGCAGGCTCGCCGGAAATGCGCAGCTGCGTGCCGCGGCAGACAGCTGTAACAGAAAACTCTTTTTCCAATAAGCGAATATTCCGGTCACAGTTGCCAAAAACAGCCGCTGCGATCTCTACACTATCCAGTTCAATACACTTTTCCGCCATGGAGCTCCTCCCGAATTGCAGAATTTAATGACTATATTGTACCACCAAAATCTTCAGAAGAAAACTATGAAAAGTGCACAAAATATTTTCTCGTGTTCCATCGGTTTTTCCATACGAACTATGTTTTAAAGCTTTTTGATAGCTTTTTCCCGAAAACACTTGACAAAGTATATCGGAGGACGATATACTTTAAATACGATATATCGGTTGACGATATAAAGACGTCCGATAGAATCCATGGAGTATTTCAGTATGGAAAACCTTGCATTGACCGAATCGACCTATTATATCCTGTTGTCTCTTTACCATCCGCAACACGGCTATGGCATCATGCAGCAGACGGAGCAGCTTTCCGGGGGCAGAGTCCATCTTGCCGCCGGGACGCTGTATGGTGCCTTGACCTCTCTGTGCGAAAAAGGCTGGATCCGTCCCCTGCCCGCTGAGAGCGGCAGTCGCAAAAAGGAATACCAGCTTACCGCAGAGGGCGTACAGATTTTAAAGCACGAGCTTGCCCGCTTGCAGCAGCTTGTGGCCAATGGTGAGAGTATCCTGAAGGAGGAAGCCTTATGAAGGAAAAGAAAACCGTTTTCAAGCTTTTCTTTGTGTGGGATTTTGAAAAAGAAGAGCGCTGGCTGAACGAGATGGCACAAGAGGGCTGGGTACTGGACAATACCGGATTTTCCTTTTATACCTTTGTACGCTGCGAACCGGGCGAGTATATCATCCGCTTGGAGATGAACCCCAGCAGTGATTATCGCGCCTTTGTAAAGGAACTGGGAGCGGAGTATATCGGTGGCTGTGTCAACTGGGTGTACTTCCGGCGGAAAGCAGAGCTTGGAAGCTTTGAGCTGCTCTCGGATATCGACTCCCGTCTGACACACCTGAGCCGCATCGACAGGATGCTTTCCCTGATTTGTCTGGCTAACCTGATCCTTGGCATAACGAACTCTTTGGATCAGGCTCGCTACGGCTGGCTGAACCTGTTGTGCGCAGCGATGCTCTCCTATGCACTGGGGCGTATCCATGGCATGAAAGCAGCGCTGGGAAAGGAACGCAGTTTGCACGAATGATTTGTCAAGTCCTTCTTCGCCACAACCGCAGAGAAAAAAGCGGCGTATCTTTGGATAAAAAGACCATAGCAAACCGATCTCCATCGTGATACAATAGCAATCGTTGTGTGCCGCCGGGCGGCGGCCGGTTGAACTGCTTGAAAACAAAGGAGAAGAAACCATGGAACAGCTTTTTCTGATGCCCGGTGAAGAACGATACGAGCGCTTCAAGGATAGCAACGGCGTTCCTAAGGTACACTACTCCTACTGTTCTATGCGCGGTGCTTTCTTTGACTGCGAGAGCCGTAGTCTTGAGGAAGCTCAGCGCCTGTGCGAAAACTGGCTTGTGGGGCAGGACCGCTGCTACCGCAACTGATATAGAACCATAAAACCCCTGCCGCTTTGCAGACCTTTTTGCAAAACGGCAGGGGTTATTTTTTATACAAGCTTTACTGCCACACCTGCGCACAGACAAGCTCCAGTACACTACCGGCAATGCAGCGGGATTTATCCGAAATCAGGAAACAGTTGGAAAGCTCTTCCCGCCGGGGGTCGATATCCGCGATCTTAAAGCCCGGTGTAACCGGATAGCCACTGCGCAGTAGTCCGCGCAGAATGCCGGAAATTTGTGCGGTGACCGGGATTTCTGCCCCCTCCGGGGTGCGGATAGTAGCGATAGTCTCGCCCTTCTCTACCAAATCGCCGATTTTACGCACATTCATAAAAACACCGGCAGTCTGTGCATGGATCACCCGCTCTGCACCGTACCCGCCGATGACGCCGGGGATGCCGGTATTGGGGATAGCACTCCCCTCCCGGATGATCCTGCCCAGCCGGTGGCCGCGCTTGGTCTCCACCACGGCGTCCACGTCCTGCCCGGCTACAAAGCCGGGGCCAAGGGCGATGGTCAGTGGTGCCATATCCCGGCGGGTGCCAAGGTTGCGCTTGGCCAGAATGGCATCCACTACGACCTCCGGCTTTGCCCGGGCAATACAGGCTCCCTCTGGGTCAACAAGCACCGGAACAGCGCCCTGTGCCCAGACGGACTGTGCCTGCTCCAAAGCTTCAATGTGGACAGCACGCAGCCCTTCGACAGTGGCTTCGCCTTCATACACTGCTTCACACAGGGCTACCTGACGGCGGATGGCTGCGGGCTGTGTCGTTTCCAGTACCAGCACCCGCAGCCCGGCGCTCCACAACCGGTGGATGGTACCGGTGGCAAGGTCGCCGCCGCCGCGCACGATGATCAAGGCATCCTTTTTCATTTTGTTCCCTCCCCGGGGCAAAGTGTCTGCAACAGCACTTCCATGGAACCGCCGCAGGCAGCAACAGCCGCATCCTCGTTTTTGCCGTCAGCCGAAAGCTGCAAGCATTGCAGGGCGGGGGCAGCCTGTTCCAACAGCTTCCGGGCAGCCTGTACCGTGTAATGCTCCATAATGCCGCCGCCTACGCTGCCCACGGTACTGCCATCGGGCAGAACGAGCATCTTTGCGCCCACATCCCGCGGGGTGGAGCCGTGCCGTGCAACAATGGTAGCCAGCACCGCCGGGGTGTGGGCTTTTTCTGCCTGTACCATCGCATCCAGCAAGGCGATGGGATAGCCCTCGGTCTGGGGGCGGGCATTCTTGACCTGCACGATCTGTGCCAGAATGGAAAGCGCGATCTCCGCAGCGGTCTGCGCCCCGATTGCAAGGCCGATGGGTGCGCAGAGTGCATCGATCCGCTGACCGTCCAATCCGGTCTCCAACAGCTGACGGCGCACCAATGCGGCACGTCCGCGGCTGCCCATCATGCCCACATAGGCCGCAGACTTTTGCAGGATCTGGGTAAGGCAGTCCAGATCAAAGGCGTGGGAGCGGGTCAGCACTGCAAAATAGGTTTCTGCCCCGCCGGACACACCCTGAAGCGCCTGCGCAAAGGGAGCACAGAGCACGGTATCCGCTCCGGCAGAGCGCAGCTGCTGGGCAAATTCCTCCCGGTCATCTATGGCAAGCACAGGTAGATCAAGAAGCTTTGCCTGCTTTACAAGGGCAGCCGCCACATGACCGCCGCCGCAGACCACCAGCTGCGGAACCGCACCAAAACGCTCGGCAAATGCCCGCTGCCCGTCCAGTGTAAGAAAGCCCGTAGCGGTACAGGCTTGCAGAGCGGCAAGCTGACGCTGCAAAAGTTCGGCGTTTTGGGCTTGCCACACAACGGCACCGTCTCGCAGCAGCAGCTGACTGCCCGCCTCTGCGCCTTCCAGCACGGTAGCCAGCGTATAGCTGCCGGTCTGGTTTGTACTTTGCAGAACGTCTGCAAGCGTTTGTCTGTTCATTGGTGTTTTTCTCCCTCTGTTATTGCTCCACCTGCGTTACTTTATCGAATCGCGTTTGATCCAGTTCTGTCTGCCAGTTCTGCCAATCCTCCGGCAGCATACGCCATGCAAGCCCGCACCCTGCCGAGATCTCACGCGGCAGCGGAATCAGCCGTCCGGGCACCTGCCGGGCATTGCATTGCTTTTCCCACTCCATAGCTTCTAAGGTGGTACGGAAGGAAAGCACGATATAGCTTCGTTTTATTCGCATAAAAGCTCCCGGGCCAGTGCGCAAACTGCCTGCGCCGCCTGCTGCACCTCCTGCTCCGTATTAAAATGGGAAAAGCTGAACCGTACCACGCCCTGCTCGGCCGTGCCAAGCGCCTTGTGCATCAGCGGAGCGCAGTGTGCCCCGGCACGCACGCAGATGCCGTAGTCCTCCCACAAAATATCTGCCACCCGGGCAGAATCTTCCTGTCCGATGTTCAGTGCTACAATGGGTGCACGGGGCCGCATGGATAGATCACCGTACACCGTTACGCCCGGCGCAGTACGCACCTGCTCATAAAATAGACGGGCAAGAGCATTTTCCCGCTCAGCAAGGCTTTCTACGCCCTGCTCCAGCAGCCAGCACACCCCGGCGCACAGCCCGGCAAGGCCATGCACATTCAGTGTACCGGCTTCCAGTGCAGTAGGCATCTGCAAGGGGTGCGTTTCGTCAAAGCTGTGCACGCCGCTGCCACCCACAAGGAGCGGCGCAACACGCAGACCGAGGCGCACATAAGCACCGCCAGTACCCTGCGGTCCCAAAAGAGCCTTGTGGCCGGTAAAGCAGAGAGCATCAATACCAAACTGCTGCACATCAATGGGCTGCGCACCGGCAGTCTGGGCAGCATCCACGATCAGCGCTAGACCGTGCTGGTGGGCAAAGTCCGCTGCACGGGAAAGGTCTATGCCGTTGCCGGTCACATTGGAAGCCCCCGTCACCACCAGTGCCCGGGTCGTGGGACGCAGCAGCGTTTCCCACTGGTCATAACAAAGCTTTGCAGCGTCATCCACCCCGGTAAAGGAGACCTCTACCCCCTGCGCCCGCAGCCGGTACAGCGGACGCAGAACGGAGTTATGCTCGCATACCGTTGTAATGACATGGTCGCCCGGATGCAGCACACCGTTCAGCACTGTATTCAGCGCCATGGTCGCATTGGCGGCAAAAACAATGCTGGAAGGGTCCGGCGCATTGAAAAGCTCTGCCAGCGCCAGACGGGTGTCCAGCACGATCCGTGCGGCGTGAAGGGTAGGCTCATGTGCGCCGCGCCCGGGGTTGCCGGCCGCGTGCAGTGCCTCCACAATAGCCTGCTCCACCTGCGGCGGTTTATGCAGGGTGGTAGCTGCGTTGTCCAGATAAATCACGGCTTTACCACGTTCCCTGCCTGCGTCAGTTTCTCGGCAATGGTATACATATTGGTTACGCTGCCAACAGCCAGTTTCTCGGTAAGGCCATAGAAATTCAGGCAGGTGCCGCAGGTCAGGATCTCCACGCCCTGTGCTTCCAGCGCCTTGAGATCCTCCAGCATGGCAGAGCCTTCACAGGTCAGCGCTGCACCGCCGTTATAGAACAGAATAGTCTTGAGCAGCTTGTCCTGCTGAGTCAGTGCAAACACAAAGGCCTTGAGCAGGGTCTTGCCCAGTTCCTCGCTGCCATCGCCCATAGTGGCAGCGGAAATAGCCACCACCGTATCGGTGCGGGCATCCGGTGCGCAGACAGGGGCTTGCTCTGCTGGGGCGCTTTCTGCTTCGCCCAGCGTGAACAGCACACGGTATTTGCGCTCTTCCAGCTTTTCAGCGCTGTACTGATAGCCCTTCTGCTGTGCCATCTTGGTCAGGTTCTGTACGGCGATCTCGTTGTCCACCAGAACCTCCACCTGTCCTGCGCCCTGTAATTCGGAAATTGCTTTTTTTGCCTTGACAACAGGCAGCGGGCAGGCGTCACCCAGTGCATCTACTTTGATAAATTCAGCCATGCTGATTACTCCTCTCATTTGTCTGTTACAGTAATTTCAATTTCCTGCTTGGGCAGGATCTCGCCCACAATGCTTGCGGGCAGACCTACGGCGCGCAGCTCCCGCTCCAGAGTCTCTGCATCCGCCGGGTCTACCGCCAGCAGCAGCCCGCCGGAGGTCTGCGGGTCGAACAAGACCTCCTCCATGGCGAAGCTTACGTTTTCAAACCGAACGAACGGTCCGGTATGGTTGCGGTTGCGCTGCCCGGCGGCGGTGTACAAAAACGCATCAGCCACTTTTTCTGCGCCCGGCAGAACCGGCACGGCATCCGCATGGATGATGCAGGAAAGCTTGCCGCCCATCATCTCATGCAGATGGCCGAGAAAGCTGAAGCCGGTCACATCCGTGGCGGCATGGACGCAGTACTTGCGGCTGAGTTCTGCCGCCGTTTTGTTCAGGGTGGTCATGGATCGGATGGCAGCTTCCATCTCCTCCGGGGCGGCCTCGCCCACGCGGTTTGCCGTGCACAGCAGACCCACACCCAAAGCCTTGGTCAATACCAGCTTGTCACCGGGTACGCCGGTGTCGTTCGTGTACATCCGGTGCGGGTCAACAAGGCCGGTCACGGAAAGGCCGTATTTCACCCCGCTGTCTGCAATGGAATGCCCACCTGCAAGGCTGCCGCCGGCTTCTGCCACCTTTTCGGCACCGCCGCGCAAAATTTCGCCCAGCACGTTCAGGTCCATATCCTCCGGGAAGCAGACCAGATTCAGGGCGGTCTTTACCTCGCCGCCCATGGCGTAGACATCGCTCAGGGCGTTTGTGGCAGCGATCTGCCCAAAGGTATAGGGGTCGTCCACCATCGGCGGGAAAAAGTCTACGGTCTGCACCAGCGCAATGTCGTCCGTAATGCGGTAAACTGCGGCATCATCCCGGCTGTCGTAGCCGACCAGAAGATCCGGGTCTTTTTCGCCCCGGGGCAGCTTTTCCAAAATACGGCTCAGCACCCCGGCACCAAGCTTTGCGGTGCAGCCGCCGCCGGTACAGAATACGATCTTACCTTCCTTGCTCATGCGCGTTCTTCCTTTTCAAAATGCGTCAGCACACACGGAATGCCCTGCTGACGCAAAAGCTGTTGTATTTGTATGCCCTGCTGCCATAGTTCCGGCGTATCAGCCTGATTGAGCACAGCGTAAAACTGCCGGTCGCCCACCGCCTTGCGGCCGCCCTGCGTACTTGCAAGCAGCTGTGCCAGTACGGGCGGCGTAAGGGACGCATCCGGCGCAGCCGCTAAAAACTGCGGACGGATGGTATCATAGCGGAAGCAGACCTCCCGCAAGGGTTTGCCCAGCGCCGAAAGCCCTGCTACCCCCAAAACGATATCGCTTTGGGGCAGCAGCACCGGCTCATGCGCTGCCGGGAGCTTGCAGGGGTGGTGCTTTGCACCGTCTGCCTCTATAAATACCGCATCCGCCTGCGCCATCCGGCGCAAAAGCTGCGGCGGTGGCAGGGTCAGCTTCCCATTTTCTGCCGGAGTGCCGATCACTGCGTAGCGACCCGCTTGCCACAGAGCAGTAAGCGCTGCATCATCCGGTGCGTAGCAGGCAGCAGGCTGCCGGATATGGGTGGTCGTGGTCACAAGCACCCGCCATCCCTTGCGGGCACAATGGTCTGCCATGGCATACAGCAGAGTGGTTTTGCCCCCGCCGCCTACCAGAGAAACAATATGTCCCTTTTCTGCCAGAAACGGAAGCTCTTTTTCGTTCAGCATTTGCTTTTACTGCTTGGCTGCAACTGCCATGGCGATCTGCTCCGGGGTGATGGGCAATTCATAGAAGCGGGTGCCGATGGCGTTATAGATGGCGTCCGAGATAGCGGGCAGCGGCGTATTGATGACCACCTCGCCGATGGACTTTGCACCAAAGGGACCGTTGGGCTCGTAGCTGTTTTCAAACTCCACATGGATGTGGCCGATATCATTGCGGGCAGGGATCTTATACTGGAACAGAGAGTTCTCTTCCGGGTAACCGTTTTTGTTGTAGGTGATGTTCTCGGTCAGGGTCATACCAATGCCCTGCAGAATGCCGCCCTCTGCCTGCACACGGGTCAGGTTTGGGTTGATGGGGGTGCCGCAGTCCACGCAGGCGTCAAATTCCAGCACCTTCACCTCGCCGGTCTCGGTATCCACCTCTACTTCGGCAGCTCCCACCATATACGGCGGCGGCGACAAGGGCGAGGTGTGGGTCTCGGTAAATTCCAGCGGGATCTTATGGCCGAACTGGGAAGCAAAGGCAATGTCGGACAGGGTCTTTTGGCGGGTGGGGTCAGAGCTTTCAAACACGACCTTGCCGTCAAACTCCACAGCATCCGCCGGGCATTCCAGCAGCTCTGCGCCCAGCTTGCAGATCTGTTCCCGCAGCTTCATGGCACACTTTTCGGTGGCCTTGCCGGTGACATAAGTGGTGCTGGAAGCGTAGGAGCCGGAATCGTAGGGCGAAGAATCCGTATCCGCGCCAAAGACGGTAATGTTATCCAGCGGGCAATCCAGCACCTCGGCGGCGATCTGCGCCAGCGTAGTATCACAGCCGGTGCCCATATCGGCAGCACCGATCATCAGGGTATAGAAACCGTCATCGTTCAGCTTGAGGGTAGCACTGCCCACGTCCATACCGGAAATACCGGAGCCCTGCATTGCCATACCCATGCCCACGGCACGGATCTTGCCGTTGCCCATATCCCGGGCAGGATACTTGTGCTCCCAGTCGATCATCTCGCGCACTTTGAGTACGCACCGGTCCAGCGCACAGCTGGTATTTACCGCGCCGTAGTAGGCGGGCATCACATCGCCCTCCTGCACAGTGTTCTTCAGGCGCAGCGCAATGGGGTCCATGTTCAGCTTGTGTGCCAGCTCGTTGACCGCAGATTCCACCGCAAACAGACCCTGCGTAGCACCATAGCCGCGGTATGCGCCGGCAGACATGTGGTTGGTGTACACCACATCGCTGACAAAACGGAAAGCCTCGGCCTTGCCGTACAGCGGAATGGATTTGTGACCGGACAGACCCACGGTAGTGGGGCCGTGCTCGCCGTAAGCACCGGTGTTGGACAGGGTGTACAGGTCGATGCCCTTCACAATACCGTCCTTGGTCGCACCCAGACGGACGTGCATTTCCATCTCATGGCGCGGCGAAGAAGCCGTCTGGCTTTCCACGCGACTGAAGATGAGCTTGGAAGGCTTTTTGGTCATCCAAGTCACAAAGGCCGGGTACACCTCGCTGACGGCAGTCTGCTTTGCACCAAAGCCGCCGCCGATACGGGGCTTGGAGACACGCACCATGGATTTGGGAATGTGCAGTGCATTGGCAATGTTGCGGCGGGCATGGAATACGATCTGGGTGGAACTGAGCACATTCAGCCGTCCGTAAGTATCAATGGAGCAGTAGGTGCGGAAGGTCTCCATCATAGCCTGCTGGCAGGCCTTGGTGTGGTACACATGGTCAATGACCACATCGCACCCGGCCAGCACGGCGTCGATATCGCCGCTGCCGCACGCATCATGGGCGCAGAGGTTGCGCTTGTTGTCGGCACCCACGGGGGCAAGGCTTTCCCAGTTGTCCTCTGGGTGCACAAGGATGGGGTTATCCTTTGCGGTGTGGAAATCCAGCACGGCCTCCAGCACCTCGTAGTCTACCTTGATAAGCTTGAGCGCCTTGTCTACGCACTTTTCGTCCTTACCGGCTACGATGGCCACCACATCTCCCACAAAGCGAACATGGCGGTCGATGAGCAGACGGTCGTAGGGGCTGGCCTCCGGGTAGGTCTGGCCGGCCTGCGTGTAACGGCGGGCGTCCTGCGGCACATCCTCCCAAGTGAAGATGGCCTCGATGCCGGGCACTTTTTTGGCAACGGCGGTGTTGATGCTGCGGACAATGGCGTTTGCATGGGGCGAGCGCAGCAACTTGACGATCAGGCAGTCCTGCGGGATAAGGTCATCCATATAAACAGGCTGGCCGGTGACCAGCTGCATCGCGTCTTTTTTGCGGAACGGTTTGTTGACGGTTTTCACTGTACGCCCTCCTTCTGCTTTTTCCATGCCAGAAAACTCATAATGCCACGCAGCTGGCCTTCGTAGCCGGAGCAGCGGCACAGGTTTCCGGCAAGGTATTCCTTCACCTGCTCTTCGGTGGGGTACGGCTGCTCCCGGAACAGAGCCAGCGCGTTCATGATAAAGCCCGGGTTGCAGAAGCCGCACTGCTCTGCGCCCTGATCTGCGATAAAGGCACCGAACTCGGCAGCTTCCTCCTGCAAGCCCTCCAGCGTAGTGATCTTATGTCCATCGGCGCGGGCTGCCAGCACGGAGCAGGACAGAACAGGCTTATCGTCCATAAACACGGTGCACAGACCGCAGTTGGAAGTCTCGCAGCCGCGCTTAACGCTCTTGCAGCCATGTGCGCGGACAAAATCGATCAAAAGCATATCCGGGGCGATCTCCTCGGATACCCGGACACCGTTCAGTGTAAGTGTGATCTGCATTTACTTTTCCTCCTGCATTTTACGCTGTTCCAGTTCCAGCACCGCGCGCTTTGTCAGCACGCCCGCCAGATGCCTGCGGTACTCGGCGCTGCCGCGCATATTGGAGCCGGTAACGATCTGCGCCTTTACGCTTTCAGCAAACTGTGCGGCAAGCTGTTCTGCCGCAAGGGCAGGCTCCGCCGGGAGTTCGAACCGCACGGCGCGCAGCGGACGCGCACCAATGACGATGCGGTAATCGCCGGTCTCCATCCGGGCGGCAGCACAGGTCAGCACCGGGATATCGGTCTGGCTGTTGCGCACCGACTGGTAATAAAGCTGCATCGGTGTCTTTTTTACGATCAGCCGCACCAGAACGTCCCGGTCGTAGGGGCGCTGGGCATATTCCTGCAACGGCAGGATACCGCCCTTGTACAGCTCTACCTCACAATCCATGGCAAGGAACATAGTCAGCACATCCGAAAAGCCGAACCGGCTGTAAATGCTGCCGCCCACAGTTGCCAGATTGCGCAGCTGCACGCCCACGATATGGCGCACAGCCTCCCGCATAGCACCATGGGTGTAGGCGGCAAGTCCCGGGTGCTGTTCCAGCTGGCGCAGGGTGACCATAGCGCCGATGGAAAAGCTATCCTCGGTCTCCTCAATGGTGTCCAGCCCCAGACCGGAAAGGTCGATGGCGGTGCCGACATTGATGGTTTCCATCTTCAGCCAGATCATGCCGCCCAAAATGCGGTTTGTTTTTTTCTGGTTCAGCTGCCACGCTTCCTCCAGACTTTCTGCCCGCTTGTATTCTCGGATCGTCATCATGTGCAGTACCTCTCTTTTCTATCGCTGCGATATCTCTTCTTTTATTTTAGCACAGCTTTCGATATAATACTATTATAAAATGCTGCTGAAGGAGTGTTTTTGTATGAAGAAGTCGCTTACGGTCGGCTGTGTGATCATGGCCTCCGGGTTAAGCTGCCGGTTTGGTGCAAACAAGCTGCTTGCAGATTTTTGCGGGCAGCCCATGCTCTGCCGGGCTTTTGCCACTACCGCCACACCCAGCATTGCTGCCCGCATCGTGGTGACCCGCTCGGAGGAGGTGCAGGCGCTGTGCAGGGCGCATGGCGTCCCGGTGCTGTTGCACAGCCTGCCCGGCCGCAACGATACCGTCCGGCTGGGACTTTCAACGCTGCTGGAACAGCTGCCGGAGCTTAGCGGCTGTATGTTTCTGCCCGGTGATCAGCCCCTGCTGCGCCGGGAGACGGTAGAAGCCATGACAGAGTGCTTCTGCCGCGAGCCGTCCTCCCCGGCAGAATGGCAAAAAGAAACAGAACGGGAGATTTTCCGTCTGGGAGCCGTGGCCGAAAACGACCCGACACCCCTTGTCGGAAGTCCCGTTCTGTTTGGAAGCAGCTTTTTTTCAGAGCTGCTCACCCTGCCGGAAAATAAAGGCGGCAACGTGCTGCTTAAAAAGTATCCTGCGCAGGTGCACACTGTCTGTATTGCAAACAGCGCAGAGCTGCTGGATGCAGACACCCCGGAGGTGTTGCAGCAGCTGGAAGCCCTTGCCCGGCAAAAAGGCTGAAGTTTACTCTGCCATATCGTTCTTAGGCAGCAGAACGTTCAGCAGAATTGCCACAAAAGCAGCCGGAACGATGCCGGACTCGCCGCAGATCAGCTGGAGGGCCTGCGGTGCCTGTGCCAGAATGCCGCTGTTGGCACCCATGCCGTAGCCCACGCCCAGTGCCACGGACACGATGGTCAGGTGGCGCGGGGTCATCTTTTCCTTGGTGATCAGCTGGATGCCGCTGACCACGATGGAAGAGAACATCATAACGGCAGCACCGCCCAGAACGGCCTGCGGCATGATGGAGATCAGCGCGCCAAGCTTGGGGATCAGGCCGCAGAGGATCAGGAACACAGCACCGGAGGCCAGTGCCATACGGTTGACCACCTTGGTCATGGCCACCAGACCCACGTTCTGGCTGAAGGAGGTATTGGGCAGCACGCCGAACAGTGCGGCAAAGCTGGAGCCGAGGCCATCGCAGATGACGCCGCCGGACAGTTCCTTATCAGAGGGCTCGCGGTCCATACCGCCCTCCATCACGCCGGAGATATCGCCCACAGTCTCCACTGCGGTAACGATGAACATGATCAGCACCGGCAGGATCGCACGGGCATCGAATACCACCTTGACCGGCATCAGCTTGGGCACTGCGAACCAGGAAGCCTGTGCTACCTTATTCCAGTTGAGCACCCATGCCTTGGTGAACTCTACGCCCTCGGCAGTCACACCGGTAGTGGGCAGCACCAGACCCATAATAAAAGCAGCCACATAACCGGCCAGAATGCCAATGAGGATGGCAGAAGAGCTGAGAAAACCGGTAGTCCAGTGCTTGAAAAACAGGATGACCACCAGCACAAACAGTGCCAGCAGCAGGTTCTCCACAGAGCCGAAGTCCTTGGCCTTGTTGCCGCCACCGAAGGAGTTGATGCCCACCGAGATCAGCGAAAGACCAATAGAAAGCACCACCGTGCCGGTGACCACCGGCGGGAAGAACCTGCGCAGCGGCTTCAGAAAAAAGCCCAGCACGCTTTCAAAAATACCGCCGATGATGGATGCGCCCATAATCGCGCCATAGGCCAGCACACCGCCGCCCATCGTGCCAACAACGCTGTTGAACACGCCGATAAAGCCGGAGCTGGTGCCCATGATGATAGGCACTGCGCCACCCACAGGTCCAATGGTGAACAGCTGCACCAGCGTGACGATGCCTGCCACGAACATGGCGCTTTGCAACAGGGTGACCTGCAGGTCTGCAAACTCACCGCCTGCAATGCCGCAGGCGCTGGTGATGATCAACAGCGGGGTCAGGTTGCCCACGAACATGGCGCAGACGTGCTGCAAGCCCAGCGGGATGGCCTGCCGCAGGGACATTTTGGCTTCAAAATGATAAGCCGCTTCTTCAAGCTTGACTTCCTTCAAAAATTCCACTCTCCTCAAGGTTTTAACGGTTTATGCAGTTCGGATGCTTTGCAAAAAAGCGAAAATATTATAGCAAAATGCAGATAAGATGTAAAATAAGTATGACTTTTATATGAAAAATTACTGCATTCTACAAGCGAACTTTTCTCCGTTAGACACGCAAAAAAGCAGGGTCTCCGCATGATTTGTCCAGCCCGATTCGGCTGGCAGTATACAGAATCCCCTGCTTTTTTCGTGCCTTTCTCTGTTTTTTGTGCGATACGGAAAAATTTTTGTTTCTGCGGTCAGCGCAGTCCATAATCCCGCAAACAGCGCGTTAGCCCTGCCTGTGTGATGTCAAATACGATGCCCTGCGCCCGCAGCTTGCTGCAGTCCATCGCAAGATTGCGTGTCCAGTCAGCTTCCTGAATATCGACTGTGATCCCGAGTATCTTCGCAAACTGCTGAGCAGTCAGCACCATGTTTTCGGCGTTTTCACTGCCAAAATTATAGACTCCGCCGGGCAGGGTCAGAACAGGCTCCAGCAGCGCCACCGCCTGCCGGACGTAGGTGATGCCTCGGAAGTCCCGAACAGAAAAGCAGACGGATTCTCCCCGCTGTGCCGCACGCAAAAGGTTCAGCGGCAGGTTACCCCGGATGGGCAGTTGGTAGCCTGGCAAGTCGTACATCCATGCGGCGCGCAGCAGCACGGCACGCGGGCAGAGCGCTTGCACCCTCTGCTCCATTTCCAGCTTGCCCTGCCCGTACACATTGGCTGGCTGCAGCGGAATGCTCTCCGTCAGCGGGCCGGACTGCTCTACACCGGCATAGACCTGATCCGAACTGAAGGCCACCAGCTTTGCGCCAGTCTCCGCTGCGGCACGGGCAAGCCAGACCGGAAGTTCCACATTGGCGCGATAAGCCTGCTCCGGGTGGTCGGCGCAATAACCGGTATCCGAAATAGCTGCGGTGTGCAGTATGACATCCGGACGCTGCTGCAAAACAACCCACCGCACAGCGTCCTCCCCTGTTGTTGCCAGAAAGCCTTTGGGAAAGGTGCACAACTCGTAACGCCCCGCCCATTGCTGCATCACGCGGGAGCCTACAAAGCCGCCGGCACCGGTTACAAGGATCTTCTTCATTTTGTTCTCCTGCTATAAGGCATCAGATAAAAAATTCCAGCACGAACACCACGGCACAGCAGCCCGCAGCCACCTGAAACAAACTTGCGCCAAACCATGCGGCGGCAATGCCAACTACCAGCGCAACAGCACCTGCTGCCGGGCTCTGCGTTGCCTGAATGATGGCCGGGAAGGTCATCACAGCCAGCGTCACATAGGGCACATAGTACAAAAACGACTGGATAAAGCGGTTTTTGATCGGCTTGCGGATCAGCGTCAGCGGCAGGATTCGGATGGCGTAGGACACCAGTGCCATGACTGCAATATAGATATAATTGTTATGCGTCATCTTCATTTTCCTCCTGCCTGACCGGGAACAGAACCGCTGCTGCGCCGGAGATCGCCACCGTTAAAAGAATGGTACGGGTACCCTCGGAGAGCGCCGAGATGCCCGGCAGATAGCTGCACAGAAAACTCAGTGCAAAACTGATGACGACCAGCACCGCAACGATCCGGTCTTTGCGGGCCGGTGGGATGATGATGGCCAAAAACATCCCATACAGCGCTACACTCAAAGCACTGACTACCCGCAGCGGCAGCAGATTGCCTGCTATAATGCCCAGCGCCGTACCGGAAGCCCAAGCAGGTGCTGCCAGCAGAATAGCGCCATAGGTATAGTACGGGTTCAGACTGCCCGGGCGGGCGATGGTAATGCCGAATAGCTCGTCCGTGACATCATAGCCGATGAGCAGCCGATGCCAGAAGGGCGTTTCCGGCGCAAAGCGCTGTGCCAGCGCACAGCTCATCAGCAGATACCGCGCATTGGCGATCAGAGTAATGACCGCCACCTCAAAATAGGTGGCGTTTGCCATAATCAGCGCAAATGCGGCATATTCTCCTGCAGAGGCATTGTTCAGCAAACTGACAAGAAACCCCTGAAACGGCGTAAAGCCCGCCTTGCGCGCCGCAATACCCAGCGAAAACGATACAGCGAAATAGCCCAGCGCAATGGGCACACCATCCCGCATTCCGTCGCAGAACACCTTGCGGCTGAACTGATCTGCCCTTCCTGTTTGGACGAGCTGCGGCTCCAGAAGCCTCTGCTTCGATTCCATAGTTGATACTTCCCCTTTCCTGTTTTGCAAACAACAAAGTCTATTATACTCCCCTGCGGGCGGAGAAGGAAGGGGTTTCGGGCTTTTTTGTGTAAAATACTGCGGTCAAAATGCTTAGAGGTTGTTCTGATACAGGATACACTTTCAAAGTTACAGCTTGTTTGATTGGACCGGAAGATAAAAACACCCCGGAAGACTACGCAAAAACGCAACTTTCCGGGGTGATGGTATTGTTGGGGATTACTCGAGCTCGATCGTTGCAGGCGGCTTACCAGTGCAGTCGTAGAACACGCGGTTGACGTGCTTGACCTCGTTGACGATGCGGCTGGTGACAGTGCCCAGAACATCCCACGGCATATCGTAGCTTTCTGCGGTCATGAAGTCGGTGGTGGTCACGGCGCGCAGCGCAACAGCGTAATCATAGGTGCGCTCGTCGCCCATAACACCAACGCTGTGCATATTGGTCAGCGCTGCATAATACTGGCTGATTTCCTTATCCAGACCGGCCTTGGCGATCTCCTCGCGCCAGATGGCGTCAGCGTCCTGCACGATGGTGACCTTCTCGGGGGTCACCTCGCCGATGATGCGAATGCCCAGACCGGGGCCGGGGAACGGCTGACGGCTGACCAGATACTCGGGCAGACCCAGCTCGCGGCCGGCCTGACGGACTTCGTCCTTGAACAGGTTGCGCAGAGGCTCCACCAGTTCCTTGAAGTCCACGGTATCGGGCAGACCGCCCACGTTGTGGTGGCTCTTGATGACGGTGGACTCGCCGCCCAGACCGCTTTCCACCACGTCGGGGTAGATGGTGCCCTGTGCAAGGAAGTCCACCTTGCCGATCTTCTTGGCCTCTTCCTCGAACACGCGGATGAACTCCTCACCGATGATCTTGCGCTTGCGCTCCGGCTCAGTGACACCCTTCAGCTTGCTAAAGTAGCGGTCGCGGGCATCTACACAGATGAAGTTGATGTCAAAGCCGTTGGCATTGCCCGGGCCAAAGACAGAGCAGACCTCTTCCTTCTCGTTCTTACGCAGCAGGCCGTGATCCACGAACACGCAGGTCAGCTGCTTGCCGATGGCCTTTGCCAGCATAGCGGCCAGCACGGAGGAATCCACGCCGCCGGACAGGGCGCACAGCACCTTGCCCTCGCCGATGCGCTCCCGCAGAGCCTTGACGTTGTTCTCTACAAAGGAATCCATCTTCCAATCGCCGGAGCAGCCGCAGACGTTGTACACGAAGTTGCGCAGCATCTTCTTGCCCTCGGCGGTGTGCAGCACCTCCGGGTGGAACTGTACGGCATACAGACCCTTTTCGGCATTTTCAACGGCTGCCACAGGGCAGTTTGCGGTGTGGGCAGTGATCTCAAAGCCGGGAGCCGCCTGCTCAATGTAGTCGTTGTGGCTCATCCAGCAGATGGTAGAGGGCTGCACATCGGTGAACAGCTTGCTCTCGGTGTTCACGAACACCTCGGTCTTGCCGTACTCACGCTCGGGAGCGCGGCAGACATGACCGCCCAGAAGGTGCATCATCAGCTGGCTGCCGTAGCAGATGCCCAGCACAGGCACGCCCCAGCTGAAGATCTCGGGGTCGATGGTGGGAGAATCCTCCAGATAAACGCTGTTGGGGCCGCCGGTGAAGATGATGCCCTTGGGATTCTTGGCCTTGATGACCGAAAGATCGGTTTTATAGGAATAGATCTCGCAGTAGACATTATTTTCTCGGACGCGGCGGGCAATCAGCTGATTGTACTGTCCGCCAAAGTCCAGCACGATGACAGTTTCATGCTGCATGATGTTTTCCTCCATTTTTAAGTGTGTTTTACAGATAATTTTAGTATAGCACATCTTACAAGAAAAAGCGACAGTTTTTGTGAAGTTTTCTGTTATTCTATTTTGCGGATCGGGTGCCGCAATACGGTTTTCAGCTTTTCCGGGGCGGTGCGGCGCGGATCTCCCAGATAGATCTCGTGATGGAAGCGCGTGTCTGAAAAATCCGGGCAATATCCTTGCTCCGCTGCAAACATATCCAGCTGCCGCAGGGTCTCCGGTTCGGTGTCGTAGGGGCCGATGTGCATACACTGTACGCACAGGCCCTCATCATAGGTGAAAAATCCCACCTTAGAAAAGTCCTTTTTCTTTTTGGCCGTGGCTTCCCGCACTGCCCAGTCAAATTCGGCACGGGTGACAAATTCCGGCAGACGGATCATGGAGGTCCAGATAAAGGTCTCCTTGTTGGAAAAATCCACACCCTCTGCCCCAGGCTGATGCCACAGTCCCTCCAGTGGTGGAACAACATATTCAAAGTAGCCGTCCATCTTGTGGCTGCCCTTGTAACTCATTTTAATGGTAAACGCAATGCCGTACAGCAGCTCCAACGCTGCCTTGTATTCCCCTGCCGGGTCGTTGGGGTCGCCCTTGCCCTGTACCGCCACAAAATTCATGGGTGGGATGGTGATGATCTGCGGTTTCTTCGGCGGGAGATAAAATTCTTTATATTCTTTCTTATAGTCAAATGGCATCTTTCTTTTCTCCTTCCAGCAGCTCACGCTGTTTCTTTTTGCTGAAGCCGCCCAGCACCAGCCGATAAGATTTTTCCAGCATCTCCCGCAGCAATGCGTCCGGCACGTTTCCATCTGCTTTTACGGAGTTCCAATGCACCTTATTCATGTAGTAGCCCGGAATGATATCCTCATACTGTTGGCGCAGAAACTCCCCCTCGGCGGGGTCTAGCTTACAGGTAATATATACCGGCTTTCCTGTGGCATCATCCAGACAGACGGCTGCAAACATTTTGCCGCTGATTTGATATCTTATCCAGTTCCACTCTGCCTGCAAGTCTTTGGTAACGCCGGGCTTTTGCAGAAGCTCCGTGTCGATCCAGCTGTATTTCATGGCGGCACCTCCGTTTTTTCTCAGTATAACTTATTTGGAAGCATTTGTAAACAAAAAGTTGTTGAATTTTACTTATAATACGTTGTTTCTGAAAAACAGTAGCAAAAAAGAGCCATCCGCTCAGAAAACCCGAACGGATAGCTCTTGTATTTGACGTTGAAATCAGATGGAAATAGTGTTGCACACATCCACCAGCACAGGGTCAAGGCTCTTGGTCATCTCCAAAGCCTCGTCCACGGGGTAGTCCACCAGCTTCTCGCCCTTCATGCCGACGATGCGGTTATACTTGCCCTGCTCCAGCAGGCAGACAGCCTGATAGCCCATGGCAGAAGCATTCACACGGTCGCGCAGGGTGGGAGAACCACCGCGCTGCACATGACCCAGAATCGTTGCACGGGAATCGATACCAGTGCGTGCCTGGATCTCGTTGGCGATTTCCTGTGCATGACCCACGCCCTCGGCCACGATGATGATAAAGTGGCGCTTGCCGGTCTTTTGGGTCTCGGCGATCTTATCCAGAATGTCGCGCTGCATATCGAATTCCTTCTCAGGCAGCAGCACAGCCATAGCGCCGGAAGCGATAGCAACGTTCAGCGCAATGTAACCGGCGTTGCGGCCCATGACCTCGACCACACTGCAACGGTCGTGGCTCTGGGTGGTGTCGCGCAGCTTGTCAATCATTTCCAGTGCGGTGTTCATGGCGGTATCGTAGCCGATGGTGTAATCCGTGCAGGCGATATCGTTATCAATGGTGCCGGGCAGGCCGATCATGGGGATGCCGCGGTGTGCCAGTGCGCGGGCGCCGCGGTAGGAGCCGTCGCCGCCGATAACGACCAGCGCATCAATGCCCAGCTCACGGCACTTTTCAGCGCCCTTATCCTGACCTTCCTTGGTCTTGAACTCCAGGCAGCGCGCCGTATACAGAATGGTGCCGCCGGCAGAGATGATGTTAGAAACGCTGCGCAGGTTCATTTCAAAGCACTCGCCGTTCAGCAGGCCGTTATAGCCGCGCTGAATACCGATCATACGGAAGCCCTTGTGCAGGCCAGTGCGTACCACAGCGCGCACAGCAGCGTTCATGCCGGGAGCATCACCACCGCTTGTAAGCACGCCAATCGTTTTGATTTGCTTTTCCATACGAGAGATTCCCTCCAATTTACAGTTCAGTTCTTCATTTACCCTTTTGCCTGTAATCTCTTCTTCCCGAAACAGGCTTGTTGCTTTGCAACAGCTTTGATTCGCCTTTAATGATTATAGCACACCATCCAGACAAATTTCAATAGGGTTTTGAGACTTTATGCAAATCCATACAGCACGATATAATAGCGTTATATCGCGTTATTTTTGCAGTTTGTGCAACTCATCAAATTTAAAGTCGTCCCATGCGGTGCCATTCGTGCACAAATATGTTATTTTGTTGCAACGTTTTCTGCACCCAGCAGCCGTTCCAGCTCTTTGAAGAAGAGCGGATGCCCGGAAGTGTACAGCCGGCGCGGTGCGGCCAGCTTCTGTTTGGTATCCTCCAGATACAGGATCACCGGGATATCGCCATCGAAGATCTCCAACAGGTTCACCACTTTGTCGTACTGGGGGCAGCTGCGGGACGGCAGACGGATGAATACCCGCCGGGCAGCTGTTTTGACAGGGTCCGGACGGCCTTTATCCAAGCGGGTCGGGTCGTAGCTGTCGATGGGCAGAATGCTGTCTGCCAGCAGCTTGGAGGCTTCATCCTCCCGCACGGAAAGTCGTCCGTCGATGACCACAACAGCATTTTCCTGAATGGCATCCCGGAAGCGGTCCAGCACCTTGGGGAACACGATCACCTCCATGGTGCCAGTCAGATCCTCCACGCTGGTAAAGGCCATCATGCTGTTGGATTTGGTCGTCATCATGCGGTTTTTGACCACCGCACACACAATGCGCACCTTTTCGCCGTCCTGCACATGGGCATCCTCGCCGGTGAGGTCTTTGATGGTATGGGAGCCGATGCGGGCAGACTTTTCCCGGTAGGCGTCCAGCGGGTGGCCGGACAGGTACAGACCGCTGACCTCTTTTTCCTGCTGCAGCAGCTCGGCAGGGGTGTACTCTGCCAAGGGGCGAATTTCGTAGACATCCTCTTGCGGGCTATTCTGCACTTCCCCGCTCATCACGGAGAACAGATCCAACTGCCCTTCCAGATTGCGGCGGGAGTCGGTCTCGATGCTCTTGAGAATGCCCTCTACCGCTTCCACCATGCTGTGGCGGTTGGAGCCAAAGCAGTCAAAGGCACCGGCTTTGATCAGGCTTTCCACCGAGCGGCGGTTCAACTCGCTGCCGTGCATCCGCTTGCAGAAATCGTAAAGACTGGTGTAGGGCTTTTCCCTGCGCTCGGTGACTGCGTTCTCGATAAGGTTGCGGCCTACGTTTTTCACGGCATTCAGTCCAAAACGGATCTGACCGTTATCATCGGCGGTAAAGCCGCCGTTGGAAATATTTACATCCGGCGGCAGCACCTTGATGCCCAGACGGGCGCACTCGCCGGAATACTCAATGACCTTATCGGTATTATCCAGCACACTGGTGAGCAATGCAGCCATGAACTGGCTGGGGTAATGGCATTTGAGATAAGCCGTCTGGAATGCCACATAGGCGTAGCAGGCGGCATGGCTCTTGTTGAAGGCGTAGGACGCAAAGCTGGACATCTCGTCGTAGATCTGGTTTGCCACCTGCTCCGGGATGCCGTTTGCAACGCAGCCCGGGCATTCGTGACCGGGCTCGGTGCAGCCGTGCACAAAATGTTCCCGCTCGGCCTCCATGACGGCGTGCTTCTTTTTGCTCATGGCGCGGCGGACGTTATCTGCCTGCCCGAAGGAGAAGCCTGCCAGCTCCCGGAAGATCTGCATGACCTGCTCTTGATAGACGATGCAGCCGTTGGTCACATCCAGAATGTGCGCCAGCTGCAGGGTCTTGTAGCTGATCTTATCCGGCTCGTGCCGATTGCGCAGATAGGTGGGAATGGAGTCCATGGGGCCCGGGCGGTACAGACTGATCAAAGCGATAACATCTTCAAGGTTCTGCGGCTGTAAGCCCACAAGCACCTGCTTCATGCCGGAGGATTCCAGCTGGAACACGCCCTCGGTATCGCCCTGACCCAGCATTTTATAGGTATCCGGGTCATCATAATCCAGATCACGGATGGAGAACTCCGGGTGCTGCTTTTGCACCGCCACCTCTGCGTCCCGGATGACGGTCAGGGTGCGCAGACCCAGAAAGTCCATCTTCAAAAGACCCAGTTCTTCGATCTCGGTCATGTTGAACTGGGTCACCGGCAGACCATCGTTGGTGGCAAGCGGCAGATAATAATTGGTCGGCTCCGGGGTGATGACCACGCCCGCCGCGTGGGTGGAGGCGTGACGGGGCATTCCCTCCACCTTCAAGGCGGTGTCAATGAGCTCGGTCACCTGCGGGTCGGTATCGTAAAGCTTTTTCAGCTCGCTGGAAACCTCCAACGCCCGCTTCAGGGTCATCTTCAGTTCCATGGGCACAAGCTTTGCCACCACGTCCACCTGCTGGTACGGGATGCCCATGACGCGGCCAACGTCACGGATGGCGTTGCGGGCGGCCATGGTACCAAAGGTGACGATCTGCGCCACATGATCCGCACCGTATTTGCGGTTGACGTAGTCGATGACCTCCTGCCGACGCTCGTAGCAGAAGTCCACGTCGAAATCCGGCATACTGACGCGCTCGGGGTTCAAAAAGCGCTCGAAAATCAGGTTGTAGCGGATGGGGTCGATATCCGTAATGCCCACGCAGTAGGCAGCAATACTGCCCGCGCCGGAGCCGCGTCCCGGCCCCACCGGGATGCCCTGACTTTTTGCAAAATTGATGTAGTCCCACACGATGAGGTAGTAGTTGGTATACCCCATAGTCTTGACCACGCCGATCTCGTATTTCAGGCGGTCGATATTCGCCTGCGGCACGTCCGGGCCGTAGCGGCGTTCCAGGCCGTCCCAGCAGAGCTTTTCAAAGTAAGCCTGATTATCCATGCCGTCCGGGGCCTTGTAGTAAGGGATCTTGGTGTGGCCGAACTCAAAGTCAAAATTGCACTGCTCGGCGATCTTTGCCGTGTTGGCGCAGGCTTCCGGCACCATGGAGAACAGCTCGTACATCTCGTCTGTGGTCTTGACGTAGAATTCGTCGGTCTGGAACTCCATGCGGTCGGCATCCTGAATGGTCTTGCCGGTCTGGATGCACAGCAGGATGCTCTGCATTTTGGCGTCCTCTTTGCGCAGATAATGAGCATCGTTGGTAGCTGCCATGGGAATGCCCGTCTCCCGGGAAAGCTTGATAAGCTGCGGCAGAACGGTGGTATCCTCTTTCAAGCCGTGATCCTGCAATTCGATATAGTAATTCTCCGCACCGAACAAGTCCCGGTACCACAGCGCAGTTGCCTTTGCGCGCTCGTAGTCCCCTGCCAGAATGGCCTGCGGGATCTCGCCCGCCAAACAGGCCGAAAGGCAGATCAGTCCCTCGTGGTATTGCTCCAAAAGCTGCTTATCCACGCGGGGCTTGGAGTAAAAGCCCTCCACAAAACCGGCAGAGACCATTTTGATCAGGTTCTTATAGCCGGTCTCGTTTTTGCACAGTAAGATCAGGTGGTTGTTGCCGTCGATTTTATTTACCTTATCAAAGCGGGTACGGGTGGCAACATAGACCTCACAGCCGATAATGGGCTTGATGCCCGCCTTTTTAGCGGCTTTATAAAACTGCACACAGCCGTACATTACGCCGTGGTCGGTGCAGGCAATGGCGGTCTGCCCGCATTCCTTCACCCGCTCCATCAGCTGGTCAATGCGGCAGGCACCGTCCAGAAGGCTGTATTCCGTATGGATATGCAGGTGGGCAAAGGGACGGGTATTTGCGGTGGGTTCACTCATTGTACTGCCTCCTGTCCCTCCTGCTGGCGCTGACGCAGATTTTCCGCCAGTGCCTCCAGCTTTTTCATCCGGTGTGATAGACCGGATTTGCTCACCGCCGGGTCAAAGCAGCCGCACAGAGCGGTAAGCGAAAGATCCGGGTATTGCAGACGCTTGGCTGCCGCCTGCTGTAATACCTCCGGCAAAGTTTCCAGCGCGTGCTGCTCCTGCAAATAGCGGATGGCTTTCAATGTCTGGGCATTTGCCCGCGCGGTTTTGCCAAGGTTTGCGGTATCGCAGTTGGTCTGCCGGTTGGTCTGGTTGCGCACCTGCTTGAATGCTTTGAGCACGCTAATTTGCGTTGCGGCATCCGCAGCGCCCATAAAGCGGAGCAGCCGCTCCACGTTGGCACCGGTCTTGACGTAGATCAGGTTCACACCGTTGCGGCGGGTGCGGTGAGGCGCAAACTCGTGCTCAGCCAGCAGCGCTTCAAAATCCCGGGCGAGGTTCGTCCGGGAGGTGAGAAATTCCAGATTATATTCCTTTTGCGGGTCAGTGACCGTGCCGCTGCACAAAAAGGCCATGGCGATATAGGCGCTGACGCAGGTCTGGCAGCGGATAAGTCCGGGATCGATCTGCAAACTGGTCTCCCTGCCGGTAGTGCCGAACAGCTCGTGCAGGTGGGTGACCTGCTCTGCATCGCGGATATTGAACTCGTACAGTACACCGCTGGCGCGGGGCTTTTCCAATATCTCGCCCCGGATGCCGCAGCGGGCAAACAGCTGCTGTGCCAGCTGTACCGTATGGGGCTGCTCGGTTTGCAGCACAAGGCCGCGGGCATCAAAGTATTTGGCAAAGCAGGCAATGCCATAGGCAGCTGCACGCACACAGCATTCCTTGGTGGGGCTGCGCTGCGCGATCTCCTCCCGCGCACTAGATGCAAAACTCATAGTATTTCCTCTGTTTTCAGCGCACGGCATCCCGGTGCTGCACCCCGGGCTCGTAGCCCAGAGAGGCGCAGTATTCCGCAAGTTTGCGTGCGAATGTGATGGAGCGGTGCTTGCCGCCCGTGCAACCCACCGCGATGGTCAACTGGCTTTTGCCTTCCTTGACATAAAGCGGCAGGGCGTACTGCAAAAAGTTCTCGTACCGGTGCAGCAGCTCCTGTGCTTCGGGGTGGCTCAGGACAAAATCCACCACCGCCTGATCCAGTCCGGTCTTGTGCTTCAGTTCTGGCACGTAGAAGGGGTTGGGCAGGCAGCGCACATCCAGCACAAGGTCGGCTTCCGGCGGCAGACCAAACTTGAACCCGAAGGACATGATGGTGAGCCGCATGGCATTTTTTGCCCCACCATTTTTCATAAACAGATCGCAGATGCGCTCTTTATTCTGGGAGGTAGAGAGCAAGCCGGTGTTGATGGTATAGTCCGCACGGTCTTTTAAAGGCTGTAAGATCTGCCGCTCTTTCAAAAAGGCATCCCGGGTGGAGATGCCCTCTGCAATGCTGATAGGGTGGCGGCGGCGGGTCTCGCTGTAACGGCGCATCAGCACATCGTCCGGCGCATCCAGAAACAGGATCTTATAGGGGGTTTTCTGCTCGTCCAGCTGACGCAAGGCATTCTCGACCTCTTCCCTGCTGCGGCAGCCGCGCACATCCATGGAAAGCGCCACCCGCTCCAACTGGTTGTCGCCCGCCTTGGAAAACGCCGTAATACTGGGCAGCAGCCCTGCCGGGACGTTATCGATGCAGAAATATCCGATATCCTCCAGCGCATTCATAGCCACAGACTTTCCTGCACCGGAAAGTCCGCTGACGATCAACAACTCCATCTGTATTCCCCACTCCTTCTATTCCCGCAATTCAGCGGACTACGCGGATCTCTTTTTCCAAATCGTAGCCGGTCTTTTCCTTCACGATGGTGCGCACTTCCTCGCACAGCGCCAGCACGTCTGCGCAGGTCGCGCCGCCAAGGTTCACCACAAAGCCGCAGTGCTTTTCGCTGACGGCGGCACCGCCGTGCCGGTAGCCCCGCAGACCACACTGGTCGATGAGGGCAGCGGCAAAAGCCCCCACCGGGCGCTTGAAGGTGCTGCCTGCGCTTGGCTTATCCAGTGGCTGTTTATCCAGCCGCTTTGCCATCAGCTCGTCCATTTTTGCGCGGATAGCTTCCGGCTCGCCCGGGGTCAGGGCAAACTGCGCCGAGAGGATGCAGCCGCCGTTTTCTTCAAAAATGCTGTGGCGGTAGCGCAGGTCAAGTTCTGTTGCCGCTGCCTCTTTTACTTTGCCCTCGGCGGTAAGGTACTGCACTGTGGTCAGCACATCCTTCATTTCGCCGCCGTAGGCTCCTGCGTTCATGTAGACTGCGCCGCCCACCGTACCGGGGATGCCGTAGGCAAATTCCAGCCCGGTCAGGCTATGCTCCAGCGCCGTTTTGCACAGCGTCGAGAGCCGCACGCCCGCCCCGGCGGTGAGTTGTGTGCCGTGCACATCCACAGTGTCCTGCATGGAGGAGATATCCAGCACCGCACCGTCATAGCCCTCGTCGGCAAACAGGATGTTGCTGCCGTTGCCCAGCAGATAATGCCGGACGCTTTGCGCCTTGCACAGGGCAACGGCGCGGCAAAGCTGTACCCGATCTGCCGGCTGCACGAACAGCCGCGCCGGGCCGCCGATTTTAAAGGTACAGTGCGCTGCCAGCGGCTCGTTTTCTTTATAGGTAATGCCTGCTGCGGTCAGCAGCTGCATGAGTTGTTCCATAGGGTCAGGCTCCTTTTTATAGAGAGGTTCAGTCCATTTTGTCATCCAGCCCCAGCCGGATCAGCAGCTCCTTGGCTGCGTTGTAGCCCATCTTCTTCTGGCGGTTATTGATGGCTGCGGTCTCCAGCACCACGGCCAGATTACGGCCGGGAGAGACCGGGATGCTGGTGCTGGGAATGCTGACGCCCAGAATGTCGTAGTATTCGCTTTCCAGACCGGTGCGCTGGTAGTTCTTGGTGGGGTCCCATGCTTCCAGCTGCACCACCAGATCCAGACTTTCACTCAGTTTGACGGCACCTACGCCGTACACGCGGGCCACGTTGACGATGCCAATACCGCGCAGTTCGATGAAGTGGCGGATATTTTCCGGGGCGGTGCCCATGATCTGGCGGTTGGACACCTTGCGCAGCTCCACAGCATCATCTGCCACCAGACGGTGACCGCGCTTGACCAGCTCAATGGCCAGCTCGCTTTTGCCGATGCCGCTGTCGCCCAAGATCAGGATGCCCTCGCCGTACACCTCCACCAGCACGCCGTGCCGGGTGATGCGGGGCGCAAGTTCCAGGTTCAGCACGCTGATCAGGCTGCCCATCAAAGTGCAGGTAGTCTCGTTGGAGCGCAGCAGGGCAACTGCGTGCTTCTGCGCCAGCTCCTGCATTTCCGGGAAGGGTTCCAGCTCCTCGCTGCGGCAGACGATGACCGCTGGGGGCTGCTGCCGGAACAGCTGCTCCAGTGCCTCGTAGCGCTTTTCTGCCGTCAGACCGGACAGAAAGTTCATCTCTGCCAGACCCATGATCTGCAAGCGAAGCTTATCGAAGTAATCATAATAGCCCGCCAGAAACAGACCCGGGCGGTTGACCTCGGCAATCTCCACGCTGATCTCATCCAGCGCCCGGGGGGTGTATACTACTTCCATGCTGACGCGGTCGGTCAGCGTTTTAAGCGAAACATTGAACGTACCCATCCTGGTTCCTCCTGTATCCTTTTGCCGCGCTGTGCTGCGGGCACTCATACTCCTATTATAATAAAATTCGGCGGCAAATACAACGCCCGGGGCACTGTTTTTGTACTGTGGGCGGGAAACCGACGCTGCATCGCAGCCCATGCACAGGATTTTTACATTTTTCTTACTTTACATGGGTTTTACATTTCGGCGATTTCAGATTTTACATTGTTTTTCTATACTTAAAGCACAGGAGAAAAACACGTCAAGATAAAGTGAGGAAAACACTTATGACCATTTTTAATGTCTTTTCGCTGCTGGGAGGCTTAGCCCTGTTTTTGTTCGGTATGGACATCATGGGCAAGGCACTGGAAAAGCAGGCCGGCGGCCAGCTGCAAAAAATTCTCAGCAAACTGACCGATAACCCTCTCAAGGGCTTTTTTCTGGGTCTGTGCGTGACTGCCGTCATCCAGAGTTCCAGCGCTACCACCGTTATGGTGGTGGGCTTTGTCAACAGCGGCATCATGGAGCTGCATCAGGCCATTGGCGTGATCATGGGCAGCAATGTGGGTACCACCGTGACCAGCTGGATCTTGAGCCTTTCCGGTTTGCAGGGCGACAGCCTGTTCATCCAGCTGCTCAAACCCACTTCTTTCAGTCCGGTGCTTGCATTTATCGGCATTTTGCTGTATATGTGTAAGAGTGAGAAGAAAAAAGGCGTAGGCACCATCCTCATCGGCTTCGCCGTGCTGATGACCGGCATGACCACCATGTCCAACGCGGTGCTGCCGCTGCAAAACGAGGCATGGTTCACCAGCCTGTTCACCCGCTTCTCCAACCCCCTGCTGGGCGTTCTGGTGGGTGCACTGGTCACCGGCATCATCCAGAGTTCCAGCGCCAGCGTGGGCATTCTACAGGCACTGAGCGCCACCGGTGTCATCACCTACGGCAGTGCCATCCCCATCATCATGGGTCAGAACATCGGTACCTGTGTGACTGCACTGCTGTCCTCGGTGGGTGCAAATAAGAACGCCCGCCGGGCTGCCATGGTACACCTGTACTTCAACATCATCGGTGTGACCATCTTCCTGCTCGGGTTCTACGGGCTCAACACTGTATGCCACTTTGCCTTTGTGAATACCACCATTGAGGCATGGGGCATTGCAATCGTGCACTCGGTATTCAATATCCTTGCCACCGTCATTCTGCTGCCCTTCGCCACCGGGCTGGAAAAACTGGCCATCCTGACGATTCCCGATTCCCCGGAAAAAGAGGAGTTTGCTCTGCTGGATGACCGTCTGCTGAATACCCCCGCTATGGCTGTGGAGCGCGCCCGCGCTGCTACCGCCGAAATGGCAGAACTTGCCCGGGTGGGCGTAGTGCAGGCCATGAGCCTGACCCACGAGTGGAACGACGAACTTGCCCAGAAGGTGCGGGACGAGGAGTGCCGGGTGGACCGGTACGAGGACGCGCTGGGCACCTATCTGGTCAAGCTGTCCGGCCGGGAATTGAACCATGCCGACAGTCAGAGCGTGAACACCCTGCTGCACACCATCAGTGATTTTGAGCGTATCAGCGACCATTCCGTCAACCTGCTGGAATCCGCCGAGGAGATGCACCAGAAGGAGATCCACTTTTCCAAGGATGCACAGGAGGAGCTGCAGGTGCTGGAGGATGCGGTGCAGGACACTCTGAGCCGCACCACCGATGCCTTCCGCAAGGGAGATCTGCACCTTGCCTCCAAGGTAGAGCCGCTGGAGGCTGTGGTCAACGAGCTGGTGCGCGCCATCAAGGCGCGGCATGTTGCCCGCCTGCAGGCCGGCAGCTGCTCCATCGAGTACGGTTTTGTGCTGGACGATCTGCTGACCAACTACGAGCGTGTGTGCGACCATTGCAGCAATGTGGCGGTTGCTCAGATCGAGGTGGCGCAGGACAGCTTTGATACCCACGCCTACCTGAACGACCTGCGCCACGGCAACGATACCAAGGAAAGTGAAGAATTCCACCGCCGTCTGGACCGCTACCGTGAGCGTTATCTCTTCCCGGACGGACAGACTGCTGAGGAGAACTGAGTTATGATCTATATCGTAGAGGACGACGCTTCCATCCGGGAGCTGGAGCAATACGCCCTGCAATCCAACGGCTACGAGGTGCAGGGCTTTGAGAGTGCCGACCCCTTCTGGCAGGCTATGCGTGCCGCTGAACCGGAACTGGTGATTTTGGACGTGATGCTGCCCGGCGAGGACGGCTTTTCCATCCTGAAAAAGCTGCGCAACACCCCTTCCCTGCGCAAGCTGCCCATCATTATGGTCACGGCAAAATCCAGCGAACTGGACACCGTGCGCGGGCTGGACTGCGGCGCGGATGATTACATTGCAAAGCCCTTTGGCATCATGGAGTTTCTCAGCCGGGTGCGGGTGGCGCTGCGGCGCTCCGCCCCGGAGGTAAGGCCGGATGTGCTGGTTTTCCACGAGATCCAGCTGGATAACGCCCGTCACAGCGTTACGGTAAACAGCACCCCTGTGGAGCTGACCTACAAGGAATACTGCCTGCTGCGTCTGCTGCTGGAAAACACCAGTCTGGTGGTGACCCGCGAGACCATTTTGCAGGTAGTGTGGGGCACCGACATCTCGGTGGAAAGCCGTACCGTGGATATGCACATCCGCACCCTGCGCAAAAAGCTGGGCGATGCGGGACGTTACATCTGCACCGTGCGCAAGGTGGGCTACAAGCTGTCCGATGAGGAGGCCGAAGAAGAATGAAGCTGCGCAGCATGGAAGAAAAGATCAGCTACCGGTTGTTCCTGATGGGCTTTCTGGGGCTTATATTCACCGCAGCGCTGTGCATTTTTGTGTTCCATAAAGCCTTTACGGCGCAGGCATGGTCGGGTTTGGAGCGCGAGACCGATCTTGTACGCGCCGGGTACGAGCAGACCGGAGACCCGGCGCAGCTGAACGCCTTTGTGACCGATGATCTGCGCGTGACGCTGATCAGTCAGGACGGCAGCGTGCTGTTTGAATCTGCCACTGACCAGCCCATGGAGAACCATCTGACCCGCCCGGAGATCCGCGATGCCATTACAAACGGCGAGGGACGGGACATCCGCGATTCCCAGACCATGGGCTACGAGACCTATTACTATGCGCTCCGGCTTTCCGGTGGGGACGTGCTGCGCGTGGCGCAGGACGCCGAGACCGTGTGGTCTATCTACGACTCCACTATCCCGGCCATCGTACTGAGCTGTGTGGCACTGATGCTGGCCGCTGCGGTACTGGCAGCCCTGCTGACCAAAGCACTGGTGCAACCGGTGCTGAACATGACCGAGGATCTGGATCACATTCAGGAAAATGTGCCCTACCGGGAGCTGATTCCCTTTGCGGAGAGCATCCATTCTGACCGTATCCTGCGGGAAAACAACGAGAAAATGCGGCAGGAGTTTACCGCCAATGTCAGCCACGAACTCAAGACCCCGCTGACCAGCATTTCCGGCTACGCAGAGCTGATCGAGACCGGCATTGCAAAGCCGGAGGATGTGCCGGATTTTGGCCGCAAGATCCACAGCGAAGCCACCCGCATGATCCAGCTGGTCAACGACATTTTGCAGCTTTCCAAGCTGGATACCGTAAGCGAGACCGGGGACGCCCCGGTGATGGAAACGGTAGACCTTTTGGAGGTTGCCAAGGAGTGCGTGGAGCGCCAGAAGCTGAACGCCCGCCGCGCGTATATCTCGCTGACCTATCTGGGCGAGAGCGCCCCGGTGCTGGGCAGCCGCGCACTGCTGGATGAGCTATGCCAAAATCTGTGCGATAACGCTATTCGCTACAACCGCCCGGGCGGCAAGGTACAGATCATTACCGCCTGCAGTCGGGACGGGCACTGCACCCTGACCGTAACGGATAACGGCATCGGCATCCCGCGGGAGGCACAAGCCAGCGTGTTCGAGCGCTTCTACCGGGTGGACAAGAGCCGCAGCAAGGCCACCGGCGGCACCGGGCTTGGGCTTGCCATCGTCAAGCACATTGCCCGCATTCACAACGCCCGCATCAAGCTGGAAAGTCAGGTAGACGTTGGTACTACCATCACCATTACCTTTCCCACTGCCTCTTAATACAGCATGAAATGCACGTCTGTCCGCAATTGCGGACAGACGTTTTTTGTTGGGTCAAAGCCTGCAATGCTGCCGCTTCGTAGCGCTGCCCGGGCTTGCAGGTGCAGCACATCCACGCCCTGCTGCCAGCAGCTTTGCAAAAGCGCGGTGCACTGTGCCGCAAGTTGTTGCTGCTGCGCCTGCGTAGGCAGCGGGCTGTGGGCAGCACACTGGCAATCCAGCCGCACAAGCGCCTGCTCCTTTTGCAGGGTGACCGAAACAGTACAGCGCCGGATACCAATGCGCTCCCCTTCCAGCCAGAGCTGCCGGGTGCCGCTCTGCCCGGTAAGCAGCCGGTAGATCTCGGCCTGCTCCGGGGACAGGGGCGTATTGCCTGCCACGGTATGCAGAACGCCGCCCTCCTGTATCGTCACCTCCTCCGCGTTCCACCGGAGGATGGGCAGAAGCCCCGGCTCTGTGTGCTGATACAGCCGGGGTGCAGTGGGCGCTGCGGCCTTTATTTGTGCCATCAGGGCGTCCGGCAAAGCGGCTTGTGTGACAAGGTGGTCTATCTCCCCTTCTGCGCAAAGCAGCCTTGCCGCCGTGCGTCCGCAGCCGCGCCGCAGCACCAGCTGCTCGTACTCTGTCAGCAGTGGCTCTTCCGCTTTTGGCAGCAGCAGATAATCACACAGGCGGTAGCTTGCGGTTTGGGGCAGTGCCTGCTCTGCCGCAGCCAGCGCCCGCTCCATCGTTTGACCCTCTGCCTGCACAAACTGCAATGCAGCAGAGGCTTCGGCGGCATCGGCGGCTGCCTGCGGTGCCTGATAGAGCAGCCCTGCCTGATATCCCTGTTCGGTCTGTGCCAGATACACCGCCCGCACCATGCTTTTCTCGGTGCTTTCGCAACGCAGGAACAAAAGGCACCATCCTGTTAGCAGCAAATACAGCAGGGGCTTGTAAGGCTTTGCGTTTTTCATGGCTGCACCTCCGCCTTTGGCTGCTGCCAGAGCAAGCGGATGGCGGCGCACAGCATGGCCGCCCGGTAGACAGCGCACAGCAGCCAGAGCAGCAAAAGCAGCGCATCCATGCGGGAAAAGCTGCCGCCGCTCCACGCCCGCAGCAGCTCCAGCCGGGGGTATGTGCCGCTGCCAAACAGCAAAGCGCCGCCCAGCAAGGCCGCTGCCTGCACCGCAAATCCCCATAGCGGCAGCCAGACCGTGCGGCGGGCAGACCGCGCACTGCACAGAAGCGCTCCGGCAAAGTATTCAGCGTAGACCGGTACGTTCCAGTTTGCTCCAGTCGGCTGTGCCGGGGCAAACAGTCGGTACCAATGCAGCTGCCCGGCAAGCCCCAACAGGCAGACCACGCCGCCCACAGCAGCAAACCACCACAGCACCCGCGCCGAGGCGTTCCAGCTTGCGGGACGGACGCCCCACCCTGCCAAGAGCAGCAGCGGCAGAAAACCCAACAGCGCCATGGAAGAAAACTCTGCCGCGCACAGCCCTTGCGCCTGCGCGAGGGTGTGCACCAGTTCCATAAAAAGCCCGGCTGTCAGTGCCAGACGCACCGCCAAGGAGGGTGTTTTGTTCTGTAACGCCGCGGCTACCAGCGCAGAAAGGATGCACAAACACACCGTGCTGACTGCGCCCAGCCACAGTGCCCGGCGAACCGGAACGCTTTGCGGGATGCCGTCTGCCAGCGCTGCCGTGAGCACGCTGAGGGTCAGCGCCGCCGGAGTAAAATGTTCTGTGTGCTGCTTCATGACTGCCGTTTCCCCCTCTCCCGCTTTTGCCAGACATTGAACCCGTGCCGGGACAGCTGCCGGTAGTTGCGGCGCAGAACGCCGTCCTCAGAAAGCGGCTGCTGCGGGAAGGGGTGCGGTGCAAGATATGGCACACCCAGTGCTTCGGTGCTGACGATACTGAGCAAAAATCCGAAAAATGCCGCTGCCAGTCCCACCGGTCCGGCAATCCCTGCCAGCAGCACCGTGCCGATGCGCAGCAGGGTGGCAGGCTCGTACAGACCCGGGGTGACAAAGACTGCAATAGCCGTGATGCTGGCCACAAAGATGACCGGGGTGCTCATAAGCCCGGTGGCAATGGCGGCATCGCCAATGATGAGCGCTGACACCAGACTGACCGAGTGTCCCAGCGACTGCGGCATCCGCAGCCCTGCCTCCCGGATGATTTCTAGAATCAGGATCACCAGCAGCATCTCGGCAAACAGGGGCAGTGGGGTAGCCTTTTCGGCTGCTTCGATCTTATATAGCAGCTGCGGAGGCAATAGCTCCGGCAGATACACCGCCACGCACACAAAGACCCCCGGCAGAAACACCGTGAGATAAAAAGAAAAATATTTCAGCACCCGCAAAAAAGAGGAAAACACTGCCGTAGAGGCGTAGTCGTCCAGACACTCGAACTGCTCACTGAACAGCGCGGGCAGCACCAGCGCCGAGGGGCTGCCGTTGACCAAAATTACCAGCTTGCCCTCGCAGAGCTTTGCGGCAGCGACCGCCGGGCGCTCGGTGTAGTGCACCGGGGTGAACAGCCGCGCCTTGCCGGGCAGCAGCCACGGCACGAAATAACTGGAATCCAGCAGAAGCTCCGGCCTTGCGCTTTGCAAAATGGTGCGCACCCGGCGCACCATGGCGGGGTCGGCACGATCCTTGCAGTAGCAAAGAGCGTACTCTGTATTGCAGCCAGTGTGCGCCTGTGCGGCCTCCTGCACAAGGGTGTCGGTGCGGACAAGACGGCGCAAAAGGCTCAGGTTCACCCGCAGCAGATCGGTAAAGCCTTCCCTGCTGCCGCGCAGGTTGCCCTCGCCGGAGGGTTCTTCCACCGAGCGGAACTTGAGCCCCTGCACCGAGAAAGCAATGCCGCTGCTGCAGCCCTCTAAAAGCAGCACCGCCATGCCGGCGGTCAGCCGCGCTACGAGCTGCGGCATATCCTGCACCGGGGTGCTTTCGGCTGGGAAAGCCGAGCCATGCAGGATATGCGCATAAGCCTGTGCTCCAGTCAGCCGGACAGAAGCAGACTGACGCTCAGCGGCATCCAGCAATAACTCCCAGAGCGAATCAAGACTTGCCATGCCGTCAAACATTACGATACACCCCGAGCAGCCGTACAAAACGATCTTCTTCGCATAATAATCTGCCGATTTGCCAAACCTAGCATCAAGCGCGGACAGGTTTTCCGCAAGGCTTTGCGAAAGCTGCTGCACATCCATCACTCCTTTGTGTGTGCAGTATGCCCGCTTTGCCGCAGCGGAATACGCCGCGCACACCGCACCGGGAGGGTTTGTGCATGAAACTGCTGCTTTGCCGCACCATTATCCTGTATCTCTGCGTTTTGTTTGCCATGCGGCTGATGGGCAAGCGTCAGCTGGGAGAGTTGCAGCCGGAGGAATTGGTATCCACCATCCTGATCTCCAATCTGGCGTCCATCTCCATTGAATCGGAAGATGTGCCCATCACCGCCAGTCTCATCCCGCTGTTCCTCATTGCAGCGCTGGAGTTGCTGGGTTCGGTGGTAAGCTTCCGCAGCCAGAAGTTTTTCAATTTCCTCTCCGGGCGTCCTAAAACGGTCATTCTGGACGGGAAGATCGATCAGGACGCTTTGCGGATGCTGCGGCTGACCACCGCCGACCTGATGGAGGCGCTGCGCGGCAAGGATATCTTTGACCCGCGCAGAGTATCCTACGCCGTGATCGAAACGAACGGCACGCTGTCGGCGGCGCTGCGCCCGGAACAGGAAGCGGCTACCCTAGCTGACTTGCAGCTGAAGGTGCAGCAGACACAGGCCACCATCCCCTTTGTGCTGGACGGGCAGGTGTTGGAGGATAATCTGCGCTGGTGCGGCAAGGACCGTGCGTGGCTGGAACGCACCGCCACAGCAAACACAGTTCTGCCGCAGGAAATTTTACTGCTCATCGGCAACGAGACCGAGGACTATTTTCTGCTGAAAAAGGAAGGTCGGCAGCCGGGAGGAAAACGATGAAGCGGATCTATGCGTGCATCCTGATCGTAGCCGTGCTGCTGGGGGTATCCCTTTACAGCAGCGGACGGGTGCAGGGTTTTGCACAGGATATCTCGGCTGACTTGAACTGCGCCCTCGAGGCTGTACGGCAGAAGGACTTTCCCACTGCGCGGCAGGCGCTTGCCGAGGGTGCAGAGCTGTGCGACACCATGCGGGAAACCATGAGCCATCTGCTGCGCACGGCCGACTACACGGAGCTGGAAGCCGCACTGCGGGCGGCAGACGGATATCTGGAGCAGCAAGCCACCGAGGATGCACTGGGTGAGCTGCGCCGCGCACAGGTGGAAGTAGAGCGGCTGGAATGGCTTGCCCGGCGGCTGGTGTAAGATGAGCAAAAAAGGACACTGCACGGCGTTTCGTGCAGTGTCCTTTTTAAGTTATAGTTTACTGGTTTTCCTTGCGGTCGCCCACAAGCTTTTTCAGTTCATCAAGGAAGCTTTCCACGTCCGCAAACTGGCGGTAGACCGAAGCAAAGCGGATATAGGCCACCTCATCGATCTTTTTCAGTTCCTCCATGGTCAGCTCGCCGATGCGCACACTGGGGATCTCGCGGTCGTAGGAACTGAACAGGGACTGCTCAATGCTGCCGACGGCGCGTTCCAGCGTTTCGTAGCTGACAGGACGCTTGGCGCAGGCGCGCAGCATGGCGTTGAACAGCTTCTGCCGGTCAAAGGGTTCGCGGGAGTTATCCTTTTTGATAACCACCAACGGCACTGTTTCCACTACCTCGTAGGTGGTAAAGCGCATATGGCAGTTCAGGCACTCGCGGCGGCGGCGGATGCGCTCGTTATCTTCCGTGGGGCGGGAGTCGATCACCTTGGATTCCTCCGCGCCGCAATAAGGGCACTTCATCTTTTGTTCCTCCGCCTCAGTTTTTCTTTTTGCTGCGCTCGCTCCACAGCACCCATGCCGAGGTAGAAACGCACAGAGAGGTGTACACACCGCTGATCATACCCATCATCAGCGGGAACGCAAAGGTAAAGATGCTGTCCAGACCGTAGAGCTTTGCCACGATGCACATGACACCCAATGCCATCACGGTGGTAATAGTGGTGATCAGAGTACGGCGGGCAGACTGGTTGACCGACTGGTTGACCAACTCTTCAAAGCTGCCCTTTTTGCCCATGAGGGCACGGTTCTCGCGGATGCGGTCGTACACCACAACGGTATCGTTGATGGAGTAGCCGAGGATGGTGAGCATGGCGGCGATAAAGTTGCCGTCCAGTGCGGTGCGCAGCAGCACAAAAGTGCCGAACACCACCATCAGGTCGTTGACCAGCGCCAGCACTGCCATCATACCGCCGGTCAGACCGCCGATGTTCTTGAAGCGCAGGGCGATATACAGCAGAATGAGCACCAGTGCAAACAGGACCGCCACCAAACTCTTCTGCAGGAACTTTGTGCCCATGGCTGCGCTGACGTTGCTCAGGGACAGCTGGGCAAACTGGTTGTCCGGGTAGTTTTCGTTCAGGGAATCCAGCAGGTTCTCCACCTGCTCGGTGGTCACGGTCTCGGTGCCGGGCATGGAGATTTTCAGGGTCTGGTCGCCGGTGGCTACGTTCTCGCCGGTCTGCAGGGTCAGGCCGGTGTTTTCCAGCGCCGCAGCAGCGGTCTTTTGCACAGCGGACTGATCAAAGCTGCCCTCGTAGGACAGGGTGATCATGGCACCGCCGGTAAACTCGGTATCCAGATGCACACCGAACACCACGGCGCACAGCAGGATAACGGCCATCAGGCAGGTGGAGAAGGTCAGGAACTTTTTGCGCAGGGCTACGAAATCCACCGGCTTCTTTTCAGCCTTCTCCTGCCCGAGCTTTGCAGCGCCGTACAGCCACGGGTTGCGCAGTGCCTTGATGGCGGCTGCACCGCGGATCATAACACGGGTAGCGAACACGCCGAACACAAAGTTCAGCAGCACGCCGGTAAGCAGCGTATAGCCGAAGGCGTAGATGGTGCCTGCGGTAGAGGGGCCGAAGGCGAAGAACACAAAGTGCAGTGCCTTGGCAAACAGGCCATCCGAGGGGCCGAAGGCACCCATAAGCACGATGGCCACGATGACGATGGTCACGTTGCCGTCAATGATGGGGGTCAGGCCGCGGGCAAAGCCGCTCTTCAGTGCGCCATCCAGAGATTTGCCGTTTTTCAGTTCCTCCTTGATGCGCTCGGCGGTGATGACGTTGGCATCCACGCCCATGCCGATGGCCAGAATGATACCTGCGATGCCGGGCAGGGTCAGGGTGAAGCTTTCAAATACCGGGAAGTAGCCGGACACAAAGGCCAGCGTAGCTGCCACCTGACCGGCCAGCGCGATGCAGGCCAGAAAGCCCGGCAGACGGTACAGCACCGTCATGAACACCACGATGAGGGCAAAAGCGATCAGGCCTGCCAGCACCATGGCGCCAAGGCTGTTTTCGCCCAGACTGGGGCTCACGGTGGAGTAGCTGTCCACGCTCAGAGCAAAGGGCAGCGCACCGGAGTTGATCTGGCGTGCCATCTTGACCACGGCATCCTGCGTAAAGGGGTTGGAGGCCGAACTGGTGATGATGGCCTGTCCGTCGGTGATAGCGGTGTTGACGGTGGCGGTGCTCACGTTCTCGTCGTCCAGCCAGATGCTGATGCTGCCCTTATCGGCGGCCAGCTTGGTGGTGGCATCGCCAAAGGCCTTGGCACCCTCGGTGGTGAACTTGAGGGCAACATAATACTCGGAACTGCCGCCGTTGCTCACAGCGCCGTACTGCGCCGAAGCGCTTTCGACCATGGAGCCGTCAAGGATCAGCTCGCCGTCCTTGCTGGCTCCCTCGCGGAAGGTCAGGTAGGCGGTGGTGCCGATCTCCTGAATGGCAGACTCGGGGTCAAAATCCGTCTCGCCGGACTGCCACGGGAACTCCAAGATCAGGCTGTCGGAGTTGTTGTCCACATACAGCTCGTAGTCGGTCACGTTCAGGGCGACCAGACGGTTCTCGATGACCAGACGGGCGGCATCCAGCTGCTCGTCCGTGGCATCGTAGCCATCCGAGGGCACAAAGGTGACGTTGACGCCGCCCTTGATATCCACGCCAAAGCGGATATCCTTTGCACCCTTGATGTAGGTAGTGGTCACATCGCCGTATTTTGCCGCCACGCCAAAAAAGGCGGTGTAGACAAACACAACGATCAGCAGCGCGGTAACGACCAGCTGCCATGCTTTGCCTTTTGTTTTCATAAGTCGGGAACCTCCAAAAGCGGCGGCTGTACAGCCGCCGCCGTTTTTGTTGTGAACCGCAAGTTTTGCCGACGGTCCCTCTCCTCACAGAGCAGCCGTCGTGCCGACCTTTCTGTGACAAAACTCCCCTGCCAGCCCTGCAAAGAGCCCCGCAGAGGAGAATATACAAGTTATTTCAAGCTTTATGCCATATCAGCCAGCAGCTTTTCCACAACGGCCAGACGTACGCAGACGCACAGCAGCTCGGAAGCGGTCTCTACCTCGTCCAGACTGGGATAAGTGGGTGCGATGCGCAGGTGAGAATCCTGCGGGTCCTTGTGGTACGGATAAGCAGAGCCTGCACCGGTCAGGGTCAGACCTGCGTTCTTGCACAGGTCTGCCACACGCTTGGCGCAACCGGGCATGACATACAGGCTGATGAAGTAGCCGCCCTTGGGGTTGGTCCAGTGGGCAATATCGCCGCAGGGGGTAAGGTTTGCGGCAAAAGCGGTCTTGACGGCATCGAAGCAGGGCACCAGACGGCGGCGATGCTTTGCCATGTGTGCCAGAACGCCTTCCTTGTTCTTCAGGAAGCGGACGTGGCGCAGCTGGTTCATTTTGTCGTAGCTGATGATCATCACGGCAAAGCGCTTGCACATATACTTCATGCTGTTGTCGCTGCAGGCAATGGCAGAAACACCGGCACCCGGGAAGGTGATCTTGCTGGTGGAGGTGAACATGAACACGCGGTCCTGCGTGCCATACTTCTTGCTCACGTTCAGCAGAACAGGGGTCTCGATGATCTCCTCGGTCAGGTGATGGACGATGTATGCCTCATCCCAGAAGATTTTGAAATCCGGGGCAGCGGTCTTCATCTTGGCAAAGCGCTCGATGGTCTCATCGCTGTAAGTGTAGCCATCGGGGTTGGAGTACTGCGGTACGCACCAGATGCCCTTGATGGTATCGTCCTCTGCCACCAGCTTTTCCACAACGTCCATATCGGGGCCGTTGGGGGTCATGGGCACGCTGATAAGCTCAAAGCCGAACTCCTCGGTAATAGCAAAGTGACGGTCATAGCCGGGCACCGGGCAGAGGAACTTGCGCTTCTCCACCTGAGACCAGGGGCAGGGAGACTCCGGGAAGCCGAACACATAGCCGATGTTGATGAGGTTATACATCAGCTGCAGGCTGGAGTTGCCGCCCACGAATACCTCGTTGGGCTTTACGCCAAACACATCTGCAAACAGGGCGCGGGCCTCGTGCAGACCCTCCAGCTCGCCGTAGTTGCGGGCATCGGTGCCTGCATCCGTGGTGTAGTCGGTCATCTTCAGCAGGTCCATTGCCAGATCCATCTGGTGGGGGCCGGGCTTGCCGCGTGCCATATTGAGCTTCAGACCCTTTGCCTGAAACTGCTTATAAGCCTGCTCCAGCGCTGCCTTTTCAGCGGTCAGCGCTGCGCGATCCATCTCGTGATAATTTGCCATTGAATACACACTCCTTTATAGTACTTCCTGTTACCCAATTCTATGGCTCGTCTTTTGCGGTATGCCCCTGCCAGAGAGCACACGCCGCACGATCCACACTTTACTATTATAGTACATTTTCCTGTCAGAAACAAGAATTTGAAAGCAAAAAGCCCTGCCAAAAGCAAAAAGCTTTTGAAACAGAGCCTTGCAAGCGGGTACGCTCCCCTGCTGTGCGGCAATGCCGTCAGCTCAGAGCGACCTGATTTTTATAACGTTTGCGCACAGCGCCGTATTCCAGATGTGCTTCGCCGCCCTCCACGGTGTCCTTGTCCACAGTCACGCGGATGATGGTGGCATCGCTGGGCACCTCGTACATGATGGGCAGCAAAATGCTTTCCATCACACTGCGCAGACCACGGGCACCGGTCTTGCGCTCGATGGTCTTGCGGGCAATGGCGTGCAGGGCTTCATCCGTGAAGGTAAGTTCCACGTTATCCATGCCCAGCAACTCCTTGTACTGCTTGACCAGACTGTTGCGGGGCTCCTTGAGCACGCGCACCAATGCATCCTCGTCCAGATCGTCCAACACGGTGATGACCGGCAGACGGCCGATCAGCTCCGGGATCAGGCCGAACTTGACCAGATCGTGGGGCTCTACCTTGCGCAACAAGGCACGCTCGGCCTCGGTGGAGTTATCCTTCAGCGCACTGCCGAAGCCCAGCGCGGACTTATCGGTGCGGCGCAGGATATACTTGTCCAGACCGTCAAAGGCACCGCCGCAGATGAACAGGATGTTGGTGGTGTCGATCTGGATGAACTCCTGCTGCGGGTGCTTGCGGCCGCCCTGCGGCGGCACGTTGCTGACAGTGCCCTCCAAGATCTTCAGCAGTGCCTGCTGCACGCCCTCGCCGCCCACGTCGCGGGTGATGGAGGGGTTTTCACTCTTGCGGGTGATCTTGTCGATCTCATCAATGTAGATGATGCCGATCTGTGCCTTCTGCACATCAAAATCTGCCGCCTGGATCAGCTTGAGCAGAATGTTCTCCACGTCCTCGCCCACATAACCAGCCTCGGTAAGGGTGGTGGCATCCGCAATGGCGAAGGGCACGCCCAGCATTTTGGCCAGTGTCTGCGCCAGCAGGGTCTTGCCCACACCGGAGGGACCCAGCAGCAGCACGTTGGACTTTTGCAGCTCCACATCGCCGCCCTTGCCGCTGAGGATGCGCTTATAATGGTTGTAGACCGAAACGGACAGCACACGCTTTGCCTCGTCCTGACCGATGACATACTGATCCAGACCTTCCTTGATCTCGGACGGGGTCATGATGTTGATATCCAGATCTGCGGCAGCGGGCTGGACATGGGCGCGGCTTGCGCTGCCGCGTCCCGGACGGGCACTTTTGGGCTGATCCGGCTTGTCAGAGAGCAGATCGTGGCACAGGCCGATGCACTCGCTGCAGATATTGACCCCGGGGCCAATGATCATGCGCTCTACTTCGTCCTGATGCTTGCCGCAAAAGCTGCAAACCAGATCCTTTTCGTTTTTGCCGGAATTGTTATTTGCCATAGCTGTTTTTCCTTATCCTGGATAGATTATAGCGGTTTACCGGTGGGCAATGACCTCATCGATCAGGCCGTATTCCTTTGCCTGCTGCGCGGTCAGGTAGTTGTCGCGCTCGGTGTCCTGCTGGATCTTTTCCAGCGGCTGGCCGGTGTACTCGCTGAGCATCCGGTTCATCTTATCGCGGATATAGACCATGTGCTCGGCATGGATCTTGATATCCGTGGTCTGGCCGGAAAGGCCGCCGCCCTGACCGCCGATCAGCGGCTGGTGGATCATGATCTCGGCGTTGGGCAGCGCAAAGCGCTTGCCCTTGGTGCCGCTTGCCAGCAGAAATGCGCCCATAGAGGCAGCCATGCCCATGCAGATGGTGGAAACGTCGCACTTGATATACTGCATGGTGTCATGGATGGCCATACCGGCACTGATGGAGCCGCCGGGGCTGTTGATATACAGGCTGATGTCCTTATCCGGGTCCTGCCCTTCCAGATACAGCAGCTGCGCCACCACAAGACTTGCGGTGGTATCGTTGACATCCTCGCTCAGCACGATGATGCGATCGTTCAGCAGACGAGAGAAAATATCGTAGGAACGCTCTCCGTGCGCCGACTGCTCGACAACGTAAGGAACAAAACTCATAAAGTTCGCCTCCTGAAATGGTTTAAGTTTATTGGCAAAATTGACCGATACGGGTTCCCTGTAAAGTTCAGCCGTACCGGTCAATTTTAACAACCTTTGATAAAACGCCTGCGGCGCTTTACAGGGCCCGGCACTGATTACTCAGCGTCAGCAGCCTTCTCAGCCTCTGCGGGCTTCTCCACGATGTTGGCGTGGCTCTTGATGAAGTCGATGGCCTTGGTGCGAGCCAGATCCTGCTTCAGATCCTCGAGGTTGATCAGCTCACGAACCTTGTCCTCTTCCATCTTGTACTGGTCAGCAATGCGCTTGATCTCGGCATTGATCTCGTCCTCGGAAGCCTCGATGTGCTCAGCAGCGGCAACAGCCTCCAGAGCCAGACCGATCTTGACCTGCTTCTCAGCCTGCGGCATGAAAGCGGCACGGAACTGCTCCATGGACTGACCCATATACTTCAGGTAGTCCTCCAGACGCAGACCCTGCTGCTCCACACGGAAAGCAAAGTCGTTGACCATCTCGTCCATGCGGACATCGTACATAGCCTGAGGGATCTCGCCCTCCATGCTCTCGATGACCTGATCGACCAGAGCGTTCTCGACAGCCAGATCGTCCTGCTTGTCCAGCTGCTCCTGATTGTTCTTGCGGATGGAAGCCTTGAACTCGTCCAGAGTGTCGTACTCGGAGCAGTCCTTTGCCAGCTCGTCATCCAGAGCGGGCAGCTCCTTGTACTTGACCTCGTGCAGCTTGATCTTAAAGACAGCAGCCTTGCCAGCCAGCTCAGCAGCCTGATACTCGGTGGGGAAGGTGACGTTCACGTCGAACTCCTCGCCGGCGGAGTGGCCAACGACCTGCTCCTCAAAGCCGGGGATGAAGCTGCCGCTGCCCAGAGTCAGGTTGTAGTGCTCAGCCTTGCCGCCCTCGAATGCAACACCGTCCACAAAGCCCTCGAAGTCGATATCAGCGATATCGCCATTCTGAGCAGCGCCCTCACGGGTCAGCTCACGGGCGTTGCGCTCCTGCACACGCTTCAGCTCAGCGTCCACAGCCTCGTCGGTAACAGTATGGACAGTCTTTTCCACGGTCAGACCGTTGTAGCTGCCAACCTTGACCTCGGGCTTCACGGCGACCTTAACGGTCAGGGTAGCGCCCTCTGCCTCGCTGGCAGAATCCACGGTGACCTCAGGACGGCCCACGGGCTCCACGCCGGCTTCCTTAACAGCAGCCTCGAAAGCCTCCGGGAACAGCTCGTTGATGGCGTCGTAGGTAAAGACGTCTGCGCCGTACATCTTCTCGATCAGAGCCTTGGGAGCCTTGCCCTTGCGGAAGCCCTGCACAGGGTACTTCTTGCCCTCTTTTTTGAAAACATCGGCAACAGCCTTCTTGAAGGCCTCTGCATCGATGGAGAACTGCAGTTCTGCCATGCTCTTCTCGAGCTTTTCACACTTGATGAGATTCATTTGTTTATCCTCCACTCAAATATTCTATTGCTCAGGGCAGGAAGTTTTTGCCCGGGGCAACCGCGCACCACGTCCTTGCTGTATGCACACGGAATGCGGGGACGCGCGCGCTCAATTGGGTGCAACAATCGCGTCAAAACTTATTATAGCACGCTCTGGACACAATTGCCATACCAAATTTTTAAATTTTGTCGTTTTTGCCCTTTTATCTCGCTGTCAATTGATGCGGTAGGGGCAGAAACGCAGGCCGTCGGCACTTACCAGCTTGTACCGGATGCCGTCCACCTCGCCCTGTACGGCAAACCGGATGGCGTTGCCGTGCAGATGCCCATAAAAGCAGGTCTTGATGCCGTACTCCTTCAGGGTGGCTACGATCTCCGGGGCGCTGGTGCCGGTGTAGACCGGCGGGTAATGCAGGAACACCAGCTTTTCCAGCCCGGGCTCCGCAGCCTGCAAGCTCATACGCAGACGGCCGATCTCGCGGTTCATCACCTTTTCATCGTGGGGCTCTCCCACATCGAACAGCCAGCCGCGGGTGCCGCAGATGGCGTATCCCTCCACGCTGTAGGAATTGTTGTGCAGGATGTGCAGGGTATCAAAGCCCTCGGCCTTGAGGTAGGCGTTCATCTTGTTGGCGGTGGACCACCAGTAATCGTGGTTGCCCTTCATGATGATCTTCTGCCCGGGCAGCTGCTGCAAAAAGGCAAAATCTTTGCGGGTATCGGTCAGGCGCATGGCCCAGCTGATATCCCCTGCCAGCACGATGGTGTCCTGCGGGGTGATGAGCTTGCGCCAGTTTTTCTCCAGCCTGTCCACATAATCGTTCCAGCCGGGGAAGATATCCATCGGCTTGGATGCGCCCAGAGAAAGATGGGGGTCGCCAAGCACAAAAAGTGCCATAGTCTGTTTACTCCTGTTCTGTCTGTCCGCAGAAGCTTATGCCTGATAGCCCAGCGCCACCTCGGCGATCTGTGCCGGGGCAATGACGGTATCAAATCGCTCCGGCTTGCTGCGCAGAGCGGCAAGGCTTGCCGGTGCGGCGTGACCGGTGGCAGCCTCCAGCTGCTGCATGGCTTCAAAATCGTTTTCCGGGGCAGCTTTTCCCAGTGCGCTCAGCACGCTGCGGGGGAACTTGAAGGGCGATGCGGTGGAAAGCACCACCATGGGCACGCCCTGACGCTTTTTCTGTGCAGCCACATGGAAGGCCACGGCGGTGTGGGTATCGCACAGGTAGCCATCCTTTTCGTAGCGGGCACGGATCTCCCCTGCCACCTCGTCCTCGCTGCTCCAGCCGCAGGAGAAGGTCTGCTGAATGGCGGCCAGCGTCTCGGGACGGACGGTGTAGCTACCGGTAGCAGCCAGCTGCTGCATAAAGCCCGCCACCTCGGCATCGCTGCCGGTCACATGGTACAGCAGGCGCTCCAGATTGGAGGACACCAGAATGTCCATGCTGGGCGAGGTGGTCTTGAAGAACTCCCGCTTTGCGGTGTAAGTACCGGTGGTGAGGAAGTCGGTCAGCACGTTGTTCTCGTTGGAGGCGCAGACCAGCTTGCCCACGGGCAGACCCATCTGCTTTGCGTAATAACCGGCAAGGATATCGCCGAAGTTGCCGGTGGGCACGCAGAAATCCACCTCGTCACCGAAGGTGATCTTACCGGCCTTGAGCAGCTGGGCGTAGGCGGCAAAGTAGTAGACGATCTGCGGCACAAGACGACCCCAGTTGATGGAGTTGGCGCTGGAAAGACGGATATTGCGCTTTTCCAGTTCGGCAGCGATGGCCTTATCGCCGAACACCTTCTTTACGCCGGTCTGAGCATCATCGAAGTTGCCGCGCACGGCGTACACGGCAACATTGGCGCCCTCCTGCGTTGCCATCTGCAAACGCTGGATCTCGCTGGTGCCGCCGGTGGGGTAGAACACAGCGATCTCCACACCGGGGATATCATGGTAGCCGTCCAGCGCAGCCTTGCCGGTGTCACCGCTGGTAGCCACAAGGATCAGGGTCTTTTCGGTACGGCCCAGATTCTTTTTGGCCTCCACCAGCAGCTTAGGCATCAGCTGCAGGGCATAATCTTTAAAGGCACAGGTCGGGCCGTGCCACAGCTCGAGGGCATAGGTATCCCCTTCCACCGGGGCAAGATAGCCTGCCTTGCCGCCGAAAGCAGCGCCGTAGGTGCTGCAGGTGGCTTCGGTCAGGAAAGCGGGGTCGTAATCGGTCAGGTACTCCCGCACAACGGCGGCTGCCAGCGCGGGATAGTCCAGCCCGCACAGGGCTTTTACATCCACCTGCGGAAAACTTTCCGGCACAAACAGACCACCCTCATCGGACAGTCCCTGTGCAATTGCCTGAGAAGAAGTTACTTTGCGGTTCTGATCTCTGGTACTGAAAAACTGCATGGTCATCGCTCCTTTTCGCCACGGAACGTGCCGGGCACGTTCCCGGTTGTACGGCAAAACCCTCGTTTTGCCGCATACTTCCCACCGGTGCCACGATTTCTGCCTAAGATTCGCAGAGAAAGGCACCCTTTATAATATGTACCATCCAGCGCCCGCTGTCAAGAGGAACTACCTCTGCAACGTCAAAACGCACCGGTTCTTCGCTTTGGCCTGTCTGCTGCAGATACTTTTGTGCTGCGCAGATCAGCCGGTGCTGCTTGGCCGGGTCTACGGCGGCAGCGGGGCGCTGCAGCATCCCTTGGCTGCGGGTCTTTACCTCGCAGATGACGATGGTGCCGTCCGGCTCCCGCAGCACAAGATCCAGCTCTCCCATGCGGGTATGATAGTTATGCGCCAGCAGCTGCGCGCCCTGCTTCTGATACCAGCGGGCAGCGGCAGCTTCTCCCCTGCGGCCGGTCTCGGCGCGGTTCATTTGCCGCTCTCCGGCCAATAGCCCTGCTTTTTAAGGAAGCTGCGGCGGTAGAACGGCTGGATGCCGTACTGCGCGATCAGTTCATAGTGCAGCTTTGTGGGGTAGCCCTTGTGCTTTGCCAGCTGATACTGCGGGTACTGCTTATCCAGTTCCAGCATATAACGGTCACGGCTGACCTTGGCCAGCACCGAGGCCGCGCCGATGCTGGCGCTGGTGGCATCGCCCTTGACCACCGGCTGTGCCGGGATCTGCAAACCTGCGGGTGTGCGGTTTCCGTCCACCAGCACCAGATTGGGCACGATGTCCAGCTCTTCCACCGCCTGCTGCATCCCGCCCATGGTGGCGTTCAGGATGTTTTCCCGGTCAATGACCTCCGGCCCTACAAAGACGATACGGTAAGCCAGCGCTTTTTCGCAGATCTCGTCAAACAGCGCTTCGCGCTTTTTCTCGGTCAGCTTTTTGGAATCATTGATGCCGTATACCGGGTTTTCCGGGTCCAGAATACAGGCCGCTACGCACACAGGGCCGCAAAGCGGGCCGCGCCCGGCCTCGTCCACACCGGCAAAGCAGCCGTACTGGCTCCGCACCTCGGCGTCAAAGGCGTACAGCGAAGCGGAGATCTCCTCATCCGAGCGGCGCTTCATTCCTCGTCCTCCTCGGCAAAGTCGGTCAGATCGTCCCGCTGCGGCGGGCGCTCCAGCGAGATGCGTCCCCACTTGCAGGCGCGGAACTCGTCCACCAGCATGATGGCGCAGCGCTCGGTGTTTACCTCGCCGCCGCGCACCAGCAGACCGCGCTTACGGCCGATAGCTTCCAGCAGCTCGTAAGGCGGCAGTGCCAGCGTTTCGGCATCCAGCTTGTAGCGCTGTGCCACAAGGTCGGGGTAGTTGCGGCGCACCTCGTCCAGCAGGTTCATGGCCAGTTCTTCCACATCCAGAATATCGTCCTTGATGGAGCCGATGAAGGCCAGATTGGAGGCGATGGTCTTGGAATCGAACTTTTTCCACAGCACGCCGGGCATATCCAGCAGGTCAAACTTTTCGGTGCTGACCCACTGCTTGCCCTTGGTCACACCGGGGCGGTCTGCCGCCTTGGCGCGGGCAGAGCCTGCGAAGGTGTTGATAAAGGTGGATTTGCCCACGTTGGGGATGCCGCACAGCATCACCTGCGTCTTGGCACCGCCCATGCCGCGGTTCTGGCGGCGCTCCAGCAGACCGGAAAGCTCCTTTTCAATGGCCACCTTCACGGCGTTTGCGCCGCCCTTCTGCTTGGCGCTGATGGCCACGCAGCCGGCATCTGCGGCGTGGAAGTAGCGGATCCACTCCTCGGTCACAGTCGGGTCGGCAAGGTCGGCCTTGTTCAGCGCATAGAGCTTGGGCTTGCGATCGGTGATGCGCTCGATCTCCGGGTTCAGGCTGGAAAGCGGGATGCGCGCGTCCAGCAGCACAAGGCTGGCATCAACGTGCTGGATCTCCTGCTCCATCATGCGCAGGGTCTTGGTCATGTGGCCCGGGAACCACTGAATATTGTACTGGTTTGCAAACCGGGTATCCATTTCGTTCATTTTACCACCCCAAAATCTGTAAAGGGCATAAAGCACAGCAGCACTTTGCCCAGAATATCACGCTCGTCAATGCAGCCGACATAGGAGGAGCGGCTGTCCAGCGATTCGTTGCGGTTATCCCCCATCACAAACAGGGTGCCCTCCGGTACCGTGAACGGGAACTGTACATCGTAGCCCAGATAGGTAGGCGCTGCAATGTAGTCCTCCTGCAAAAGTTCGCCGTTCACCGTGACCGTACCGGCGTCGTAATCAATGCTGATGGTGTCGCCGCCCTTGGCGATGATCCGCTTGACCAGCGGCTTACCGTAGACGGTGTAGCTGTCCACAATGACCACATCGCCCCGCTGGGGGGTGTAGCCCGCCGCCCAGACGATGAGTTTATCGCCGTGGGTCAGGGTAGGCACCATAGAGCGCCCATCCACCTGAATGATGCGGAAGAAAAACGAAAAGATCAGTACTAGTACCAGCGCTGCGGAGATGAGCGCTTCGTACCATTCCAGCATACCCTGCCCGCGCACAGCGGGGGCAGACTGCTGCTGTTTTTCCATAGCTTAGCCACCAGCCTTTCCTGATTTTACACATGCGCCCGGGCTTTGAAAAAGAAAAAAGGGACAACAAGTTGTCCCTTTTCTCCCGGTTTCAAATCGGGGATGATCAAATATCGCTCTTGACCTTGGCAGCCTTGCCCGTACGGCCACGCAGATAGAACAGCTTTGCGCGGCGGACCTTGCCCTTGCGGACAACAGTGACCTTCTCAACGAAGGGGCTGTTGATGGGGAAGACACGCTCGATGCCGACACCGTAAGCCACGCGGCGAACGGTGAAGGTCTCTGCAACGCCACCGTGCTTCTTAGCGATCACAGTGCCCTCAAAGGCCTGAATGCGCTCACGGTCGCCGTCCTTGATACGAACATCAACGCGGACGGTATCGCCAACGTTGAACTGAGGCTTTTCAGCCTTGATGCTGCCTTCAGAAATAATCTTCAGTGCGTCCATTTTTGAATCCTCCATTTGTTTTTAGACGTTCATGCACGGCATAGCCGTCAGAGGACCGCCCGTTTAATGATAAATACTTGTCATTAACCCCGCTGTGGTCTCAGCGGACACTAACGCCTTAATAGGATAGCACAAAACCGGCTTGAATGCAAGCGATTTGCCGAAAAAACTCGCAAAAATTTTCTGTTTTGCCCGGTAGACGGACTTTTGCGCCGCTTTAGACAAACAGCTGACGGTCTGCCGTTAAAAATTTGGTGCGCAGAATATTGGCACTTGCAGCGGGCAGACCGAACTTTTCTTCCAGAAAACCGGTGAGCAGCGAGGGGTTCAGGTTCAGCTCCTGCGCAGCGGGCAGGCACAGCTCCAGCTGCACGGTGTCCCCTGCCGTGGTATAGCGCAGCTGCGGGATATGCTCTTTAAGGTCTACGATCTTTTTGCCGCGCTTGCTGTGCTTTTCCACATGGGCTGCTTCCAGCGCATTATACTGCTCCAGCACCGCAGCGGCAGCCGCCGGGTAGCTGATGCGGTAGCAGGCAAAGGCAATGCTGTCCGCCTTCATCTCCACCGGAGCCACCCGGGTAACGTGGATACCGGCGGGCATAATGGCGTTGAGGGCGCTCTGCCACTGGGCAAAATCCGGGGCTTCGGCTTCAGTCTTGACGTCCACGCACTCGCACTCGCTCTCCTGCCCCAGTGAGAGCGGGCAGGCAAAGGTCATGTAGATATGGGGGTTGAAGCCCAGCGTATGCCACACCGGCAGACCGCTGCGCTTGAGCACCCGCTGCATCACCCGCTGCAAGTCCAGCAGGGAGATATAGGAGGCTTCATTTTTCTTTTCAAACGAGATTCTGACTGTAATCAAAGCAGGGACCTCCTAACAGATGGTTGGCACCGCAGGCGTTGCAGGCACGGTTGCAGGGCGGGGTGGTCTGGGCGGCCAGAGCCTTGTTGTACTCCCGCACCAGATACTCGTGGGTGATGCCGTAGTCCATGTGAGACCACGGGGTCACCTCGTCCAGCGCGATGGGGCGCTGGCAGTAGAAAGCAGGGTCGATGCCGAGGTCTGCAAAGGTCTGCATCCAGGTATCATACTTGAAGCATTCCTCCCAGCCGTCGAAGTAGCAGCCGCGCTTATACGCCTCCACGATGACCGGGGCAAGGCGGCGGTCGCCCTTGGCGAACACGCCCTCGAGGAAGCTGGTGGTGCTGTCGTGGTAGTTCACCTTGATCTTGCGGCTGTGCACGCTTTCCAGCAGGTGCTTCTGCTTGGCCTGCAGGGTCTCGGCGGTATCCATGGGCACGAACTGGAAGGGGGTGTGGGGCTTGGGCACAAAGCAGGCGCAGCTGATAGTCACCTGCACGCCGCGTCCCTTGGCGTGGTTCGTGTTCTTGTAGTAGAGGTCTACCACCTTCTGGGCAGTCTCGGCAATGCCCTCGATATCCTCCATGGTCTCGGTGGGCAGGCCCATCATAAAGTAAAGCTTGACCGAGGTGTAGCCCGCATTGAAAGCGATAGTGCAGGTCTTTTCGATCTCGTCCCAAGTAACGTTTTTATTGATGACGTTGCGCAGACGCTGGGTACCGGCTTCGGCGGCAAAGGTCAGGCCGCTCTTGCGCACCTTGGTGGTTTTTTCGATGAGGCTCTGGGAGAAGTTGTCCACACGCAGGGAGGGCAGCGACAGGCTGACGTGCTCCTTGGGCGCCCACTCGTTCAGATCGTCCAGCAGCTCCTCCAACTGACCGTGGTCGGAGGTGGAAAGGCTGGAAAGGCTCAGCTCCTCGTAGCCGGTGTTGGCGCACAGATCCTGCGCGGCCTTGTTCAGCAGGCTGGCATCGCGCTGGCGCATAGGACGGTACAAGAAGCCCGCCTGACAGAACCGGCAGCCACGCACGCAGCCGCGCAGCACCTCGATGCTGGCGCGGTCCTGAATGGCACCCACCATGGGCACCACAAAGTTGGTGGGCGGGGCAAACTGGTTCAGATCCTTGATGATGGCCTTGGTGATGCGTGCCGGAATGCCCGGCTCGTTGGGGGTGATGGCCTTTACTCTGCCGTCCTCGTGGTAGGTGACATCGTAGAAGGCCGGGATGTACACGCCCGGGATCTTTGCAATGTTGAGCAGCAGCTGCCTTTTGGAGATGCCCTCTTTTTTGGCCTTTTCAATCTCGGCGCAGATGGCAGGCAGCTGGTTTTCGCCCTCGCCCAGCTGGATGACGTCAAAGAAATCCGCGATAGGCTCCGCGTTGCAGGCGCAGGGACCTCCCGCTACGATCAGCGGCCAGCGGTCATCACGGTCTTTGGAATAGAACGGGATGCCCGCCAAGTCCAGCATGGCAAGGATATTGGTGTAGGAAAGCTCGTACTGCAGGGTAAAACCCACAGCATCAAAGGCCGTGAGGGGGTCTTTGCTCTCCATGGTGTACAGTGGCAGCTGCAGACGCTCCATCTCCGCCTTCATATCCAGCCAAGGCATAAAGGCGCGCTCACACCACCAGTTCTCGTGGCTGTTGAGCAGCTCGTACAGGATCTTTTCGCCCAGAAAGGACATGCCCACCTCGTAGGTGTCCGGGAAGCAGAAGGCAAAGCGCACATCCACCTTATCCTTTTCTTTATAGATACTGCCGGGCTCGCCGCCGGTATAGCGGCCGGGCTTCTGCACCCGTCCCAGCGCTTCTTTCAGTTTGGGATCAAACATCGGGTCCTCCATAAACAATCCGTTTTTTGCGTTCTTTTTATTTTACCCCAAATGTGCCTGTTTTGCAATCGTTTCCGGCGGTTTGTGTGCACTTTCCGTATTTTTGTCGCCAGATCATCCCAATACACGCTGCCATCTGTGCACCGTCCAGCGGGGGCACTGGCAGCAGATTGAACACCCCCGTCAGCAGATTTGCTGCCCAGAATGCGCTGCCGCGGATGGTGGCAGCTTGCGCAAGACGCACCGCCCATACCCCGGCAAGGGCAAAATTGACCGCAGGCCCGGCGGCAGCCAGCACGAGGCGCTGGCGCGGGGAGAGCCTCTCCCCTGCTGTGCGCATACAAAAACCGGTCATGGTCACCTCGATGACCGGCAGATGTCTTTGCTGGATGCAGAATACAAAAATATGCCCCAGTTCGTGTAAAACAGCCGCCAGCAGCCCCAGCCGCAGAAATCCGCTGGCATCAAAGTAGAGCAGCAGGTACACCACACCGCACAGCAACACCGGATCCCGAAATACAAGATTCCCTGCCCGCATCCGGCTCATGGGGAGTTCTCCAACAAGGCGGCAGGGTCGCAGGCAGTGCCCTGCCGCCACAGCTCCAGATGCAGGTGCGCACCGGTGGCGCGGCCTGTCTGCCCTACCGTGCCCAGTGTCTGCCCAGCCTGCACCACCTCTCCCGGGCGGACATAGAGATATTGCAGGTGCGCATAACGGGTCTCGCAGCCATCCGGGTGCAGAATGCGCAGATGGTTGCCGTAGCTTGGGCTGTATGCCGCCGCAGTCACTACGCCCTCCTGCACCGCCCGCACTGCCGTGCCCGCTGCGCAGGCGAGGTCGAGCCCCTGATGGAACGCGGGCTTGCCGGTAAAAGGGTCTGTGCGCGCGCCGTAGGCATCCGAGATGCGCCACACCGTGGTATCCAGCGGAAAGCAGTACTTTTTCGTGTTCCGTGCGGCCTGCACCGGCAAAGCTGCCAGCAGACAGAGTGCCAGCCCTGCCAGCACAAGTGCCATGATGCCCCACCGCCGTCTGCGTATTTTTGCTGCCTGTCCGCTCCGTTTTGCCCGCATACGCTACCCTCCTATCCCGAAAAGTGTATGCACAAGCGGCAGGCGGGAGAACACAAACAAAAAAGAGCCGCCGCACAAATTTCTGCGCAGCGGCTCTGGCTTTGGTTTACATGATTTTACCGATCAGCGCCGGAAAAAGCTCCCAATGCGTTCCAGCAGGCTCTTTTTCTTGGGTGCGGTGATGACAGGCTTTGCAGCCGGGCGGGGTGCAGCGGGCGTTTTCGGCGCAGGCTGCGCAACGCGAGGCTTATTGTTCAGCATCTGCTCCAGTGCCTCGTAGTGGTCGGGCTGCTGCGCCGGGGCGGCATTCTCGGCTTTTTCCGGCGCAGGCTGGAACACATGGGGCAGTTCCTGTTTCAGCTGCTCCACAGTCACTTCCTGACAGACTGCCACCGGTTTTTCCGTTTCCGGGGCGGGGGTGGTGCACTTCCACGGCTCGGGGCGCTGCCAGTCGTTGCGCAGCAGCTCGTACATGCCCATCTGGCTGTTGACCAGCGGCTCGCCCTCGGCGGGTTTCACCTTCTGGTAGCTGCCGCTGGCATCCATGACCCGGGCGTTGACGTTATCCCGCAGCTGCAGCTGAAGGATATCGGTGAGCTTTTGCACCAGAACGGGGTCCTCCACCCGCACGCCCACCTCCACACGGCACTCGGTATTTCGGGTGAGGAAGTCACCGGAGGCAATGTAGATGCGGGTGTGGGTGCCATCGAAGAAGCTGTAAATACGGCCATGCTCCAGATACCGTCCCACCAGACTGCGGATGTGCAGGTTCTCGGTCTTGCCGGGCACTTCTGCGCGCACGCAGCAGATGCCGCGTACGATCATATCAATGCGCACCCCGGCGCAGCTGGCTTCCTGCAATTTCAGGATGATATCCCGGTCACTGATGGAGTTGTTTTTCAGGATCATGGAAGCCGGACGCCCCATGCGGGCGGCAGCGATGACGTGATCCATCTCGTCCAGCAGCACGCTCTTGAAGCGCAGCGGGGCTACCAGCATCTTGTCGCTTTCCTCAGTAAGCTGCTGCACGGCCAGATTGCGGAACACCTTGGAGGCTTCCTCGCCGATGCGCTCGTCTGCGGTGATGAAGGAATAATCGGTATACAGTTCGCTGGTTTTTTCGTTGTAGTTGCCGGTACCGATCTGGGTGATATAGGAGTAGCCCTCTGCGCCCTTGCGGGTGATGAGGGTAAGCTTGGAGTGCACCTTGTAGTCCTCGAAGCCGTAGATGACGGTGCAGCCGGCGCTTTCCAGCTGCTTAGACCAGTCGATGTTGTTCTGCTCGTCAAAGCGGGCGCGCAACTCCACCAGCGCCACCACTTCCTTGCCGTTTTCGGCAGCTTCCATCAGCGCCTGCACGATCTGGGACTCCCGCGCCATGCGGTAGAGGGTCATCTTGATGGAGATGACGTCCGGGTCCTGTGCGGCCTTTTTGAGCATAGCGATAAAGGGGCGGATGGACTGGTACGGGTAGCTGAGCAGCACGTCATGCTTCTGCACCTCGGCAGCCAGATCATAGTCCTGCGGCGGCAGCATGGGGCGTGCAGGGGTGTAGAACAGCGCCGGGTGACCCTCGGCCTCCATGCGGCCGGAAAGCTTGAAGAAGAAGCTCAGGTCCAGCGGGCTCTTTTGCAAGAACACCCGCTTGCGGGTCAGTTCCAGACGGCTGCACAGCAGCCGCTCCACCTCCGGTGCGGGGGCAGGGGTGACCTGCAAACGGACAGCAGCCAGCTTACGGCGGCGTTTGAGCAGTTCGGTCATGATCTCACGATAGTCGATATCGTGATCCATCATGCCCTCTTTTACGTCGATATCCGCGTTGCGGGTGACTCGGAACAGGCATTTTTCCTGTATGGAATCCTTGCCGAAGATGCTGGACGCATAGTGCAGCACCAGCTCCTCAGTGAGGGCAAACTGCACAGCGCCGTCCTTTTTGATGAAGTGCATCCGCTCCATCTGGCTGGAGATGGGCACGATGCCAAGGCTCTGCTCCTGCGTGTGCTTTTCCTTGAGCAGCACGCCAAGGTAGATCTCCTTATTGCGCAAAAACGGGAACGGATGGCGGTTATCCACGATCTGCGGGCTGAGGATGGGAAACAACTCGGACTGGAAGTATTTTTTCCAGAGATGCTCCTCCTCCTTGGTCAGGTGGTCGAAATCCACCTTATGGCAGCCGTTCTCCGCCAGATTTTCCAGCGCCTTTGCGTAGAATTTATCGCACTCCTCTTGCAACTGCGCCGTTTTGGGCATAATGGCAGCCAGCTGCTCGGCGGCGGTCATGTTGGTCTTGTTTTCCCGCTTTTCCTTTTTGGTCTTGCTCTGCTCAAGGTTTGCGCGCTCCTGCAAGGAGCCCACGCGCACCATGAAAAACTCGTCCAGATTGGAGCCGTAAATTGCCAGAAACTTGATCCGCTCGCCCAGCGGGACGTTTTTGTCCTTGCCCAGCGCCAGAACGCGGCGGTTGAAATCCAGCCAGCTCAGTTCGCGGTTGATAAAGATCGATTCGTCACTCATAACAATAAATCTCCATATTTCCTCTTTGACCAAGGCAGCAAGCGGGCTACACCCTTTTTAGCGGACATACGCCTGCCCTGCCCATGAATCCACCATTGCTTGGGTAATGCCCGGCACCTGTGCGGCATCCTCCACCTGTGCAAACGGGCCGTACTGCGCCCGGTAGTCCAGAATGGCCTGTGCATTGCGGGGGCCGACACCGGGCAGGGTGCACAAAGCGTCTGCATCGGCTGTGTTCAGTTCCACCTGCGTATACGCCGCCAGTTCCTTTGTGTCCGGCAGTGTCTGCGGGGTTTGCGACCGCAGCGGCACTGCAAACCGGAACGCCAGCCCTGCACAGACCCCTGCGGCGGCAAGGCACAGCAGCAGGAACAGCCTTTCGCGGCGCTTTTTGTTTTGCATAGGCTTCTTCCCCCATTCTACCTGATTTTTTGCTAAAAAGAAAGCCCTCTGCGGAAAAATCACAGAGGACTTTGCATAGTTTTACACGGATTTTTCAGCAGCACGCACCATGCGGTACAAAACCTCCACGGCAGCGCCGCCAGCGGCATCCGTCAGGGTGACCTGCCCGGCAGCAAGGCGCAGCTCTGCCGGGGCATCGGCGGCCACTGCGCTGTGCTCTACGGTCTGCACCAGCTCCAGCATGGGCTGACTGCCCGCCAGCACCAGAACCTGCTCTGCGCCCACCTGCGCCATAGCGCAGACGGTGTCCAGCATTTCCCGGCCGGAGATGCGCTTCGGGGTGAGGGCAAGGATGTCCGGGGCGATGCGCTCGCCCAGCAGGGCAACACGATCCCCGATGGCCTTTTCTGCCAGTGAGATCAGGGGCACAGACTTACTGTCCTGATACAGCAGCACCCGCAGCACCTGCTCGGGGTGGATATCGGCGGCGTTCGCCAGCAGATACGGGGTCCACTCCTGCCGCAGATGGCGCTCCAACGCATTACTCATGCGCAGCACCCGGGTGGTTCCGTCCTGCATCTGCACGGCAACACCCACGCCGGGGGTATCCGGCAGGCAGGTGAAAAGCTCCTGCTGCTGGGCAAAGCTGCACAGGGGCACCCGGTTGCCGTCGGCATAGTGGTAGGCCATAGTACCGCCGCACACCAGCGCAGGCGCTGCCAGACGCACGCTGCCCAGAATGGAGCGCACGGCACGCGGAGAGCGCTGCGAAAAAACGGTAAGTCTGCCGCCACGGCTGCTGAACAGCTGCAAAACATCCCGCACCACCTGGGTCAGATTGCCATCCTCGCCCAGCAGCAGGTTATCCAGATCACAGAGCACCAGGGTGGATGCCAGAGAATCGTTCATGTGTTTTTCCTCCTGAGAGTTGCGAGAAAATGGGTAAAGTAGTCCGGCAGCTCGGAATCAAACCGCAGCTGCTCCCCGGTGATGGGGTGGACAAAGCCCAGCGTTTTGGCGTGCAGACACTGGCCGTGCAGGCTGGTGATGCAGTTGTGAGGGCCGTACACTGGGTCCCCTGCCACCGGATGGTGGATGGAAGCCATGTGCACACGGATCTGATGGGTGCGGCCGGTCTTTAGGCGGCATTCCAGCAGGGTGAACTCCCCCAGCCGCTCCAGCACCTTATAGCCGGTATAGGCGTACTTGGTGTGGGGCTCGCTGGCCGGGTAGACCGCCATTTTTTTGCGGTCGGTCTTGCTGCGGCCAAGGTTTGCTTCCACAAAGCCCTCATCCTGCGCAAAGCCGCCGTAGACCACCGTCTGGTAGGCGCGCTCCACGCTGTGCACCGCCATCTGCTGAGAAAGGCCGATGTGGGTGGCATCGTCCTTTGCCACCACCAACAGGCCGCTGGTGTCCTTATCAATGCGGTGGACGATGCCGGGGCGGATCTCGCCGCCAATGCCGGAAAGGCTGCCCTTGCAGTGCCACAGCAGGGCGTTGACCAGCGTGCCGTCCGGGTTGCCGGGTGCGGGGTGCACCACCATGCCCTTGGGCTTGTTGACCACCAGCAGATGGGCATCCTCGTAGACGATATCCAGCGGGATATCCTGCGGCACCGCCTCGATGGGCTTTGCGTCCGGGATCTCCAGCAGCACGGTGTCCCCTGCCTTGAGCTTCAAGCTTTTAGCCACAGCCTTGCCGTTGCACTGCACATGCCCCTCGGCCACCAGCGCTTGCAGCGCCGAGCGGGACAGGCCGGTGTCCTCGCCGCTGAGAAAGCGGTCGATGCGCTGCCCGGCAGTCTCCTGCTCTACAATAAATTCACGCTGTTCCATGGTTTACTGCTCCTTAGCGGCATCATCGGCGTGGAACTCGTCCAGAAAGATCACCAGCACCCACAGTGCCACACCCACGCAGACGCAGATATCCGCAAAATTGAACACGGCAAAGCGCATGAACAGCAGGTTGATGTAGTCCACTACCTCGCCGTTGAGCACGCGGTCGATCAGGTTGCCGATACCGCCGCCCAACACCAGCACCAGCGCTGCCTGCTGCAAGTACTTGCCACGGCTGCGGAAAAACAGGCCGTAGGCCACCGCCAGCAGCGCCGCGCTTGTAGCGATGATAAGGAACAGCTGCTTGCCGCTGAGCAGGCTGAAGGCCATGCCCTGATTGAGCACGAACCGCAGCTCCACCACATGGGGGATGAACGGCATAGCGCCTACCGGCTGCAACGCCTGCACCGCCCACAGCTTGATCAGCTGGTCGATGCCGACCAGAGCTGCCACAGCTGCCAGATTGAAGAGTACAAATGCCATTAGCTACCTCGTTTCTGTTATAAAAAACGGCGCTCCCCGGTCAAGGGAGCGCCGCCCTTTTTACAAAACAGATTTGTATTGATGCGGGACGCTTATGCTTCCACAACGCTGGCGCAGCGTGCGCACAGGGTGGGGTGTGCGGGGTGGCTGCCGATGGAAGCAGAGTACTTCCAGCAGCGCTCGCACTTGTCGCCGGTGGCGTGTGCAGCTGCAACGCCCAAGCCCTCGACAGCGCTGGCAGCGCCGCCCTCGCCCTTGACCAGCTCCACATGGGAGACGATCATCAGGTCGGCCAGCTCGTCCATAGGGATGCTGTTCAGCAGGTCATAGACGGCATCGTTGCAGTACAGGGTGACGGAGGCTTCCAGAGAAGCGCCGATCAGCTTTTCAGCACGGGCCTGCTCCAGCACCTTCTTGACCTCGTCGCGCACAGCGATGAGCTGTGCCCACTTTGCCTTGAAGGCATCGTCGGCAGCGTACTGGCCAGCCTTGGGCATCTGCTCGAACACCACATACTTGTTCATACCCTCGGTCTTGGGCATGAAGTCCCAGATCTCCTGGCTGGTGAAGCACAGGATGGGGGCAATGATCTTGTCCAGAGCGACAAGGATCTTGTACATGGTGGTCTGGGCTGCCTTGCGGGCTGCGCCGTTGGTGCAGTACAGGCGATCCTTGGTGACGTCCAGATAGAAGTTGGACATAGCCACCACGCAGAAGTTGTACACGGCGTGGTAGACCTTGTTGAAGTCGTACACAGCGTAGCCTGCGTTGGTGTTGACGATCAGGTCATCCAGCGCAGCCAGTGCCCAGCGGTCGATATCCTGCATCTGGTCGTCTGCCACACAATCGGTGTTGGGGTCAAAGCCGTCCAGATTGCCCAGAATGAAGCGGGCAGTGTTGCGGATCTTACGGTAAGCTTCGCTGAGCTGCTTGAAGATGTTCTTGCCGGCGCGCACATCCACGGTGTAGTCGGAAGAAGCCACCCACAGACGGATGATATCTGCGCCGTAGTCCTTGATGATCTCGCTGGGCTCCACGCCGTTGCCGGCGCTCTTGTGCATCTGCTTGCCCTGCTCGTCCACCACCCAGCCGTGGCACAGCACGGACTTATAGGGTGCGCAGCCCTTGCTTGCAACACTGGTCAGCAGACTGGACTGGAACCAGCCGCGGAACTGGTCGCCGCCCTCCATATACATATCGGCGGGGAAACGCAGCTCGGGACGCTCGTCCAGCACGGCGGCGTGGGTAGAACCGGAGTCGAACCAGACGTCCATGATGTCGGTGTCCTTCTCCCACTCGGAAGCGCCGCACTTTTCGCACACTTCGCCTGCGGGGATGATCTGCTCGGCATCGTACTTATACCATGCGTCAGAGCCTTCCTTGCGGAACAGGGCGCTGACAGCCTTGATGGTAGCATCGGTAATGTGGTAGGTGCCGCACTTCTTGCAGTAGAAGGCGGGGATGGGCACGCCCCAAGTGCGCTGGCGGCTGATGCACCAGTCGTTGCGGTCGCGCACCATGCCGGTCATGCGGTCGTGGCCCCAATCCGGCATCCAGGTGACGGTATCAATGGCCTTGTACACGTCCTCGCGGAACTTGGCAATGGAGCAGAACCACTGCTCGGTAGCGCGGAAAATGATGGGATTATGGCAGCGCCAGCAGTGGGGGTACTGGTGCTTGATGTGCACCTGACCCATCACAGCGCCGGAGGCAGTCAGGTCGGCCAGAATGGTCTTGTTGGCTGCCCATACGCGCTGACCAGCGTACTTACCGGCCAACTCGGTCAGGTAACCGCCGTCATCCACGGGCACAGTGATGGGCACCTGCGGATACTTCTGGCAGACGTTGAAGTCGTCCACGCCATGGCCGCCTGCGGTATGCACGCAGCCGGAACCGCTTTCCAGCGTGACGTGGTCACCCAGAATGACCCAGCCCTCCTTGGGCAGGTAGACGTGGTTGTAACGCATCAGCTCGAACTCAGCACCGGAAACGGGCTCGCCCACGATCTCGTAGTTCTCGATGTGGCAGGCGTCCATGACGCTCTTGACCAGATCGGTCGCCATGATGTGGTACTCCTCGCCGATCTTGACGAAGGAGTACTCGAACTGACCGTTCAGGCAGATGGCCTCATTGGCGGGCAGGGTCCAGGTGGTGGTGGTCCAGATGACGAAGTAGGTCTTATCCATGGGGATGCCGTACTTTGCCAGAACACCGTTGGGATCCTGCGAGACGTGGAAGCGCACAAAGATGGAATCGCAGTCGTCCTCGCCGTACTCGATCTCTGCCTCAGCCAGTGCGGTGCGGCAGTCCGGGCACCAGTACACAGGCTTCAGACCCTTGTAGATGTAGCCCTTCTTGGCCATCTCGCCGAAAATCTCGATCTGGCGTGCCTCAAACTCCGGCTTCAGGGTCAGGTAGGGGTGCTCGAAGTCACCGATGACGCCCAGACGCTTGAACTGATCGCTCATGATGTCAATGTGCTCGGTGGCAAATTTTTCACAAATCTGGCGCAGCTCCAGTTTGGAGATGTCCTTCTTCTTGTCGCCGACAGAGGACAGAGCCTTCAGCTCAATGGGCAGGCCGTGGGTATCAAAGCCGGGCACATAGGGAGCCTGATAGCCCTCCATGTTCTTTTCACGGATGATGATATCCTTGATGATCTTGTTCAGGGCGGTGCCCATGTGGATGTTGCCGTTTGCATACGGAGGGCCGTCGTGCAGAATGAACTGGGGCTTGCCCTCGTTGTGCTTCATGAGCTGGTTGTACAGGTCGTTGTCATCCCAATCCTTGAGCATGACCGGTTCCTTTTTGGGCAGACCGGCGCGCATCTCAAACAGGGTCTTGGGCAGATTCAGCGTACTGTCGTACTGCGATTTGTTCTTAGCCAATGGTTTACACTCTCCTCTATTTTTTGCGTTGGGTGCCTTACTCGCTGAACTTGACGCCTTGAAAAGCATCATAGTCCGGCTCGTCCGGCTTCATATCAGCAGGAGGCGGGTCCAGCTTGAGCTGGCTTTCGTCCTTTGCCCAGAAATCCTCACTGCTGTCAGCCGCCTTGTCGTCATCGGCAGAGGCGGCAGGTTCGGTAGTTTCGGTGGTTTCGGCAGCCTTAGCGGCAGGCTGCTCGGCCGGGACTGCTGCAGCATCGGGAGCAGTCTCGGGCTGTGCAGCGGGCTGCTCTGCGGCAGCTTCCTGCGCAGGCTCTGCGTCCTGTGCGGGGGCATCCTTTTCCGCGTCCTTGGTGCCCTTCTGGAACTCCGGCAGACGGCTCAAGGACTCCACATGGCTGCGGTACAGGTTGAGCACATCTGCCTTGAAGCGGGTAACCTCCAGACGGACGCGGTCGTATTCTCGCTCCTCTGCCAGACGCTTTTCGTTGGCCTCGTTCTCGATCTCGTCCGCGCGGTCACTTGCCTTTTGCAGCAGCTCGTTGGCGTCACGGATGATATCATCGCCCCGCAGGTTTGCGCGGTGGATGATCTCCTCGGCCTTTTGTTTTGCTTCGCGGATCACGTTTTCGCCCATGCGCTGGGCGTTGATCAGCGCGCTCTTGAGCATATCGCCGTCGGCCTCAAAGCTTTGCAGCTCGCCCTTGAGCTTCTGGTTCTCTGCGGTCAGATCTGCGATCTGCTTGCGCAGCTGTTCTGCCTGCGCATCGTTCTGCTGCAGCTGCTCCTCGACCTTGTCCAGAAAACGGTCCACGTCCTCTGTACGGTAGCCGCGGAGGTTTTTTTCAAATTGTACAGAGCGGACATCCTGCGGAGTCAGCATAGTCATTTCCTCCCATAGCTTTTAATATTGAAAGAACTCAATGATCGAACGATCTTTTTTGCTTTTCCCGGGCAATGCGGTCAGCCGGAAGCGCCCCTTGCCGCGCACGGTGAACACATCCTGCTCATATACGGGGGCATGGGGCTTTTCTACCGGCAGATGGTTGATCTCTACTCTGCCCGCCTCGATCAGCTCCGCAGCGGTTCCGCGGCTGACGTGCAGCATGGCAGAAAGCACTGCGTCCAGCCGCAGGGAGGACACGGTAGCGGTGAGCAGCTGCCGCTCCGGTGCCGGGAAGGCCGGGATCTCGTCCGGTTCCAGCAGACGGGTAGACACCTCGGTGCGCCCCGCCTGACACAGCTCCCGGCAGATAAGCTTTGCCGCCGGTTCCAGCGCGAACACATAGGCCGTGCCCGGCGCATCGGCAGGCAGCAGGATATCGCCAAGTGCCTCGCGCTTGAGGGCAAGCCCCATCAGGCTGCCCAGATAGTCCTTGTGCGCCGGAAGCGCCGCACCGGGCAGCGCCCGGCATTGCAGCTGTACGCAGCGCACCGGACACGCGCCGTAGCTGTACTCCGGCTCCAGACAGAGCACCCGGCGCTCGGCCTCGGGCCAGCCGCCGTCAAAACGCCAGCCGTCCCGCACACCGGCACGCCCCAGTGCCGCCCGGGCAAGATCCTGTTCCCGGTCGCTGAGAAATGCAGAGTACCGGGCTATGCCGCGGGAAAAAGCCGCATCGGCAAGATCCTCGATATGCCGCATGAGATAGCGTTCCTCATCATTGCGGGCGGGCACAAAGCCCCGCACCGCACCGGCTGCCAGATCAATAGAATGCGCCATTGTTCTCCAGCTCGTCCAGCAGATCGCCCATGATATCCACGTTGTACGGGGTAATGATAAAGGTGCTGTTGGCTACGCGCTTGATCTGGCCGTTGTTGGCATAAGCCACGCCGGACAAAAAGTCTACCAGACGGCGGGAGACCTCCTTGTTGGTGGACTCCAGATTCAGCACCACGGTACGCTTGTTGTTCAGATGGTCGGCAATGGTGCTGGCATCCTCAAACCGCTCGGGCTTGACCAAAACCACCTTGAGCTGGGTGGTGGCATGGATGTTGACCACCTTGTTCTTCTTGCTGGTGCCCTCGGCAGGCTCTTCGGCCTCTTCGTCCACCCCGATGCCAACACCGCTGTTGTTGTTCACCATCTGGGGGCCGTCATCGATGTACTGATCCTCGTACTCGTCCCCTTCGCCCATCAGGCCCTTCTTAATGCTATCCAGCAAAGACATAATTATCTGCTCCTTTCATTCGGGCAGCGCCCGGCTGCCTGGCGTTCTTTGCAAAAAGAATGCAAATAGCTTTTACTATTATCTGATTTTTTTCAGCAGATGTCAATAACTACAAAAGTTTTCCGTCATATAAATTTTGTCCCGAGACGATTATTTCGTCATAAAGCCTTACCTGACTGACGGAACCGTCCGTTCCCTTGGGCAAAACAAGGATGTAATCCCCTTCTGTGACCAGCGGATGGTCGGCATCCACAGGGTCGATCTTGCAGAAGCGGGCGATGTTGCCGTATTTGACGTACACGCCGGGGATATAGTTTTCGCCCTGCGTCTCGGCCTCGGTGCCGTCCTCTTTCAGGTAGTGCACCGCTGCGGCAGGCACCCGCAGCCCGGTGCTCTCACCGGTGCTGATGCGGGCGCTGGCGTGGTTGAGACACAGCACATCGCCGTTGATGGAGTTGCAGCGCAGCACAAAGCGGGCAATGTCCTGTTCTGCATCAATGGTCACCTCGGTGACGGTAGCACGCAGAGCGGCATCGCTCTGGCCGGGAAAGCTGATCTCCACCGCCGTGCGCAGGGGCTTGCCGTCCGCGCCCAGAAGCTTTTCGGCCTGTTTGGACGAACACACCCCGGCGTACTGCCAACTGAACCCGGACACCAGCTTGCCTACGCAGCCATCCAGCGGCATCTCAGGGTCAGAGTCCAGATAAGCCTTGAGCTGCTCCGGGCTCTGCGCCAGAATGTCCGCAGCACCGGCGTTCAGCCGTCCGCTGCTGGCCGCCCGGACAAAGTAGCCGGTGGTGGGGGCGGTGATCTGAGTGGGGTTGCCCAGCTGTGCCTGCACGGTCTGTGCCTGCTGGGCAAGCAGCGCGATCTGATCCGCAAAGCCGGCGGTATCGCTGGTGGTGATCCACAGCTTGTTCTGTGCCAACAAATAGGTATCAGCACTGCTATCCACATCGCTGTACTGGGCGGTGTCCAGTGCGTCCAGCAGGTCGTACAGTGCACCGGAGCGCTCCTTGAGCAGACCGTCCAGCTGGGTGGCTGCGGTGTTCTGGGAGCGCTGCAACAGGTCGATCTGGCTGGTGAGCTGGGTCAGCTGCTGGCGCAGCACCGCCTGATTGGCATCGGTATACAGCTCCGCAACGGCAGTGCCCGCCGACACCCGCTCGCCGTCCGAGACAAGGTAGCCCAGATTACCGCTGCCGGAAATGCAGGTCTCGTCAAACAGCAGCACGCCGTCCGCTTCAATGGTATCGGAGATGGTGATGGGCAGCGCCGTTTCGTAGACGTTCTGGGGGAAAAGGATGTGCGCCGCCTGCCAGCAGACATACGCTGCCGCCACCAGCAAAAAGGTGGCCAGCACCACTGCCAGCGTGGTGAGCGCAGAGAGCTTGTGGCGCGGTTCCTGAGGGTTTTCCGGCATAAGGATCATCCTTTCGATAAAAAGTCTTGGGTCAGGCGCAGGGCGGTCTGCCGCACGTCCGCAGCCCCGGCATCCAGCCATGTGACCCCGTCCATGTGGCGGAACCATGTCAGCTGGCGCTTGGCGTAGTTGCGGGAGGCCTGTTTGAGCTTCTCAGTGCAGGCCTCAAGCGCGGCGGTCTGCTCAAAATACGGAAAAAATTCTTTATAGCCGATGGCCTGTGCGGCGGTGCGGAAGGCTTCGCGGTTGCGCCAGACGTATTCCGCCTCGGCTAAAAGCCCGGCCTCCAGCATTTTGTCCACCCGCAGGTCGATGCGGCGGTACAGCACTGCACGCTCCGGGAAGTCCAGCCCCAGCACAAGGCTGCGGTAGGGACGCTCCGGCGGCAGTGAATCCGCTTTTTGTTCGCTGAGCCGCTTGCCAGTGGCGTGGTAGTGCTCCAGCGCCCGCAGCACCCGCACCTTATTATTGGGGTGGATGGCAGCGGCGGCCTCCGGGTCTACGGCTTGCAGCTTTGCGTACATGGCCTCCGGGCCGATGGCTTCCAACTCGGCGGTCAGCTGCTCGCGCAGGCCGTCCGGGGCTTTTTCGGCGGTGAAGCGCACCCCGTACAAAAGGCTCTGCACATACAGCCCGGTGCCGCCTACCAGCAGCGGCAGATGCCCCCGGGCGGTGATATCTTGAATATACTCCCCTGCCAGCGCGGTGAAATCCGCCACGCTGAAGGTTTTTTCCGGGGTGAGGATATCCACGCCGTGGTGCAGGATGCCGCAGGTTTCCTGCGGGGTGACCTTGGCAGTGCCCACATCCAGACCTTTATAAATCTGCATGGAGTCGGCGCTGATGACCTCGCCGGAGAACTGCTGCGCCAGCGCAACGCCCAGCGCGGTCTTGCCGGTGGCGGTGGGGCCTACCACAGCCACCACGGCAGGTTTTACATTACACGATACGTCCAAACTGCTTTTCCAACTCCTTTCGGGTAAGCTTGAGCACGCAGGGACGGCCATGGGGGCAGAAGGGCGGCACCTCGCCGGAGAGGATCTTCTCGGCCAGTGCCATAAGCTCCTGCGGGGAGGACTTGTCCCCCGCCTTGATGGCGGCGCGGCAGGAGATGGAGTGCAGCACCCACTCGGTGTGCTCGTTCAGCGCGTCACGGCTGCCCTTGAGCAGTCGGTCGGCGATCTCCACCAGCAAGTCCTCCGCGTTCTGCGGCTCTACGTCCGCAGGCACGGCACGCAGCAGCACGGTGCTGCCGCCAAAGTCCGCCACATCCAGCCCGGCGTTTTCCAGCAGGGGCTGGTTTTCCAGCAGCGCCTGCTTTTCCTCTGCGGAAAGGTCGATGGCGGCGGGCTGCAACAGCAGCTGGCTGGGCACGTTGCCGTAGTTCGCGGCCAGCTTTTCGTACAGCTGGCGCTCGTGGGCGGCGTGCTTATCGATCAGACACAGTTCGTCTCCCCGCTCGGCCAGAATATAGGTGCGGAATACCTCGCCCACATACCGCAGCGGCTCTTCCCCCTGCGGCACATCAAAGCCCAGCTGTTCCAGCTGCGCGGGTTCCTCCGGCTGGTAGGGCACCGTGGCGGCTTCGATCTCCGGGGCGGCGGACATGGTGTTCCATGCCGCCATGTGATCCAACAGCGGGTCGGCTGCGGCGTCCGTTTCCGGGTGCACATCCAGCTGTGCCTCACCGGCTGCTGCCCGGAAGGGCCGCGGTGCGGGCTGGACTTCGGTTGCATCCGGTTTTTCCGGGCTATGGAGGGTGACCACCGGGTCCAGAATGTCCTCCGCAGGGGCAGCCTGCCGCCACGAGGGCACGGCAGCAGCCGCGCGGGCAGGCTGCGCGGGCTGTACCGGCGGGGGATCTGCCGTAAATGCCGGGGTTTTCACCGGCGCAGCCGCGGGGCGCTGCGGCTGCGGGGCTTCCCAGCGGTGCGCAGGCAGCGTACCGGGGTCTGCCTGACCCGGAATGACGGCAGAAAGTCCTGTAAAGTGGTTATTCTTTACATCTTTTTCGTTCTTTGTATCGTTTTCTTTTTCGGTTTTCTCTTTTTCGTCCGCTTCAAAGGTAAAGCGGCGTTCCCCGGTACCGGGCTGTGCCAGCGCCAGCTTGACCGCATGGTAAACGACATCGAACACGTCGTTTTCCCGGGCAAAGCGGGCTTCGATCTTTGCTGGGTGGACATTGACGTCCACAAGGTCGGTGGGCATTTCCAGCAGCAGGATGCCGCCCGGGAACTTGCCCTGCATGGTCGTGCCCTTAAAGGCCATTTCCATGCCCGCCATGATGGTGCGGTTGCGCACATAGCGGCCATTGATGTAGAAATGCTGCATACTGCGGCTGGCGCGGCAGCTCTTGGGCGGGGTGAGCAGACCAGTGACCCGGTACAGTCCTTCCTCGGAGTGCACCTCGATGAGGTCGCGGCTGAACTCCCGGCCAAGCACCGCGTAGGCGGCGCTGCGCAGCTGGCCATCGCCAGGGGTGACGTATTGCAGCTTGCCTTCCCGGATGAATTTGACGCTGACCTCCGGGTGGCTGAGCGCCACATGACCCACATTATCTGCCACAAAGGTACCCTCGCTGGAGTCCTTTTTGAGAAACTTCATGCGGGCGGGGGTGTTGTAGAACAGATCCTGCACCCGGATGGTGGTGCCCACGGCGCGGGCGGCAGGCTCCCTGCCCTGCTCCTCACCGCCGGCGATGCGGTAGCAGGTGGCAAACTCGTCCACCTCGGTGCGGGTGAGCAGCTCTACCCGCGCTACGCTGGCAATGGACGCCAGTGCCTCGCCCCGGAAGCCCAGCGTATGGATGCTGTTCAGATCGTCCGGTTTTTCAATTTTGCTGGTGGCGTGGCGGATGAAGGCCGTCGGGATATACTCGGCATCAATGCCTGTGCCGTTATCGCTGATCTCGATCAGCTTTACGCCGCCGGACTCGATGCTTACAGTAACCTGCGTTGCACCGGCGTCGATGGAGTTTTCCAAAAGCTCCTTGACCACCGATGCCGGGCGCTCCACCACCTCACCGGCGGCGATCAGCTCCGCGGTATGCTTATCCAGAACATGGATGACTGCCATAGTCTTTTCCCTCCCCTGTGGTTGATTTTTACGGTCAGCCGTTCAGGCTGCCCTTGAGGGTCTTTTTTAGCTCGTACAAGAAGTTCAGCGCTTCAATGGGAGTAAGCGTTTCCACATCCACGGCTTCCAGCTTTTCCATCATCTCGCTGGGCACTGCCGGGGAATTGTACTCCTGCAAAGCGTCAAAATCCATCTGCTCCACCTTGTTTTTGGGAGCAGAGGCTTCCAGCGTGCGCAGCACCTCGTGGGCGCGGCGGGTCACGCTGCCGGGCAGACCGGCCAGCTTTGCCACCTCGATGCCGTAGCTGTCATCGGCAGGGCCGCGCACGATGCGCCGCAGGAAGGTGATGTCCTCGCCGCGCTTTTTGACCGCAATGTTGTAGTTTTTTACGCCCTCCACGGTGCCTTCCAGCTCGGTCAGCTCGTGATAGTGGGTGGCGAACAGGGTCTTGCAGCCCAGCCCCTTGGCGGGGTCGGCGATATGCTCTACCACGGCGCGGGCGATGCTCATACCGTCAAAGGTGGAGGTGCCGCGGCCGATCTCGTCCAGCACCACAAGGCTTTTGGCGGTGGCGTTTTTCAAAATTTCAGCCACCTCGGTCATCTCCACCATAAAGGTGGACTGACCTGCTGCAAGGTCGTCCGAGGCGCCGATGCGGGTAAAAATGGCATCCACCACACCCACATGACAGCTGGCAGCCGGCACAAAGGAGCCGATCTGCGCCATCAGGGCAATCAGGGCATTCTGACGCATATAGGTGGATTTACCCGCCATGTTGGGGCCGGTGATGATAAGGCAACGGTCGGTAGTACAGTTGAGGGTGGTGTCGTTGGGCACGAACATACTGCCCTTGAGCACCTGCTCCACCACCGGGTGACGTCCCTCGGTGATGGTCAGCACATCGCTGTCGTCCACCACAGGGCGGCAGTAGTTGTTTTCCGCAGCCACCTGCGCCAGCGCCGACAGCACATCCAGCTGGGCAATGGCGTTTGCGGTGCGCTGGATACGGTCCAGCTGGGCACCGATGCTTTCCAGCAGTTCGTCAAACAGGCGGCGTTCCAGCGAGATGAGCCGCTCATGCGCGCCAAGAATTTTGCTTTCCAGCTCCTTCAGTTCCTGCGTGATGTAACGCTCGCCGGAGGTAAGGGTCTGCTTGCGGATATAGGTCTCCGGCACGAGGTTCTTGTAGGAGTTGCTCACCTCGATGAAGTAGCCGAACACATGGTTATAGCCGATCTTCAGCTTGGGGATGCCGGTCTCCTGCCGCAGACGGGCTTCCAGCTGCGCCAGCACGCCCTTGGTGTTGTCCCGGATAGAGCGCAGCTCGTCCACCTCGGCGTGATAGCCCTTGGCGATAACGCCGCCATCCTTGAGGGTGGAGGGGGCATCCGGGTCTACTGCGGCATAAATGCGCGCCTTGATATCCTCCAGCGGGTCGATGCCGGCGGCAAGCTCGGCAAGCTCCGGGCAGTTGCAGCCCTCCGCCTGCTTGCGCAGACCGGGCAGACGGTCGCAGGTCTGGGCAAGGGTGTAGATCTCCTTGGGGGTGGCAGAGCCGTACACCGTGCGAGTCATCAAGCGCTCCATGTCCGCAATATAGTGCAGTTCCTCGGTCAGGTCGCCGCGCACCATGGTCTGGCGCACCAGTGCCTCCACAGCGTTCAGGCGGTGATTGATGAGCGGACTGGAAATAAGCGGCTGCTCGATCCAGCTGCGCAGCATACGTTTGCCCATGGCAGTGCTGGTCTTATCCAGCACCCACAGCAGGGTGCCGCGCTTTTCGCGCCCGCGCAGGGTCTCGGTCAGCTCAAGGTTTGCCCGGGTGACCGGCGAAAGCCGCATGAACTGGGCTTCGTTGTAAGTAATGACCGTCTTTAACCGCTCCACGCCCTTGATCTGGGTATCGTGCAGATATTCCAGCAGCGCGGCCATGGCAAAGCGCACAAGGCCCTCGGCGGCGATGCCGGTGGTCTGCGGCCAATCCCGGCCAAACTGCTCTTCCAGTGCAGAGGCCACCAGCCCGGGCGCATAGCGCTCGTCCTCGACCAGCTCCACCGAGCAGTTCATGTTCTTTTTGATGTAGGCGGTCACCTCGCGGCAGTCCAGCAGACCGGGGTTCAGCAGTACCTCGCTGGGGTGGTAGCGGCACAGCTCGGTAATGACCGCCGGAGCGATCTTATCCGCCGTCAGTTCGGTGATATGCGCCGTACCGGTGGAAACATCCGCAAAGCACAGGCCCGCCTTTTTGCCCTTGAGGTACAGGCTGGCAATGTAGTTGTTGCGGTCGTCCTGCAGCATACTGCTTTCAATGACCGTACCGGGGGTGACCACACGGATGATGTCCCGCTTGACAAGTCCCTTTGCCTTGGCGGGGTCCTCCACCTGCTCGCAGATGGCGACCTTATAGCCCTTGGCGATCAGGCGCGCCACATAGCCTTCGTAGCTGTGGAAGGGCACGCCGCACATGGGAGCGCGCTCCGCAAGGCCGCACTGCTTGCCGGTAAGGGTAAGATCCAGCTCCCGGGAGGCCGTGACGGCATCGTCGAAGAACATTTCGTAAAAATCGCCGATGCGGTAAAAAAGAATTTCGTCCTTGTGTTGATTTTTGATTTCAAGATACTGCTGCATCATGGGCGAAAGCTCTGCCATGGTTTTTCCTCTTTCCCTTGTATGGTTCCGTCAGCCGGTTTGCGGACTGTAACCGCCGGTGCAAACAAAACGCGGTCTGTGTTGCACAGCCGCGTTCCGGTCAAAAAAAGTTTGCTCAGTGGCAGCCGCCGCAGGTGGAGCAGCTGCCGGTGCAGGAGGCCGAAGGCTCCTGCACGGTCATGGGGTCGCCGCCATTCATGGCGGTGTTGATGATGGCGTCGATATAGTTGACCAGGTTCTCGCACTCGCGCTTGGCCTCGTTGTATGCCACCATGCCCTCGTTGCCCATGATCTGGCCGTAAAGGCTGTTCACCTTCTCGTTCAGCTCAGCAATGCGGGCGTCGTCGCGCTCGTTCTTGCCGATCTCGTTGTTCAGGTCCATGCGGGCCAGATTGAACTCGCCGATCAGGTTCTGCAGTTCCTCATCCTTATCGTTTGCCTTGCGGGCCTGATCAAGGATGACGTAGCGGGGGTCGGTCTGCAGTGCCATAGCGGCACGCTTGAAAAGATCAATGCAATCCATGATTGGGTTCTCCTTGTTGTTTTTATTCTTTCTGGGGCAGTTTGCCCCGGAATCACTTTTTTATGCTTCCACTTCGCCCAGCAGCACAGTGGCGCGGGCACCGGTAAGATGTACGGTCGCATAGCTGCCCAGCAGTGCCGGGTCGGCGGCAAACTCCACGGTCAGGTTATTGTCCAACCGGCCGGAAAGGGTGCCCTCGTTGCGTCCAAAACCTTCCACCAACACCTGGACGGTCTGCCCTACCTGCGCCTTGACCAGTGCCATGGCGATCTCGTCCTGCGTAGCCAGCAGGCGGGTCATGCGGTCGGTCTTTTCCTTGCGGGGGGTGGGGTCCGGCATTTCGGCAGCCTTGGTGCCGGTGCGCTTGGAGTAAATAAAGGTGAACAGCTGCATATAGCCCACCTTGCGCACCAGTTCCAGCGTTTTTACAAAGTCCTCCTCGGTCTCGCCGGGGAAGCCCACGATGATATCGCTGGAGAAGGTGATGCCGGGCACGGTCTTGCGGGCGTAGTCAATGAGCTCCAGATACTGCTCCACCGTGTAGTGGCGGTTCATCTGCTGTAAAAGCCGGTCGGAGCCGCACTGCACCGGCAGATGCAGGTGCTTGCACAGCTTTGGCTGGGCGGCGATGGTATCAATGAGCTTATGGCTGGCATCCTTGGGGTGGCTGGTCATAAAGCGGATGTGATAATCGCCGGGCACGGTGCACAGCAGGTTGAGCAGGTCGGAGAAATCGATCTGTTCTTCCAGCCCCTTGCCGTAGCTGTTCACGTTCTGCCCCAGCAGAGTGATCTCCTTATAGCCCGCCTCCACAAGGCTGCGGAACTCTGCAAGGATATCGCCGGGCTTGCGGCTCTTTTCGCGGCCGCGGACGTAGGGCACGATGCAGTAGGTGCAGAAGTTATCACAACCGTACATGATGGGCAGCCATGCGCGGAACTCGCTCTCGCGCCGGATGGGGATATTCTCCACGATGACCGGACGCTGGGCGGGGTCCAGCAGCACCCGCTTATGCTTTTGCAGCTTCTGGGCAACCAGCTGCGGCAGGGTGTCGATGCCGTCCACGCCGAACACCAGATCCACATAGGGGTAGCTCTTGCGCAGCTTTTCCACAACGTGTTTCTGGTTAGCCATGCAGCCGCACAGGCCGATGATGAGGCCGGGCTTTTTCTCCTTAAGCCCCTTCAGCGCACCCACATTGCCGAACACCCGCTGCTCAGCGTGCTCACGCACAGCGCAGGTGTTGAACAAAATCAGGTCGGCATCCTCGGGCTTATCGCACAGGCCGTAGCCGATATCCACCAGCACGCCTTTGATGCGCTCACCGTCGTTGACGTTTTGCTGACAGCCGTAGCTGTGCACAAAGGCCAGCGGCGGGGTGTCGTAGGTCTGCCGCACCAGCTCGGCGGCAACGGTATTATGTTCAAAGTTAATGTATTCCAAAAAAAACCATCCTTCTCCGCCGGGCAGGGTAGCCCCGTGCGGCGAAACTCTATTTTCTGCCATTCTATAAAAGACACTCTTTAGTATACCCTGTTTGGCCGCTGCGGGCAAGAGGAAACGCGCAAATTTTATGCCTGTTCTGCCGCTGCTGCCTCTGCATCCTGCCTGCGGCAGCACTCTTCGCACACGCCAAGCAGCACCACGGCGCAGTCCTGCACCCTGCCCTTCTGGTTTTTGACCAGCTCCATCACCTGATTTCCGTCCACCTCTGCATCGGTCACGCCGCCGCAGACGGTGCAGTATAAATGGCTGTGCCACGGCAGGGTGTGGTCAAAGCGGTCGGCCTTGCCGGGAATGGACACCCGGCGCACGCGCCCGGCTTCTACCAGACTGTTCAGGTTGCGGTATACGGTGCCCAAGCTCAGGTTCGGGCATTCCTGCGCGGCTTTATCGTAGATTTCCTCCGCAGTCGGGTGGTCGCACAGCCGCTCCACCGTCCGCATGACAAGCTCCCGCTGTTTTGAGTAACGCATATCCATCCTCCTTTTTCACACGGTTCAGACGTTTTCTTCCCCTTTGATCTTTGCCCAGTACGCCCGGGCGGTCTGTTCGGTCTTGTTGTCGCCAAAGGTATAGTATTTTGTATCCTTCAGTACATCTGGCAGGTACTGCTGCTGCACCCAGTGGTTTGCGTAGCTGTGGGCGTATTTGTAGTTCTGCCCCTTTACCAGCGCATCCTCGCCGTCAAAGTGCTTGTTTTGCAGCTGGCGCGGGATGGGGCCGGTGCGCCCGGCCTGCACATCCGCAATGGCTGCGTTGATGGCATCGTGGGCACTGTTGGATTTGGGGCTGGTGGCTACCAGAATCACTGCATCTGCAAGCGGCAGACGCGCTTCCGGCAGACCCACCATGTTGGCGGCATCCACCGCCGCCTTGACGATGGGGATAATCTGCGGATAAGCAAGTCCCACATCCTCGCAGGCGCACACCATCAACCGGCGGCAGGCAGAGGGCAGGTCTCCCGCCTCCAATAGGCGTGCCAGATAGTGCAGCGCCGCGTCCGGGTCAGAGCCGCGCATGGACTTCTGGTAGGCGGAAACGATGTCGTAGTGGTCGTCGCCCTCCCGGTCGTAGCGCATGGCGGTGCGGCGGGTGACCTGCCGGATCATATCTAAGGTGATGCGCTTTTCTCCGTTTTCCACCGGCGCTGCCGTAACTGCAAAATCCAGACAGCCCAGCGCCTTGCGCAGATCGCCCCCGGCGCTTTCGGCCAGATAAGCACAGGCATCCTCGTCCATGCACACCGGCACCTGCTCCCCTTCGGAAAGGCGCTGCACGGCGTTGCGCACCCCGCGCTCCACGTCCGCTGCGGCAAGAGGCTTGAACTCAAACACCGTGCAGCGGGAAAGCAGCGCGTTATAGATGTAGAAATAGGGGTTCTCGGTGGTGGAAGCGATCAGGGTGACGCTGCCGTCCTCGATACACTCCAAAAGGCTCTGCTGCTGCTTTTTGTTCAGGTACTGGATCTCGTCCAGATACAGCAGGATACCGCCCGCCGCTGCCAGCGTGCCGATATCCTTGAGCACCGCCTTGATATCCCCGGTGCCGCAGGAGGTGCCGTTGAGCTTGTGCAGGGTCATGCCGCTGTTCTCAGCAATGATACGTGCCACCGTGGTCTTTCCGGTGCCGGAGGGGCCGTAAAAGATCATGTTAGGAATGCGCCCGCTTTCAATGGTGCGGCGGAATACCCTCCCCGGAGCCAGCAGATGCTGCTGCCCGCACACATCCGCCAGCGTTTTGGGACGCAGGCGCTGCGCAAGTGGTTCATTCATGATGGGTTCTCCTTCCCTGCCCGCAAGGCACTTTTTATATAGTATAACGCATTTAGAAAAGGAGAACAAGGGCTTTTCTGAAAATCATTCTCAGATAATGCTCTGCAAACATTTACAAATCCTGTCAAACATGGTATGATTCAGGTATTCCCTTTTGAAGGAGGTTTGTCCCATGCCGGTACGAAAAAAAGCCCCGGAGGACCTTACCGCAAAAAAAGCACTGGCGCTGGAGGTCATCCGGCGTCTCAAGACCGAATACCCGGATGCTGGTTGCACGCTGGACTACGACCACGCGTGGCAGCTATTGGTCAGCGTGCGGCTGGCCGCCCAGTGCACGGATGCCCGGGTGAACATTGTGGTGGAGGAGCTGTTTGCAAAATACCCAAGCGTAGCGGCGCTGGCTGCTGCTGAACCGGAGGACATTGAAGTCATCGTCAAGCCCTGCGGGCTGGGACACTCCAAGGCGCGGGACATCTCGGCCTGTATGCGGATGCTGCGGGACAAGTACGACTGCCGGGTGCCCGACACCTTTGCCGAGCTGCTTGCCCTGCCTGGCGTGGGGCGTAAGAGCGCAAACCTCATCATGGGGGATGTGTTCGGCAAGCCCGCCATCGTTACCGACACCCACTGCATCCGGCTGTGCAATAAAATCGGCCTTGTGGACGGCATTAAAGAGCCGCAGAAGGTGGAAATGGCGCTGTGGAAGATCATCCCGCCGGAGGAAGGCAGCGACCTTTGCCACCGCTTTGTGATGCACGGACGTGCGGTGTGCAATGCCCGCAAGCCGGAATGTGAAAAATGCTGTTTGAAAGACATCTGCCGCACCGCCCGCGAAGCCGCCGGGCAGTAGGCAGAACAGTAACTTTAGGAGGTATAACTTATGATTACCTTAACCATTTTATTGATTGTTGCCCTGCTGTGCGTGCTGGTGGGCTGTCTGACCGGCCTGCTGACGCTGGTGGGCGTGCTGGCTTCCCTTTTTGTGGGCGTACTGGTGGGTGCACTGGCCGGATATCTGGCCGGGCGCTTTATGGGCACGGAGACTTCCCTTGGCCGCAACATCCTGATGGGCGTGCTGGGCAGCTTTGTGGGCGAGTTTTTGTTCGGCCTGCTGGGCATCCACGCTTCCGGCAGCTTTTCTTCCTTTGCCATCTCGGTGATCGGTGCCTGCATCTGCATCTGGATCGGCCAGAAGATCTCTAAGTAAGTTTTTTGGGAACAATACGCCGCCGCATTCTGCCGCCGGAGTTTTCCGGGCAGGGTGCGGCGGCCTTGCTTTTCCACACAAACAAAAACCCCCGAAAACTGGCTTCACAAGCCAACTTTCGGGGGTTTCTCTCTGGAGCTACTGACCTGATTCGAACAGGCGACCTGCTCATTACGAGTGAGCTGCTCTACCAGCTGAGCCACAGTAGCACATTGCACATCTGCTGCAACAGGCAATATTTTACCATATTTCTGCGGTGCTGTCAAGGCCGGATTTCCTGTAAGCGAGGCAGCTTTTGCGAGAGAGTTTCACAAAAAGTTATTGCATTTTATCCCGGCGGCTTTATAATAGAATTGATTGCGCAAAAGGCCGTGCCTTTTGCCGGAAAGGACGAGCTGCACCATGATCTTTGTTCCCCTGCTGCACTACTTTTTGTGCAAGAATGATTACAGCGGCAACGAAGCCGGGCTGCGCTACCGACTTACGCCGGGCAAGCGCACCGTGCCGGACACGGACGGCGGCGCGGATGCCACCAAGGAGGAAAAGATCCTCACCGTGGACTACTGGCCCGCGCCCTGGACGATCGACAAGACCGACCCCGCCCTGCGCCGCCGGGAGGTATTTCCGCTTACGGACGAAGGACGCACCGCCGCCGCGCAGTATCTGAAGGACGCCTACGATGCCGAGCCGGAGCGCTGGAACAACTGCCCGGACATGATGGACTGCGACCCGTGGGAGCCGCCCGCCGAGCCGGATACTGCCAACGAATGAACCGAACGAGGAAACCATGATCTACCGTTTGAAAGAACTGAAAGGCGATACCATCGCCGTGCCGCAGCTGGTATTCTCCAAGCTGGGCATTGCTGAAGAATATAATGTGCGGGTGGCGCTGTATGTGCTGGCCACCGGCGTGACCGACCCGGACAAGATCTGCGCCGACCTCAAGCTGCGCAGCCGCATCAGTGCAGAAAGTGCGCTGGCTTTCTGGGCGGGTGCGGGGCTTTTGGAGCGCTACGAGGAAAACGCCGCCCCGGGCGCAGAGCCCAGCGCTCCTGCCCCTATGCGCTGGGCGGAAATCGCTGCTGCCAGCCGCACCGACCCCATGATCTCCAGCCTGATCGACTGCGGGCAGACCAGCTTTGCCCGTCCGCTGACCCACACCGAGATGGAAAAGCTGGTGAACCTATATGTGCAGGAGGGCTTTGCTCCTGAAGCTGTGATGCTCTGCGTGGCCTATGTGGCCAGCCGGGGCAAGCGCACCATGGCTGCCGTGACCCACGAGTTGAAGGTCTGGCGCGCCGAGGGCGTAGAGACCGGCGAGCAGGCTGACGCCCACTTAAAGCTGCTGGCGCTGCGCCAGTGCCGCGAGGAGTACGTCAGTAGCCTGCTGCAGATCACCCCCGAGGAGCTGACGCTGGGCGGGCGCAAGGCCATTGCGCGCTGGTACGAGGTGTACTGCTACGATGACGCCATGGTGCAGGAAGCCGCTGTACAGGCCGGCCCCAAGCGGGATCTGTGGTACTGGAACAGCATCCTTAAAACATGGAACGCCAAGGGTCTGCGCAACATCCACGATGTGCGCGGCCCGGTGGCCGCAGCCGGTGCCAGCCGGAATATCCGGGTAGACCGCGACACGCCCAGCGGAAACAATTTTCTACGAAATACCTCTCTGGCTACTTCGCTCAACCGACTCAAAAAGAAAACGACACCCTGAGTGGTGTCCTTGTGAGGTAACTGTATGCATACCAAAAACGAATTGTATCAGCAGGCACTGCGCACCGTAGCCATGCGGCGGCAGACCGCCCGCGCACTGGCGCAGGATGCACAGGCCGAAGCTGAAGCCGCTATCCCCGGGCTGCGCCACGCCGAAGAGGAGGTGCGGGTGCGGGGCATCCGCTGCGCGATTGCCGGAGCTTCTGGCAAGGACCGCACCGAGGCTGCCGCTGCACTTGCGGCAGCAAAGCAGAAGTTGACCACTCTGCTGGCTGAGAGCGGACGCCCTGCGGATGCGTTGGAGCCGAAGTTCACCTGCAAGCGGTGCGCGGACACTGGCACAGTGGACGGTCATACCTGTGATTGTGTGCGCCGGGTGATGCAGCAGCTGCGCCGCAAGGAGATCGAAGAGCTGTCCAGTCTGTCCATCTCCAGCTTTGACACCATGCAGCTGAATTACTATCCTAACCAGATTGAGCCCGGCAGTGGTATAAATATTCGCACCTATATGGGTCAGTTGCTTCAGGGTCTGCGGGACTACGCTGAGGACTTTGATCCCCGGGAAAACGAAAGCCTAATGCTAGTTGGCAATGCGGGACTAGGCAAGACTCACGCTGCTCTAGCCATTGCGGGTCTGGTGCTAGCAAAGGGCTATGATGTGATCTACGTTTCTAGCCCGGATTTCTTCAGCAAAATTGAGGACTCCCGTTTTGACTCTTCTGAAGATGCTGATATCCTACTGCGGACCGCCTCCACCACTGACCTGCTGATTTTGGACGATCTAGGTACTGAATTCGTCACCCCCTATTTTATCACTGTATTCTACAGTCTTCTGAACAATCGTTTGGGGGCCGGGTTTCCCACCATTATAACCACCAACATCATGGACGGCACACTGTTGGAAAAGCGATATACCGAAAAAATTTCCAGCCGTCTTTCCGCCTTCACCCCCTTCAACTTTGCTGGGGAAGACATTCGTATTCAGAAGGCCGCAGAATAAGTCGTTTCATTTCTGCCGGAGTTGCACATTTTTTGAGAGAAACAATTGCAAAATAAGTGCGGATCACCGCACAAAGAAAAAGCCATCTGCCGCAGCATGACCGGAGTTTGAAACCCTCGGGATCAGCTGTTGCAGATGGCTTTATTGTTTGACAAATCAGAACTCTAATGCAGGGCTTACCTCGTTGCGGCGCTGTGCCTGCACGATGCAGTCCTTTTCCGGCACGACACCGGCTGCACCCAAGGTGGTGAACACAGTCTGCAAGGCAAGGCTGGGCGTGTTATTCTCCTGCGAGAGATGGCACAGAGCGAACTTTTTGCAGCCGCTCTGGATGAGCTCCAAGAGTTTTGCGGAGCACTCGTCGTTGGAAAGGTGTCCCCGCACGCTCTCGATGCGGGCGCGCAGATAGTAAGGGTAGGGGCCGCTGCGCAGCATGTGCAGGTCGTAGTTGCTTTCCAGTGCCACAAGGTCGCAGCCGGAAAGCGCCTCGTGCACCGGCGGGGTCAGGGTGCCAAGGTCGGTGGCGATGGTCATGGTCTTATCGTCCGGGGTGTGGATGCGGTAGCCTACGCAGGGCACATCGTGGCTGGTGGGGAAGGACTGCACCCCGAAGCAGCCGATGTCCTCTTCCCTGCCCTCCAGCGTGTTCAGCGCGCAGTTGGCGGGCACGATGTCGTTGGCATCCAGAAAATCCAGCGTAGCCGCTGCGCCATACACCGGCAGCGGATTCTTTTTCAGGAAGGTGGAAAGCCCCTTGACGTGGTCGCTGTGCTCGTGGGTGACAAGGATGCCCGCGCAATCGCTGACGGCAAGCCCCAGCGATTTGAGCGCTGCCGTGGTGGTGCGCACGCCCTTGCCCATATCCACGATGAGGTATTGCGCGCCGCAGCGCACCACGCTGCTGTTGCCGGAGGAACCGGAATACAATGAAATGAACTCTGCCATGAAAACCTCTTATGTTACCACCTGAAAACAGCCCGCCGCACAAAATTACGGCAGGCTGTTTGTTTTTTATTTGTGTTACAGGGCCTGTTCCAGTGCAGCGGGCATCCGCTCCACCTTGCTGATCTCTGCACCCAGACCACGCAGTTTTTCCACGATATTCTCGTAGCCGCGCTCGATATGACCGATTTCCTCGATCTCGCTGGTGCCATCGGCCATCAAAGCGGCCACCACCATAGCAGCACCGGCACGCAGGTCGGAGGCGCGCAGCGGTGCGGGGCTGAGCTTTTCTACGCCCTCAAACACGGCCACCTGACCGTCCACTTGCACGCTGGCACCCATCTTGCGCAGCTCGTCCACGTAGCGGAAGCGGTTGTCCCACACGCTCTCGGTGATGGTGCTGGTGCCCTTGGCCACGCTCAGCAGCACACCCATCAGGGGCTGCATATCGGTGGGGAAGCCGGGGTGCGGCATGGTGTTGATCTTCAGCGGCAGAATATCGCCGGTGCGGGACACCCGCACAGCATCGTCAAATTCTTCCACGGTGACCCCTGCACGGCGTAGCTTGGCCGTGATGGGCTCCAGGTGCTTAGGGGTGACGTTCTTGATGAGCACATCGCCGCCGGTGGCAGCAGCAGCCACCATGTAGCTGCCGGCTTCGATCTGATCCGGGATGATGCTGTAGGTGCAGCCGTGCATCTTTTCCACGCCGCGCACCTTGATAACATCCGTACCGGCACCGCGCACGTCTGCGCCGCACATATTCAAGAAGTTTGCCAAGTCCACCACATGGGGCTCCTTGGCGCAGTTTTCCAGAATGGTCTGCCCCTTGGCCATGACCGCAGAGAGCATACCGTTCATGGTAGCGCCCACGCTGACCTTATCAAAGAAAATATGGGCACCGGTCAGCTCCTGCTTGGAGCGCACGGTGATCATGCCGTAGTCCACGCTGTCCTCTGCACCCAGTGCGCTGAACACCTTCAGGTGCTGGTCGATGGGGCGGGGGCCCAGATTGCAGCCGCCGGGCATGGCCACCTGTGCCTTGCCAAAGCGGGAAAGCAGTGCGCCAAGGAAATAGTAGCTGGCGCGCATCTGACGGGACAGATCGTCCGGCACATTGGTGGTGACCAGATGCCGCGTATCGATCTCGTAGGTGTTGCGGTTGAGCATCTTCACCTGTGCACCAAGGGTGCTCAGGATCTTGAGGCTGACCGACACATCGCTGATATCGGGCAAGTTTTCAATCACGCAGACATCCGCTGCCAGAATGGTAGCAGGCAGAATACCCACAGCCGCATTTTTTGCGCCGGAAATGGTCACTTCTCCGTGCAGGGGCTTACCGCCGGTAATAACAAATTTCTCCACTTTTATGATCTCCTTGTCAAAGGCCTGTGCCACAGGCCTGTTAAGGCTACTGAAAGCATTCCATTTCGTTACTTGTACCGCCAAGGTGTACAGATTCACCAACACAGGGGCGGTTTTATAACTATCCTATTATACACTACTTCCACAAAAAAGCAAAGCCCGATTTGTACATGTTTCATTATTTTCTGTTTTGCCCAGATTACACGCGGATATTCCAAAAATTTATTGAAATTTTCATCAATTTTGACCAAAGATGACCCAGATTTTACCCTTTGGCGATATCACCAAACGTGATCCTCGCACCGCGCTTCCGGGATCCAGCCCAACTGATAGGCCGTTACCAACTGCTTAAGGTCATGCACGCGCTCCCGCAGCACCTCGCCCTCGTCCGTATCTTCCACGAGGATGCGATGATTTTCGGTTTCCAGAATGTTCTTCTGGGATAGGATGTCCAGGTTCTCCCGCACCGCCTTTTCTGCGCTTTCAAAGGGCTGATGGGTGCGCAGGGACATGGTGCGGCTGGAATACACCAGCGTGTACCCGGCAATGCCGGTCTTTTCGTGGTAGGCGCGGCAGAACCCGCCATCGATGACCACCAGCCGGCCCCCGCCCTTGATGGGGCTTTCGCCGTTTTTCTCCTGCACCGGCACATGGCCGTTGACGATATGGCTCGTGCCCGGCAGGCCGAACTCTGCCAGAATGCGGCGGCAGGCGGCTTCGTCGTTGTACCAGCTATAATAGGGGTCCTTGACCTCCGTATGGGTGGAGGGGTCGGCGATATACAGCCGCTCGAAGGTGGTCATGGCGCTGCGGCCGAACAGCGGCGAAAGCTTACCGCACCACAGATACCACAGAAAATCCTGTCCGCTCTGGCGGGCGGCGCTGCCCTCTGCCCCGTAGTAACCACGGCGGGCGCGGGCGTCACAGTAATCCATCAGGGCACGGCCGGAGTAGCGGCGTCCCTCAAAGTGCTCCACCGCAAAGCCGCCCTTCGTGTTCATGGGCACAGCGCCGTGGTAGAGCAGATTGCCGTTTTCAATATGGTACACGCTGCCCTTGGCGTACAAAAATTCAATGTGCTGCTGTAATCTTTCGCTCTGCCGGAAGGACTGCACCAACTTGCGCAGCACCAGCTGCTCGTCCGCGTTCAGTTTTGCGGGGTCGGCCGGGTCTACCGTGGGGAAGGAGGTGTCCCGCAAAGGATAGCGCTTCTCCCCTACCTGCACGGTGTGGGCGTCCCAGTCGATACGGCGCAGATAATCCCGCCCCTGCATCTGGAAATCCGGGTTGCGGTCGATGACCTGACACTCCAGTTTGAACATGAGGATGGAGATGGCCTTGTGCATCACGGCGCAGCGGTGGAGCATTCCTTCCGTATAGGGGCCGCGGGCGGCGTCCGTGTGGGGCATCCAGATGGAAAGGTCGTCCTCGCCGTAGAACTGCTCCGCCATACGCTGCAAGTGCCGCAGATTGATGCCGTAGCAGTCCTCCAGCATCCCGTGGTTGTGGTAGGCCAGCGTAGTTTTAAGTACGGTGCAGATGCAGATGGGACTGCCGGCGGCAGCACCCATCCATACCACGTCATGGTTGCCCCACTGGATGTCTACGTTATGGTGGCGCATCAGAAGATCCAGAATAATGTCCGGGCGGGGGCCGCGGTCAAACAGGTCGCCCACGATATGCAGCTTATCCACCGCCAGGTGCTTGATCAGCTCACACAGGCGCACGATAAAGCGGTCGGCGCGGCCATTTTCGATGATGCTGCCCACGATCTGGCCGTAGTACAGGTCTTTATCGTGATCCTCAAAGTGGGCGTGGAGCAGCTCGTCCAGAATATAGCCGCAGCTGGAGGGCAGACAGCTGCGCACATGGTCGCGGGTGTGCTTGGAGGACACCAGACGGCAGATGTCGATCAGCTGGAGAAGGGTCTGGGTGTACCACTGCTCCAGCGCATCCTCGGTGGTGCAGCGTGCCTTGAGCTGGGGCAGCTTTTCGGTGGGATAGTAGATCAGGGTGGCAAGCTCGGCACGGGCTGCTTCCGGCATGGTATCGCCCAGTACGGCATCCACCTTTTCCCGGATGACGCCGGAGGCAGAGTTCAGGATGTGCACAAAGGCTTCGTTCTCGCCGTGCAGGTCGCTCATGAAATGCTCGGTGCCCTTGGGCAGCTTGAGCAGCGCCTGATTGCTGATGATCTCGCTGGCAGCCGCCGCCTGCGAGGGGTAATCTCTGGCCAGCAGGGTCAGATACTTCAGATTATCGCGGATCTCATCGGTTTCGGTGCGCATGGTCTCCTCCATCATAACGCAGTCTTTGCCCTGCAAAGATGTTGCGTTTTTTGTATTATCGTTTCTCTGTATTTCAGTATAGCACGAATGGCACCAAAAGTGGTATACTGAATACGAAATTTTTAAGTAAAGGACTTTGGATATTATGCCGAAAACCATTTCCGTTCCCACCTGCTGCACCCTCTGCCCCCGCCGCTGCGGTGCAAACCGTGCCGCCGGGCGCACCGGCTTCTGCGGGGCGGGCGCTACCCTGAAAGCTGCCCGCGCCGCCCTGCACCACTGGGAAGAGCCCTGCATCAGCGGCACAAGGGGCAGCGGCACGGTGTTCTTTTCCGGCTGCACCCTCAAGTGTTGCTTCTGCCAGAACTACCCCATCAGCGCCGAGGGGCTGGGCAAAGAGATCACGGTGGAGCACTTGGCCGAGATCTTTTTAAATTTGCAGGCGCAGGGCGCACACAACATCAATCTGGTCACCCCCGGGCAGTGGCAACCGTGGATCATTGCCGCGCTGGACATTGCCCGCGCCAAAGGGCTGCGGCTGCCCATCGTGTGCAACACCGGCGGCTACGAGACGGTGGAAAGCGTAGAGGCGTGGCGCGGGTACATTGACATCTGGCTGGCTGATTTAAAATATGTGTCCTCTGCCCTTTCCGCCGAGCTTTCCGCCGCGCCGGACTATTTTGCCGAGGCTAAGCCCGCCATCGAAGCCATGATGGCGCAGGCCGGGCATCCGGTGCTCGATGCAGACGGCATCCTGCAAAAGGGGGTCATCCTGCGGCATCTGGCGCTGCCGGGTCATGTGGAGGACAGCTTTGCCGTGCTGGACCAGATGGCTGCGTGGAACAACGCCGACCCCGGGTGCTTTCTGCCCAGCGTTATGAGCCAGTACACCCCCTTCTACAAGGCCGCAGAGCACGGCATCGGGCGGCGCATCACCACCTACGAATACCGCCGGGTGGTGAACTACGCCATGGACAAGGGGCTTGTACAGGGCTATATGCAGCAGAAGAGCAGTGCCAAGGAGGAATACACCCCCAGCTTTGACCTGACCGGGGTGTGATGCTGCGGCAGAGCAGCTTTTTCGGCAACTTTACCAAATTTTCGGTTTTATTTTCTCTTGCCTGCGCGTGCAAACGCTTGCATTCTGTCCGGGAACGCACTATAATGGATACAACGATGTGTTAATAGTTGCGGATTCCCGCAACGTCATCAGGAGGAGCTTTATGGAACATTTCAATCCGATCCTTGGCAGCGAGCCCAATGGCCAGAAGTTCATCACCTGTGGTGAGATCATGCTGCGCCTGACCCCGCCGAACTACGAAAAGATCCGCATGGCATCGGCTTTTGAAGCCAGTTACGGCGGCAGTGAGGCCAACATTGCGCTGGCGCTGGCAAACCTTGGCGTGGACAGCACCTTCTTCAGCGTAGTGCCCAACAACAGTCTGGGCAAGAGCGCTGTGCGCTGGCTGCGCTCCAACGATGTGCACTGCACCCCCATGATTCTGACCGAGCCGGACGAGACCCCTTCTAACCGTCTGGGTACTTATTATCTGGAGACCGGCTACGGCATCCGCGCTTCCAAGGTCATCTACGACCGCAAGCACAGCGCCATTACCGAGTACGATTTTTCTCAGGTAGATCTGGACGCTCTGCTGGAGGGCTTTGACTGGCTGCACCTCAGCGGCATTACCCCGGCACTGGCACCCAACTGCCGCAGCCTGATCCTTGATATGCTGAAGGTTGCCAAGAAGAAGGGCCTGACCGTAAGCTTTGACGGCAACTTCCGCTCCACCCTGTGGACCTGGGAGGAAGCACGGGACTTCTGTACCGAGTGCCTGCCCTATGTGGATGTGCTGATGGGCATTGAGCCCTACCACCTGTGGAAGGACGAAAACGACCACAGCAAGGGCGACTGGAAGGACGGCGTGCCCCTGCAGCCCAGCTACGAGCAGCAGGACGAGATCTTCCAGCGGTTTATCGAGCGCTACCCCAACCTGAAGTGCATTGCCCGCCATGTGCGCTACGCCCACAGTGGCAGCGAGAACAGCCTGAAGGCCTTTATGTGGTACGAGGGGCACACCTTCGAGAGCAAGCTGTACACCTTTAACATTCTGGACCGCGTGGGCGGCGGCGACGCCTTTGCCAGCGGCCTGATCTACGCCATGCTGCACAACTACAAGGCCATGGATATGATCAACTTTGCGGTGGCAAGCAGCGCCATCAAGCACACCATCCACGGCGATGCCAACATCACCGACGATGTGAGCACCATCCGCAACCTGATGAACATGAACTACGATATCAAGCGGTAAGCCGCATATAGCAACAGGCTCCCTGCCATGGGCGGGGAGCCTGTTTTTTGACTATTGAAAAAGGGCGTTCCATCTGATTGCAGGCGGAACGCCCTTTTGTATCAGTTTAATTGGACAGGATCATGCGATCGTTGGCAAACTCGCCGCCGCTGGCAATCTGGAACTTTGCCAGCAGGTCGGAAACGTGCAGCTTCTGCTTTTCCTCCCCTGCCACGTCGTAGATGATATGGCCCTCGTGCATCATGATGAGCCGGTTGCCGTATTTGATGGCATCCTTCATGTTGTGGGTGATCATCATGGTGGTTAGGTGGTTCTCCTCCACGATGCGTGCCGAAAGAGTAAGCACCTTCAGCGCCGTTTTGGGGTCCAGTGCGGCGGTGTGCTCGTCCAGCAGCAGGAGCTTGGGCTTGTTCATGGTAGCCATCAGCAGGGTCAGCGCCTGCCGCTGACCGCCGGAAAGCAGCCCCACGCGGGCGGTCAGGCGATCCTCAAGGCC